>JBDNCJ010000061.1:0-18311 GCA_046719715.1 Chloroherpetonaceae bacterium | reverse complement strand
GAAGTCGTGCCTAAGGTAATCGTTGGCGAATTGGTATTGCTGATAGCGGCGGTTGACGACCCCCGAAAGCCATTTAAGTTTGAAGTTTGAAATTCGCCGTTAATCGTAACGCTTCCGCCGGTGCCTGAAAAAGAGATTTGGTTTGCGCCTAAATTAAAAATAAGACCTGCATTGATGGTCAGCGAGCCATTGGCGACAAAGCCTAAGTTTCCATTTGCCGATTTCGAGCCAGATAAGGTATTGGTAACGATGACATTTGCATAATCCGTGCGTGATGACACAGTTTGGCTTCCTATAGGTGTGTTGTATGTAATCGTTGAACTTGTGCCAAGCGTTACAGTCGGAGAATTGGCGTTGCTAATGGCGGTAAGTGTTGACCCCGTGAACCCCTGCGAGCGCGATGTGGTTAATGTTCCATTGATGGTTACACTGCCGCCCGTGCCTGCAAAAGAGATTTGGTTTGCGCCCAAACTAAAAGTAAGGCTTGCGTTAATCGTCAGTGTGCCATTTGCGATAAATCCTAAATTACCCCCAGCAGTTTTAGAACCGGAAAATCCCGGATTGACAACCACATTTGCATAATCGCTTCGCGATGTAACGGTTTGGTCGCCAGAGAGATAATTATACCTAATGATTGAAGTTGTTCCGAGCGTAACTGTTGGTGAATTGGTACTTCTGATGTTGGTGGCAGTGCCTCCTGTGAAGCCATCCGGAGCATTGCACCAAAACTCTCCATTGATTAAAAAGGCTACGCCTGCACCGGAAGCACTTAAGCTCGTTGTTGACCCTGCAATAAAAATACCGCCACTTTGAACTTCAAATGTGTTACCACTTACACCTGCAATCGTGAAAGTAATGTTATCTCCAAATTGCAATCTTGAACCATTTTGAATCAATACTTCTGAACCAGTGTAGCCATTTGTGCCAACGTTTATAGACGAAGTCGCATCGAAAGTAACCCTCGTATTGTTTTCTACCCGAATGCGACCCAAATCAAGCGTCGCTGGCATTGTGGAAATGGTAAATGTAGCTCCGTTATTGAAGAGCGCAATTTCAGTCGCTGTATTGGGAACATTTGCCGGCAACCAGTTGCCGGTATTGTTCCAATCGTTGTTGACAGCCCCTGTCCAAGTAATGGTTGTTTGCGCCGAAGCGGTTGACGTCAAAAGAAAAAGAGAGAGCAGCAAAAAGAGGATTTTTTGAAATATGCGTTGTTTCATGATTGGGTATGGTTTAGTTGTTTTGTCGCCTTGGTTTTATGAAAACTTACACTGCTAAGGTTTGCGAAATGTTTACGTGTGCGGCTCAAATCGGGCAAATGTCGATTTGAAACACGGCGGCAGAGAAGTTCTTCAGAGTCAAATGTGCTTACGATGCGTCATTCAATTGTGCATTTGCGCATGAAGCCTGACGCACGAATAAAGGTAGGTGAAGCGGGGAGGCGATGCAAGGAAGTCGATATAGGGTTTTTATAGGGTATCGAGAGAAGGATAAAAGGGGGAAAAACCGAGCATTATTTGTGAGTTTAGCGGTGCTTGTTTTCTCCAACAAGTTCAACTAACACGCGGTTAGCGGTTTTGGGGTCAATAAAGCTGACGAGTTTTTCTTCCGCGCCCAGTCGCGGTTCGTTGAGAATGCCAAATCCACGCGAGGCGACGGCTTTGACTTCTTCGTGAATGTCTGTGGTTTCCAGCGCGAGGTGATGCAAGCCTTCGCCGCGTTTTTCGATGAACTTTGCGACGGTGCTATCGGGTGAGGTGGCTTCGAGAAACTCGATTTTCGTGTCTCCGATGTGAATAAACGCGACGCGCACCTTTTGCGCCGGCACGTCTTCGATGGTTACTTTCGCGACGCCGTCGGCAATCAAGGTTTTGAAGAGGGCGAGCGATTCGTCAAGATTTTTCACGGCGATGGCGACGTGGTCAATGCGCTTGAGCATAAAGACAAATGTTAAAATGTTGAGATAATCCAAGCGAACGGCTTATGCGTTCATCATTTTGAAAAACTCCTTGTTGGACTTCGTGCCGTCCATTTTATCCAAAATGAACTCCATGCTTTCGACGGAGTTTTTATCCGCCATGTATTTTCTCAAAAGCCACATTCGTGAGATTTCTTCTTGCGAGACGAGCAGTTCTTCTTTGCGCGTGCCGGATTTGAGAATATCGATGGAAGGGAAAATGCGACGTTCGGCGAGCCGACGGTCGAGCACGAGTTCCATATTGCCGGTGCCTTTGAACTCTTCGAAAATGACGTCGTCCATGCGTGAGCCGGTATCGACGAGTGCGGTGGCGATGATGGTGAGCGAGCCGCCTTCTTCGACGTTGCGTGCGGCACCGAAAAAGCGTTTCGGTTTGTGAAGCGCGTTGGAGTCAATTCCGCCCGAAAGAATTTTTCCAGAGTGCGGAATGACGGTGTTATGTGCGCGGGCAAGGCGCGTAATGGAATCCAAAAGAATGACGACGTCGCGTTTGACTTCCACCAATCGCTTGGCTTTTTCAAGCACCATATCGGCGACTTGGACGTGGCGTTCCGGTTCTTCGTCAAAGGTCGATGAAATGACTTCTGCCTGAACGTTGCGCTCCATGTCGGTAACTTCTTCGGGGCGTTCGTCAATGAGCAGAACGATGAGATAGACTTCGGGGTGATTCTTGGCAATCGCGTTGGCAATTTTTTGGAGCAAAATAGTTTTGCCGGTTTTGGGTTGAGCAACAATTAAACCGCGTTGTCCTTTGCCAATCGGTGCGAAAATGTCTAAAACGCGCGTGGAGTATTCATTGGGCGTTGTTTCAAGTTTCAAGCGTTCTTGCGGATAAAGCGGCGTGAGGTTGTCAAAAGGAACGCGGTCTTTGAGTTCTTCGGGCGTAACGCCGTTGATGGTTTCAATTTTCAGAAGCGCAAAGAACCGCTCGCCTTCCTTTGGCGCACGCACTTGCCCAGAAACCGTATCGCCCGTCTTCATATTGAACCGCTTGATTTGCGACGGCGAAACGTAAATGTCGTCGGGCGAGGAAAGGTAGTTGTAGTTCGCCGAGCGCAAGAAGCCGTAGCCATCTTGAATCGTTTGAAGCACGCCGCTATTGACAATCATGCCGGGCGAAGTGCCTTCCGGCGCGGATTCAATCTTTTGCGCCTGCGTTTCAATGATTTTATAAATGAGCTCATCTTTGCGAAGCCCGCTTGTATGAATACCCATTTCTTTGGCAATCGCGGCAAGGTCAGTTACCTTTTTCTTTTGCAAGATGTTGATGTCCAAGCTAAATCCTTGACTCGGTGTTGGGGCGGCGGCGGGTGCATTTCCGTTTGCATTTGCGTTTGGCATTGATGTGAATGATTAGTGTTGGTGAGGTTGAACTAAAATATGCGTTGAAAAGTAATACTTGTAACGAAGCGCATTCGAATAGCGCGTCAGTATGTTTTATAAATTGAGATGACTTAAATCAGACTTTGGAGCAACTCTTGAAAGGAGTAAGGTTTTAAGTCTTTGACGAATCCGCGTCGTCATTTTTCAAAGGAAAAGTTCAAAACGAAAGAATACAAAAGCGTTTCAAGGTTGATGATTCAAAGTTGAATTTAGCGAGAACGAACAACGAATTGATGTTCAATGGTGCGAACCAGAACTCAAGAGCCCGTGGATGCGAAGTCAATCTTGAAGCATTGCAAATATAAAAACTCTTATCATTCAAACAACTTTTTAGAGCGGAAATCTTCCAATCCCCAAATGCCCCGTCTCGTCGTCTATGTAAACAAAACGCAAACCTTCACCATATACCTTTGCAAGGTTGAAGTTAACCCAGAAACTAAGGTGCGATGAGGCAACGCGATACATTTTTTTTACGCTTAATTCAAACCGATGAAAAACCATCAGGCGAAAAAACGGCGGAGAGGACAAAGGAGGAACTTCCGCTGAAAATTTTTTTGCGGTCGGTTTCAACAGGCGAAGAAGAAGTCTTTGATAGCCTCGACGCACTCAATCGGTTTCTTCAACAGTTTTTACAACTCAAAATGAATCAACAACCATGAAGCGACTTGCAACACTCTGCTCGGCAATCTTTTTCATCACGCTCGGCGCGCACGCCAACGACGTGCAAGTAAGCGGCGTTACGCTCACGGGCGACAATCCAAACGGACAACCAGCCTTCACCAACGTGCAGTTCAATCTTTCTTGGAAGAACTCTTGGCGCGACGCCGGCGCGCCATCTCCAACCGCGAATTGGGACGCGGTATGGCTCTTCGTCAAGTTTAAAGATGAATCGGGCTTTTATCGCCACGCCACGCTTTCAACAACGGCGGCGCATCACAATGGGCAAGGTTTTACCGTTGCGCCTGCGCCCGACGGAAAAGGCGTGCTGGTGCATCGCTCCCAAGCCGGTGCGGGCGACGTCAATTTGAGCAACATTCAACTGCGATGGACTTACGGCTTTGACATGACCGTGCCGATTGCCGCCGTGCAAGTGCAAGTCTTCGCCGTTGAAATGGTCTATGTGCCGGAGGGCGCGTTCTTTGTCGGCGATAGCTCCTTCACCAACATCAACAATCAATTCGCACGCGGCGGATCCATCGAGCCCTTTCTCATTTCCAGCGAAAACGAATTGACGCTTGGCGGCACAAATACCAATAATCTCATCAACCGAAACAATACTGGCGCTGCGGTAAGCGACGACTTCACGAACACGCAAACGCGCACCTTGCCAGCGGCTTTTCCAAAAGGATTTCGTGCCTTTTACTGCATGAAGTATGAACTCTCATTTGGGCAAATGGCGGATTTTTACAACAATCTTTCTCTGCAACAACTCTCCGCAATCGGCGGCGCAACGGCAAATTTAGTCGGCAACCGCACCGCCACTTTTACAGGAACACATCCTAACCTCGTCGCAAGCCGACCCGATAGAGCCATCGCGTATAGCTTTTCGCCAGCGGCGCAACGCGCCCTGCTTTACCTTGCTTGGTCAGGATTGAGACCCATGACCGAACTTGAATTCGAGAAAGCCTGTCGCGGTGTTGAAAAAGGCGTTCCGGGCGAATTTGCATGGGGCAATGCCTCCGCTGTCGCCGCAACCAACATCAGCGGCAATGAAGATGGAACGGAAACCATCACCAACGCGCAAGCCAACGTCAATTACAACGGCGGAACATTCACGAACGGCGATGGCGCAACCGGCGCGCTTCGTGTCGGAATTTTCGCTCGTAGCGGCACAGGGCGCACTCAAGCTGGGGCTTCGTACTACGGCATCATGGATTTGAGCGGCAATATCGAAGAAACCGTTGTAACCGTCGGAAATGCACAAGGACGCACGTTCACAGGCGTTCACGGCAGCGGCAATTTGAACCCAAGCGGTGGATTGCTCGGCAATGAAGTCTCGGATTGGTCTAATTTGACAAACAACACCGGCTTAACAACCAGAGGCGGAAATTGGAATGATTCCTTCCTTAGAATCAGAGTCTCCGACCGATTCCGACCGGGAACAAACAGCAACAACAATTTTAGAGGCGTTAGAACAGCACCCTAAAGAACAAAGAAATAATTCCAAGAAAGTTCAACGCTAAATAAGGAGCAATCCATGAAAAAACAGATTTTGTTAATTGTAGCAATGATGCTTGCTTCGGAATTGCTTGTCGGTCAGAAATTTCAAGGCGGGAGTTTTGACGGAAGCGCGGGCGTGTCATCAGGAGTGATAACGCTGATGGGAAGTCCAACAAGTTACACTTACACGAATCCGCGCTTTTTCGGCGGCAGTTTTGACGGAAGCGCGAACGTGTCATCAGGAGTGATAACGCTGGTGGGAAGTCCAACAAGTTACACTTACACGAATCCGCGTTTTTTCGGCGGCAGTTTTGACGGAAGCGCGAGGGTGTCGTCGGGAGTGATAACGCTGATGGGAAGTCCAACAAGTTACACTTACACGAATCCGCGTTTTTTCGGCGGCAGTTTTGACGGGCATAGTTCAATCGCATCTGACACGCTGACGTTGGACGGAGCAAGTGTGGCGTTCGTCTATTCCAACCCGCGTTTTTTCGGCGGCAGTTTCAGTGGCGCAACAACCGTTCGCGGCGACAGCGTCTTCACGCTCGATGTCGAAGAAAAGACCCCAAGCGTGAGAATCCCGAAAGACTACGCCCTGTTACAGAACTATCCGAATCCCTTTAATCCGACGACCATCATTCAATATGACTTGCCGTCTCCAAGTTTGGTGCGGTTGGAAGTGTTCGATATGCTTGGAAGAAAGGTCGCATCGCTCATCAACACAACGCAACATGCCGGAACGCATACCTACACGCTTCGTGCGTCGGCGTTTTCGCTCTCGTCGGGCGTGTATTTCTATCGCTTGCAAGCGGGGGAGTATAGTGAGACGCGAAAAATGGTGCTCGTGAAGTGATAAAAATTCCCCCTATTACTCAAGAGCCGCGAAGAAACTCAGAAAAGAGAAAACGATATGGACGAATTTGCCTGTAAGTATTGAAATCAAAACAAGTTAAAAAAAAGATAAAAACCGCTGAAATGTGAAAAATATAGTTTGTGATGCGGAAAAATCGTGCGACGTTTGTAGCGTTTTTGAATCGTAAAGGTTCAAGAAGTTGGTAGTTCAGTAGTAAGTAGTAACCTATCCGGGAGTAGCAGTATGAATTATCCTTTTCCTGTCCCAGACCCAATCCCTTTACCGGCGCCTGTTTGGCTCTTCAAGATATTAAATATCGTAACGCTCGGGCTTCATTTCGTTGCGTTGGAAATTTTAATTGGAGGATTGCTCCTGGTGGCAATCCTGAATTATTTCGGCACGAGACAAGGCGCAACATTGACACTCAATCAATCCGCAAGCCTGATGGCGCGGCGTTTGCCGATTGTGATGACATATGTTATCAACTTGGGGGTGCCGCCGCTTCTTTTTACGCAGGTGCTTTACGGGCAAGCCCTTTATACCAGTAGCGTTTTAATTGGACTTTGGTGGATTTCTGTTATTGCAATATTAATGCTCGCTTATTGGTTTCTTTACAAAGTCGCCGAGCGAACGGAAACCCACCAAAGTGCGTGGCATCTTGCAATCGGCTCGTGGCTTTTGATTGGACTGATTGCGCGAATTTACGCGACAAACTTTACGCTCATGCTCCGTCCCGAAGATTGGCAATCTCTGTATGAAAATTCGGCGTTGGGAGTGGTGCTCCCGACAAGCGACCCGACCACAACGCCGCGTTGGGTCATGATGCTCACCGGTGGATTCGCAGTTGCTGGTATGTGGATGGTGTGGCTTTCAACGACTTCAAAAGCAAGCGAAAGTGTTGGAATCTATTTGAACGCACTGGGCGGAAAAATTGCCGCCGTCTTTTTCACGCTTCAACTCGGCGCGGCATATTGGGTATTTCTCGCACAGCCTGATGCCGTTAAGGAAGCACTCACTTCACAATCGCTTTACCTTTTTACAGGCTACGGTTGGCTTGTGCTGACGGCTGGCTTGATTGCACTTTCTGCTGTGGCGATTGTTCGGAAACCGTCGCTCCTTTTGTCGTGGGGTGGAGCAGTCGGCGTCTTGCTCTCAATGTTGACGATGGTCTTGTATCGCGATGGCATTCGCGACATCACGTTGCTCCTCAAAGGGTTTGATGTCTGGGAAAGAAATATCGTTACAAATTGGTCGGTCGTAGCGATTTTCCTTGTGCTATTTGTGGTTGGGCTGGGCATTATCGGCTGGCTGTTGTCAGTGGTCATGCGCTCCAAAGACGAAGGGGAATTAAAATTGAATCCATCGTTTGCAACTGAATCTACAAAGGAGATGACAAAATGAATGCTGATAAAACGATTACACATATAAACAGCGCAGATACCGACGCGGGCGATTTGATGTCGCGCCGGACGTTTGCAAAAGTCCTATTCGGTGGCGTCGGGTTGTGCTACGCTGGGGCAATCGGCTATCCTATTTATCGCTACCTCGCCTCGCCGATTGAGCGAAGCATGGAAGCCACAAAAGTCTCCGAAGTCTCTTTGCCCGACGCGGCAAAATTGGAGTTGGGGGCGGCGATGATGTTCAAATTCGGCACAAAGCCGGCGATGCTTATTCACCATAAAGACGACACATGGTCAGCTATGGAAGCCGTCTGCACGCATTTGGCTTGCACGGTTCAATATCAAGCCGAAGAAAATCGACTCTACTGCGCCTGCCATGGCGGCGTTTATGACATTAAAACGGGTGCCGCTGTTTCAGGACCGCCACCGAAAGGGCTGAAAGCCTTTAACGTCAAAGTTCAAGATGGGACGGTAATCGTCTCAAAAGTCTAATTCAATTCGTTAAAACTAATTTTGTAGAAGTATGGCAAAGTTAATCGCATCACTTTACGGGTGGGTTGATTCGCGTTTGGGATTGGAAGAGATACTCAAATTTGCAAAGAAGAAAACCGTCCCCGTTCATCAACATTCGTTTTGGTATTACTGGGGCGGTATTTCGCTCTTCTTCTTCATTGTGCAAGCCTTGACGGGGGTGTTGCTCCTCGTCTATTACCGCCCCGGACCTGACGCCTATGAATCCGTCCGACAAATCACCTACGAAATTCACTTCGGGTGGCTGATTCGCTCGGCACACTCGTGGTCAGCGAATTTGATGGTGGCATCGGTCTTTATTCACATGTTCTCGGTGTATTTTATGAAAGCCTATCGTGCTCCGCGCGAGTTCGGCTGGTGGAGCGGCATGCTGCTACTCATTATCACGCTGCTGTTTGGATTCAGCGGATACCTGCTCCCGATGGACGACCTTGCTTATTTTGCCACAAAGGTTGGGCTTGAAATTCCAAATGCCTTGCCGATTATCGGCGAGCCGATGACGAATCTCTTTCGCGGCGGATTAGAAGTCGGCGAACTCACCGTTCAACGCTTCTTCGCGCTCCACGTGGTCGTCATGCCCGCGCTCTTTATGCCGATTCTCGTTTTTCATCTCTGGCTCGTTCAAAAGCACGGCAATGCCACACTTCCAAGCGAAGCCGAAAAGCCAAAAAGTGAGCAAAAGTCAATTCCCTTTTTCCCAAACTTTTTGATGAACGACCTCGCCATGTGGCTTATCGCGCTCAATGTGATGGCACTCTTTGCATCGCTGTTTCCTTGGGATTTGGGAGAGGTCGCCGACCCGCTCAAACCTGCGCCGACGGGTATTCACCCCGAATGGTATTTTATGAGTGCTTTCCAAGTCTTAAAAATCATGGGAAATCTTTTCCCCGGAGCATTAGGCGAGGGATTAGGTATTTCCATCTTCACTCTGGGATTGCTGTTATGGACGCTCATTCCGCTCTACGATGGTAAGCACGAAAAGGGCAGACGCGCCCGAAATGCTACCTACTTTGGATTGCTGGCGCTGGGCATTTTGGTCATAACAACAATTTGGGGATACATGGTGCTTTAACCTCTTAAAAATAAAAGACTTAAAAAGGAGTAAATATGAACTATCCAGTTTGGGACGTGCCGATGCTTGGAAGCGGATGGATTATCGGCATCATTGCCATTTTTCATACGTTGATTTCGCAATTTGCCGTTGGCGGTGGGTTATACTTAGCGCTTGCGGAGCATAAAGCCCTCAAAGACGGTCGAGACGATTGGTTTCCCATGCTTCGAAGACACTCTAAGTTCTTTTTAATTGTAACCGGCGTCTTCGGGGCTGTCTCTGGGGTTGGAATTTGGTTTGCGATTGGACTGGCAAATCCAGAATCAACCAGCACACTGATTCATAACTTTGTCTTTGGTTGGGCGATTGAGTGGGTCTTCTTCATTATTGAACTCACGGCGGCGGCAGTTTACTACTACACTTGGGGCAAAATCCCTAACAAACTGCACAATCAAGTGGGCTGGCTTTATGCTGTTGCGTCATTCTTGACGCTGGTGATTATCAACGGTATTTTGACCTTCATGCTCACGCCCGGCGACGCATGGATTGAAGTTGCCGGCACCGGCGCAGAAGCAAGCCGATTCTGGCAAGCCTTTTTCAACCCGACCTACTTCCCAAGCCTCTTCCTAAGAATTCTTGTATGTATTTCGCTGGCTGGAATCTGGGCGTTGCTTTCTTACAGTCAAATGAACGAACAGCCGCAAACCAAAGCCGAAATGATTACATGGAGTTCAAAATGGCTGATTCCGTCATTCGTTTTCATGCCCATTTTCTTTGCATGGTATCTGGCAAGTATTCCCGAAGTCAATCGCCAACTGCTTCAATTCGGAATTTCAACGATTGGAAGCGGAGCATTTACCCAAGTAACTCGAATTTCGTTGGTAATTGTCATGACGACAGCGACCATTGTCGGCGTCGTCTACTTCTTTGTGCGACGTGCGCCAGAAGACTTTTCCTTTGGACACGGGGTTGCGGTGCTTTTGCTTGCCGTAGTGGCTAATAGTAGCGCAGAATACGCGCGAGAAACCCTAAGAAAACCCTACTCAATTGCTCGGCACATGTATTCCAATGGTATTCGTCAAAATAGCGTCGCGCAACTCAATCAAGAAGGCTATTTGACAAAATCACATTGGACGCGTCGTGTAGAGGGTGACGCGCAAACGCCCGAAGTCATTTTAGCGAAAGGTGAAGCCATGTTCCGTGGGCAGTGTCTGGCTTGCCATACCGAAACCGGCTACCGTGCGATGAAAAAGTATCTGACTGGACGGAGCAATGAATCCATTGCGAATCTCATGAAAACGCTCCACGACTACAAATCGGATTCACCGTATCGTGCCTACATGCCGCAGTTAGCAGGAAAAAGCGATGAAATCGCCGCACTTGCCGATTACCTCGACTACCGTGTGAATGGAAATTCGAGCCGAATCGCCGAGCTCATCAAAGCACGAGATGAAGGCAAAAAAGTTGTTGAAGCGCGTTGAAAAAGGACTGAAAAAGGAGAATAACTTTTCTCACACATTACATGGGGCGGCTATCAAGTCGCCCTGTGTATTTTATTCAATTAAAAAGCTTTCATGTGCTTTATATCTTTCCGCCAATAGTGGAAAAGGAGTTGTCCTGCAAGTCCCGCCTGCGTTTCGCCCAAAAGCGTGCGTGCTTGATTGGATAATCGCTGATATTCTTTTGAAGTAAGCGATGCCGTTTGCGTAGAAAGCCCAAACCACGCCTGTAAGTATTGACGAACATGGGTATCTATCGGGAACGCTGAGCGATGACCTAACCCGAATAAGCAAATACAATCGGCAATTTTTTCGCCAATTCCGTCGTAGCGGAGCAGGGTTTGGCGAGCGGTTTGGAAATCGCAATGGGGAGCAGAGTATTTCGTAAGATCTAACTCACCACGAGCAACCGATAAAGCAATTGCACGAAGATTACGAGCCCGAATGGGGTTGTTATTGGTGCATGCGATTAGTCTGCGAAGTGGAGCATCGGCAATCTGCTCCGGTGTCGGAAATTTATATTCTGTTATTGCAATAAACATACCCAAATTCAAAGAAAGCATAGAAACCTGGCGACGAATAAGAGCAATCCCAACGCCTTGCGCACACATAAACGAAATAAGCGTCTCAAATGGCTCTTGGCGGAGCAGACGCAACCCGAAATAGACGGATGCGCCCTGATAGAGATGTGGATAACGTTTTATGAATTCCGTAGAAAATACCTCATTAAGATTGTCTTCAAAGCCTAAGTAATACCAAACAAAGTCGGAAAGAGACCGCCCGTTGATGCATCTGGCAGTAGATTCTATCCACAGCCGATTACGGAGGTCGGTTAGTCGTAAGACTTCACCATAAACGACGGCTTGAAATGTGTTGTCAGAAAGGGCTTGCCACCGAAAGGCTTGACCGCAAAATAAGGTTGCCTTTAAATTGAGCGGCGCATCATAGGGAAGTTCAGCCTGAAAAGGCAGGTTCAACATTGTAGTTTGTAAGAATTTGCCTAAACTTACAAAAACTGCTAACACTTATCAACCGTATTCCTATGGCACTGGCTTACTTGTTCGTGATGCTTTACTTCTGCCCGTTATGTGAATGGCAGTGGGGATTTTGGGCGCACCGACAAATCCATCGACAAGCCGTCTATCTGGTGCCTGCGCCTGCCGCAGATTTCTTCCGCGCAAACGCTCAAGAATTGATTGACCGCTCCGTAGATGCCGACAACCGCAGACGCACTGACCCTTCCGAAGCCCCGCAACACTACATCGATTTAGACCGCTACGGTGCTTATCCATTTGATGAACTTCCGCGCAATTATGACGATGCGCTGAAAAAATTTGGCTACGAGCGATTGAAGGAAAATGGTCTCGTACCTTGGCGCATTGCCGCATTTGCTGATAGCCTGACGAACGCATTTCGGGAGCAGAACCGCGAAAAAATTATCTACTTCGCCGCCAATTTAGGACACTACGTTGCCGATGCGAATGTGCCACTTCATGCCACCGAGAACTACGATGGGCAACTCACAGGTCAAAAAGGCTTACACGCACGCTGGGAATCCGTCTATCCTCAAAAATTCATGCTCCCAAGAGAATCTGAATATCTCCGCGACGGGAGCATTTACCTGATTGACGACCCTACACAAGAAGCGTTTAAATGGTCGTTAGAAAGTTTCCTATTGAGCCAGCAAGTTTTAGTGATGGATAAACAAATTCAATCCGAACTTTCCCAAGAAGATTTGTATGAACCCTCTGCCGAGAACTCGCCCTCATCGCGAAGAGAGTTTTCTCAAATCTATTACGATAAATTAAAGCAGAAACTCAATCAAATGGTTGAAAAACGCTTTGACCTAAGTGTAATTCGTGTGGCTTCAATTTGGTATTATTCTTGGCTAAAAGCCGGTGAGCCAAATTTATCTAACATACTTAAAAAATAGCAGTTAAATTAATTCAATGCATAAAGTCATTAAGCAAATCAGGCTAAAAGCGAAATCCAAAAAAGCAACAATTGTTTTTCCTGAATCGGGCGATGAACGAACCATTAAAGCGATTGACGAAATCCTTCGCGAAGATTTATTGAAGCCAATTTTAATTGGGAACGCTGAACAAATTCAACAGCAGTTTCAATCGTTGAATTTATCCTTTCCGAGCACAAGAGTGCGCATTATAGAGCATTTGCGTTCCGAAAAAATGTCGGAATATGTCAGCGAGTATTTCACTTTGCGAAAAGCGAAGGGAGCAAGTTATGACGATGCCAAGAAAGCGATGGAAAACCCGCTATTTTTTGCCGCGATGATGGTTCGGCGTGGCGATGCAGATGGATGCGTTGCGGGAGCAGTGTCTTCAACTGCTGACGTGCTCCGTGCGGGAATTCAAATTATCGGGGTGGAGAAGTCCACAACTTCTCTGGTTTCCAGTTTCTTTTTAATGGCATTTCCTGAAACTCACCCAAGTGCTCCCGACAGGGTCTTTACATTTGCTGACTGTGGCGTCATGCCATATCCCACAACCGAACAACTTGCCGATATTGCTATTACCAGTGCAGAGTCGCATCGTGCTTTGACGGAAGAAGAGCCAATTGTCGCCATGCTCTCATTTTCAACTAAAGGCAGTGCCACACACGAATCGGTCGACAAGGTTGTGCAGGCTACTGAAATTGCGCGTGCAAAACGTCCTGATTTAAAAATTGATGGCGAGCTTCAATTTGATGCGGCATTTGTGCCGAGCGTTGGTGAGCGAAAAGCAAAGGGAAGTCAAGTGGCAGGGCGGGCGAATGTGTATATTTTTCCAAATTTAGATGCAGGAAATATCGCCTACAAAATCACCGAGCGGCTGGGCGGAGCAACCGCACTCGGTCCGATTATTCAAGGACTTGCAAAACCAATGAACGATCTTTCGCGTGGCGCAAAACCCAGCGATATTGTTGATGTGGCGTGCATTTGTGCGCTCCGTAAACCTTAATTGAAGAATGTCCCAAAAATCAAATTGAGCGAAATCCCCTGAAATGAATTGCGAAATCGGTTTGGTAGCAACTCAACACGACTCAAAAACGTATCTACTTGGTATCGCACTGTCAATCCTTGCAGCGAAAAAGGATTTGAACCGAAATATGCTCCCGCGCCAATAAACCCGTTGAAACCTAACTTGATAGAGCCGCCGCCGAAAAAACCCTCTTCATACCGATAAACATATCCAAAAGTCGGACCTGCTCCCGCTTCAAGAAATGGACGAAAAGAACTGTTAATATCTTCACGAAAAAGTCGCCGTTGCGTGCCAATCGTTATCGGCACCATAAACATGCTGTTTAATTTGGTTTCTCCAGTTTCGCTATCGGTGATAAAACTTCTTCCAAAAAAGTCAAACCGCTCAATTTCCATCGGGTCGTTTGCAGAAGTCATGGCAAGAGAAGCGAACATAATCCAATCTGGATTTAATAGGCGTACAAAACTCCCTGAAACAATGAACCCGGTGGTTGTCAGTCCGAATGAGCCTGCGGCACCGTTAGCATTTTTGAAGCGTTCGGTGTAAATGTCCGCATCTTCGTCATCATCATCGTCATCGATATTTTGCGAAAATGCCGTTACAGGAAGCATTATGGGGAGCAGAATCATAAGCAGATAAATGGCACATTTGAGCCATGGCGTGCAAAGTTTCATACCCATGATGGTTATTTCTTTTGTTGTATAAGGTAAATTATGTAAAGTAAAATCATTCTTTTGGAATCCACTTGTTTCCAAAGGTTTCCTCGTAGCAAAATTCTGACACCGGTTTGCGCTGGGTGCTTGACCAGTCAATCGTCGGTCGTTTGGCGTTTGGGTCAATGTAGCCAAAGCGGAACAGCGCAATCAGTTCGTAATTGTCTGGCGGCTGAACCATGTCGATACACTCTTGCCAGTATGCTCCGCCCGCTTCCATGGGGAGCGAGATAAACTGCACACCAATGCCAAGTGCAGTTGCCGAAAGCCAAATGTTTTCAATCGCCATACCAAGAGCCAAAAGCGAATACATTCCCGAATGTTCATTTTTCTTGTATTCGTCCTTTGTGAGTAACACGCCCAAAATCAGTGGCGAGCGCGAAACCAGTTTTTTGGAATCTATTGCCAAAAGATACGGCACTCGCAATTTATTCATCATCTCGCCGCCTTTCTCAGAAAATAGATACTTGATAAATGGCTTCAAGACCGCAGGCATGTTGTCGATGTGAATACCATCGCCCGATTTGTCGGTTTCTTCCTTACTAAATCGGAAGTAT
This sequence comes from Chloroherpetonaceae bacterium, assembly GCA_046719715.1. Classification (GTDB taxonomy): domain Bacteria; phylum Bacteroidota; class Chlorobiia; order Chlorobiales; family Thermochlorobacteraceae; genus JANWWM01. Next base: position 3,208 of record JBDNCJ010000061.1, on the reverse strand, counting down.
TTGAGGTAACGTTTCCAAAAATCGCCTTTCGCCATCACTTCGCGCATCGAGCGTCCTGCAATTTTCCCTAAATGCTCCCGGCGTGCTTTATCGCGAATTAAGACGAATCGCCAAGGTTGAGAGTTGAAGTGGCTTGGAGCATAACTTGCCGACTGCAATAATTGCTTAATGTGTGCGTCGGAGAGCGGTTTATCTAAAAAGTGCCCGTTGGTGGTGCGCCGTGATTTAATCGCCTCAAAAAGTTCCATAATTCAATTAGATCAAATAAATGAAAACAATGGTATAAACGATATTACACAAAATTGCATACTGCCAATGACTTGAATTTTTTCCTGAAAATCGTGTCATGGCGAATAGCAAAAGAAACAATATGATGAGAAAAAATGAACTTAAAAACCTTTCAGCATAAACTTCAAAAGTAATTGTAATAAAAAGAGATAGCATTACAAAAAAGTAAATCAAATGATGTAAAAACTTAAATTTTTTATAAGGAAATACATTGAACTTTACCGCCATTCCATAAATAAAATTCACCCAAAAAAGGCTATAAGCGATTGTAAGCATCATCTTTCTGTGCAAGTGCAGTTTCCTCTACCCTAATTCTCACCACAAGCATTCCTGCGTTTAGAATTGTGTAGATAAGTGAAGTTATGTAAAGCTCAAAAAGTAGCGGAACGACGGCGATTTCTGTGCCGACAATCCAATAATTTGGGTGGCTGACAAATCGATACAGTCCCTTTTTTACAAGTGGAGCATTTGGGACGACAATAATGCGCGTGTTCCAGAACTTCCCCAGCGTTGTTATGACGCTATAACGACCAAGTTGTGCAACAAGAACAACCGATAGCCACACCTGCCACATTGGACTCAATGATGTATTTCTGATGTAATGCTCCGCTATCATGGCTAAAAACCACGTTAAATGGAGCATGACCATGTATTTATAATGCTCCGCTCCGACTTCATAGCCGCCTTGCGATTTAAGCCAAACTTCATTTCGCTTTGAAATGAAAAGCTCTACAATGCGCTGCGTGGCTAAAATGAGAATCATCACCCAAAACATCATTTTTTATGCTCCCACTTCAGAAGAAGAAGTTCAGCGGAAAATCCAGGACCGAGTGCGGCAAGCAATCCTAACGTATTGGTTTGCAATGCGTTAAGATTTTCCATGAATCGCTCTAAAATAAAAAGCACTGTTGCGGCGGACATGTTGCCGTAGTCGCTCAAAATTTGATAGGCAATGCAAAGATGTTCGTCGCTCAATCCGAAGGCAGATTTATATGCCTCTAAAACCTTCGCGCCACCCGGATGTGTAATAAAATGATGTATCCGTTCAATGCTTAAACTGTTATTTTTTAAGAAGTTCATCACTTCTTGCTTCAAAAATGATTCAACGATATTAGGGACGTTTTGAGAGAGGACGACATTAAAGCCTTGTTCGTTAAATCGCCAGCCCATGACGTCAAGCGAATTGGGCATGGTTGAGGTTTGTGTTGCTAAAAGTTTAGGGAGTGTTTGATTACGGTAGGGCTTTACATCACTGCCCTGCACCAATACGGCGGCAGAGCCATCGGCGAAGAGTGCCGATGACACCAGAGCGGCTTTGGACATATCGCTGCGCACGAAGGTAAGTCCGCATAGTTCGGTTACAACAATCAAAATGGTTGCTTTGGGGTCTGCTCCCGCAATCGTTTTTGCCCAAGAAAGCGACGATGCTCCGCCGGCGCATCCAAGCCCCCAAAGTGGCAGACGCCGCACGGTTTTGCGAAACGGAAGTCGGTCAATGAGGCGAGCGTCTATTGTAGGTGTTGCTAATCCTGTGGTTGAAACGAAGAGGAGATAGTCAATTTCTGAAATTGAGATTTGCGCCTTCTGCAAGCAGTTTTGAATTGCCTGCTCCGAGAGTTTAAGCGCGTTTTCGAGATACAAATTGTTTTTTTCTTCAAATGATTTAGATGAAGAAAACCACTCGACAGGCACACAGAAGTGCCGTTTTTTAATTAAGGTATTCTCAAAAATGCTGATGAGCCTCTCTAAATTTCCTTTGTAAGATGCGCCGTAAAGATTGGTTGCAAAGTCTTTTGCGTCGTCTTGTGTTGCCACAAAAGGCGGGACGGCGGTTCCAATTGAGATGATGTTTGCCATTACTTTGTTATCTGATGAGGACGCTAACGCGAAACAATCTTAATGAATTTATTTCTTTTCTCCCGTGCCTTTTTTTTATATTGAAAAAACAAATTCTACTCAACATCTACTCTGTATCACAATAAACTTTTAAGTATCCAAAAATGGCAAAGTTTGAGGTCGTTATGCCCAAAATGGGCGAAAGCATTATGGAAGGCACGATTTTGAAATGGTTGAAGAAAGTCGGCGAACCGGTTGCGAAAGATGAAAACATACTGAGCATTGCAACGGATAAGGTCGATGCCGAAGTGCCTTCAAATGTGGCAGGGATTTTATCCGAAATTTTGTTTAATGAAGGCGACGTTGTGCCGGTTGGAAAAGCGATTGCCGTTGTTGAAACCGACGTCGCCGCAGGTGCCGAACCTGCGCCACCGATGCCGAAGGAAGCCAAGACGGAAGTCGTATTGGAAAAGAACGGTGCACCCGTCGCAACAGCACCAGTTGAAGTTTCACAAGCCGAACTAACGCAAGGCGTCTCTGAATCAAGCGTTTTTTACACCCCAGTCGTGCTAAATATCGCCCGCACCGAAGGCATTTCAATGGACGAACTTGCCAAAGTAAAAGGCACAGGAATGGACGGGCGCGTTACCAAAGCCGATTTACTGAACTACATTCAAAATCGTGCTAAAGGCGTCGCCGTTTCTACGACGACGGTTGCTCCGACCGGAAAAATTGAACCGGCACAACCCGCACCAAAACCCGCTCCGACGCATCACCCTGTTGTTTATGACGCCGCGCGCTCTGAAGTAGTGCCGATGGATAACATGCGTAAACTCATCGCAGAGCACATGGTTCGCTCCAAACAGACATCTGCGCATGTTACGTCTGTCTCGGAAGCCGATGTAACGGGTCTCGTCAATCTCGTGAAGAAAAAGAAAAATGCCTTTGAAGCCACTAACGGCGTCAAACTTACCTATACGCCTTTCTTCATTGAAGCCACCATTAAAGCGTTGAAGCAATTTCCCATGCTCAATGCGTCAGTTGATGGCGACAAAATCATCATCAAAAAATATATCAATTTCGG
>JBDNCJ010000060.1:0-18836 GCA_046719715.1 Chloroherpetonaceae bacterium | reverse complement strand
CTCCCGCAAAAACAATCCAACACCAAATCGCCTTCATTCGAACTCGCCTTGATGATGCGCTCCAACAACGCTTCGGGCTTTTGCGTGGGATATACTTTTGCAAATGACCCTGAAATATCTGTCCAAATGTCTTTACACCTCACACCTTGCTCATTTTTGTATGATTTTCGACGAGGCGTTTTTCCAGCTTCAACCACAAGTATATTTTGGTTAAGCCATTCTAATGCGGTTTCCTTTGGCATACGATAGCCATTGCTAGGCATTTTTTCGCCGAAACCCAAGTCATATCTGTATCCGCCGCCGCCCGGATTATCAACAGAAACTAATTGATAGATTCCTTTTTCATCTCTTTGATTGTAAAGCTTTTCGCTTGCTTCGCTGTATTCCTGAAAAATGTCGTTCCAAGTCCAAGTCTCGCCTTTTGTGTAGAGCAAGATGCTGTCGTGCGATTTGATAAACTTTTTGTTTTTCGCCGAAGTATCGCCCACAGCCGACTGCCAGATGATTTCATTTAAGAATTTGTCGTAGCCAAAGATTTCATCAAGCACTACTTTTACGTAGTGAATCAATCGCCAATCGAGATGAACGTAAATCGAGCCGTTGTCGTGCAAGAGGTCGCGGAGCAGGACGGCGGTATCATAGAACCATTTGAGATAGGAATCGAGACCGCGTCCCCAAGTATCGCGGTAGGCTTTGAGTTCGACGGCGTTGGGTGCTTTTTCGAATTCGTTGCCGTCGCCGACTTGGGCGGTAAAGGAGAAATCTGCGCCGGTATCGAAGGGCGGGTCGATGTAGATGAGGTTGACTTTGCCAGCAAATTCGGGGAGGAGCGAGGGGAGGACGTATTTTTTATCGCCCCAGATAAGTTTGTTGCGCCATGGTTTGCGGTTATCGGGATTGGGCGCGAAGAGATTTTTTTGGCGGTCGGCGGAGCTTTCGCTAATGATTTCGACGGTTTGGAATTGAAGCGGGAGTTTGAGCGGTGCGGCTTTTTTGCCTGTGGCGTCGTATTTGCCGTCCCAGAGCAGTTCGGTCATGGGTTGTGGTTGTTTTTTTGGTCGAACTTACGAAAAATCCGCGTCAAGAAATTCATTGGGCGAGAGAACGGGAATGTTGCGAAAGGGATTAAGCGCGAGCAAGTCGGGGTCGCCGCTCACGATGGCGCTTGCGTTGGCGGCGACGGCGAGTTCGAGATACTTATCGTCCGAAGGGTCGCGGCACGCCGTAATGCGTTCCGACACTGTAACGACTTTTGCAACGCTCAAAAAGTTCTTCAGGAACACAGCGCGTTTTTCCAGCGACAGATAGCGGTCAAATTTTTTGCGATTTAAAACCTCAACAAGTTCATCGACGACGGAATCAGATACGACAACCGTTCCAGCGCGTATCGCTTTTTTCAAAGACTGCTCAGGTCGACTGTTTTCGGCTATCGCCGCGCTGATAACGACATTGACATCGAAGACGAAACGGTGTTCACTTCTCATTCAAAATGTCTTCTAAAATTTCGAGCGTTAATCCGCTTTGCTGTGCTTCTTGGCTCAGCTCGTGCATAGAGGAAAACAATCGCTCAATGTTTTTTTTACGCTCAAGCTCGAAGAGAAACGCAAGTTTTAATTGCAATTGTTTTCGTTCTTCATCGGGAGCGCGGTTGTATTTGTCGGCGAGTTCATCGGGAACTTCAATCGTTATCGTCGTCATAATTTTTCAGAGTTTGAGTTGTTTGAACTTACGAAAAATCAGCGTCAAGAAATTCATTGGGCGAGAGAACGGGAATGTTGCGAAAGGGGTTGAGCGCGAGCAAGTCGGGGTTGCCGCTCACGATGGCGCTTGCGTTGGCGGCGACGGCGAGTTCGAGATACTTATTGTCCGAAGGGTCGCGGCATGCTTCGATGGTTTCGGTAGGAGAAATAAGTGTTGAAGTCTCCAAGAATCGTCTGTAAAAATCATCGCGCTTTGCTTGCGGAACGTATCGGTTAAATTTTTCGCGGTTTAGCACATCTTGAAGTTCGGCGGCAACGGCGGCGGAGACGACGACCACTGATTCATCTTGCGCTTTATCGAGGGCGCGTCGCGCTGTTCCCGTTGGCGTGAGCAACGCACTCACAATCACATTGACATCGAAGACAAAGCGATGCTCATTTTTCATTCAAGATGCTTTCTAAAATTTCGGGTGTCAAGCCGTTCCGCGTTGCTTCTTCGCCGATTTCAGTCATGAGTTTTTGCAAGTCCTGCACGTTTTTTTGATGACGGGCTTTGAAGTAGGCACGGAATAACGCCTCAATGTTTTTTTGCTCTTCTCTGGAGGCGCGGTTGTATTTATCGGCAATATCGTCGGGAACTTCAATCGTTATCGTCGCCATAAATTTTTCAACGTTTGAGTTGTTTGAACTTACAAAAAAATCTGCGTCAAGATTTTTTTGCGGCGAGTTACGAAAGCCTTTGGGAGGGTTGCGGGATTTCGCGCCGCCGTTGTAGGGCTTTACGACTTTCCAAGTTGTTTTTTGAGTTGTTCGAGTTCCGCCAGTGCCGCTTCTTTGGCTTGTCGTTCTGCGTCGGCGCGTTGTCGTTCCGCATTGAGTTCGGCTTCAAACGCGGCTTGTGCTTCCGCTAAAGTCAGAACCCGTTTACCGTTGCGATACAACCGCAGTAGCCCGTCTTCAAACGCCAACTCTGCGCCGAGTGCGTCGCTCTGCAATCGGTTCGCGTCGTTTGGCTCAATGACTTCATAGTGTCCGTCTATCAAGCGCAATCCTGCCAAGCCGCCTTCGCGGTCGAGTTCGAAAAATTCTCGTACGCCCAAGAGTTCGTAGCGTCGCCGTTTGCGGTTGCGCTCCAAGAGCGTGTTGACGTCGCTCCAGACTTCCAAGACAAATTCAATCGAGAGGTTTGGGAAAGCGGCGCGCTCTTCCCACAGTTTCCACGACTTGCGCGGATTTTTTCCCGCGTTGCGAATGAGATACGCATCAGGCACGACGCGCTCGTTATCGTCCTCGCTGTTCCAATAAAAGGCTTGGTCGCCGCCGACGTTGGCGTTCTCGTCTTTGATAAACAAATCAACAAGCGTGGTTACAAACCTTGCACAGATTTCAAAGTGTTCTTGGCTCTGCACTTCTTCAATCTCCGACGGGAAAAGTTGGTTGGGTTTGGGTGCGGGTTTTTCCAGCGGTTGTTGGGTAATCGGTTCGGCAAGCGTGGTCATACGAGTTCTCCTCCGAGTTAGTGTTTGCAATGAATCGCAAGATGATACGCATTTCTGGGAATGCAATCAAATACAGGCTTGCGCGAGGGGGAGTGCCGTCAATACATCTGAAAAAATCTGAAAAAACAGGCGTCGAAAAACAAAATCACCGCGTTGGATTTTCTCGGGAATCGCTGCTGCTGCCCCAGCGACTCAACCTATCAAAACCCAAGCGGTGAAAAATGACCGATGAGCACGCTTTCGTAAGTCTCTCACTGACCGCTACGGATTGAGAATCAAATGCGGATTCGCCCCGAAAAATCCTTTCCAATTTTTGGCTTCTCGAGACGAGGGATTCGGAATCGGTGTTGAGGCGAGTGCGTCGGGGAGAGGGCAAGGAACAATGAATAGTGAAGAAGCAATCCCATGCTGGCTTCACTACTCATTACTCATTACCCATTATTTGACGAGCATCATTTTCCTCGTTTGGCTGAACCCGCCTGCCTGCGAGCCAGACGAGCGCGCTTCAAGTCGGTAGAAATACACGCCGCTTGCCAAGCCCGCCGCATTGAAGGTTGCGGATTGCGCCCCAGCCGATTGCCGTCCATTCACCAAAATCGCCACTTCCCGACCAAGCGCATCAAAGACTTTCAAATTCACAAAGCCCGCTTCTTTCAACTCATACTTGATTTGAGTTGTTGGGTTGAACGGATTCGGATAGTTTTGAGACAGTTCGTAACGATAAACTTTCGGCACAACCGACTCGACGCGAACCGTTACTTCGTTGGGGTAATCGTGAAGCGTTCCATTGAAATCAAAAGAGCGCAGGCGATAGGTGTAGGTTGTTCCGGGTTGCACGCCGTCGTCAAGAAAGGTGTAGCGGGTTTCGGCATTGGTTGTGCCTTGCCCTTGAAGCGCGGATGCAGATTGATAACTGGCAATGACGCCGCCGTTTCGCAAGAGGGCAAAGCCGGCGTTATCGGTTTCGGAAGCGGTGCGCCAAGTGAGTTCAACGCCGGACGCAACGGCTCTGCCTGCGAAAGACGAGAGCGTAACGGGCAACGGGTTATCGCCGACGCCTGCGCCGCCGATGGCAAACTCCGAAAAGCCCACGATGCCCGATTGCACCACAAGCGGCTCGGCAAGCGTGCCCGTGTTTGCGCTACCTGTGCCTGCATCGGTGCTTGACCAACTGCCGCTGTTCGGACGCTTGGCAATGCGCAATGTTGAGACATTCGTTACGCCTGCGGTGTTCTCGCCCGAGAGCGAGAGCGTGTAAGTGCCGGGCGTGCCTGTGGCGTCAATTTGCCAGAAATAAGGCGCGACAGTGTTGATGACTTGACCGACAAAGGTTTGTGGCAGACCTGCGTTGCCGGGAGTGGTGTTGAAGAACGAGAAAGTCAGAGTGCCTGTGCCTGCGCTGCTGGTAAATTCAACGGTTGCCGTGCGGTTGTTGCCCGATTGCGTGTATGGAAAAGTATAAGCGTTGTTGCCATTGAAGGCGCGAACCAGCGAGCCGCTTCCCGCAAGGAAACCTGTGCCCGCCACAGCGCTTGATACATCGTTGGTAACCGTGATGATATTACCATTGAGGTCGACGATGCCGTCAAGCGTGAGCGTGCCGTTCACTGTAACCGCCGTGCTGGTTGGCATACTGCCCGTGCTGGTGAAGGTAACATTGTTGTAGGTGAGTGCAGAAATGCCCGATGGCACGCCGGTATAGTCGGGGATAGCCAAGGCTTCTCTCAATACCACAGAGGCACCGTTGCCTATGCCTGTATTTGCGGTGATAATATCAGGGCGTCCGTCCAAATTCACATCGGCGACAAAAACGTGCAAAGGCTGATCGCCAACACTGATTTCGGTTGTTCCTGAGAAGTTACCGGTGCCGTCGCCGAGCCGAATGGAAACAGAATTGGCTCCTCTATTTGCGGTAATCAAGTCTGGTTTGCCGTCTAAATTCACATCGGCGACAAAGACGCTACGTGTGGCTGTGCCGACGCTGACGGTGGTCGTGCCGCTAAAGCTACCTGATCCGTCGCCGAGCCGCACCGAGACGGTGTTCGCGGCTTGATTGGCGGTTACAAAGTCCGGTTTGCCGTCTAAATTCACATCGGCAACAAAGACGCTTATGGGGTTTGTACCGACGCTGACATTGGTCGTGCCGCTAAAGCCACCTAAGCCGTCGCCGAGCCGCACCGAAACGGTATTGCTGCCAAAGTTTGTCGCAAGGAAGTCGGGGCGTCCGTCCAAATTCACATCAGCGATAAAAACACCGGTGGGCGCATTACCTACACCGATATTGGTTGTGCCGCTGAAGCCGCCTAATCCGTCGCCAAGCCGCACCGAAACAGTGTTGGCAGCAAAATTCGCTGTAAGGAAATCCGGTCTACCGTCTAAATTCACATCGGCAACAAAGATGGTAAACGGCTGAGTTTGAACACCGACGGTGGTTGTGCCGCTGAAGCCACCCAAGCCGTCGCCAAGCCGCACCGAGACATTATTGCTCGTCGTATTTGCGGTGAGGATATCGGGTCGCCCGTCCAAATTCACGTCGGCGACAAAGACGCTTACAGGATTTGTACCGACGCTGATATCGGTCGTGCCGCTGAAGCCACCCAAGCCGTCACCAAGCCGGACGGCGACATTGTTGCTTGACGCATTCGCCACAATTAAATCCGGCTTGCCGTCCAAATTCACATCAGCGACAAATGCGCGTTGAGGACTTGCACCTGTACTTACATTGGTGGCTGTGCCAAAAGGTCCGAGCGTTATCGATGTCGTGTTGAGCAAGACGGAGACTGTATTCGTAGCAGAATTCGTTACCACAATATCGGGTCTGCCATCATTATTGACATCTCCCATAGCAATACCTCGTGGGCTTGTTCCAACCGCAATGGTTTGTTCCGCCCCAAAACCTCCCAATCCATTACCAAGACGAAATGATACCGTGTTACTGCCCTGATTCGCTGTGAGAATATCGGGCTTGCCATCAAGATTGATGTCTGAAACCGCCAAACCGTAAGATGGGTCTGTGCCCATACTAAATGTGACCAAAGGGTTAAAACTTGCAACACCGTTACTCACCCGAACGGAAACATTGTTGCTAATTAAATTTGAAGTAAGAATATCGGGCTTGCCGTCTAAATTGATGTCTTGAATGATAACACTTCTTGGTAAAGTGCCTCCGCCACCAACGTTATAGTTTGTTGAGCCGCTGAACCCGCCTGCGCCATCGCCAACACGGTAGGAAACAGCGCCTGAACCAAGACTTGTTGCAAGTAAATCAGGACGACCATCTAAATTAAGGTCTGCAACGGCGACACCTTGCGGCGCGCTTAACACACTCACTTCGGTTGTCCCGCTAAAACCGCCGGTGCCATCACCGAGACGAACAGATACAGATGAGCTAAATTGATTCGTCATGAGAATATCAGGGCTTCCGTCTAAATTGACATCTCCAACGGCAAGACCTTGTTGATTTGAACCGCCTGCGCTGACTTCCGTTGTTCCCGTAAAACTCCCCGCGCCATCGCCAAGCCTGACCGATACAGTTCCGCTTGCGTTATTGACGGTTAGGACATCTAACCGCCCATCACGATTCACATCTGCCACAACTAACTGAACCGGACTTGAACCCACACTGATTTCAGTTGTTCCCGTAAAGTTTCCTGCACCATCTCCGAGCCTTACTGAAACACTTGCGGCATTGGTGTTGGCAGTAAGTAAATCCAACTGTCCATCTTGATTGACATCTGCTAAAACAATGCTTGACGGCAATAAGCCAACATTTACCGTTGGTGCGGCGGAAAAACTTTGCGCAAAACTTTTTTCAGCGAGTAAAACAAAAGCAAAAAAGACGACGAAAAGTTGAGCGGCGGTTTCTATACTTTTTTTCATGTGCCGATTTGGTTTGAGTTGTTCGTGCTTGATGATTTATTTATCAATTCAATTTACCGAAGCTTTAAACCATACTTTAACGCTGGCGTTGCATACTCTAACGCTGGCGTTGCATTTTGGGAAAATCGTTTGAAAAGTTTAGAAATGTTGGGGAAGCAACGGGGGGCGGAGCATGGTTATGGAGAGATAATGCGGTGCGGGTGGGTTTGAATGAACGCTTGCCACGTTGTCACTTTTGTGGGAGAAAGAGACGATTGATTCGGAACCGATGTTGAGACGAGTGCGTCGGAGAGCGCAATCGCAAGCGCATCGAAGGCATCGGAGCGCGCTTTTGCGCCTTGAATCGAGAGTAGATTCTTCACCATAAATTCGACCTGCTCTTTTGCCGCATTGCCATTACCTGTAACGGCTTTTTTGACTTCGCGCGGCGCGTGCTCTGAAATCGGAAGTTGGTAGTTCATCGCTAACACCATCACCACGCCGCGCACTTGTCCCAACTTCAATGCCGACTGCACATTCTTACCGAAGAACGCCGTCTCAAGTGAGACCTTTGCGGGACGATATTTTTCAATCACACATGCGAGTGCGTCGTAAATTTGCTTTAAGCGTTTCGGCATTTCATCTTTGGCATTGGTGGCAATCACGCCATAATCGACGGCGCGAAATGCGTTGCCGCTTTTTTCAACCAAGCCGTAGCCGGTAAAGAGCGTTCCGGGGTCTATGCCGAGCGTTATCATTGAAGGTTAATTCTAAAAAATGACGATGCAAAAAAAGCCGCTAAGCGTTGGATTTCAAGGCGAGTTCGGCGCATACTCGGAAATTGCTGCCGAAGCATTCGGCGAACCTGCTCCATTTCCAACATTTGAAAATCTGTTCAATGCCGTCTTGAAAAAGCAAGTCGATTGCGCCGCAGTTCCAATCACAAACGCGATTGCGGGCGTTGTGAAAGAAAATGCAGAACTTTTGTGGCGATTTCAAAAACGCATCAAAATTTTAGCCGAATCTATGATTCCCATTTCCCACTGTTTGCTCGGAATGCATGGAAGCACCATCAAACGCGCGCGCGAAGTTCATTCACATTGGCAAGCACTCGCGCAGTGCCAAAATTTTTTTCAACGCTACAAACACCTTACGCCAGTTGAAACCTACGACACTGCCGGAAGCGCGAAACAACTTGCCGAATCGGGCGATGTTGCTCAACTCGTCATTGCTTCCGAACGCGCCGCCGAGCGATACGGACTTCGCATCTTGAAACGCGCCATCAACGATATGAAGCAGAATCGGACGAAATTTTTCATCATCGCGCCCTCAACATCGAGGCTTGTGCTGTCGCAAAAAAAGCAGAAGAGCGTCGTCATCTGCAAGTCGCTTCAAGACGTCCAACCTTACATTCCGCAAGTTCTTTCTTGTCAAGCAATCCCGACGCGCAAGAAACCCTTCGAGGTGCATTACTTGATTGAAGTTCAAGGCGAAATTTCGGACAAACGTTTTGCACATCTTGGCACGTTTGAACAGGCGCGCTAAAACGAATAGTCTGAATTTGAGCGTTAAAAGCAACGATTGCTAATCAACAAAACAACATCGGAGATGAAGACAACTTCTAAAACACTACTTACGCTGCTTTTACTGGGGTGTTCAACGCTTGGCTACGCATTATATGTGCAAGCCAATTCGAGCGGAAGAACGGGCGCAACGCAACTCAACGGCGACGGGTGCATTTGTCATGGCGCGGCATCTTCGGCTGTCAGCGTCAGGATTTCAGGACCAGATACGGTTTTAATTGGCTCGACAAGCACTTACACTGTAACGATTACGGGTGGTCCATTGGTGAGAGCAGGAACAAACATTGCGGCGTCGTCGGGAACGCTCGACGTCGTGGCAGGAAGCGGCTTGCGCAAAGTTGGCAACGAGCTCACACACAGCACGCCGAAAGCACCCGCTAACAACGCTGTTTCATTTGAATTTACCTTCACTGCGCCAAGTGCCGCAGGCAATGCGATTCTTTATGCTAACGGTAACAGCGTCAATTTCAACGGCAACAGCGCAGGCGACCAATGGAACTTCGCGCCGAATAAAACCGTCGTCGTTTCAGCAACGAGCTCTGCACCGATGCCATCTCGACCCGCTGGATTCGAACTTGCGCAAAACTTCCCGAATCCATTCAACCCGTCTACAACAATTCAATTCACAATTCCGCAAGACGACGCCGTGCGATTGAAAGTCTTTGACGCAAGCGGACGTGAAGTGCAAACGCTCGTGAACGGACGCACATCAAAAGGCACGCACACGGTTTCGTTTAACGCGGCAAATTTAGCGAGCGGCGTCTATCTCTATCGCTTGGAGACAAGCACGTTTTCGGAGACGAAAAAAATGTTGCTGGTTAAGTAATACAAAATCAAGTAAGGGTGATGATGATTTGTCATGCCAAGCGAAGCGAGGAATCCACTTGGATTCTTCACTTCGCTTACGCTTCGTTCAGAATGACAAACAAAAACAATCGTTCATTGGAAGAAAAAACGGATACGAGTTCCGCCTTTTAGTTTTTAGGTTGGAGAATCATGCCGAGTAGCCAAGAGACAATCGTAATCACGATGGAGCCTAAAACGGCGTCGCCGAAACTATCCACGTGAAAGTCAGGCACGAAATACGCCGCAAGCATCAACAGCACTGCATTGATAACGAGCAGGAACAAGCCGAATGTCAGAGCAATAAAAGGAATGGAAAAGAGAATAAAAATCGGCTTCACAATCGCGTTGAGCAAGCCAATCACGAGCGCGGCAAGAAGCGTTGTGCCCAAGCCTTTAATGGTGATTCCATCAATAAAAGTAGCGGCAGAGTAAACCGCAACGGCATCGATAAGCCAAGTGACGAGTAGACGTGTGAAAGAATTCATAAGTGGTTATCCGAACATTTTGTCAATTCCTTCGGTAACTTTCTCGCGCTTCTTCTCACCGTCAAAAGAACCCATCGCCGCATAAAACGCTTGGTCATAGTTGCGCGTCTTCACCACAACCGGCATTGGAACGCCGTGTCCCATAATGAGCGCCTGCTGTTTCGTATCCAAACTTGCCAAAATATTTCGCATGCCGCCAGCGTTGGAAACGCCTGAAAGAACCGCATTGATGTCTTTTTCGTCAGAAAGCGCGGCGACGATTTTCGTGCCGATTTGTGAGAGAATTTCATCATCAATGCCCGACGGACGCTGGTCGACGAGCAAAAGCGAGACGTAATACTTGCGCAGTTCGCGAGCGATTTTGCCGAACGACGTTTGCGACGCCGCACGCGGATTGAGAAACTTGTGCGCCTCTTCAACCGTGATAACGAGTTGTTTCGGTTTGTCGGCTTCGTTCTGCGTGCGCAGATAAGTTTCTGTCCGCTCTTTGTAGGCTTCTTCAACGCGACGGGTGATGATATTGGCAACGAGCAAGTAGCTCGTCATGTTGTCGTATTTGCCGAACTCAACCACAACACTGGTGCCCTTGAGTAAATCTGTAATCAATGAGTCAATGACATCAACTTTTTCTTTACTCGGATTGAAGTCCAAGAATTGGCAGATTGTACGAAGCCGTTGCAAGCGCCGTGATAAGGCTTCCATTGATGAAGTGAGAAGACTATGTCGGGTAGCAAAATCATTGATTCGAGCGGTGTCGCCGCTATCCATGAGTTCCATAAACTTAGAGAGCCAAGCGTCGCCAAGTTTATTTTTCAGGATATAAGAATATTCGGCGGCAGTGGGGTTGAGTCGAAGTTCTTCTTGCAACAGCAAAATATCTTCGGGTTCGATTTGCTCAACGCTGATGCGCACTTCGTGGTCACATCTTGCGCCGCGCCGCACAGTGCCTTCTTTATCGAGCGAATACACTTTGACCTTCCCACGACTGGCAAACAAAGCCTGTAAGCCTTTTACGGATTTCTGCCCTTCGCCTTCGAACGTGCCCTTCGTGCCGTATTCGTTGTGCATATCAAAGACGAGATTGACGGCGGCGTCGGTATAAATGAAGCCCGCCAAGAGCAATCGCGTGATGAAAGTTTTGCCCGTGCCTGTTCGACCAAAGACGGCGCTACTGCGTTCAGCAAATTTTTCTAAATCCAAGCACACCGGCTGTTCCATATCGAGCGGCGTGCCGATGTAGAAATACTTTCTTTTGAATTCCTGATTGAGTTTTTCGCTGCCGAAGATGAGTTCAATATCGTCATCGTTGGCTTCTTCGACGGCGGCAAAGTGGGAAGGAATGGTTTTAACAGGTTCAGGCATGCGCAGTTCTGCATGGCGTTCGAGCATGAGCATCGGACGAAGCGAAATGACCGCGTAAGTGCTTGAACCGCTAATCACGTCGCGAAGTAAGTCATTAGAAAAATTCGGCGGATTGGAAAGCATCTGCTCGTTGGTGGCGGCAAGGCGTAAGTCCGTAATGATGGAAAAGAAATCATACTGTTCGCCCGAAACGACGAGGAACTTCCCTGCCTTGATGTGTTCGAGCGGCACATCGGGCGAAAGTTTCATTTCAAGCCCTTCCAGAAGCGAGCCGCGAATAATGTTTCCTAAAAACCGTCGGTTCATCGCAACTGAAATTTAGACGCCGCTTGCGGCTTTATTGACATACTTCCACTCGTGCGGCAATGAATCGGGGGCTTTGCAATGCTTTTCGTATTCCTCGCGGAATCGCGTGATGCTGTGTCGCACAGGCCACATGGCGCCATCGGCAAGGGCGCAAATCGTTCTGCCTTCGACTTGCGAGCAGATGGAGAGGAGCAGATCGATGTCGCGTTTTTCGGCTTCGTTGCGAAGGAACTTGCCGTAGATGTTCTCGACCCAGCCTGTGCCTTCGCGGCAAGGGGTGCATTGTCCGCACGATTCGTGGTGATAAAAGTGTGCGAGCCGACCGATAGCCTCGACGATGTCGGTATCTTCGTCCATGACAATAATGCCTGCCGTGCCGATAAGCGTGCCGGCTTTTTTGAGGCTTTCGGCGTTCATGCCGATGCCTTCTGCCGCTTCGCCGCGAATGATGGGCATAGACGCGCCGCCGGGAATAATGGCTTTGATTTTCTTGCCGCCGCGCACACCGCCCGCATACTTGTAAATCAAATCGTTAATCAGTGTGCCGCTTGGGGCTTCATAAACGCCGGGCTTATTGACGTGTCCAGAAATGCCGAAGAGCATTGGACCTGGGTGGTCAGGTGCACCGATTTTTGAATACGCTTCTGCCCCGATGTCGATGATAATCGGAATGTTGCAAATCGTTTCCACATTGTTGATAATCGTCGGACAGCCCCATGCGCCAACAACCGCAGGGAACGGCGGTTTTAATCTCGGATAAGCACGCTTGCCTTCAATGGAAGAAATCAAACCAGTTTCTTCGCCGCAGATATACGCGCCCGCGCCTTTATGCACGACAAGTTTCAAATTAAATCCTGAACCCAAAATGTTCTCGCCAAGATAGCCTTTGGCATATGCTTCATCGACGGCTTTCTCGACCATTTCAATCCACTTGGCGTATTCGCCGCGAATGTAGATGTAACAGGCATTGATGCCGCAGGCGTAGCTGGAAATAATCGCGCCTTCAATAAGTTGATGCGGATTTTGCTCGAAGATTTGTCGGTCTTTAAAAGTGCCGGGTTCGGATTCGTCGCCATTGACAAGCAAGTAACGAGGCTTACCTTCGGGCTTGGCGAGGAAACTCCATTTGAGTCCTGTTGGAAACCCTGCGCCGCCGCGTCCTTTAAGTCCTGATTTTTTCACTTCATTGACAATATCGTCAGGTTTCATGGCGAAGGCTTTTTTAAGCATTTGGTATCCGCCTTGGGCTTCGTAGTCAGCGATGTCGCGAAGGTGTCCTTTGGGTGAAAGGTGTCCTTTGAGGATAAGCGGCGTGTAGTTTTCCATGTGTGTTACTCCAAGTTTTGTAGTGAATAATTTTCGTTAAAAACTTCGTCCCACGAGAGCGTTTCAATCGCAGGCTTTTGATTCATTTGATACTCGGCTTCTTCGAGCGCACGCGCAAAGCATTTCTCCCACATCTCTTGAATCTTTTCGTTAGTGATGCTCGGCGTATCCTCTTGGTAGTCTCGAATTTCGCGTCGCGCATTTCGAATCGTTGCAATCCAACTCACCGAGCGTTTTTCGGGCTGTGATTTCCACTTAATTACGTGTGTCATTAAGCGAATCAAATGGCTACGGACGGCGTGTTTATCGGTTCTCGACAAGGCGTTGATGAGTTCGTTGATTCCAAACTCGGCTTCAAAATAGTTGCCTTCTTCAAGGGCTTCTTTCACCGCAACCGCCGTGAGGTAATGCGACGATAATGCAAGCTCCTGCCAATAGTCAGGCGTCGATGTAGTTTCTTTATTCATTGTTCGTCAAGTTGTAATCATCATTAAAAACTTCGTTCCACGAGAGCGATTCTATCGCGGATTTTTTTTGCATTTCAAGTTCGGCTTCTTTTCGTGCTTGTTTGAAAGCGGAGCTCCATAATTCGCGAATCACGTCATCAGTAATGCTTGGCTCATAGCGTTGTGTTTTTTGAATTTCATATCTCGCATTTGCGATAGAAACAGCCCAACTTACGGAACGACGTTCAGGCTGTGATTTCCATTTAATCACGTGTTTCATCAATCGCACCAATTGACTATCGAGGGCGTTTCGTTCCGCTCTGCCCATTGCGTTTGCCAGTTCGTTTAAACCTTGCGCGACTTCATCAAACTTACCTTCTTCCAATTCGCGCTGAAGTTCCTTTACCGTTTCAAGGTGCGACGTGGTTGTAAGTTCTTTCCAATCGATTGCCATATCAAGATTATTTTTCGTCACGTAGAAAATTCTTTAGCCCGTTCACAAATTGCTTAAAACTCGGTGATGTGTTTTCATCAATTCTCATAAACTTTGGAATTGCTTTGGCGGCAATGCCTTTCTGAAAGGTCGGAATTATTTTCTTTAATTCCGAACTTGCTTGGCACAGGTCGGGGTTTCTAAATTTTTCTTTGTTGCGAAACTGCTTCGCCTTAAAGCGCGGGTAGGCTTGTTCTATTGCTTCCATATCGCCCAAGTACCACGCTTCCAACTCGCGGCACGGAATTCGAATTAAAACGGGGCAATCGCCATTCTCTTTGCAAAGCCGCATCAAATCGCGCTTCAAGGTTTTGCAGTCATTGGAATCTTGGTCGTGCAGAATAACGAGTTTTGTCGGTTCATAATAACGACTGAATACTTTGACCTTTTTAGGAATCGAGTGTTTCAAATCGCTTTTGCCGTTGTGAGGTCTCAAAAAGCAGTTCTCACCAAGTTTGTATGACGACGGCAACACTTTTGGAAGTAAAATTTCCAAGGCGCGTTGCATGGATTCTTCTTCCAGAAGAAACTCGATTCTCATTTCGCTTATGGTTTAGGGTTGCTTCCTATTAAGTAGCCTTGATTCCAAAGCCACCCGAGTTTATCGCCTTCCCGAAATAAGTTTCTAACAATATCGTCGTCTTTGGCGCGATGAATCGTGGTGTAACCATTTTCTTTTTTGAGCCAAAAGAGTTCATCAATTTCTAACGCATTCACAAAATCGGGCGAGTGCGAGGAGATAAAGACTTGCCCGCCACGATTGGCATAATCGCGAAATTCTTCTGCAAGTTCTTTGAGAAGGGCGGGGTAAAGGTAATTTTCAGGCTCCTCAATGCAGAGAAGCGGATAGCGATTCGGCGAGTAAAGCAAAATCAAATAGGCAAACATTTTGAGCGTGCCGTCGGAGACATAGCGGGAAATGAACGGGTCTTTGAACGCGCCGTCTTGAAATCGAAGAACGATTCTGCCGTCGGAAGTTTTTTCCGCATCAACTTTCGAGACGCCCGGAACGCGCTGTTTCATCTTCTCTAAAATCTCATTGAACGTTTCTCTATGATTTTCATAAATGTAATCGGCAACTAAGGCGAGGTTGTCTCCCGTTGGAGACAGCGTTTCGCTCACGCCGATCTCTTGGCTTTTCTTCGCGTCTGGTATTTGGAAGTTGGCGATATACCAATTATCCAGCAGTCGCCGAAAATCCGCGACGGCTTTAAACTCTTGAAACTGACCTAATCCTTTAATTGCCAAGATGTCGGGCGCATCTAACTTGTAATCCTTCCGCTCCTCTTTAAATTCTTGCTTCTCTTTCTCGAAATCTTCTTCATTGACAATCGCCTTGCCTTCGCCGTGCGAGAAATCCAAAAAGCGATACGGTTTTCCTTTTTGACCTCTGCGATAACTCAGAATTTCTTTCTTGACGACGATTTGCCCGTTTTCTATCCCGACACTTAGTTGATAAGTAATCAGCGGCTGTTTTGTTTTGCCTTCATTTCTGAACTTGATTTCAAACTCAATGTTCTCACTCTCCTTGCCTCGAGAAACAACTTCTTTATAGCCGCCGCGATTGTTAATGGCGGAGCGGACGTTGTTTTTCAGACACGCGCTTAAAAATCCAAACACATCAAAAAGCGTGGATTTGCCCGAACCGTTTGCGCCCAGAAAGACGCACATATTCGGAAGGTCTTTGATTTCGGCGTCCGCAAAGACCTTAAAATTTTTGATATGGAGTCTTTCTATTCTCACAGTTTACAACCTCGTTCTTTCAAGAAGAATTGGAGTGTTTCAATCGTCAGGTTTTCGATATAGCCGTAGATTTTTATATCGAAAGATAACGCAATTCACTTATCGGAATCTTTGAGGCGCGTTGTGAAGACATTTTTTTCGGCTTTGACGGCGTCGCCATCGCGAACGCTTTGCCAGAACTCAAATGAGCAGACATCGCTGAATTCATTACCGCGCTCGTCTTTGAAGTGGAGCACATATTTTTCAAATCGCTCCGATTCTCGATGTGTGTTCGTTATCGGCGGAACGGCGGCAGACCATTTCGGCGACGCGTCGCGCCCCTCACTGCGATAGGCTTTATCAGGCTTCCACCGATAAATTTCATACCGATACTTTGTAGCATAAACGGGCACACTTCTATAAACAGGCTCTTCGTAGGACTCGCGGACGCTTTTATAGACGGTGCGGGTTTCGTAGATGTCTTCAAAGTAGCCGTTGCCCAAATCGCGCACGCCGACCTTGACGCGCTGTGTGCCAGAAGGTTTTTCAACCGTTCGATACTTTGTTTCGTAGCCCGCGAGAATTTTATCGTAGTGATGCACGTCGCGAAACGATTTTTGAAGTTTCGCGCCGTCGGGAAGCGACCAATCTTCTTCAATGACTGGAATAAATTTTTCGGTGCGGATTTCCCTTACCCACTCGTGCGCGGTAACGATGACCGTTGTTTCGCGAGTGCGAAATAAAAAGAAAAGCACGATGAGCAAAAGCACAAGTGCGCCGAGAACATAATAGCCCTTGTTGAATTTGGGCTGCGCAACGAGCGTTGGAGCAGGAAGCGGCGGCACATCGAAGCGAATGTCGCGCGTTTGACGATTGATGTCGGTGTCGGTTCGAGGGTTTGAGCAAGAGCGACACGCTGTATCGGTGGCTTTGTTATCGGCGCCGCAGTAATCGCAAATCCAATCGACGCCGGCGCGGGCTTGCGCGATTTTTTGAGCGTCACTGACTTCCTCGCTCTCGTCGGGCAAATAAAATTTTACGTTCTTACCACGCGGCGAGCCACATTGAGAGCAACTGGTCTCGTAGCCGATGTTGCCTTTATGACCACACGCGGGGCAATCCCAACGACCAACACGAATTCCCGATGCCATTTTTCATTACATAACAGTTGAAGTATATCGCAACCTAACAAAAAGTGCCTTATTTTGTTGCGACAATGTCAAAATCGCTCATAATACTTTATGCTGACCAACATTCGCATCAAGAACTTTAAGCGTCTCAGCGATGTGAGTTTCGAGTTGGGAAAAACTGTCGTCTTGATTGGTCCAAATAATTCAGGAAAGACAACAGCATTGCAGGCATTGGCATTGTGGAACATTGGACTGAAAAAGTGGAATGAAAAGCGCGAAGGCAAATCGCCAAGCGGAAAGCGAACGGGAGTCGCTATCAATCGCAACGACCTTGTGGCTGTTCCTGTTTCAAGCGCAAATTTGCTCTGGAAAGACCTGCACGTCAGAAGCATCAACGGACGAGGCACAGATAGACAAAAGACAAAAAATATCTGCATTGAAATTACTGTCGACGGTGTAACTGATGGCAAAGCATGGTCGTGCGGTTTCGAGTTTGATTATGCCAATTCAGAGTCTTTTTATTGTCGTCCGTTGCGCTTAGCTGACGGCAACCACAATAGTGAAGTTCAGCGCATGCCCGTGCCGACCGAAGCATCGGCGCTCAACGTTGCATTTTTACCGCCAATGTCGGGATTAGCCGATAGAGAGTTTTTTAAGCAGTTAGGCGAAATCGGTGTGCTTATTGGACAAGGGCAGACAGCGCAGGTATTGAGAAACTTATGCTTTCAGGTCTGCTATTTTCGCAATGGAAACGAACTTAAAATCACGCATGAGTGGGAAAGACTCATCGACCAGATTAAAAAACTCTTTGGTGTAACGCTCCTTCCACCCAAGTATATTGCCGAGCGTGCTGAAATCACAATGAGCTACTTGGACGAATACAACACTGAACTTGAAATTGCCTCATCTGGTCGCGGACTACAGCAGACCTTGCTGTTGCTGGTGTATCTTTATGCAAATCCCAAAACGGTGTTGCTACTCGATGAGCCCGACGCACACTTGGAAATTTTACGGCAACGTCAAATCTACAAGTTACTCACCGATGTAGCGGACGAACAAGGGTCGCAGATTATTGCGGCAAGCCACTCGGAAGTTGTGTTGAACGAAGCGGCAGGGCGCGATATAGTGATTGCGTTTGTCGGTAAACCGCATCGCATTGATAAATCGCAGCAAGTCCTCAAAGCATTGAAAGATATTGGTTATGAAGATTATTACATGGCGGAGCAAACGGGTTGGATTCTCTACCTTGAAGGTTCAACCGACCTCGACGTGTTGCGCACATTTGCGCAAACGCTGAACCACCCTGTGGCAGACCTGCTTGAACGACCGTTTGTTCATTATCTCAACAGCAACCTGCCTCAAAAGGCGCGAGACCATTTCTTCGGACTTTTGGAAGCCAAACCCGACCTTGTTGGCGTGTTAATTGTCGACCGCCTCGAAAGGCAACTGTCGCCGATACCGTCGTTCTTGGAACTCATGTGGTCAAAGCGCGAAATCGAGAATTATTTTTGCTCGGAAGAGGTATTGCTGAAATTTGCCGCAGACGATCAATCAAACAAGAATCAATCCGACTTGTTCACCGAAACTCGCATAAAAGCGATGAAGGAAGCAATTCAGGAGGTCACATCTGCACTAAAAGTATTAGGAAAAGATGCTTGGTCGCCCGATTTGAAGGTAACCGACGAGTTTCTCAACCCACTGTTCGACGCTTATTTCAAAAAGTTGAATTTGCCAAACTTGTTTCGGAAAAGCACTTACTATGTCTTAGCCAAGTATGTCTCGTCTGAACAAATTGACGCTGAAGTAACTCAAAAACTTGACGCAATTCTGGAAACGGCAAGAAAGGCAAAGCCACGACAAGAATAAAGCAATCAAACACTGCTACAACTTTGCCAACAGTTCCGCTTTTTTCTTATCGAATTCCTCTTGCGTTAAAATTCCTGCATCTTTCAGGCTGGCAAGGTCTTTGAGCGTTTTCATAATCTCATCGCGACTTTCTTTGGGTGCAGGAGGCGGCGTTTGTGCTTGGTTCATCATTTGATTGCCCATCGCGAAACCTGCGCCCATCGCGGCAATTCCT
>JBDNCJ010000006.1:0-77169 GCA_046719715.1 Chloroherpetonaceae bacterium | reverse complement strand
ATTCTAATTGCACCAATGTGGGATTGAAATCCTGAATGATGAAGAATAGAGAATAGAGAATAGAGAATTCTAATTGCACCAATGTGGGATTGAAATCAGAATCAGGGTTAGAGGTTGAAGGTTGAAAGGTTAGAGGTTAGAGGTTTGAGGGAACTTCTAATTGGACCGATGTGGGATTGAAATTATTTATTCCTCGAGTCTTTAAGTATGGGGACAAAATCAACAATGGTCGTACTTGTCGTTCTGACCTTAAACGAAGTGAAGGGGGAAGAATCTAAATAGGCGATGGTTGATAGTGAAGTATATGAGTGCTTCATTTTCAACTTGTTTGGATTCTTCGCTCGGCGCGTAATGACATTTCCATTTATCCGCTGTATATCAAGGTCGTCTTCGGCTTCGAGCGCGAGCGTCATGGGTTTCAAACGATTGCTCATCGTTGTCGGGTGCGGCGGCGGGGCGATGAAGAAAGTTATGAGTCGCTGTTCAGGTCAGCGTCGTCCGTCGTCATGGTGCGCTGTTCACCACGCCCATTTTGCCAAATTTCTCGATGCGTTCATCGACCAATGTCGGGCGGTCTTTTTTTAGAAGGGAATGGAGCTCTTCGATTAATGCGCCTTTGAGCGTTTGAGCGGTTTGTTCGGGATTGCGGTGTGCGCCGCCGATGGGTTCGGGAATGATTCTATCCACAATGCCGTGCTCGATGAGGTCGGGAGCGGTGAGTTTCAAGGCTTCGGCGGCTTGCTCTTTGAACGACCAACTGCGCCACAAAATTGACGAGCAACTTTCAGGCGAGATGACGGAGTACCACGCATTTTCAAGCATCAAGATTCTATCGCCCACGCCGATGCCGATGGCACCCCCCGACGCGCCTTCGCCAATAATGACGCAAATAATCGGCGTTTCAAGTTTGGACATTTCAAAGAGGTTGCGTGCGATGGCTTCCGCTTGTCCGCGCTCTTCGGCTTCAATGCCCGGGAACGCGCCCGGTGTGTCAATGAACGTGATGACAGGCTTCTTGAATTTTTCAGCCAGTTTCATGATGCGCAACGCTTTGCGATACCCTTCGGGGTTCGCCATTCCGAAATTGCGATACAAGTTGGATTTCGTATCCCGTCCCTTTTGATGCCCAATAACGGCGACGCTCTGCGAGAAGCCAGTTGCATCTTTGAGTTTGGCGAATCCGCCGATGATGGCTTTGTCGTCGCCAAAAGCGCGGTCGCCGTGCACTTCCATAAAATCTTGAAAGATCATGTAGATGTAATCGAGCGTGTAAGGGCGTTCAGGGTGGCGGGCGAGTTGAACGCGTTGCCAGCGCGTGAGATTGCGGTAAATTGAGGCGCGAAGGTCTTCGACTTTGCGCTCCATGAGGCTGATTTCATTAGCCAGTTCGGCATTCGCCCGTCCATTGCCGTTCTGAGCAAAGGCGCGCATTTCGGAAAGTTTTTCTTCCAACTGCACCAGCGGCTTTTCAAAATCCAAAACGATTTTTGACATAGATTCTTAAAAAAAAGATTAACAAAGGGTTGAGCAAAGTTACACAAAAAGCATGTTTAGAAAGTAAGCGATGAGCGATGAGCGTGAAAAGTTGAATCTGTGTAAACTCGTCGAACCCGCTTCATCAGTGTTCCTATTCATCAACAGAACACGGATTGAACAGATTTGACCGATGGGGCGCGGGTTTTCGGATTGCAGAGCGGCGAAGCGGGACGAACAAACAATGAACAATCAACAACGAACGAGGCGTAACGAAGAACGGAAAACCATCGTTATTCATCTCTCATCTCTCATTTCTGCATCACGCAATATGGTTGCCTTTCGTATTTTCGGGAAATTTGAAACTTCACCATGCAACGCTCGCCATTCGTCATTTTATTTTTCACGGTTTTTCTTGACCTGGTTGGATTTGGGATTGTGTTACCGTTGCTTCCGAATTATGCGCGTGAGCTTGGCGCGTCGCCGCTTGAAATCGGAATCATTGCGGGCAGTTATTCCGTGATGCAATTTTTTTTCTCGCCGATTTGGGGCGGGATTAGCGATAAAATCGGTCGCCGTCCCGTCATCTTGATTAGCATTGCGACGTCGGTCGTCTCGTATTTTCTCTTTTCGCAATCGCATTCGCTTTGGTTCGTGTTCATCTCGCGGGTGTTGGCGGGGATTGGCTCGGCGAATGTTACCGTTACGCAAGCCTATATCACGGATATTACAGATAGAAAAAACCGCTCGAAGTCGCTCGGCATTCTGGGCGCGGCGTTCGGGCTGGGGTTTGTGTTAGGACCGCCGATTGGCGGCGCGATTAAAACCCAAGTCGGCATTGAAGCGGTGGGCTATGTTGCGGCGGCGTTGACGCTCCTCGATTTGGTTCTTGCATACTTCTTTTTGCCCGAATCGCTCAAAGAAAAAAAGGCGCACGCGGAGTTCCGATTTTTTTCGGTCAAAAGTTTTTCAAAGGCGTTTCAAGAGCCGGCGATTGCGCGCCTGCTTGTGGTGAATTTCTGCTTCACATTTGCCTTTGTGAATATGCAGATTTCCGTGCCGTTGCTCTGGAAGGAGCATTATGCACAGACGGAGCAAAATATCGGATTTCTCTTTGCGTTTATCGGCGTTGTGTCGGTGATTGTGCAAGGCGGATTGATTGGCAAATTCACCAAGCGATTCGGCGAGCGCGAAGTGTTGACGGGCGGCTCTCTGGTGATGATGCTTGGCATCGGGCTGTTGCCGTTTGTGCCGGAACTTTGGCTCATGTCGTTCGGCTTAATCGTGCTGGCACTCGTGGCGATGGGCAACGGCTTTTGCACGCCGACGAATACCGCACTTGTGTCGCTTTATGCCAATCCTTCCGAACAAGGCGAAACGCTCGGCATTTTGCAATCCATCGGCTCACTGGCGCGAATGTTCGGTCCCGTTTCGGGCAGTTTGCTTTACGGGCTTGATTATCACGCGCCATACATCGTCGGCGGAATCGCGCTGTGTCTTTGCTTATTTTTATCGACGACGCTCTTCAAATTTGAACTACACCATCACCAAGAGGCTTCTGCATAAAAGATTTGGGAAAACGTCTGAATGGTGGATTTGCGTTAAGCAACTTTGAAATCATCTCATCAACTTTAACCGAAATAGGAAATGGCAACACGCATCATTATTCCAACTGCGCTTCGTCAATACACGGCGGGGAACGAGGTCGTTGAAGTTCCAGCGCGCAACGTCGGCGAAGCCTTGACGAAACTTGTCGACCAATATCCCTCACTCAAAAAAAATCTTTATACCGACGAAGGCAAGTTGCGCTCGTTTATCAATGTCTATAAAGGCGATTCCAACATCAAAGATTTGAAAGGACTTGAAACCGACGTGCGGCTTGGCGATGAACTCATCATCGTGCCGTCGATTGCGGGCGGGGCGGTTGCAACCTTCGGCGAGATGCAAGTCGAGAGCGATGTCGCGCTCTCCAACGAAGAAGTCAAGCGATACAGCCGCCACCTCATTCTTCCCGAATTCGGATTGGAAGGACAGAAGAAAATGAAAAACGCCAGCGTCTTGATGATTGGTGCAGGCGGACTTGGCTCACCGTTTGCGATGTATCTTGCGGCGGCAGGCATCGGGAAAATTGGAATTGTAGATTTCGACGTCGTCGATTATTCCAACCTTCAACGGCAAATTTTGCATCGCACGCAATCCGTCGGAAAGCCCAAAGCCGAATCTGCCAAAGAAACCATCAACGCGATTAATCCCTTCGTTGAAGTCGTTACTTACGACGTGCCGCTCACCTCGCAAAACGCCTTAGAAATTTTGAAAGATTACGACGTGATTGTCGACGGCACGGATAATTTCCCGACGCGATACCTCGTCAATGACGCGTGCGTCTTGCTCGGAAAGCCGAATGTCTATGGCAGTATTTTCCGATTTGAAGGACAAGTGTCGGTGTTCTGGGCAAATAGCCGCGAAGCGACAAACGGCAAACTGCCCGAAGGCGCGTGCTACCGTTGCCTGTATCCTGAACCACCACCGCCCGGACTTGTGCCAAGTTGTGCCGAAGGCGGCGTCTTGGGCGTGCTTCCGGGCGTTGTCGGCACGATGCAAGCCATCGAAACCATTAAACTCATCACGGGCATGGGCGAGCCGATGGTTAACCGCTTGCTACTCTTCGATGCGCTCAAAATGAAATTCCGCGAACTCAAACTGAAGAAAAACGCCGACTGCGTCGTCTGCTCCGACCACCCCAGCGTTACAACGCTCATCGACTACGAAGCCTTCTGCGGCATGCCCGCCAACGACCACAGCCACAACGCCGAACTTCAACCGAAACAGGAGACGATAACCGTGAACACCAATCCAAACGAAATCACCGTTCAAGAACTCAAAGCCCGTTTAGACGCCGGCGAAAAGCCCTTTATTCTCGATGTCCGCAATCCGAATGAATGGGAAATTGTTCGCCTCAACGGCACAACCCTGATTCCGCTTCCCGACCTCCCCAACCGCCTTGCCGAACTGAAAGGCAAAGAAGACACCGAAATCCTCGTCCACTGCAAAATGGGCGGACGCTCCGCGCAAGCCTGCGAGATTCTGCGTCAAAACGGATTCAAAAACGTGAAAAACGTCGTCGGCGGCATCAACGCTTGGGCGACGCAAATCGACCGCTCCCTCCCAACCTATTGAGGGACGCATCACCGCAAAAGGGCGGGTTTGAAGCCCGCCCTAACTGGAAAAAACATTGAAGAAACTCCGCTCGCTCGAGCACGCCGTTTCCTAATGCTTCACCAAACATTTAAACGAAGAATTTTACGAGGGCTATAAGATGCGTTGGTGGGATTTCCACTCAAGACGGTTGGAAACTGATTTGCAAATGATTTTTTGCCATTCATAAGTTTTTTGAGTGATTGCTCAATAAATCCGCCTAAAACATCTTTCACTTTGTCATATTCTTGATTTGAAATCGGCTTAAAGCCGTGCGCCAAAATAGAAAGTCTTATTTTTTGATTATAGTCTTGACCGATTTCGTCGCCAAGTTTATCCAGTAGCGCGTAAGTTTGGGTTGCTCCAATTTCAATTGTTCCTTTTGGATTTTTCTTCTAAAACGAGACGGCGACTGAGGCTGATGGATAAATCGTCTGCGTCATGGCGTCTTGCTGGAATTGAAGCGAAGTGCGAATGCGGTCGTTGTATTGATTGACGGCGACGAGCGCATCGACGGCGGAAAGCGCGTGGTTAAGCACGACGAGCGAGAAAAAGTTCGACGCCGTTTTCAGATTTTGATTCGCCATGCCGCGCATCGAAGCGTATTGCAAGTAAGTCGCGGAGTGGATTTCAAACCGATTGTTCATTCGTGAAACGTCGTAATCATACCAACCAATCGCATACTCGCTGTATTTGCCGATGAGTTCGTAATACTGTTGGTCGCCGTAGGGCGGAAGCGTATGCGAAAGCGTAGCGTTGTTTGCGGCGGAGACGGCAATGCGCTCAAAAGCATTGAGGAAACGATAGTCGCGATTGCGGATTTCGTTCAGGCGTTGTTCAGTGCCGAGTTCAGCGGCAAGTTGCCGAATTTGGTTGGCGTTTGAAACAAGCCCCGAATTGAGGAAGCGTTCCGTCGTATAAATTTCCGACATGCGTTCTGCGAAGCGGACGGCGTCCCAGCGTGCGCGTCCGTCATTTGCCAAACCTGCTCCGTTAGGCGCAAGCCCGTCGGCAAAGGCGACAAAATCGCGCTCACCTTGCCGCCCTTTGTTTTGATAGTGAATCGCCGTCGCCCAGAGTGCCACTTCGGCGGCGAAGAAAAGCGCGGAACGCCAATAACTTTCCGCATAAAACTCACCTGCGCCCGGCACGATGGCTGAAAAAACCGCACCGATAACTGGCGTGCGCAGTTTCCGCGTCGGCATGGAAGGCGAAATCATTCCTGCATCGTTGTAAGCAATATACTGCCCGTCAATCACGAGCGGACGGTTCAGAGAAAGCACTGCGATTCCCACTTCCGCATGCTTGTGCGTTGAATCGTTGGAGACGAGCGAAATCAAGCGTTCGCGCTTCAAGGCGTTTTTAGGGTCTTCGGCGTAAGCGTTGAAGAGGGAAACAGCAAGAAGCAAAGCGAGAAGAGAGGCTTTCATAGAAATGGAATTAAACATTAACGAAGCAGAAGGCGCGCGCCGCGAACGGTTTCGTCGGCGAGAAAATCGAAGTCGAAGAGCATGCCGAAGTGAAAGAGCCATTCGCGTCCGTAGGTTACAAAATTTTGTCCGCCTTGTTGTTCAAAGCCACGACGGAGCGGCTGGTCGAATCGGTCTAACCCATATGTTGCGCTGATGAAAATGCTGGTCGGAAAGGCATAAAAAGAATTTGAGGCAAGCCGAAGTTCGAAGCCGATGTCTTTGCGCCAATTATTGAGCGAGGGGATTTTCGCGCCCCATGCCGCACCGATGTCGAAGTAAGTCGAGAAATAAAGATGATTGAAGTAGAGATGGAAGAACTGCACATCGAGATTGGTAAAAATCGGGACGCGGTATTCAAGATGAGCAAACGCCGCACGGTCGCCGCCAATAGCGAAGAACTCATAGCCGCGCATGCCAATTAAGCCAGAAATGAAATTGTGAAAGAAGAAATCCGTTTCGTTGCCGAAGTTGAACGCGCCAAAGGTGCGAAGCGAAAGCGTGTGCTGAAAGCGCGGATTCCAAGTCGGAAGCGGGAAGTAGTAGTTTAGGTCGGCGGTCAAGCGAACAAAATCAAATGTGTCATACACCGGTCGGAACGTGCCGTTGGATTCTACAAATTCGTTTCCGGTTTGCAGTTTGCTGTTTTCGTAATCCAATCGCACGCGCGAGAGAAATCCAACAGGGTTAATGTTTTGGTTGAACGAGCGGGCGCGTAAATCCAACTTCCAAAAGAGCGACGCGCTTCGTCCGATGAAGTAGTTATCGCTACTTGCCGGAAGGGTTTGACCGACGGGCTCCCAAAAAAATGAGTTGATTTTCGAACTGTAAATACCAAGCGAGAACGTCGTGCGAAACGAGCTGGCTTGAAAGAAAAGGTTGTTAATCGGAATACGGAATCGAAGCGAAAGGTCAAACTGCGTGGCGGCAAACGAGACATTGTAAAATGCACTATCCGCAGGACTGAAATCGGTTCTATATCCGCCTAACTGACCAGCTTCGGGCACGTTGCGCGTGATGTGAAACACATCGAGCGAGAATTTCGGAAGCATCGAGGCGGGGAGAATCGTTTGGTCGGTGTATTCAAACGAGAGATAGGCGTCGCGTTCCATTTCAAAAATTTTGGTAACGGGATTTTGTGCGCCATCGGCGAAGCCACTTCCCGGTGCAAAAGCAAACACGCCGAACAAATTAAACTGACCCAACACTTCCGACGAGTTGAACGCCGCCCCGAACTTTGCCGCCCGCCAAGCATCTTGCCAAAATCCGCCTTGTGGTTTGGTATAAGCATCGAAGCGAACAAGCGGAACGATGTTGATGGTTGAAAACAGTTTCGTGTATTCGCGCGCCTCGTATTGCGGGAGCGTGGTATCGTCGTATTCAATTAAAGATTTGTAAAGCGAATCGCGCTCTGTTGGCACATCGGTAAGTCGTGAGGAAAGCGAAGCCAGTTGTGGCGCATCGGCTGTTGCACCTTCGAAGGTCAGACGCGTTGGCTCTTTGCGATATACCGCGTTGGGATTTTGAACGGGCTGAATCGTGTCGAGCAACGCCAATTTGTAGCCCGTGTGCGTGAAATGCGCGTAAGCGATTTTGCCTGATGGATTCATCGACGGCATAAATGCGCCCGTGAGTACATTGGTCAGTTGTTCCGATTGCCGCGTTTCAAGGTTCAAGCGATAAAGGTTGAAAATGCCCGTCGGGTTTGAGGCGTAAAGCAGGTATTTGCCGTCGGGCGTGAGCGAAAGGTCGCGCTCGTCAATCGTGAGGTAAGGATTTCTTTCGTCAATCGCTTCGGTCAGGGGCGAGATTGCTCCCGAAGTCCTATCGAGCGACATCAATCGGCGTTGATTGCGAAAGCCGAGTGCGAAGAAAATTTTTGAGCCGTCGGCGGAGTAAATCGGGGTGAGTACTTTCTCGCCGTTCTTAAACTGCGTGAGCGTGCGCAAGTTCTGGCGGAGCGTATCGGTCGTGAAGTTTCCTTCAACGAGATTTTCCGTGCCGTCTTTTTGCGCAACCGCAACGAAGGTTTTGTTATCG
Source organism: Chloroherpetonaceae bacterium (assembly GCA_046719715.1). Taxonomy (GTDB): domain Bacteria; phylum Bacteroidota; class Chlorobiia; order Chlorobiales; family Thermochlorobacteraceae; genus JANWWM01. The sequence goes on along the minus strand of JBDNCJ010000006.1, from coordinate 68,992 downwards.
GGCGAGAGTGCGGGCGTTTCTAATCGCTTTTGGTAGGTGAGGCGGGTTTCTTCGTCTTTTTTGATGTCGTAGATGAAAAGGTCGTTGTAGCGTTGGACTTTCCAACTTGTGCCGGAGTATTTGGAGTAGAGGAGTTTTGAGCCGTCCGCCGTTGTCGCAAGCCGTGATGAGACGCCGCGCAAGAGCGATTTGCTTTCGGAGAAGTGATAGCCGCACGCGTTGCACAAGCCGTGTTCGGAAGGGCGATGATTGACGAAAACGTCTTTGACGGTCGGTCGGCTGGCGGTTTTGAACGAACTATCGTTTCCCGATTCTCGCACGAAAATGCCGTAGCCGCCGATGGTTGCGCCGCCGTTGGAGATGTAATACATCTTCTTTCCGTCGGGCGAAAAGATGGGCGAAAAGTTCATGCCTTCGTGCTCAATAATTTTACCGGCTTGAACTTCAATGGCTTGGGTGCGGGCTTTGTAGTCAGCGGCAAGATAGGCTTTCCACTCGGCGTAAATGGTTTCGGCGGGTTTGTTGTAAGTTTCTTCGAGGGCGGCGTCGACGTTGTAATTTGAAAGTGAGGCAAAATTTTTCATCAAGCGTTCGAGCGAGGGTTCGCCGTATTTCATCGCAAGGTAACGTGTGAACGCAAAGCCGTAGTTATACCACTGTTCGCCGCCAAAGCCGGGACGAATCACGGGATTTGAAATCTCTGAAAGCGACGCCATTTTTCCTGCCAAGACATCACTGCGCAGAATCATATCGCGATGGCTATCCCACATATCGTAGCGCAGTTCGGGACGTTGATACTGTGCCACGCCTTCCGCCAACCAAAACGGAACATTGAAGCCCGCAATCGGATAAGAGACGAGGCGATTGGGAAAGCCGTAAAGAATATCATTACGCCGTGTGGGTTCGTAGCCAAAGGCTTGAATAAAAGCGGCAGGCATAAACGCGCCCACCTTCATTGCCGCTGTGAGCGTTACAATGTGTGTGTATTCGTGGGTAATCACGTCGCGTAGCCACTGATGCTGACCCCGAAACGGAAATTCGAGCGACGGTGCCCAAATCTCAATTTTATTTTCGGTGAAATACGCGCCGCCGTTGGAGTAGTCGTCCGTGTCTTTGATAACGATGTTGACTTTGCCCGGGTCGTGCTTGTAAAGCGACGTGATGACGGGATACGCTTCTTCGGCGATTTTTGCCGCAAGTCGCGCTGAACGCTCCGCGCCGTCATGAAAACTAACCGTAAAGTGTTCGGTCTCAATGGTCTTCCAATTCAGTTCGGGGTGGCTGTAAGCCTCGGGTTGAGCAAACAAAAACGATGATGAAAAAAGAAGAATCGTCGCTAAAAGTGAAAACCGTTTCACGAGTTCAAGGTGAAGTTCAAGTTTGAAAGAGAAATATAACGAAGTCGAGCCGTAGATGTGCGTCAATACAAGTTGAGTCGGTTTGAAAGAAGTGTTAAAAGTTCGGACTAAAAAGTTCGGACTAATAAACAACGATTTCAGAAAAGAAAAAAGGGGGAATCTTGGGAAACGCGCATTCGCTACGACTCGTGGGTAGATTCATCGCTGACGCGGCGACTGGGTGCTGATTCCTCTTTGAGAGCAATGCCTAATTTTTTCATCTGATATCGAAGCACGTGCCGCTCAATGCCTAAGAGTTTTGCGGCGCGGAGTTGGTTGCCGTCGGTTTTTTGAAGTGCGTCTAAGATGTATTTGCGCTCGATGTTGTCTAAGTGCTCTCGCAAAGAAAACGGCAAGTTCGGCTGATGGGAAGGCTCTTCTCTAATCATTCCATCGGCGGCGGGCTTTGACGATAGCATGGGGGCGGCTACTTTGCGACGACTATCCAGCGCGAGATGATGAGGCATGATTTTCTCCGCATTTGGCGTGATGATGACGGCGCGTTCAATCACGTTTTTAAGTTCTCTCACATTGCCTTTCCAACCGTAGCCGAGCATCGTGGCGAAGGCTTCGTCGGAAAACTCCAAGCGCTTGCGCATGGTTTGGCAGAAGTTTTTAAGGAAGAAATCAGCAAGTTGGAGAATGTCTTCGGGACGCTCTCGAAGCGGCGGCAGCTCAATCGGAACGACTTGCAAGCGGTAGTATAAATCTTCCCGAAACTTGCCTTCGTCGATGAGCCGTGCGAGGTCGCGATTCGTGGCGGCAACGATGCGCACGTCGCTTTTCATATCGCGCAACCCGCCTACGCGCCGAAAGGTTTTGGTTTCAATGAGTTTGAGCACTTTGGCTTGTGTGGCAAGCGGCATATCGCCGATTTCATCGAGAAAGAGCGTGCCACCGTCGGCGTATTCAAACAGCCCGATTTTTTTGCTGCGTGCGTCGGTAAATGCGCCCGGCTCGTAGCCAAAGAGTTCCGCTTCAAGCAAGTTTTCAGGAATGGCGGCGCAGTTGATTTCTACAAACGGCTTCGACTTTCTTGCCGAACTGTGATGAACGAACTTGGCTATATGCTCTTTGCCCGAACCGCTTTCGCCCAAAATGAGAACGGTGGTGTCGTTGGTTTGAGCGACTTGTGCCGCGAGTTCATAGACCTTCGTCATTTTCGGAGACGGGCAGAGAATAAACTCGGATTCTGTGTATCGGCGCAAGGTTTCTTTGCTCAAAATTCGGATTTGATTGCGAAGCGAAATTTTTTCAGCAACCTTAGCAATCGAGAGTTTAAGGGCGTCAAGTTCAAATGGTTTTAAGATATAATCCGCCGCGCCATGTCGGATAGCATCGAAGGCGGTGCGCACGTCGTTGAAGCCGGTAAGCATGAGCACCTGCACGCCGTCATCATGCTCGCGCAATTTTTTGAGAACATCAATGCCGCTCATGTCGGGCAAGTGGTAATCAAGTAAAACAATATCGGGAAATGACTGACGTGCGATTTCTAGCGCACTCGCGCCGTCCGACGCCGTCTCAACATGGTAGCCCTCGCAAGAGAGAGATTCTTCAATGAACTCAACGAGAAGGGGTTCATCATCAACGACTAAGATGGTATGCATAGCCAGTGTCCTTTCAGGTATGAAGTAGTTCGCCATGAGCGAACGCCCAATTTTCCCACTGCGTCTCTTTGAAAACAACCATGACGTCGTTAGGAGAAATTGAGGCGCGTTCGTTAAGGTTTGAAATCAAGGTTTTCAAAAGTTCTTTTTTAACCTTCACGCTTCGACCAACCGAGAGCAAGATTTCGACAATGATAAATTTTGAACTACGCGCGTTGGCAAGGTTTGGATAAGTAAGGTCGTAAATGAAATCGTCGGCACTGAGTTCAAGGAAGCGTTGAAATCGGTCGTGTTGAGGGACGCCCGATTGAACGAGGGCGTCGTGAATCGAGTCGGCAATCGCACGTTTTTCTGAGGAGGTTCTGCCTTTGTGAAGTGTAATCGTAATAAGAGGCATAATGTTCTTCGTTTGTTAGTTGGTGCCCTTGGGCAGAGTCGAACTGCCGACGCAGAGTTTAGGAAACTCTTGCTCTATCCATCTGAGCTACAAGGGCAGTATTGGTTAAGTGAATGGCGGGTTGAAATTACAACCTCTTCAAGATTTTTCCGCACAGTTAAGCGTTGAAGATTACGGCGATAAGCCCAAGGCTTCTATCATAATTGAGATGGCTTCATCAATCGTGAGCTCGAAAACGCCCGCTTCGCCTGCGAAGAAGGCTTGTTTCCAAATGGTGTAGGCGTCAAGTTCTTCCTCCGAAACGTCTTGATAGGCGATGAAGGTCGCGCCCGACTGTTTGACGCCCGATTCCATAATCGGCAAATGCGGAATAAAGACTTTGGCGTCAGGCAAGTAAGCAATGTTCGGCGGAAAGAGGTTCCGCAGCGAATAAATCAAGAAGTGATAGACGGGTTGCGGAACAGGTAAATCGTCGTGCGTGTCGATGCGCAAAAGTTTCGCCATGCCGAAAGAGCCGTCTTTGCAGACGAAGGAAACAACATCGCCGGGCTTGAACATCATTCGTCGATGCGGCTAAGTTCTAAGAAACTGCGATAGCGGTCGTCAATTTCTAAAAGGCTCAAATTGAGCAAACCTTCCGTGCCAAACTTTTCGACGCAGAAGCTTGCCATAGTGCTTCCGTAGAGCACGGCTTTGCGAAGCGTAGTCTCATTGATTTGGTTGACTTTGGCAAGGTAAGCCGTGAAGCCGCCCGCGAATGTATCGCCTGCGCCTGTTGGGTCGACGATGGTTTCGAGCGGATAGGCGGGTGCGGAAAAGACAGAGGTTTCGGTGAAAAGTAACGCGCCGTGTTCGCCTTTTTTAATCACGAGAAATTTCGGACCCATGGCACGAATGATGCGAGCGGCTTTAACAAGGTTCGGGCTTTGTGAAAGCAAGCGCGCTTCGCTATCGTTAATGATAAGCACGTCGACGTGTTTCAAGGTCTCTTTGAGTTCGGGCAGTTTGCCTTCAATCCAAAAATTCATGGTGTCGCAAACGGCGAGTTTCGGCGATTTGATTTGCGAGAGCACGTTGAGTTGAATTACAGGGTCTAAGTTTCCGAGACAAACATACTTTGCATGTTTGAACGAATCAGGAAGAGACGGATTGAAGTCGCCGAGCACGTTGAGTTGGGTATCGAGCGTGTCGCGGTTGTTCATGTCGTAATGGTAGCGTCCGTGCCAGCGAAAGGTTTTTCCGCCTTTAACGATTTGCAAACCAGAGAGGTCGACGTTTTTTTCTTTAAGCACTTTGAGGTTTTCGTCGCCGAAGTCTTCACCGACCGCGCCGACGAGCATGGGCTTATCAATGAAGTAACTCGCCGTAATGCTGATGAATGTTGCCGCGCCGCCCAAAACGTTGTCGCGCTTTTCAAACGGCGTTTCAAGATGGTCTATCGCGACCGAACCGATGGTAAGAAAGGACATAGATATGAGTTTGAGATGAAGTCAGATGAAAACGAATTTATGTAGATTCAATAAAGCATTGATGGTGCAAGGGAATCAGTTGTTTCGATTCAAGAATTTCTAAGGCAAACATAACGCCCTGTTGGTCGGCAAACTCTACCAAATAAGATGCGCCTTGTTCATACACTTCCAAAACTGTTCCAACTTGACCACGCTTGAGCAAGATAGGAAGTTTGCTCTCATAATGACTGGCGCGCAAATCTTCATTTAAGGCAACAACATCTAAAACGTTCAGCATGTTCAGACGATAGGTTCTTTTACAAAAACGGTTGTGAGTTTCGGAAGAGAAGTTTCTTTATCAACCAGCCAACCACTGCGGACAATCGCATTGCCATGTGAGGTTGTTAGAACAAAATCAATCCTAAAAATATCTCCGTAGTTACTCGTCAGTAAAAGCTCTGCATTTCCACTTCTGGCGGCATCACGCAGTGCCTCGTAAAGAATATCTGAATTATGTAATTCAATTCCCAAAACGGATTTGAATCTTATGGCTTTGTGCTTTCCTGTTTCGTGTTGAAAGTTCAACGCATAGCCTTCAACTTTTGAAGGTGGAATCACGGCTTTCTCCCCATTTGGCAATCTCACTGCAACGCTGAAAAATGAAGTGCTGGCGGTAAAGTTAAAGTTCAAACCACGCGCTTTCGCCCGCGCCAAGCCGAACGGTGAGCACATTGTCGCCGATTCGATGAAGTTCTCCTGAAATTAACTCTTTGAGTTCCGCCTTCGCGCTTTGAAGCGGCACGGAAACTTCTGTTGTTTGGTATGGATTGGCGTTTGCCAAAAAGAGCAGTTTTTTGCCGTAGCCGCTCCGCACGATGCCCAGCACGGGGCTGTTTGGAATCTCCAAAAATGTAATCGTATCGGGCGACGGGTCGACGATAAGCTTTTCGTATTTCTTTCTCACCTCGAGCACGCGCTTAATGAACGGAATGATTGGCGCAACGCCGTTGCCGCCCGTCCAGTTGTAATGCTCTTCGCTGAATAAGGCAAGTTTTTCTGATGGAAATTTTTGTAAGTCGGAAGGCGCGAAGCCGATGCCGGTATTGACCGGATACCATTCGCAAAGTTCCATGCCTGAATGAATAAAGGGAATGGTCGGATAAGCGCAAGCGACGGCGAAAATGAATTTGGAATAATTCGCGCCCGCCTCGCCGCCGCCGAATCGTGAAGCGGTGCGCGGCGTGTTGTGATTTTCCGCTGAACCGAAAAAGGGAATCGGCACGCCTTGTTGGGCGAAAAACATGAGAAATTTTTTGAGCTCGTCAAATTGATGACCAACGAAAATGAGGCTACCCATGACGGCGTTGTAGCCTTCGGCGACGCTCTTGCGGGTGATGTCGAAGTTCTCGTCCCAAAATGCGAAGTCGGGATTTTTTTCGCGTGCGACGCGCACCATTTCTTTTTTAAGTTCGAAGGGAAGCGCGTGCCCCATGTCAATCATTACGCCGTCAATGCCGAAGGCGTCTTGATAGTGGGGAATGATGCCGATGATTTTTTTCCAAAGCGGCTTATTGGCGAATTTGGGTTGAGCAAGTTCCGCCGAATACATGCGAATGGTGTTGTAAGCGATGTAGTTGAAATCGGGGTGGTCATACATTTTGAGATAGGTTACATCGCCCCATGGCGGTTGGGTATCGTCGGGAGGCCAGTCGGCGAATGCGCCGGGGATTCGGCATTCGCGTCCATCTTTGGTTTTGCCGATGTATCGTCCGCCGATGAGTTGGACGGTTTCAGGGGTGTCGGTGAAAAACGAGCGATAAAGGTCGCTGGGGGGCGGCAAGTCGCGGAAGTCGCCCGAATTGACTTTGGCGTTGATGATGGCGAGTTCTTCGCGCGAGAAAATCGGGTTGCCATAGACAAGTCCGCTCCGATGCTGTGGGCTTCGGTCTTGCAAGCGATTATCAATCCAATAAAACCATTCGGGGTGTTCTTTGACCCAATCGCCGTCTTTTGCGGCGGTTCTGAAGACAAACTCCAACACGATTCGTAACCCCAAGTGATGTGCCGCTTCAACAAACGCGGCAAATTCCGTTTCAACATCAAGATTGAGTGCGGGTTCAGAAAGTCGTTCATCGAGTTTGTAAGGATTTTTAATCGCGTAAGGCGAGCCGAGCGCGCCCTTATTGCCGTCTTTGCCGATGGACGTAATCGGAAGCAGATGCACCACCGTTGCGCCAAGCGATTTGATGTAGGGCAAGAGCGCGATGCACTTCAAAAACGTGCCGGTTTCGCGCAACGCTTCATCGGGTAGGGTGTCAATGCGTTTGTTTTGATTGTGGTCAAACGCCGCCGTCAGACGCGGAAAAAGATTGTAAATGACTGCCGAGCGCGACCACTCGCCGTTTTCCGTCGGCACAATCTCCGCTTTCGGAGACGCGAGAATGGAATCAATGACTTCGGTAAAAAATGTCTTCGGAGAAACCTCAATCGCCGTTAAGGCTTCCGAAGTTGGATTTTTCCAAAGCGATGGAATAAAATAGGGTTGATGGTAAGCAAGCGATTGAAGCGCGGAACGAACTTTTGACAGAGACATGAAGGCGTATCAGAAATTGAATGGTTGAATTGCAAATCAATTTGAACGATGAAAAAGCGAGACGCTAATCCGTGAGTGCGATGCGAAGAGCGGTGTTCAAGAGCGTAGCCACAGTGAAACAAAGATAGAAAGTTCTAATTGGATTTCGTATAGTCTTTGCGCGTGCCGGGAACGATAAGTCCATTTTTGAAATCCGCTTCCCATTGAAGCGCGCCGTTCTGGTCGTAAAATTTACATCGACCTTCGAGCATGCTGTCTTTGTAGTATTCATCGGCTTTGAGCGTTCCGTTTTCGTAGTAGCTGAGCGTTCGTCCTTGCTGTTTGCCGTCTTTGAAGTAGGCGAGGCGGCGCAGGTTGCCGTTTTTGTAGTAAAGGCGCACGGTGTCGTCGGGCAAACCGTTTTTGAAGACGACTTCGGAACGAAGCGAGCCGTCGCGGTAATACTCCTTGACCAAGCCCTCATGGCGATTGAGTTCCCAAAACGAATACGCGCCCAAAATGCCGAGCAAAATCAATGAGCCGAGAAAGAAAAAAATGCTGTTTCGATGCATATTTGAAACTGAAAAAATGCAACTCGAAGTTGCGCGTTGAGCAATAATTTGAACGACGATGAGAAGAAGCGTGTTCTTTCAATCGCACAATTTAATCAACAAACATCAATGATTTCTGTCGGCACAAAAGCACCTGATTTTTCGCTCCTCGACCAACACGGCAAAAGCGTTTCGCTTGCGTCATTTAAAGGCAAGAAGGTTTTGCTCGTGTTTTATCCCGGCGACAACACGCCCGTCTGCACAGCGCAACTGTGTTCGTATCGAGATAATTTTTCCGCCTTCGAAGAAGCGGGCATTCAGATTTTGGGCATCAGCACCGACGGCGCGGCATCAAAGAAAAATTTTGCAGAGAAATATCAATTCCCGTTTCCGATTTTAAGCGATAAAGACAAAGTGGTCTCCAAGCAATACGACGCATTAAGTTTTTTCGGCGTCTCGCAGCGTGCCTACGTGCTGATTGACGAAGAGGGAACGGTGAGTTATGCGCACAGCGAACTCTTGCCCGTCGTTTATCGCTCGGTTAATGAACTGCTCGCACAAGTTCAAAATGTTTCAAAATGATGCGCGTGCTGTTTTTGTTGTTGCTTGTTCCATCTGGACTTTTCGCGCAAGATAGTGTAAGGTCGGCGTTGGAATCGCGCTTAAACGCGTCGCCCGATTCGCTCAAAGAGCAAATGCGCCGTGAACTCTCGCGGCAGTATTTTTTTTATTCGTTCAAATATCCCGATAGCACCCTCTTCCGACAAGCCGCGCTCGCAAAGGGACTTGAATTTGCACGTGAAAGCAACGATACGCTTCTGATGGCGGCGCATCACCTTGAACTGACGCATTTTCTTCCCAACGATTCCGCCGTCAAAATCCTCAACTTCTACAAACCCATACTTGATAGCCTCCTGAAACGAGACCCCTCAAATATCATCGCCTCGCTCGTGTATGCGACCATGAACATCGAGATTTTAAAACTGGGAGGAATTAAATCCTTTCTTGCGAAAATACTTTACGGCGCACTGCCTGAAAGCGATTACGACCGAGCCTTGCTCTATTTGCTTCAAGTGAAATTGGAAGGTGAATTTTTAGCGATGACTTACTACCGACTTTCCGAGTGCTACTTCGCGCTCTACAATCACCGCGACGCGCTCGGCTCTCTCAACGCTTGCCTCAAAGCCGAAGAACGCTATCCCTACATCGACGCCTACTTCAAGCGTGAAGCCAAAGCGCGCTTGGAGCGATACAATCGAGACAAGCGATAAAGTGTTAAACCGTTAAACGAGCCATAGCACTTGGCGTATTTTCTTCCACAATCGGCGAAAATTGTGCATCAAAGCCGACGCAAACAAGCCAAGCGCGAGGGAAAGAACATTTTTCCAAATCGTTAAGGCTTTGGCACATGGTTTGCCTTTACAAACGAATTGAGTTAGTTTTATATGCGATGAAACTGTGTTCAAACATAGCTTTCACATTGCAATAGACAGGTTTAATTCAATGAGCGGGCAACGGGAAGCATAACTCGCTCCAATCACAAACATTGACAGCTATGCTCGATTACAAAAAAATCAAAAAGTCGCTCAAAAAAGCTTTGAAATCTATTGAGCAAATGGAGTTGCTCGAGGAGTTGATGAGGGCGCAACAAACGGGGCAACTGCCGCCGAATCTTTCGCCGCGTATGCTGGCGTCGGAGTTTTCCGTTGCTACGCAGCAATTCATGCAACAACTTCAACTGCCCGTCTCTGGCGCGCCGATGCACGCTCCGCCAACAGCTACAAATGGCGAACCGCCGCCCATGGGCTACGATGAATGGTTGAAAAAACTGCAAATGCGACAAGGCGGACAGCCGATTGCGCCTGCTACTCCGTCGCCAGCGCCCGCTTCAATTTCCTCTGGCGCCGGTGTCGACGAAGCCATTAGGCAGAGCGAAGCGCGCTTGAGAACCATCATCGACGCAACACCACTCGGCATCTGTATCACCAATCAAGACTGCATTTTTGAATATGTCAATAAAGCCTATTCCGACATTTACGGTTATCAACCTGCGGATTTGATTGGTAAATCCTTCACAATGATTGTTCAGCCCGATAAAAAGGACTTCTGGAAAGATTTGCACGACAAATACCTTGCAGGCTACAAAGAAATTCGTGGGGAATGGAACACGGTTCACAAGTCGGGAAAACTGCTTACCATTCTCGCCGATGCCGCGCGAATCGTCGGAACGGACGGCAAGCCGAAAAAAGTAACCTTCGTTATGGACGTTACCGAACTCTCGCATCTGCGAGAAGAATCGCGTCAAAATGAAGTGATGATGATGCAGACGGAAAAAATGTCGTCGCTCGGTCAAATGGTCGCAGGCTTGGCGCACGAAATGAACACGCCGCTTGGATTCGTCAAGAACAACATTGAAATGCTCGAGTCCAAAAACAAAGAAATCAAAGAACTCATCGCACTATACGAAAAGCTGCGCTCGCAAATCATGTATGGCAGTCCAAACGACGTCGCGTTGCTTCTCTCGCAAATCGATAACGCCGCTCAAAAAGTGAAGAACCGAATCTGGCAAGAATCCGAAAACCTCTTTCGCAGTTCGGTTGAAGGCATCGACCGAATTCAAGACTTGGTGCTCAACCTCAAAAACTTCTCGCGCTTGGACGAAGCCGACTTCAAGCCGACTGATATGAACGAAAATATCGAGACGACGCTCAAAATTGCCGGACACATGTTCAAAGGTGGCATTCAAGTCATCAAAGAGTTCACCCAAGTGCCGCTGGTTCAAGCCTTCCCTGCTCAAATGAACCAAGTCTTCTTGAACCTCATCACCAACGCCGTTCACGCCGTCGATGAGCGCACAGGAAGAATTACCATCAAAACCATGACGCAAGGTAATCACGTCGTGGTCAAAGTCATTGACAACGGCAAAGGCATACCGCCCGAAAACTTGAAGAAAATTTTTGACCCGTTCTTTACAACGAAGCCCGTCGGACAAGGCACCGGGCTTGGGCTTTCTATCGCTTACAAAATCATTGAAAAGCACGGCGGGAAAATCGATGTGCAAAGCCAAGTCGGACGCGGAACGGAATTTACCATCACCTTGCCTATTTCAAGTGCAACCCCTGTTGGCGCAAGCAAGCAAAGCGTAAATTCGCCCTTCGCCGATTCACCCTTCGCCGAATAAGTCGGGCGCAAGGTTTCAAAGGAGCGGGTTGAACATACATTCAGCCCGCCAACTGTTAGGCTAAGTCATCGGAAATTATCTGATTTATTCGCAAAGCCTGAAGCATCAAACTTTTTTACCACGAAACTATTTTACGATGTCAAGCCAATCGAAACTGTTATTCGTTGATGATGAACCCCTGATTCTGCAATCGCTCAGTATTCTCTTTGATGAATACATCGTTTTCACGGCGGAAAGCGGCGCGGACGCGTTAGAAATTTTGAAACAGAATACGATAGATGTTGTTATCAGCGACCAACGCATGCCGCAAATGTCGGGTGTAGACTTTCTGCGATGTGCAAAAGAAATTTCACCGAACTCAATCCGAATTTTGATGACGGGTTACGCCGATTTGCAAGCCGTTGTCGATTCAGTCAATGTCGGCGAAATTTTCCGATATATCAACAAACCTTGGAATGCTGAAAAACTCAAAGAAACCGTCCGATTTGCTTGCACCGTTGCCGAGCAGCGCCGTGCTATGACCGCATCGAGACCGTCGGCTCTCGCCATTCCATCACTTCAAATGCCAAGCGAGGGGACATCGGAATACGAACTGCTCTTTGTCGACAGCAATCCCAAGCACTTGGAGCAATTCAAAGCCTTCTTTGAGCCGAAGTATAAAACACACATTACCACCGATGCACTCGACGCCTTTGAATGGATTCCCAGACATAACATTGCCGTTGTTGTCGCTGATGTAGAACTTGGCGAAATCAATGGCGGAGATTTTTTAATTGCAGTTAAGGACAAATATCCAAACATTGTTACCATTTTGATGACCAGTTCGCAAGATGCAAAGCAAGCCATTCGAATGATTAACGAAGGAAGCGTGTATCGTTATCTTGTCAAACCGTTTCCGCGCGAATCGCTCCGTCTGACAGTTGAATCAGCCGTGCTTCATTTCAAAGTTTCGGGACAAAATCCAGCCTTCAACTTAAAAGCGATGGAGAAAAAAGTGTTCCGAAGCGACGAGTCAGCCTCTCGTTCCATCGAAGAACTGCTCAGCGCGTTGCGAAGCAGTATCAGCACAAAGACGATTTATTAAACTTTCATAAAATCAATCATCATAGAAACGCTTGAATAAAAAAGGGGCGAGCCAAACGCCCGCCCCGATTTGTAAGAGAATCCCTAACCAACTTTCAACCTTTCACCTTCAACCTCTCACCTTCAACCTCTCACCTTCAACCTCTCACCTTCAACCTCTTTACTTGACGAGCATCATCTTCTTCGTTTCAACAAATGAACCGGCTTGCAAGCGATAGAAATAGACGCCGCTGGCGAAAGCCGACGCATTGAAGTTGACGCTGTGTGCGCCCGCCGTTTGACGTGCATTGACAAGCGTTGCGACTTTTCTGCCGAGCACGTCGAAGACTTCCAACTTCACATCGCTGAACGCCGCAAGTTGATAGGTGATAGTGGTTGCGGGGTTGAACGGGTTCGGATAGTTCTGCATGAGTTTGAAGGCGGAGGGTTTCTCCGAAATCGTGCCGCCGCCGACGGAGGAAGTCGTTGCAGGTTGATATTTGACAATCATACCGTTTGCGCCGCAAGCCCAACCATGACGCTCGTTAGCGAAGATGAGGAAGTTAAGGCTTGTGATTATGGAAGGAATCGCTTCGGGTGTCCAAGTATTGCCGCCGTCGGTGGATTTGAGAATACTGTTGGAGGTGGTTACATAAAGTTCGTTTGTATTTGGGCGTGCGGCAATCGCAGTGGGAATCGTGGAAAGTCCGGGCGTCGGGTTGACGAAGGTGGCGCCGCCGTCAGTCGAACGTCGGACGGTCGGGGCGGCTTGTTGCATCATCACGAAAACATTATTCGCATCAAAAGCGGCAATGTTGATGTTGAAGCCCGTGCCTTGTGGGAGTGTCGTAAATGACCAAGAATTTCCGCCATCTGTGGTGCGATAGACGCGGCTGGGCGAAGTTTGCGGACTGTTGCCAATCACGCCCGTAAACCAACCGATGTTTTCGTTGAGGAAGAACACGCCGGAATTTTGTCCATACTCAATATCGCTGCCTTGTTGCAAGGCGTTTGGCGTATTGGTGAGTGTCCAAGTTGCGCCTGCGTCAGTGGTTTTATAGACGGGCCATTGAAGGTTGGGCGCAGGGGCGTGGTCGCCTTGTGCATAACCGACGGTTGGGCTGACGAAGAGAACACGGTTCATAAAGGTATTGACGGGCGGAGGCCAAGTAACCGCCGACCAAGTCGTGCCGCCGTTCACGGTTCGGAACGCCGTGCCGTTTTCAAAGCCGACAACCGCAATTTGGTCAGACGCCGCACCAATCGTGAAGGCTCTGCCTGATGTGGTCAGATTTCCTGTGGCGTTTGTCCAAGTCGTGCCGCCGTCGGTACTACGCATGACGCGCGTCGGACCGGATTGAAGCGATTGCGAACCGACCGCCCAGATATTGAGCGTATCACTGCCGCCGGCAAGCGCGACTTCGTAGAGTTGGAAGTTGGCAAGTTGTGCGGCGGGCGTTTGGCGCGTCCAATCGCTGGCGCGGACGGTAACGCTGAACTCTTGTGTAACCGTGCCTTGCGAATTTTGCGCTTGAACGACGACGGGATATGTGCCGAAGGCAACGCTTTGCGTATTCCAACTGATTGCGCCCGTCGCAGAATTAAGCGTCATGCCTTGTGGTGCGGTCGTCAGAGAGAGCGTCGGTGTGGGATTGCCTGCCGCAATCGCCGTGTAAGAGTAGACTGAACCTCCAACAACAACGGTCGGCGGTGTAGAAACAAATACGGGCGCGGCAAGTGCCGGCGTCGCGTTGATGATTAACCCAACTTGTTGAAGTGCGCCGACGTTGGTTGCGGCGCGGTCGGAAACCGTAACAATCCAGTTCCCATTAATTGCCTCTCCGAAGAAAGCAAATGTATCAGGAACAGGTCGGAAGTAGCCGATGAGGTTTGCGTTCGTTTGCGTCGTGCCAATCGAAAGCGCGCCGACATTTTCAAGGGCAATATGTGCGCGTTGAGCCGTTGACGCACCTGTGGTTGCACCCGAGCGATTGACAAGCGTGCGCGTTGTGCCCGTCGGCGAGCGAAGCGTAACGACTAAATCGCCTAAGCGCGTATGCGTCGTCGAGAGGCTCAAGGCAACATAACTCACGGTGCCAGAGCCACTGACATTGACCGTAACACTGACGCCCGTCGTGTCATTGTCGGGAATCGCCAGAAGATTTAGGTTCTGATAAATCGCGGTGCCTTCAAGCACGGAAGTTACGGCGCTGTATGCGTCGGCGCGTCCAAATCCGAAGACGGGGTCAAAGCCGGCGTCGCCTAAATCCACGGCGGTGTTGCGAATCGCGTTGCGCACTTGTGCCGCCGTGAGGTTGCGACTTGCAGAACGAATGAGTGCCGCAATGCCCGCCACATGCGGTGCCGCCGCCGAAGTGCCATCAAAGACGGTTGGGAATCCGCCGTTGCCCGTAACGCGCACGCCGTCGAAACTTGTAATGTCGGGCTTATTGCGCGTCTCCAAAAGGTTTGGGAATCCGCCGTTGTAAATCGTTACAGGACCGCGTGCGCTGTAATTGCGAATTGCGGATGGTGAGCCTGTCGTCGCCGTTGTGCCGCCATTGACTGCCGCGCACCCTAATGCGCCATTTGCGCCCGCGTGTCCGCCCGTATTTGCAATTTGCGGTGCCGCTGGTGATGAAAGGCTAATTGAAGCTGTGCCTGCAAACGAGCGGTAGAAAATTTTGAATGGAACGGGGTTGCCGCTCTTCAAATGCACAACGGCGCGGAATGTGCCGCCCGCGCTGAGCGTGGCAAATTCCAACGGGTCTTGTGTGCCGTTTTGTGTGCTCGTGCCGCTGGCAACGATGGTGTTGTTATTCAAATTGACAATGTAAAGGTCGTAGTCGTTGCTCGAGGCACCGAAGGCATCTGCCCATTGAAGTTCAACCGAGACGCCTGCGCTAGTCGGTGCGCTAAATGTTTGATTATCGTCAGGTGAGGCTTGCGTGCCAAAGTTGTGAACCGTGCCGACAAGTTGCGGTAAAGTAACGGGCGACATTCCGACATAGAGGTCAGTCGAGTAGGTTTCAAGGTTGTTATTGCCCGCCGAAGAGGTATAGACGACGTCGTTAATCGTTGCAACTTGGTCGACCTTTTGCGCAATCGGACCGTCTTCATAGACAGGTTCGCCGAAGTAGCGCACGTCGTCGGTAATGACTTTGCAACCCGCATCGGCAAGGGCTTGAATGTTGTTGATGAATCCACCAACACCGCCAAATGCCGTTGCAAAGGCAAGGTTGGAAAGCGGCGCAACGTCCTGAATGATTTCAAGCATCGCCGTTCCTTCAGCGCCGCCCGCGCTGTTGTCAATCACTTGAAGTCCAATCAAGTCGCCTGACGCGATGGATTGTTGAAACCCGTCGCATCCGTCGGAAAGCACGCCGACTTTCACGCCGCCGCCGCGCACGTTGTAGCGCGTGTGAATCGTGTTGGCGCGCGATTTATCACGACCTTGTGAAATCACACTGCCTACTTGTGTTACAGGACGCAAGACGGGCTGAATAGAGGCAATCGCCGCTTGTCCTGCCACGTCTTCCAACTTATCAAACGGAATCCACGCTTGAACGATTTTGAACTCTGAATTGGTGGCGCCAAGTTTTGCACCATATTGAAGCGCGATGGATTCAAGTTGCTCAAAGGTCGCGCTCTTCGTCGGACGCAGATACACATAAACTCTGCCTTGTTCATCGACTTGAACGCCGTGCTTATCGCTGAACTGACTGGCGTTTCGCATTTGAGCGTTTTGCGACGTCAAGCCTGCTTGGCGCATTGCCGACGCTTTTTGCAGAATGTTGGATTCAATTTTTTGCTGTGCCGGCGTGCGTGCATTTTTTTCGGCAAAGAGTTGTTCAAACGTCCGCTCGGAGTTTGACTCTTGTGCTTGCGCAAAAGCAAACGTCTGCAGAAGCAACACAAGCAGAAGCGTTAAGAGTCGTGTGTTTTTCATTGTTGAGATGCGGTTTGTGTTAAGGAATAAAAGAACGAGCCGGCGCGCGCTGGCTCATTGGTTAAAAGAATCACAATTATAAAAGAGAACTTTTCTTTAAATAAATTTTACTCGCTGTTTCAATCGTTTGCGCCATTCGCTCCAAAACGAAAGGCTTGTTGATGAATTGGTAAATCAAGCGTGATTTCAAGTGTTCTTCAATGGTCGGAAAGTCAATGAAGCCCGACATGAGGATAATCATGATGTTGGGGTCAACCGCACGAATTTTTTTGGCAAGTTCTATCCCATTTGCGGTGGGCATTTTGTAATCGGTAACGCAAACTTCAATCAAGCGTTTGTTGTCTTCAATGAAACGAAGGGCTTGCCAAGGCTGGTCAAAGGTTTTTACTTCGTAGAGGTCGCTGAAAAAATCGTTGAGGACTTCTAAAATCTGTGTATCGTCGTCAATAAAAATAATCATTGGTAGAAGTTTATTTTGAGGTTAATCGACAATGCGTTTACCGAGTGCGGATTGAATAAGCTCGACTGCCGTTTCGGCGGTGCGATTTCGAATATCCAAAATCGGATTATGCTCGGCAACTTCCATTGAAGCGAGTTTGCCTGTTTCCGCAATCGTTTCCATGATGAGGTGGGCTTCGCGGTAGTCGAGACCGCCTTTGACAGGCGTTGCAACGCCGGGCGCGATGTCGGGGTCTAATCCGTCCAAATCAAGGCTGATGTGAATGGCATCGACGGATTTAACCAAATGCGCAGAGGCTTTGCTGATGATTTCTTGAATGCCGCGTTTGTCAATGTCGGTCATGGTGTAAAAATTAACGCCCATTTTTTTTAGCAGAGTTTTCTCAGCTTTATCAACCGAGCGGATTCCGATAAGATGCACGTGTTCGGGCAGAAGTTTGGTGCCGTCGCCGCCGATATTTACAAGTTCAGGACGCCCCATGCCGAGAACGGAGGCAAGCGGCATGCCGTGAATGTTGCCGCTGGGCGACGTTTCGGGCGTGTTGATGTCGGCATGTGCGTCAATCCAAATCAGTCCGATTTTTTGACCGCGCTGTCTGAAAAATTTGGAAACGCCGGCAATCGTGCCGATGGCCATGGCATGGTCGCCGCCAATGACAACGGGAAACGCATTTTCGCTTAACGCCTGATTAACGCGCTCGCAAAGGTCGGTGGCAATTTTCTGAATCGTGTCAAGGAACTTGGCATTCGGCGCGCCCACCGAAAGCGACTTGCGAGGCGGGACGGGTAAATCACCGTCGTCGTAGACCTCATGTCCTAATTCTTCAATCTTCTCTTGCAATCCAGCGATGCGAATGGCGGCAGGACCTAAATTTGCGCCTTGATAATCCGAGCCTAAATCCAAAGGAACGCCGATGAGTCGAACTTTCATAGCTAATCGGTCGAGTTAATCGCAAATGAGGTCAAAGAGTTGAGACAGAGTGTTTTTGAGTTCTCTCCGATGAACGATTTTATCAACGAAGCCATGTTCTTGCAGAAATTCCGCGCGTTGAAATCCGTCGGGCAATTCGCGGCGAATGGTTTCTTTGATGACGCGCGGACCGGCAAAGCCGATAAGTGCCCCGGGTTCGGCAAGGTTGAAATCGCCCAGCATAGAAAACGATGCTGTAACGCCGCCCGTTGTTGGGTCGGTCATCAGTGAGATATATGGAATGCCTGCTTTGTGAAGGCGCGTCAAACGAGCGGAAGTTTTCGCCATTTGCATCAGCGAAAGAGCCGCTTCCATCATGCGTGCGCCGCCGGATTGTGAAATCACGACCAGCGGGGCTTTGAGTGCGAGGCTTTTATCAATCGCACGTGCCACTTTTTCGCCCACCACTGAACCCATCGAGCCGCCGATAAATCCGAAATCCATTGCCGAAACAACCGTCTCCCGTCCTGAAATCTTCCCGACTGCGTTGCGGCAGGCGTCGTTCAATCCCGTTTTTTTAATCGTGCTCTGGATTCGGTCAACATAGCGTTTAGTATCGACGAAATGAAGCGGGTCGGCTGAACGAAGGTTGGCATCGAACTCCTCGAACTTTTCGCTGTCAAAAAGAATCTCGAAATACTTTTGAGGTGAAATTCGGAAGTGATTGCCACAACTTGGACAAGTGTAGAGATGGTCTTCCAACTGTTTGCGATGAATGGTCGCGCCGCACTCATCGCATTTCCACCATAGTCCTTCGGGCATATCGCGTTTCTTTTCAGTCAGTACCGAAGGACGCTCTCGCTTATACCAAGACATAGAATTGGAGTGATTAATAAAGTTTGCGAGAAAGATACGAAATGGACTTTCAGGAAAAAAAGTAACCGATTGAGCAAAGCGCAATCGAACTCATGAAATAAACTCTTTTTCAGACGCTTTGACGACTAAAACGGGACGCGCGGCTTGGCGAATGACGCTTTCCGCCGTGCTTCCCATCAACAAGCGGGAAATTCCTGTTCGTCCGTGCGTGCCCAGAATAATTAGGTCGACGTTTTCTTTTCTTGCTTGCGCAATCACGCAATCCGACGGCAAGCCAAATGCCAAGACTTGCTCGACCAAAACGCCATCATGAACTTCCTCTTTAACGATTCGCGCTAAATCGTCTTTTGCGTTTTTTTCAAGTTCAATTTCAAGCGGCACGTAAGGCACATTGACGTCGGCGGCAATCGGTTGGGGCTGTATGACGTGCATGACGGTGATTTTAGCGTTCATCGCTTTGGCGAACTCATTGGCATAGCGAAGCGCGTTTCGAGACGGCGCCGAAAAGTCAATCGGGCAGAGAATTTTTTGAATGTGAATCATCGCAAAACTCCTTGTGGCTGTTCATTTTAGGAAAAAGCCCCCTTTCCTCGCTGTAATCCTCGCTGTAATCCTCGCAATAAAAAGAGGGCTTTGTAAAGAACTGTGAAATGGTTGGTTGAATCAGCCTTTGGTGGCGATGTATTTGAGCAAATCGACCACGCGGTTAGAGTAGCCCCATTCGTTGTCGTACCAACTGATGAGCTTGAAGAATCGGCTGTTGAGCTCGATGCCTGAACCTGCATCAAAGATGCTCGAGTGCGTGTCGTGAATGAAATCGCTGGAAACAACTTCGTCGGTTGTGTAAGCCAAGATGCCTTTAAGGTAAGTTTCGCTGGCGTTTTTCATGGCGGCACAAATTTCCTTGTAAGAGGTTTCCTTGACGGTGCGCACGGTCAGGTCGACAACGGAAACGGTTGGTGTTGGCACGCGGAAGCTCATGCCGGTAAGTTTGCCTTTGACTTCGGGAATCGCAAGTCCGACGGCTTTTGCCGCGCCTGTGGTTGAAGGAATGATGTTGATTGCCGCCGCGCGTCCGCCTTTCCAATCTTTCTTTGACGGACCGTCGACGGTCTTTTGTGTCGCTGTGTAGGAGTGAACGGTTGTCATCAAGCCTTCTTCAACGCCGAATCCCTCTTTGAGCAATACATGCACAACGGGCGCAAGGCAGTTTGTGGTGCAAGAGGCATTCGAGATAATCACATGTTTAGACGCATCATACTTTTCGTGATTGACGCCCATGACGATGGTGATGTCTTCATTTTTTGCCGGAGCGGAAATGATGACGCGCTTCGCGCCCGCCGTAATGTGTCCTTTGGCTTTTTCGGCTTCGGTAAATAAGCCCGTGCATTCAAGCACAATCTCGCACCCTAATTCCTTCCAAGGGAGCGCGGCAGGACCTTCCTTGACGGCAAGGCACTTGATTTTATGACCGCCGACGACCAACAGGTCGTCTTCGGCAACCGCTGGGCTGGATTTTTCGCTCGCAACACTGTGCGCAAATCGCCCTTGAATGGAATCGTATTTGAGCAAATACGCAAGATTATCGGCAGGAACAAGGTCGTTGACAGCGACGACTTCGACTTCGTTTTCAAGAAGCCCCTGCTCGGCGATGGCGCGAAAGACAAGGCGACCAATCCGACCGAACCCATTGATACCGACTTTGATTTTTGACATAACAAACGGTGTGAAAAAGTTAATGAAGTTACTGCTTGACGATATGGTCTTTTGCAGAGTTGAAAAGAAACATTGTGAGAATCAATAATACGAAACTTCGCCCTCAATTGCGAGAACCCGTCCGTTTGACTATGTTTCACCCGTTGAAAATTTGGCGCATAACCTAAACCGAAATCGCACGATGGAAACCACCGCACTTGAAACCCAACAAACGCTCTCTCAATACGAACTTGAACGTGGAAAACCTATGCCAAGCAAAAACCATTCAAAGATTGAAGCACGATTATCATTCGCTCTGATAAGCCGATATGATGAAAAGTATGATGTGTTCAGTGAGCTGAGTTTGGAATTGAGTTCGGGGAAAGCAAACCCCGATTTGGCAATCTATCCTGTAATGCAAGATGATTGGGAGCGCGACGAGCCGAAAATGAAAACTCCGCCGATTACAACGATTGAAATTCTTTCGCCGACCCAGCCGCTCAACGAGCTGGTGGAAAAAATCCGCGATGTCTACTTTCCCGCTGGCGTCAAATCCGCTTGGATTATCCTTCCGCCGCTGAAAACCGTTCACATCTTTTATCCTGATTCACCGACAGAAACTTTCACCAAAGGCTTGATTACTGACAAAGCCACAGGAGTGGAACTGCGCTTGGAAGACATTTTCAAGTAACGGCGTCAATCATAGCCACGTTAATTTTTGCGCTCGCCCCAAATGTCTTCGTCCGCGTCATCATGTCCGTTATGATTATGCCCATTACGACCGTGTGCATCGTGGTCGTGTCCGTTGTGAGTGTGTTCGTCTTCGTCTTCAAAAAAGTGCTCGTCTTCTTCGGCGAAGTGTTGAAAGCCAGAAGTGTTTTGCAAGTCGATATCGGTGCCGAAGAGGTCGCGCATTTTAACGCCATGGGAAGCGTCGAGCACTTTGCCGATGATGTGAATGTCTTTAAACGCAGAGAGTTTTTCTAAATCGTTTGGCGAAATCGTAAAAAGCAATTCGTAGTCTTCGCCACCGAAAAGCGCGTAGGTGGTGCCATCATCTTCGAATTCGTCCGAAACTTCGCGCGTCTCGGAAAGAATCGGGATCTTGGATTCTTCAATCAACGCGCCCGTTTGTGAATTTCGGCAGAGGTGTTTGAGTTCAGACGCAACGCCATCTGAAACATCAATCATTGAGGTTGGAACAATTCCCGCCTCATGAAAAAACTTGACCGCATCAATGCGCGCTTTGGGAAGCAGGTGTTTTTCAATCGCTTTTTGATATTCCGACAAATCGGCTTTGTAAGTGGATTTATCCATATCGGGATTTTCCGCGAAGGTATCAAGCATCGTTTGACGCTCGCGCATAAGCACTTTCAAGCCCGCAAACGACCGTCCGACATCGCCCGTAATGCAGATGAAGTCGCCTGACTTTGCGCCGCTTCGATAGGTGATTTTATCGGCATCAACTTCGCCGACAATCGTAACCGAAATCACCAATCCCGTGATGCTCGCCGACGTGTCGCCGCCGACAATCGCAATGCCGTATTGCTTGGCAACGCGCGTCGCGCCTTCGTAAATCTGCTCAATCATCTCGACGGAAACATTGTTGGAAAGTCCAATGCTCATCGTCGCATAAAGCGGCTTGGCGTTCATGGCGCAAATGTCAGAAACATTCACGCTGATGGCTTTCGCGCCCAAGTGCTCGAGCGGCGTGGTGAGTAAATCAAAATGAATCTGTTCAATGAGCAAATCGGTGGAAATGACTTGCAATTTGCCGTTTGGAAGTTCAATGACGGCGCAGTCGTCGCCGATACCTTTTTTGAGCGTGGAAAGTTGAGATTCGGTTGGTTGAATGAGGGTTGCAAGTCGGTCAATCAAAGCAAATTCCCCGATTTCAGAGATGCGTGTAAATGACATTGAACAAGGAAGTTTTATATTCAGACAAAATAACGAAAAAGATGGCTTTGGCTTTCAAAGGAATTGAAGATAGTCAAGTTGAGCACAAAATCGCGCTTGATGGATTTGAAGTGGAAATACTTCGCGAAGTGCGTCGGGTGTCGTCGCCTGTGAAGGTGGTGCTGTTTGGCTCACGGGCGCGAGGCGATTACGACGAAGAAAGCGATTACGATGTGCTCGTGGTGCTTTCGGACGAGGTGGATTTGAAACAAGAACGAATGAAATTGAAATCGGCAGTGGGGAAGTTGCCCGCGCGGGTTCAACTGTTGGTCAAGCATCAATCGGAGTGCGAGGCGATGAAGGGCGTAACGGTCGGACTGTGGCGAAACATCAGAGACGAAGGCGTTGTGCTTTACGAAGATGTGTCAGCAAAGCGAATGGCGAATAACCCAGCGGAAATGAAAACCAATCAAGACGTCGCGAGAACCCTCTTGGAAAAAGCGAAAGTAGATTTGAAATCGGCATTGGTGCTGAACGAGCACTTGAATGAAATGGAAGCAATCGGATTTCACTGCCAGCAAGCGGTAGAGAAGGCACTCAAAGCCGTGCTTGCGCATCACGACGTTCATTTTCCGAGAACGCACGATTTGGGAGAGATTTTGAAATTGCTTGCGGCAAACGGAATTGAAGTTGAAGCAGAGTTAAACGATGTGTCAAAACTCAACGACTTTGCCGTCGAGATGCGCTACGAGAGCGTTGAATTTGAAGTTGACGCAAAAACAGCGTTGGAACTTGCCACACGCGCCGTCGCCTTCGCTGAAGCATTGCTAACAAAAGGACTGTGAATCCATGAAAACCGTCATAGATGAAATTGAGCAAGAAATTCTCGGCGAAGTGCGTCGGGTGTCGTCGCCTGTGAAGGTGGTGCTGTTTGGCTCGCGGGCGCGAGGCGATTACGACGAAGAAAGCGATTACGATGTGCTCGTGATGCTTTCGGACGAGGTGGATTTGAAACAGGAACGAATGAAATTGAAATCGGCAGTGGGGAAGTTGCCCGCACGGGTTCAACTGTTGGTCAAGCATCAATCGGAGTGCGAGGCGATGAAGGGCGTAACGGTCGGACTGTGGCGAAACATCAGAGACGAAGGCGTTGTGCTTTACGAAGATGTGTCAGCAAAGCGAATGGCGAACAACCCAGCGGAAATGAAAACCAATCAGGACATTGCGAAAACCCTCTTGGAAAAAGCCAAGAAAGATAAAGAGCGAGCCGAAACGCTCTTTGCAGTCAGCCCAAACGATATGGAAGGAATTGGCTTCAATGCGCAACAAGCGGTAGAGAAGGCACTCAAAGCCGTGCTTGCGCATCAGAACGTTCATTTTCCGAGAACGCACGATTTGGGAGAGATTTTGAAATTGCTTGCGGCAAACGCAATTGAAGTTGAAGCAGAGTTAAACGATGCGTCAAAACTCAACGACTTTGCCGTCGAGATGCGCTACGAGAGCGTTGAATTTGAAGTTGACGCAAAAACAGCGTTGGAACTTGCCACGCGCGCCGTCGGCTTCGCCGAAAATTTAATAACCTTAAAATCATAGGCACAACCAACATGGGCTTTTTTGACGCCTTCAAACTTTCGCGACTGAAAGAAGGTCTTGCAAAAACGAGGGAAAATTTGTTCGGAAAAATTTCTCGTCTTGTAAAGGGCAAAACAAAAATAGATGATGAATTTTTGGAGGAGTTGGAGCAAATTCTCATTTCGGCAGATGTGGGCGTGCCAACGACGCTTAAAATCGTGGAATCCATCTCGATGCGCGCTAAAAAAGAGCGTTATACCAGCGAGCAAGAGTTAGACGCGATGCTCCGCGATGAAATTCAAAAATTGATGCGCGACGCACGCGAGGTAACGGTGGTCGATTTTGACGCAACATTGCCCAAGAAGCCCTATGTGATTATGATTGTCGGCGTCAATGGTGTTGGAAAAACGACGAGCATTGGAAAGATGGCGTATAATTACAAAAGCGCGGGGAAGAAGGTCTTGATTGCCGCCGCCGATACGTTTCGCGCCGCCGCCACAGAGCAGTTGGAAATTTGGGCGGAGCGCGCCGGTGTGCCGATTGTCTCGCAAGGTCAGGGCGTCGACCCCAGCGCCGTCGTTTTTGACGCTGTTTCTTCCGCCATTGCAAAAGACGTCGACGTCGTCTTGGTCGATACGGCGGGACGCTTGCACAACAAAACGCACTTGATGGAAGAACTCGCCAAAATCAAGCGCGTGATGAAAAAGAAACTGCCCGACGCGCCAAATGAAGTTTTGCTCGTCTTAGATGGCTCAACAGGGCAAAATGCTCTCAATCAAGCCAAAGAATTTACCAAAGCCGTCGATGTAACAGGGCTGATTCTCACCAAGCTCGACGGCACAGCCAAAGGCGGCGTGGTGATTGCCATTTCAAACGAACTGAACATTCCCGTCAAGTATATCGGCGTCGGCGAAAAAATTGACGACTTGCAACTCTTCGACCGACGGAAATTCGTTCAAGCACTTTTTGAATAATTTTGAAAAAACTACACAACGATGAGTATTCGCATTCTTCATTTTGACACCTCGCTCTTGGACGCGCAAGTGGCTTGGCTGACGCTCAAAAGCGATGAACTCCACCCCGATATTGAGCATGTAGAATCATTTGAAGAATTTGAAGAAGCACTCGAAGAGCAAACCTTTGACTTGGTGCTTTGCGAATACGCTCTTCAAAAGCGCAAAACTGTGAGCGACGTCATCGCTCACTTGAAATCAAAATCGATTCATATTCCCGTCATTGTGCTCTCAAAAATTACCGATGAAGCCGTCGTTGCGGAGGTCTTGAAAAGCGGCGCATCGGATTATGTGTTTAAGTCGCATTTGAAATTTTTAACGGCGGCAATTCGGGAAATTTTAAGTCGGAAGCCCGTCTCAAACCCGCAGACGCAAATCCCGCAACCGTCGGAAGACTTCATGAGAAATCTCGAAGCGGTACGAGCACAATTAGCGCGATTGCAGTCGCCGTTTCTTGAAGATGAACCGCTTCCCGCGCCAACGACGGAAAAAGAACCGCACAAGCCCGCCTTGCCTGATGTGTCGAGCCACGCCGCTTCCTCCGTCGTCATAGACGATATGCAGAAAAAAATCGATGAGCTTACCGATACCATTGCCACGCTGAATGCAAACAACTTCGAACTCCAAAACGCCCTCGACCTGTCTCGTGCTCAACTTCAATCGCTTCAAAGCAACGCATCAATAAATTCACATCTTGAATCGCAACTTGAAGCGGCGCGCCAAACCCTCAATGAACTTACCGATGCCTTGAAAACAGCGGAAGAAAAAGCGCGGCTTTCGGCAATCGCCTACGAAGAAGAGCGACAAGCCAATACGCGGCTCAAAGCCGAACTCTCCGAAAAAGCAGAGCGCGAAAAAGAATTGATGAACGAGGTCGATAAAGCGCAAGAGGCGGAAATGCAACTGCGCATCGAGCTTCAAGACGCGCTCATCACCGGCAATCAACTTCGCGAAGCCGTCGAGAATGCAGGCAACCAACTCGCTCAATTTGAAGCGATGTTCAAGCAATACGACGCCGCGCTCAATAAGCAAGTAAACAACGCCGGCGCATTTTCCGAACAAATCGAAACCGCAAAAGCCGAACTGGTAAACGCCGAAGAAGAAAAGCGAAGCCTTGAATCAAAATTGACAGCGGCGCAAGAATCGGCGCAGTCGCTCGCTCAACGTTTCACCAAAGAACTCGCCGACCTTCGCGCAAAACTCGGCGAAGAAACAAGCAAACGACAAAAGCTCGAACAAGAACTTTCACAGGCAAATCAAACCATTCAAACCCTTGCGGCACAGCCAAAAGGCAATCCCGAAAAAGAAGCAAAACTTGAAACTGAAATTGCAAAACTCGTTGCCGAACTCGCCGACGCCCAAAGCACGATTTCGCAGTTGCGTGCCGATTGGGAGCAAGCCGACCGAGAAGTCGAGCGTCTTGAAAGCGACGTGAAAATTTTAGAAAGCAGTGTTCAGGAAAAATCCGCCAAACTCCACGAGGCACAAAAAGAGTTAAAAGCAAAAGAGCGGATGCTGACGGAAAAATCAGCGATTCTCAACGCGCTTAATCTTGCCGTCGTGATGGTGAGCGTCTCTGGTGAAATCCGATATTGGAATGAAGCGGCGGCGATGTTTCACGGCGTGTCTGTGGGCGAGGCGTTGGGTAAGAAGTCGGACGAAATTATGAAATACAAGTATGCCTCCTCAAAAGAGCGCAAAGCCGCGATGGAGTCGCTGCAAAGCGTCGGACGGTGGGACGGCAAAATCAAATATCTTACGCCTGACGGCGAACAAAAAATCGCGGAGATGTTCATTTCGCGCCTCGACGACGAGGTCGGAAATCCGCTCGGCGTGCTCACCTTGCTCACTGACGCTACCAAGCGTGCCACCATCGAGAGCGAATATCGCGAGTTCAAACAGCAGATTGAGCCGATGCTCGACGCCGCGCCAATTTCCCTCATCACCTTTGACGATGCGGGAGTCATCACCGGCATCTTCGGAAAATCCACCGACCTACATCAATCGGCGTCAACGCTTGCAAAAGGGAAATCCATTTATGAACTCTACGGCAAGTATCCTCAACTTCTTGGCGCGTTCCGTCGGGTGCTATCGGGGGAATCGGTTGCAACATCGCTCGTCGTCGCCGAGTCGCAAGTCGATTTTCATTTTTCGCCGATGATTTCAAACGGGCTGATTGCGGGAGCGGTTGGCGTGCTGGTTGAGGCGAAGTCGCCCGCCCTGCAAGCATAAACTTCAAGCAGAAGTGCCTATCGTTTTTTTCTCCCTTTTGGTTTTGCGGGCGGTTCGGGGTCGTTCAAAATGCTTTTGAGAATCGCCGCCGCTTTATCGGCGTCGTCGTGTGTTTTACGCATCTCTAAAAGCGGGGCGTAATACGGCGATGGCTCTTCAACGAATTGAGAAACCAGCCCGTAAATGCGCTGTGATTCCGCGTTCAGTAGGTCTTGAACGCGCTCAGTCAATCCCGGATTTGTTTTCTCTAATTCTTCAAGCAACATCAAAATCAAGGCGCGATTGAGTGCGACTTCATAGATGAGATTTTCAACTTCCATTGCGGAAGGCTGTTTGGCATATTTATTTTTCATTGAGGCTTTGAAGTTTGAGTTTTGCGCTTCTGTTTGGATTCGGCGCGGCATCGGTCGGAGCAGTATTTAACCTCTTCCCAATTCTTCGCCCATGCTTTGCGCCACGACATCGGGCGATTGCAGCTCTCGCAAATTTTTTCAGGAAGCGTGGATTTCGTGTATCGCTCTTTTTTCAAGTTTTTCATCGTCAGGCTTTCACGGTGATTGGTCGGCAGTTGTGAGCATAAAATAGAAACATCATTGGAAACGAATCGCACGTTCTTAATCGTTCTTTGAATCAACCGAAACGCCTTATCCAATCTACAAAATCAATAGATTTCAATGCCGTCGATTTTTGACTCCATCAATCCAATCAATGCAAATTTCGTTGCGAACTTCGTGCCGCGCTTCGCCGAAAATAAGTTTCAAATCGGAGAAGTCGCACCCGATTTTGAACTGCCCGACGCAGACGGCAACATGCACAAACTCTCTGACTTTCGTGGAAAGCCGCTCTTGCTCGTTTTCACCAGAATTTTTACCGATAAAATTTTCTGCCCGCTTTGCTTCCCGCATTTGAACAACCTCAAAAAAGATTACCAAGCCTTTCTTGAAAAGGGTGGAAACGTAGTCGTGGTTTCTTCCACAAATATCGAGATGACGAAGCAAATCATGACCGAACAAGCCTATCCCTTCGTGATGCTTTCCGATTCAGAATGGCGCGTCTTCAAGCAATACGGGCTTGGAGCGGCACTCGGCGCGCCGCTTCCCGCACAATTTCTGCTCGATAAAAACGGCGCGATTCAGTTCAAATACGTCAGCGGACTTTCACTCGCCGACCAACTTCCCGCTCACCCCGAAAACGCACAAATGCTCGCCTTACTCGCACAAGAAGCGGCTGGCGAATAAGCGATGAAGAGACAAGCAAAGGAGACGCAAATGTCGTGGCATCGGCGGTCTATTTCAACGTCTCATACCAAAAGAGCATGCCGTTCAGAACGGGGCGTCAGCGTAGTGAAGAATCCATCAGCGAGCCTCGCCGAGCTCGTCAAATGGATTCCTCGCGTCGCTCGGAATGACCACGATATAATGACGTGTCTGTTTATCCACTTCACACTTAATTCTGTCTTGCCATTTACAAGCTTAGTTGAATGGTATCAGAACTCCATTTTGCGAATGAGCAACACGGGCGATTCGCTTTTGCTTGAAATTTCAACTGCAGTTGTACCAAGAAAAAACTGTTTGTAGCCCGACGCACCATGAGCGGAAAGAATCGTCAAGTCGATGGCGTTTTCTTTGGCGTATTTGAGAATCGCCGCGCCGGGCGTAATGCCTTTAATGTCGTCGTTTATGAAAATGCGGTTGGCGGGAATACGATTCGAGATGGCGTTGCGCTTAATGAGTTCAAGGTCGCGCGTCGGGTCTTTGGAGACGGCGTTGTGCATCTGGCGATAATGAACGAGGTGAATATCGGCACCGTAATCAACGGCTAATTTGAAAAGGTAGGGGAGCGAGAGTTGAGAAATCTCGGAAAAATCGGTTGGGAATAAAATACGAATAGCTCGAAACTTCATTTCAGGTTTTGAAAAAACCATCAGAGGGCAAGGCGCGGTTCGAAGAATTTTGTAAGTGGTGCTTCCCAAAATGAATTGACCCGTCAAGCCGAGCGAGCGCGTCGCCATCATAATTAAATTGGCGCGTTGCTCTTTGGCGATTTTGACAATCACGTCCGAAGGTTTTCCGAAAAGGGTCGTCATGGTTGCATTTGAGAAACTGCGCAAGCGCGGCTCGATGTGCAACTTCATTCGATTTTGCGAATCTTGCTCGAGCGTGCGTCGAAGCATCTGCATATCCTTCTCACTGCGTCGATATGAAGCATATTCAGGTGAAGAATCATCGACGACGTTCAAGACAGAAATTGTCGCGCCGAACACGTCGCACAAACGCAGGGCATGGTCAATAACTTGAAGTGATTTTTCGGAAAAGTCAACGGGGCAGAGAATGTGTTTGACGAGGCTGATGAGCGACATTCGTGAGTTTCAAGTTTGATGGTGAAAACAAATAAAACTGCGTTGAAACAAAATAACATTCACGACAAAATTTCGCGAATCAATTTGAGCATCAAAAGCGGATGCTCAATCGGCGGATAGATGCCTTTAAGTGTTTGGTCGGCAAAGCTCAACGCCGTCAAAGCGCGTTCAATCTGCGTCGGCGTAAATTGCGTCGCGTATTGTTTGTAGTCGCGCAAAAAGTAGGCTTGCCCCCCGAACATGCCAAGTTCCTTTGCCGCGTCTTGCTCCGACATGCGTTGAAGCACGGGGGAGTGCAATTTCCAAAGCCGCGTAAAAAACACCGTCAAAGTATTGACGATGGAAACGGGCTCTTCCTTCTCCAAAATTTTAAGCGCGACGCCCGACGACTGCCGTAGGTCGCGACTGCATATCGCCTTTTGAAGTTCAAACACGTTATACTCGCGCGAAATGCCGACGACTTCCGAGACGTCTTTTTCCGTCAGCGTTTTATCCTCGCGATTGCCTGCATAGAGCGTGAGCTTTTGAAGTTCATTGCCAACGTCGCGCGCGGAACTGCCGGCATACATCACCAATATCCGTAGGGCTTCGGGTGTGAGCCGCCAGCCCAAGCGTTTGGCGTAATCGTCGGCGAAGCCTGAAATGTCGCGCATCGCGGGAAACTCATACCCGACGGAATCCAAGAGTGAGAACGGCTCTTTGGCAAGGTCTTTCTTGTCGAGTTCGCCGGCGCAAAGCACCAACACGGTGGTTTCAAGCGGATTTTTGAGATATTCGGCGAGGGCGTTGTAGGTGGATTTCTGAAAATCTTTTTTCGGCTTTTGAACTTTGTCGAACTCACGCACGACAATCATCTTTTGTTCGGCAAACATTCCGTAGGCGGAAGCGGCAGAAAGAATGTCGCCGAGCGAGATGGATTTTTCCGCGCCCGTGCCGCCGAAAAGCACGGTGAAGTTCGCCCCCGCCTCTTCTTTCGTGCGAAAGACTTTGGCGCGGAGCAGTTCAATCAATTCTTCAATCAGGAAATCTTCTTTGCCGTAAAAAAAATACACGGGATCGATTCTTCCCTTGCTAATCGCCGTTACTAAATCGTTGAACGAGACTTTTTTCGGCATTAAAATTACTTTTTCGTCTTTGCTTCTTTTGATGTGAGTGCGGCATGCTCGGCTTCCATTTGAGCGTGCTCTTTGTGCATTTGCTCATGCTCGGCTTTCATTTTTTCGTAATCCTTTTTGAGATTGTCAAGGTCGCTCATTGCCGAAGCATATGCTTGTTTCAATGCGTCAACCGAAGGCATTTGCTTGGCAAACGATTCCACTTTCGCTTGATAGTCCGCAATCATTTTCTTGTGTGCGTCGTGCATCGCCTCATGCCCTTTGGCAAGCTTTTGATGAACCGCGATGAGGGAGTCGTGAGTTGGCATGTCAACGCCTTTGGCTTTGAGTTCGTTGTGTTTTTGCTCCATCTCGGCATGCATTTTTTCCATGTCTTGTTCCGCTTCTTGAAATGCCTTGTCTTGTGAGGCAAGTTGTTCGACTGTCGACTTAAAGTCGTTGAGGAGTTTTGTTTGTTCGGCACTCGGTCCACAGGCGGAAAACAAAAGCGCGAGTGCGAAAGCATACCGTGTGAAAGAAGATGTGAGTTTCATGTTGTTTGTGATTGAAGTGTTTGAGTGATAAAAACGCGGCAAAGATAAGGAATTAAAGCGAGTAAGACACTTGAAGCGAAAAATACCCAAACGGAGTATCGTTGAGCCTAACGATACGCTGAACAGGTTGAATGAGATTGCCTGCACTGGTTGAAGTGAAGGTCAGGCTGGGAAGATTGACGGGAACAACCAAAAGAAATTCAGGAGCAATGGAAAAATTCCCGATGCCGCAGAGCAGAGAGAGCGAAAAGAGGTAGTTCGTAAGCACAAACGGCTCAGCGCGTTGAATGAGCGTTTGTGGCTCTGGATTCAAGCGCGTAGGTCTTCGTCGCTCAACGCTGACGGTTGAAATCGTCCCATACTCGCCGCTCATGCTTGGAACGAGAGCCAATTTGCCCCACGAAAATTGTGAGAGGAGAACAGCGCGAGAAATTTCCCAAGAGCAAAAAAACTTGTTTCCTTCGTCGCTGAACGCCCAAAGAAACATGACCGACGGCGTAAGCCACTCCGTCTGAAACGACAGCCAAAGCGTAAGGTCGCTGTTGATGAACGCTCGTACCTGCACGCTGGATTCGCTGTAATAATGACGGGCGTAGGCAAATGAAAGAAGAAAAAAATCGAGAGGCTGATAATCTATTCCGACGCTCGCGGAGGCTTGGTCGATTACGGGAACTTGACCTTGAAGCCCAAGCGCGCTTGCCGAAAGAAAAATTCCAGACCGATGTTGATACAGTGCTGAAAACGAATATGTGCCCATGCCTGAATTTTGCTCAATGCCGCGCCAAACCGAGCGGCTTTGATATGCCGTGCCGAACTGAACGCGGTGTGCGCTAGTACGATTGATGAGCAGGGCGTCTGAGAGTTCTTTGTAGTCTTCCGAAGACGCAGTTCGCACAAGGCTTTTCGGTGGAAGCAGAGCCTCAAAAGTGCGTGAAAGCGAATCGTAGAGCGTGAGCAGGAGGTCGGCTAAACGCGCTTGCTCGCGTGAAATGCGTAACGTAGAAGCAGAAGGCTCCGAAGAAGTTGAAAGGCGCGTGCGTGCCTCAAAAAGATGCGATTTGAAAACGCCATCAACCGACTGCGCAACGGCGTAAAACGAAGTGCGCCCTGTATCAGGAAGCGAAAGCGTATCTTGAAAAAGGCTCTCGAGAAGTTCGCGCCATATCGTTTCGCTTGAATCCAAAAACGACAGTGCATAGTTAGGGGGTGGAGAAGCGAGCAATGAATCTAAACTTGAATCCGATTGAGCAGAAGCAAACTGCGGCAGAAAGAACAATACAGAAGCAAATACGAAGAAGCGGCTTTTCATGTGCTCAAAAAAACATCGTCGATAAAGAGAAATTGACAATTAAAAGAAACTTAATCAAAGCAACGATGCTTCAAGTTTTGTAAATTTACGGTAATCCGATATATTTTGGAAGACAAGTATATTACAGTCAGCAACCATATAATCAGCGACCATAAAAATTTTCAATTTCATCAATACACTAACCTTATATGCCCGAAATATCGGATTTGCTCGGCAATCTTGTCAAAGCCGACGGCGTAAAAGCCGTGGCACTTATTGGACGAGACGGATTCGTCATTGAACAAAAGACACGCAACGGCAAGGTCGATATGGAAACCGTCGGTGCAATCGTTATTGGTGGGTTGCACAGTTCAGAGAGCATCGGCAACGAACTTAATGTCGGAAAGGTTGAGCAAAGCATGGTCGAGTATGAAAACGGGATTATTTTATCGAGAATTTTCCCCGATGGCAATATCATCTTGACCGTCATCGCCGACCAAAGCGTCATGCTTGGAAACATCCGTTATCAAGTCTCAAAATTTGTTCCCGAAATACAAAAACAACTTTAAGTCCTAAACCTAATTCAATATGAGCGTTACGGGAAAAGATGAATTTAGAAAAGTCATTCTGACCGAAACCCAAATCAGCACGGCTGAAAAAGTTTTGAAAGAATTTGCGGCAAAAACAGGTTCTTCGGCGGTCATTCTCGGCGATATGACTGGACAAATCCTGGCGAAATACGGCGGTCTTTTAGACCGAGACCTCGAGATTTTCAGCGTACTCGCCGCCTCAAACTTCGTCGCCACCGCCGAAATGGCAAAGCAAATCGGTGAGAAGGCGTCGTTTGAAGTGCTCTTTCATGAAGGAGAATCGCGAAGCATTTATCTCATCAGCCTTAATGAAAAGTATTTGCTTGAAATTATTTTCAAAGCCTCGATTCCGCCCGGAACTATTCGCATCTACTCCAAGCAAGCCAAAGCCAAACTCTTGGAAGTGATTGCGTCGGAAGAAATGGAGGTCGACCTCTCGAACATCTTCGATGATAATTTCAGCGCGCTTCTTGACGAGCAACTGACTAAAACGCTCACCGATAAAAAGTAACGGCGGTTTCATAATCTTTTCATCTAAAAGTAGGCGTTCCGAAAAGCCATTCGGGACGCCTTGTTTTTTTTGACGAAATCAATGTAGATTCTTTTACATTTTTTAACTCCAATTCAATCACGCATGAGGGTCGTTGTAGGAATTTTACTGATTGTCGGAGCAATCGTTTTCGGGCTTATCGTCGGAAGTAAGTTGCAGTTCGGCGGCGCGGATTCGGCGGCGAAAGTCGGGCAAGTGGTCGCGATTGTGAAGAAAAATTACGTCGACAATATCGACGAAGCCAACCTCTCGGAAAGTGCGATTAGAGGAATGTTGGAGCAGTTAGACCCACATTCCGTTTATATGACTCCTGCGCAAGTGCGTAAATCCAAAGAAGAATTTCAAGGCAACTTCGAGGGCGTTGGCATTGAGTTCGACATCATCGCTGATACGCTTGTCGTCGTCACGCCGATTGCCGGCGGACCGAGCGAAAAAATCGGCGTTCAATCCGGCGACCGAATCATCATGATTGACGATTCAACCGCCGTCGGAATTACACGGGAGGACGTCTTCCGAAAATTGCGCGGACAAAAAGGCACGAAAGTCAATCTTAAAATTCTTCGTCAAGGCGAACCCGCGCCGCTTGCCTTCACCATTACGCGCGATAAAATTCCGACATACAGCGTCGGCGCAGTCATGATGCTCGACGAGAAAACCGGCTACATCAAACTCGACCGCTTCGTGCAAACCACCTACGATGAATTCATGGACGCCATGAAGTCGCTCAAAGGGCAAGGCATGACGCAACTCGTCCTTGATTTGCGCGGCAATCCGGGCGGCTACTTAGACCAAGCGATTAAAATCGCCGACGAGTTCATCGGCGGCATGAAGAAACTCGTCTACACGCGCGGCGCGCACGTCAAAGACGAAGATTTTTTTTCAAAGCCGAACGATATGTTTGAAAAAGAATCGGTGGTCGTGCTGATGAATCGTGGGAGTGCGTCGGCATCGGAAATTGTTGCGGGCGCGCTGCAAGATTACGACCGCGCCCTGATTGTCGGCGAAACTTCGTTTGGAAAAGGGCTTGTCCAACGCCAATTTGATTTAGCTGATTCATCGGCAATTCGAGTTACAATTTCAAAGTATTACACGCCGTCGGGGCGACTCATTCAACGCAAATATGGAAGCGGAAAACGCGGCAGGGAAGATTACTACAACGAACTTTCTGAACGCGACAACGACGAGCGTTTCTTCGAGAGCGAAGCCAAAAAACTGTGGAGCGAAACCCGAAAGCCCGTTGAAGCCGCTTCGTTTGTCGAGCGCGACTCCACTCACGAAGTCTTCAAAACGCCGCTGGGGCGTGTCGTGCTGGGCGGCGGCGGCATCATTCCCGATTACTTCTGCTGGAACGATACGCTCACACGATACTATCGCCAAATGCTCTCCAAACAACTCTTTGATGAATTTGCATTAGCCTATCTCGACCAAAATAAATCGCTCAAACAAACCTACGAAAAAGTAGAAGACTTCCGAAAAAACTTCGTCGTCTCTGAATCCATGATGCAGTCGCTCATCGCGCTTGCGGCAAAAAAAGACATACCCTACAACGAGCGCGAGTACAAACAAGACGAACGCTATTTCAAAAACATGGTCAAAGCCACGCTCGCCCGACAAATCTGGGGCTGGAAGGCGCAAACCTCAATTTTAATTTTAGAAGACGCCGTGCTGAAAGAAGCCTTAAACCTGCTCCCAAAAGCAAAAACACTTGCAAATCTGACAAACGATAGATAATTTCTCGCCAATTTAGGTGGGGAATTTTATCGGTGGAGAATTTTAGAACGTGGCGGAGTCCAGATGTGCCGCCAACGCGCCCACTACAACATTTTAAGTAAGTTGACAATGAGACAACAGTATCCATCACCAAAATGGCTGCATGGAGCACTCATGTTGATTGCACTTTGCTTTGCCTTCAAAGTCGAAGCGTTTGGGCAGCAAGGGCGATTGATGGGACGAGTGCTCGATAGTTCAGGCAAGCCGGTTGCAGGTGCAACCATCTACATTACCTCTGCAAATATAACGCAAGCGGCAGTTTCAAACGCGCAAGGCTACTACACTTTCCTCAATGTTCCGCCTGAAAACTACAAGATTAGAACATACAAGCGCGGCTACAGTGCTTGGAATTCCGATTTAGCCGTCATCGCCAATTCAATTACGCGAATTGATGTGAAATTAGGCGCAGGAGAAGCAGAGGAAAACGTCGTCGTTGCCGAAACGAAGAAATCGACATCGACCGCCGTGAAGAAGACGGTGCCCGTCGTTAAAAAGAAAGAGTCGATTGAAGTGGTGGCGGTGGATAAAGCCCCAGAACTGCGTAAAGAAATTGTTTCGCAACTCAAAAGTGAGGACGATGAAGACGAAAAAGGAACCGAAGAACTGATTAATCTGACCGAAGAAAACCTGAATGCAGACGATATCGAGCAAGTGGCGACGCTTGAAAGCAACGTCGACATCGTCGGCGGAGTGGAGCAAATTTACAAAAGCATCAAGTATCCCGACCTTGCCTTAAAAGCCGGCGTTGAAGGAAAAGCCATCGCCCAAGTCTTTGTGGATAAAGAAGGCAGTATCGTGAAAGTCAACTTTCTCAAAAGCATCAACCCGATTCTCGACGCTGAAGTCATGCGCGTATTGACGGAAGAAACAGAATTCAAGCCGGCAAAAATTTCAGGCGGAAAAACCGTCGCCGGCGCCATCGTGATACCCTTCAACTTCAAAATCAAGAAATAGACGCGGCACTGAAATAGCGCGTGCAAGCGGAAAGAAGTTTGTTCTTATCGACTGCTACCGCACCGACTTCGGCGCAGACGACGCCTGCGGCAAGATTAGCGACTTTCGCCGCCGCCGTTACATCTAATCCCGACGCAAGAGCGAGCGTCAATGCGGCAATCACGGTATCGCCTGCGCCGGAAACGTCCGCCACTTCCAATGCCATTGAAGGAATATGCTCCGCCTTCCCGTTGAAAACCGTCATACCTTTTTCACTTCTCGTCAGCACGATGTTCTTCGCTTTGATTTTCTTTTGAAGCATTTGGCAAGCGAGCGTTGCGTCGCTGTCGCTGTTCGTGAATTTGCGTCCGAAGGCGTCGGAAATTTCTTTGAGGTTTGGCTTAAAAACGGTGGCGTGTTTGTATTCAAAGAAGTTGTCTTTCTTGGGGTCGACGGTAACGGGCACGTCGCGCTTTTTGGCAAGCGCAATGATTTTTTTGATGAGTGGCGCAGTCAGAACGCCTTTGTTGTAATCTTCAAAAATAATCGCGTCAAGCGTGTGAAGGTGTTCGGAAAGAAGCGCCAAAATCGTGCGCTCCGTCGCGCTTGAAATGGGTTTGCGCGTTTCGGAATCGATGCGGACGATGTGGTGGTTTTGAGCGATGACGCGGGTTTTGGCGGTCGTGGGTCGTGTGTGTTCGGTAATGAGAAAGTCGGCTGAAAGAAATTCTTTGTTTAATTGCGAGGCGAGGATTGCGCCGTCGTCGTCGTCGCCGATAACGCCGAAGAGCATTGCGGTTGCGCCGAGCGAGCGGAGGTTTGTCGCAACGTTCGCCGCGCCGCCCAAGCGATAACTTTGCGACGAGACGTCAATGACGGGAACAGGGGCTTCGGGCGAAATGCGCTCGACTTTGCCAAAGATATATTTATCCAACATCACATCGCCGATAACGGCTATGCGCTTTTTTTCGAAACTCTGAAAAAGCAGCTCGAGGTTTTTTTTCGTCATTGCAATTGATGCCAAAAATGTGGTCTTGTTTTTTTTCGAAAGGAGTTGCAAATATAAGTCAGCCGTTCTATATTCGCTCTATCAAAATCACAACAATCCAACCAAAATCGGAGAACATCGCATCAAACAAGTGATAATGCTTTGAACATTAGTGGCGAACTGTCATACTTGCGCCAATTCTTTAACAATCATTATCAACTGAAACCTAACCGGAGAAAAAGATGCGAAACCCAATCCGTGATTTCGTTCCTGATGAAGTTCTCTCGAAGCTACGCGCTCACCGATTGCTGGATGAAAAGCAACTTCGCGATTATCACATTCGACAAATTTTCAAAGGCGCACGCGAACAACGGCTTTCCGCCGCCGACGCGATTGAATACGTGCAACGCGAGTATCCTTACTTGCAGTTCGACACGATTCGCAAAATCGTCTACAAAAAATAAGTAAAGCCAGTGTGAAAGGTCTGCAAGGCTCGTGAAGTTTGAGCGTGCAGACCTAAAACACGCGCACGTTGATGTATCGGCTGGGATTTGCCTTTAAGTCGCGCAACAGCGAATCAAGTGCAATCGAGGAGCGATTCAGATTGTGATAAAGCAGAGAATCCGTCGTTAATTTGCCAATCGTGCCCGACGGGTTTTGCAATCCCAAGACGAGCGAATCGAGGCGTTTCGTCGTTGCGTTCAAGTTGTTGTAGAACGACTCATCAACCAAAAGTTTTCCCATCGAGCCTTTGCCTTCTCGAAGCGACGCGGTAATCGACTCTAAATCTTTGACCATTCCCGCAAATCGATTGGCAAGTTCAGCGTCGTTCATGAGCCGCCCCGCCAAGCCGCGATTAGAGGAAAGTGATTCAGAAACGCGCTCTAAATTTTCCGCCGTGCGCGTGAGTTTATCGACGAGTTCCGACGAGGTGATAAGTTTTCCAAGCGTGCCTTCCCCGCGATTGATTTTTTCGAGCACTTCGTTCAAACTGCGGATAAGTTTGACGCCTTCGGTGGTGATGTCGGCAAGCCCTAAATCTTTTTCTACAAGCAGAAAGTCGCCATCGGAAACATATTCGCCGCTGCCGAGCGTGATGTCGACATATTTATCGCCCAAAACGCCAAGTGGCTTAATTTTCGCTTTGGAATCCTTGGTAATGACGGATTGAAATTCGGCGCGCACGCTCATCACGACTTCCACGCCAATCGTATCGTTGCGCTCTTTAATCGTCATTGACTGGACAGTTCCGACTTTTTTGCCTGAAATTGCCACGAAGTTGTTTTCGGCAAGCCCTTCGATGTCTTGAACGAAGATTTTAAGGTCGATGAACTTGTTGATGACGGGGCTGTTTTTACCGACGATAAGAAGCAGAACGCCCGCCACAATCAGCCCGATGACGAAGATAAGCCCGGTGCGAAGGTCGCTCCATTTGAGATTTCCGCGTGAAGATGACATTGATGCGTCTGAAGTTAATCCTCTGGATTAGATAAAAATGATGTGATGAATGAATGCGTTGAATCGTAAAGCTTTTGAGGCGCGTCGTTGAAGATAATTCCGCCTTGATAAAGAACGGCGACGGAATCGGCGACGGAAAAGACGTCGCTCAAGATGTGCGTAACAATGACTGCGCCAAGCCCGATGTCGCTTTGAAGGCGTTTGATTAAATCTAAAATTTTTTTTGAACTGACGGGGTCGAGTCCAGCAGTTGGCTCATCGAAGAGAATCATTTTAGGGTGAAAGATGAGCGCGCGACCAATCGCGACGCGCTTTCGCATGCCGCCCGATAAACTGTCGGGAAGATTATTTTCAAATCCTTCCAAACCTGCAAATTTCATCTGTTCCTGAACGCGAGCGGTAATTTCAGTTTCGGGCAGGTTCAGGTTTTCGCGCAAAAAGAAACTCATGTTTTCCGTAATCGTCATGGAGTCGAAGAGCGCATTGCCTTGAAAGACGATGCCCATTTTCTGACGAATCGGAAAGAGTTCAACCTCGCTGAAATGCGTGATATCGACGTCGTCGACTAAAATCTGTCCCGACGTCGGTTTAATCAAGCCGAGCATGAGTTTGATGATGGTGCTTTTGCCCACGCCCGATGGTCCTAAAATCGCTTTGACTTTTTTGTCTTCAATCGTGAGCGAAACGTTTTTCAGAATCTCGCGTGAGCCGTAGCGAAGCGAGACGTTGCGAAGTTCAATCATTGGAAAGCGTTCAATTAACTGCGACGCACGAACGATGCACTTAGCCGCGCATCAAATCCAAAATGACTTTGGAGAGATAAAAATTCATCACTAAAACAAAGGCGGAAGAATACACAATGCCCTTAATGGTGCTTTTGCCCACGCCCGCCGTGCCGCCCGTCGTGCTGAACCCCGTGTAGCAACTAATCAGCGAAATGCCAATCGCGAAAACAGGCGGCTTTGAGAAACCTACGAGCCAATCCATTGGGCGAAGAATGTCGATGACGGAATTCCAGTAAATCCCTCTGTCCAAATGCAAATCCCACTCGGCGAGATAAGCCCCGCTGATAAGCCCGACAAGGTCGCAAAGGGCGATAAGCGGAACGAACATGAGGAACGAAGCGACAAGACGCGGCACAACGAGTTTGGCAATCGGGTCAGTGCCGAAGGCGCGAAGCGCGTCGATTTGTTCGGAAATTTGCATCGCACCGAGTTCGGAACTATTGCGCGCCCCGACTCGCGCCGCTAACATCAAGCCTGCGACGAGCGGACTGATTTCACGCACCACCGAGAGCGCAACACTGCGTCCCGTCATGGTTTTTGCCCCAAACTCCGCCAGTTGATGACCCACTTCAATGACAATCAGCGAGCCAATCGAGAGTGCGCTGACCATTAAAATCGGAAGCGACTCCGTGCCGCAGATGTAGGCTTGGTCGAGCACGTCGCGCCAATAGCGTTTGCTTGCGCCTATCGCACGAAACGCGCGCCATGCAAAAAAGAGAAAATCCTGCATCGAAAACACGATGCCTTTGAGTTTCTCTTCAAGCGACGCTGAATATGTTTGAGCGAGTTTCCACATAAATTCTTAAAAATTGAAAACGCAAAGTTACAACAAAACGAGAAGATAAGAACACTATCGAAACGAGTTGCCGCCGAAGGCTTCGTTAAAAAGATAGCCGAAACAGCCGAGTCTGACGAATCTGACAAGTCTGAATATGTCGCTTCTTTTTTGCGCGCAATATATCTTTTCTTATCTTTGCCGCCCTTGTTTAAGTTTTTTGATAAAAATTCAAGGATTTTTCAACGGGTTTCAGGACGATTCATGTCGAGCAGTTCAGGTTGAATTGCCTGCAACGAAATCTCGTGAAATTTGATTTTCGTCAACGATTATGTTTGAATCACTCAGCGATAAACTCGATTCCGCCTTAAAGAAACTTTCCGGACAAGCGCGAATCAATGAGGTCAATGTCGGCAATGCGTTGCGCGACATCAAGCGTGCGCTGTTAGACGCGGACGTCAACTACGCCGTTACGAAAAACTTCATCGAGCAAGTTCGCAAAAAAGCACTTGGCGCGGAAGTCATTAAGAGCGTTTCGCCCTCGCAGATGATTGTCAAAATCGTCTTTGATGAACTCAAAGAGATGATGGGCGGCGAGCAGGTTGATTTGAACCTCAAAACCAATCGCATTCCGGCGGTGATTATGGTCGCAGGGTTGCAAGGCGCAGGGAAGACGACCTTCACGGCGAAATTGGCATTGCACCTCAAAAAGCGCGGACGAAATCCACTGCTGATTGCCGCTGACGTCTATCGCCCCGCCGCCATCGACCAACTCAAAACGCTTGGCGCGCAAATCGAAATTCCTGTTTTCGCCATTGAAGAAAAAGACGCCATTAAAACTGCAAAAGAAGGCGTTGAATACGCAAAGCAAAACGCACGCGACATCGCCATCATCGACACCGCAGGACGCTTGCAGATTGACGAAGAGATGATGCAAGAGGCGGAAACGCTCAAAAAGATGTTCAACCCCGAAGAAATTCTGTTCGTGGTTGATGCGATGATTGGGCAAGAAGCCGTCAATACCGCCAAGACCTTCAACGAGCGATTGGAC
The DNA here is from genome assembly GCA_046719715.1 of Chloroherpetonaceae bacterium. Taxonomy (GTDB): domain Bacteria; phylum Bacteroidota; class Chlorobiia; order Chlorobiales; family Thermochlorobacteraceae; genus JANWWM01. The sequence goes on along the minus strand of JBDNCJ010000006.1, from coordinate 27,980 downwards.
TTCGACGGCGTGGTGCTCACCAAAATGGACGGCGACACGCGCGGCGGTGCGGCACTCTCGATTAAAACGGTCGTCAATAAGCCGATTAAATTCGTCAGTAGCGGCGAAAAGGTCGACGACCTTGATATTTTTTATCCCGACCGCATGGCGCAACGCATTCTCGGCATGGGCGACATCGTCAGTTTCGTAGAACGCGCACAAGAACGCCTCGACCTCAAAAAGACCGAAGAACTTCAAAAGAAACTCCTCCAAAACGAATTTAACCTCGACGACTTCTACGCACAGATTCAAGAGATTAAAAAAATGGGCTCGCTTCAAAGCCTCGTCTCAATGATACCGGGAATGAACAAAATGATTCCCGCCGACCAAATCAACGAGAAGGAAATGAAGCGCGTCGAAGCGATGATTTCGTCCATGACGAAAGAAGAACGGCGCAATCCCGACATCATCAACGGAAGCCGCCGAGCCAGAATCGCCAAAGGAAGCGGCACGAGCGTTCAAGAAGTTAATAGCCTGCTCAAACAATTTGCCGAGATGAAAAAAATGATGAAGTCGCTCACGAAGTTAGATAAAGCCGGGCGACGCATCACCGCCGACAACATTCCATTAGAACGCTTGGCGGCGCGGCGATGAACGAGGGCAATCGGGATTTCAAATTTTCAAACAACACAACTTACTTTCAACATAAACCGGATACTGAATTGGTTAAGATTAGATTGAGACGCACGGGCAGAAAGAAACTGCCGATTTATCAAATTGTGGCGACAGACGCACGCGCGCGACGCGATGGCGCGTTTTTAGAAGTGCTGGGGCAATACGCTCCGAAAGCGCGTCCGCACAAGGTTGAGCTCAAAGAAGACCGCGTCGCTTATTGGCTCGGCGTCGGCGCACAGCCGACCGATACTGCCCGCAGTGTAATTCGCGGCACGGGATTGCTCCATCGCCTTTACCTCAAAAAGAAAGGCAAGAGCGAAGAGGAAATCAACGCGGAAATGCAAAAATGGCAAGAAAACCGAAACGCCCGCGTAACGCGAAACTTAGAGCGCAAAGCCCGCCGTCGCAAGGCGAAAAAAGAAGCCGAAGCCAAGAAAGCCGAATCCGCTTCCTAACCCGAGCACATGCGACGCTTTGAAATTGGGCGAATCGTGAAAATCAAAGGCTTGAAAGGGGAAGTCAAAGTTATGCTCGAAACCGACTTCCCTGAACGCTTGAAAACGCGAAAAACGCTCTGGATTGGTGTCGCGCCCGATACAGCGGTTGAAATCAAAGTCAAATCTGTTTCAATCGCACCCGACGCCGCAACCTATCGCTTCATCGGAATCGATTCGCCCGAACAGGCGAAAACGCTCGTCGGAAAAAGCCTTTTTGTGGCAGAATCAGACTTGCCAAAACTCAAAGGCGACGTCGCTTACATTCACGAACTCATCGGGCTTCGCGTTGGTTCAGGCGAAACTGAAATCGGCAAACTTACCGACGTAATAAAAGTGCCATCTAACGACGTGTATGAAATTTCGCTTGCCGATGGAAAAAAAATTCTAATACCGGCAATTTCCGAGTTCATTGAAGAAGTGAACCTCACAAACGGTTATGTGAAGGTCAAACGATACGAAGAGTTCCTGTGATGCGCATTGAAATTCTGACGGTGATGCCGCAATATCTCAAAAGTCCGCTCGAAAACGGAATCGTGAGGATTGCCAAAGAAAAGGGATTGATTGAGATTCATGTGCATAACTTGCACGACTACGGGCTTGGGCGATATAAGCAAGTTGACGATGCGCCCTTCGGCGGCGGCTCCGGAATGATTATGAAACCAGAGCCGATTTTTACTTGCATTGAAAAACTCAAAGCGGAGCGCGACTACGACGAGGTGATTTTCCTAACGCCTGACGGCGAAAGACTCACGCAAAGCCTCGCCAATGAATGTTCTTTGAAAAAGAATCTCATTTTTTTGTGCGGTCATTACAAAGGCGTTGATGAACGCGTGCGAGAAACGCTGATAACAAAAGAAATTTCAATCGGAGATTATGTGCTCTCAGGCGGCGAACTGCCTGCGTTGGTTCTGATTGATAGCATCGTGCGACTGATTCCAAACGCGATGAACGACTCCGAATCCGCATTACTCGATTCGTTCCAAACCGGCTTGCTCGACTGCGCGCACTACACGCGCCCCGCCGACTTTCGCGGCATGAAAGTCCCTGATGTGCTTCTTTCTGGACATCACGAGAAAATTCGCGAGTGGCAAGTGCAAAACGCCTTAACGCGCACAAAAGAACGGCGACCCGATTTGCTCGAAAACAAAAACGACGCAAAACAATAAATTAAAACCTTTTAGAACGACAAGTTTAACTTTTAACTGAAAGCAAAGTCATGGACAAAATTCAATTAGTGGAAGCGGGATTCAAGAGAACGGATATTCCCGCGTTTCGTTCGTCGGATACGGTGAATATCCACGTGCGCGTGGTGGAAGGCGATAAGGAACGTATCCAACAGTATCAAGGCATCGTCATTAACCGCAGAGGGTCGGGAATGTCGGAAACGATTACGGTTCGTAAAATCTCAAACGGCGTCGGCGTTGAGCGCGTGTTTCCGATTCATTCGCCGAGCATTGCGAAAATTGAAGTGGTGAAGGAAGGCAAAGCGCGTCGCGCCAAACTCTTCTACCTGCGTGAGCGCACGGGCAAAGCCGCGACGAAAGTCAAAGAGCGCACACCCAAACCCATCGAGGCATAAAAGATATGATTGGCTTGCGCTCCGCCTTAAGCCGCTTGTGCTGTGGCGGAGCCGTCAAGCGCCCGCCTGAGATTCAAAGCGATGAGACGAGAGTTCATACTTGCTACTTGTCGCTTTTTTTAACTTCTTCCCGACACCCTAACATCTCTTTTTCATTTGCCTCAGTCTGCATCTTCTCAAATCCGTTTCGGATTACGCCCCGACTTTGCTCACTTTGATGGTATCGGTTGTGCCGTGCTTCAAGATGGGAATGCCCATCGTATAGACGAGGACGTCGCCATACTGAACGAGACCATGCTCAATGAGCCGTTGCTCAATGGCTTTGAAACTTTCGTCGGTTGATGTGAGGGTTTCGGTAAAGATGGTTTGCACGCCCCAGACAAGGTTCATGCGTCGTTGGACGGATTCGTTATCGGTGATGACGACGATTTGCGTATTCGGTTTTTGCTTAGAGACCTTAATCGCTGTCGAGCCGGTGTGGCTCAAAACAACGATGGCTTTGGCGCGAACGGTGCTGGCGACGTCAACGGCGGAAACGGCAATCGCCTCGCTCAAATCAACTAGGGCGTTATTCGGAACATTGTGTGCGAGGGCGTAACGTTCTTTGGCAAGGAGGCTGTAATTCTCGCTTGATTCAACATTGAGGATAATTTCCGACATGGTTCGTACGGTTTCAATCGGATATTTGCCGGAGGCGGTTTCGCCTGAGAGCATGACGGCGTCGGTGCCGTCATAAACAGCGTTGGCGACGTCGCTGGCTTCGGCTCTCGTCGGACGAGGGTTTTCCGTCATAGATTCAAGCATCTGTGTGGCGATAATGACGGGCTTATACTTCGCGTTGCACGTTTGGACGATTCGCTTTTGCAGAATCGGGACGGAAGAGGTTTTCATTTCCACGCCTAAATCGCCGCGTGCGACCATGACGGCGTTGGTGGCATCAACGATTTGTTCAAGATTCGTAATGGCTTCGGGACGCTCGATTTTGGCGACAATCCATGTGTCTTTACGGCGCAGATTGATGATTTGGCGAAGGTCGTGAATGTCTTGAGCGGAACGCACAAAGGAAAGCGCGATTAAATCCACATTGTTGTCCAGTCCGAAATAGACGTCTTGAATATCTTTTTCAGAAAGAGATGGGACGGACATATTCACGCCCGGCAGGTTCAGACCTTTTTTGGATTTGAGCAAGCCGCCGATAACGACTTCGGTAACGACGTCCGTATCTGATTTTTCCAGCACGCGCACTTCCAAAAGCCCATCGTCCATCAAGATTCGATCACCGGGGCGGACGTCTTTGGCGATTTCTTTGTAAGAGGTTGAAACGCGATCGAAAGTGCCGAGCACGTCTTTGGTGGTGATGGTGAATCGGTCGCCTTGTTTGAGTAGCACGGTTTTCTCTAAATCGCCGATGCGGATTTTCGGACCTTGAAGGTCTTGCAGAATGGCGATTTGCTTGCCTGTAATTTTGGAGGCTTCGCGCACCATGTCGATTCGTGATTTGTGGTCGGCGTGCGTGCCGTGCGAGAAGTTCATGCGGGCAATATCCATGCCGGCATGAACAAGCTCGACAATTTTTTCAACGGAGTTGGTGGAAGGTCCGAGCGTACAGATAATTTTAGTGCGTTTCATTTTTACAACTTGGTTGGTTTTTTGAGAAGGTCGTTACAACGTGGTTTCAAGATGAGCTAAAATAAGAAAGGCTCTCCGTTTTTGCGAAGAGCCTTATGGCAAAGCGTTATGCCATGACGAAGTCGTAGAGCGGGAACTTGGACGTCAGTTCTTTAACCTCATGTTTTGTTGCGCTGCAGATGGCGTCAATCGTTGTGCTGTGTGCGTGGGTAATGATGCGGTCAATCCATTCGGCGACGAGTTCAGCTTCGGATTCTTTCATGCCGCGCGTAGTCATTGCCGCCGTGCCGAGACGAATGCCGCTGGTAACGAAGGCGCTTTTATCGTCAAACGGCACCATGTTTTTGTTCGTCGTAAAGCCGGCTTCGTGGAGCAAATGTTCGGCTTCTTTGCCGCTGACATTTTTATTGCGAAGGTCAATGAGCATGAGGTGATTGTCGGTTCCGCCCGAGATGATGTTGTAGCCGAGCGAGAGAAATTTTTGAGCCATCGCCGACGCATTTTTCTTGACTTGAAGCGTGTAGTCTTTGTATTCGGGTTTAAGATTTTCGCCGAAGCCGACGGCTTTTCCGGCAATGACGTGCATGAGCGGTCCGCCTTGAACACCGGGCATGACTTCGGTATCGAGCACTTCCGACATCAATTTCAGCCGCTCGCCGTTTTTCGTTTTGAGTTTGAGACCCATGGGATTTTCAAAATCTTCGCCCATCAGGATAATGCCGCCTCTCGGTCCGCGAAGCGTTTTATGCGTCGTAGAGGTGACGAAGTGGCAGTGTGGAATCGGATTGTTCAAAAGCCCTGTGGCGATAAGTCCGGCGGGGTGGGCAATGTCGGCAAGCAGGAAGGCGCCGACGCGGTCGGCAATCTCGCGGAACGCTTTGAAGTCCCAATCGCGGGAATAGGCGCTTGCGCCGCAGATGAGCAGTTTAGGTTTGACCTTGTTAGCAATGTCGGCGACGCGATTCATATCGATGCGTCCGGTTTCTTTTTCGACGCCGTAGAAATGCGCGTTGTAAAGTTTGCCGGAGAAATTGACGGGCGAGCCGTGCGTGAGATGTCCGCCGTGCGAGAGGTCGAAGCCGAGAATGGAATCGCCGGGTTTGAGGACGGCGAAGAAGACCGCCATATTGGCGTTTGAGCCGGAATGTGGTTGCACGTTCGCATACACCGCCCCAAAGAGTTTTTTAACGCGCTCGCGAGCGAGGTTTTCAGCGATGTCGACAAATTCGCAACCGCCGTAGTAGCGTTTGCCGGGGTAGCCTTCGGCATATTTGTTCGTCATTACCGAACCGCACGCTTCCATAACGGCGCGACTGGTAAAGTTTTCCGATGCGATGAGTTCAACGGTGTCGGTTTGACGCTCTAATTCGGATTGAACGGCGGCGTAGATTTCAGGGTCGGAGTAGCGAAGTGCGTCCATTGTTGCGTGCAAGTTTAAGTTAAACAGATGATTTGTTTGAGAAACGGTCGACGATGGAATCCAAAAGCGTTTTCTTTAACGGCTGTGGTTTTTTGGATTCATAGTAGTAGTTGTAATAGCGATAATACTTGTAGTAAGAGCCGTAGGTGTTGTAGATGTCGAAGTTGTTGAGAACCATGCCGATAACTTTTCCGCCGACTTTCAAGATGAGTTCTTTAGAACGCTTGGCGAGTTCGGTTTGTGTAACGCCCGAAGAGATGATGAGCAACATGCCGTCGACGAGCGTGGAGACGATTTGTCCGTCAGTTACGGCGATGACGGGCGGCGTGTCGATTAAAATCAGGTCGTAGCGTTTTTGCATTTCGGCAAGAAACTCCTTCATGCGCTCAGAGCCGATGAGTTCCGACGGGTTCGGCGGAATGGTGCCGGAGGTGATGATGTCGAGGTTGCGAATGGGCGAGGTTCGAATGATGTCGTCGACCATCGCACGTCCGACGAGGTAGTTTGTAATGCCCGGCTCTTTGTTGTATCCGAAAACCGCGTGAAGCACGGGGCGGCGCAAATCGCAGTCAATCAAAAGCACCTTCTGACCGCCTTGCGCAACGGTAATGGCGAGATTTGAAATGGTCGTTGATTTACCCTCCTTCGGGGCGGAACTCGTAACGCCGAAAAGGTTGCCGAGTTTCGTGCCGTCGGGTTGAACATTGCCGACGCGCGAGAAGAGCAAGCTCGTGCGCAACGCTCGATACGCTTCCGAAACCGAACTCTTCGGGTCGAAGTGTGTAACCAAGTGAGAGGCGATTTTACGCGACTCCGATTCCGGACCTTCAATCACCTTGACGTTGGTTGAGGCTTTGGCGCGGATATTTTCGTCAAAGGTTTCAATAACGGGAATGGTGGCGAGAAGCGTGCCGAACTTTTCGGCTTGTTCGGGCGTGTGAATGCTTCGGTCGAGCGCGTGAATAAGCATTACAATTCCAATCCCTAAAATCAATCCAATCACCACGCCGAACGCAATGGTAATCGGACGCTTCGGCAAGACGGGCTTGTATTCGGGAACGGCTAAATCCACAACCTCAATGCCGCTCGGCGTTTGCTCTTCTGAAATCAACGCCTCTTGATAGCGTTTTTCGAGCAAGTTGTAAAGCTCTTGATAGGTTTGCGCGTTGCGTTGAAGGCGTGCAAATTCAATGTTCTTGGCGGGGGTGCGCAGGAAGGCTTTATCATACTCTTCGGCGAGTTTGCGATACGCCGTCAGGCGCGATTGAATGCCGATGATTTCAAGTTCGGTGGCGAGTTTTTTCTTGGCGACGTCTTGATAGTATTCGGGGTATTGAATGTTGGCGTAGCCGTCTTTGACTTGTTGCTCGAATTCCTTTTGAAGTTTTTGTTTATAGACTTCAATTTCGGCGTCGAATTGGCGAAGTTGAAGTTGAACGTTCTGGTTGTCTTGGTTGGGGTCGGAAAGGATTTTATCTCTATCAACCTGCTTTTGGGCGATGACTTGTTGGAAGAGCTTAGTATAATTTTCCGTGCTGGCTTGAACGGCGGAGTTTGCAAGTTTCGGCTCGAGGGCGGTCATTTCTTGTTTGTAGGCGTTGAGCGACGCCGTGAGCGCGTTGAGCATGACTTGGGCTTCATCGACTTTGGCGAGCGCATCGGAGTAGCGCGCAATCATACGATTTGATTCTTCGCCGATGGCAACGACGCGCTGGTCTTCCATATAACGCTGAAGGCGTTCTTCGCTGTCTAAAAGTTTTCCGCGTTTTTGTTCTAATTGTTCTTGCAAGAAAATACGAAGCGCGGTGGCGGCTTTGCTGGCGGATTTTTTCTTACGGTCTTCATAAACTTTAACCGCCGTGCGTGAAACCAACGCCGCTTCGTAAGGATTGAGGGCGCGGAAACTCACCTCCATAAACGTGCTTCCTTTGGCAAGTTTGACATCGAGCCCGCTTCGCACACGGGCGGCAATTACATCAATCGGTGCAATGTTGCCGTTTTCATCTTTGATGATTTCGAGCGTATCGACGCGCGTGTTCGGATTTTGATAAACGGCTTGCACGAGTTCGTAAGCGACTTCTTCGCCGAGCGAGCGACTTTTGAGAATTTGAATCTCGTTGCCCCTATCTTCGGCGTCTTTATCGGAACTGAAACTGACAATGACCGAAGCGGACGACGAAGGATTGCGCAAAATGAGCGTTGTTGTGCTTTCGTAGATGTTGGGCTGGGAATAGGCAATGAACATGCCGATGAGAAGCGAGACGACGAACACCGTCAGAATAATCCATTTGCCTTTGAAAAAGGCGCGAAGGTAGCCTGAAAGGTCTATTTCTTGCGATTGGCTTTCTTGCAAAGCTTGTTGAAGTTGGCGATAAGTTGCGCCGTCTTGCAATCCGTTTCCGTTGCGTGTGTAGCCGTTGGCGTTATCCATTGATTGTTTCAGATAAGGTTGATGTTCGTCGTTGCCGGTGTTTTATCGTCCGAAGCCTTGGCGTCGGCAAGTTCCACGAGTTTGTCTTTTCGTTGCCAAAGGAAGCTGAATAGTCCGAGAATAAACGAGGTCAAATTATTGATGGCAAAAGTCAGAAGCGCGTAGCTGGACGCGACAATCAGACTAAAATCAAAAATTTTTTCAAGCGTTTTAGAGCAAGCATATTGATAAGTGCCGGCGCCAGCGGGCGTGATGAGCGAACCGAAGGCTGAAATGCTCATCGTCGTCAAGCCTTCCGCCCAGCCGAACATGTTCGTCGTAGACCAGTCAATCGCATACATCGGCATTAAGCCCGCAAGCAAATAGCACCCCCAAATGACGATTGAGGAAATGACAATTTCGGCATATTTCGCCCGATTTTTCAATGCCGCCGTGCCCTCAATAAACGACTCGAGCGCGTTGGACAGCCGCACCGACCACTTCGGCGAAAGACGGTGAAAGAGTAACTTGAATCGCGCCGCAATTTGAGACGGATAAAGCGACATAACCGCAAAAAAAATTAAAACCATCACCGAGACAAGTAAAATCAAATATGATGCCAATTCAAACGACAAGTGCAAACCGCCCAAATGCACCTCGCCGAAGGCTTCGTTGATTTTTCGGCGGAAGATAAAAACTGAAAGCGCGAGAAGTAAGGCAAACATTAAGGTATCCAAAATCCGCTCAATGACGACCGACGCCAGCACTTTTTTGCCGTCAATGTTTTCTTGTTGCGCCAAATTGACGGCTTTGGTGATTTCGCCGACGCGCGGCAAAGCCAAATTCACCGCGTAGCCAATCATGGTCGCGTTGAAGAGATGTTTCAAACTCATTTTTTCTTTGACCGTCGATAGGAGCACGCCCCACCGCCAAGCCCGAAGCACATGACTGAGCGTCAGAGAAAGAAATGCGACCGAAACGAGCCGATAATCAATTCGCGAGAAAACTTCGCCCAATTTTTCAAAGTCTTCGCGCGTGAAATCTTTGAAGGCAAGCCAAAAAAACAAGCCCGCAAGCGCAATGGAAAAAATGTATTTAATCGCGTTCTTCATAGGTCAGAATCGTTGGTTTCAATATCGTTTGCCGAGAATGGCTTGAAGCACAACGGCGGTTTCTGCGTTGCATATCTTGAAAATTTCCGCGTCGCTTCTTTTGCGAAGGCACGCCGAATGGCGACGTTTTTTCAAATGATTAAAAAAATGTCTGGCGTTCCAAACGAGCGCGTCAAAGGCTGCTCGGCTTGCCTCAGGACGTTTGGATTTCAAGTAAAACAGCATCGACAAAAGTTCAAGCACCAAACGCAAAGGCAAAATCAAATATAAGCGTATTGCGTCGGCATTTTTTGTTAGCATTATCACATTATTTCGGTGGTTGAGATAGACCTTTCGTGGATTGGTTTGCGAAAGCGTCGCGCCGCCGTAGTGATAGACGATGGATTTTGGTGCCGAGTAGAGCAAAAACCCCGCCTTCCAGAGCCGCCAGCAAAGGTCGATTTCTTCCATGTGGGCGAAAAACGCTTCGTCAAACACGCCGACCGTTTCGAGCGCACTGCGTCGGGCAAACATCGCCGCACCCGACACCCAGAAAATCGGCTTAGACATGTCATATTGTCCATAATCGATTTCCAATCGGTCTAAAATGCGTCCTAAGCAATAAGGATAGCCGAGTTTATCAATCATTCCGCCCGCCGCGCCTGCGTAGTCGAAGATTCGCTCGCCGCGATTGCGCGCTTGAATGGAAAGAAGTTTCGGTTGCAGGCTTGCGATGCGCTCGTCTTGTTCGGCGATTGAAACAAGTTCTGAAAGCCAAGTCGGTTCTTGCTCCGTATCGTTGTTGAGGAAAACGACATACTTGCCCGTCGTGCGCTCAAAGCCGAAGTTGCATCCGCCTGCGTAGCCTAAATTGGCTCCCGTGTGAAGCACTTGAATCGTTGGATATTGGGCTTTGGCAAGCGTAAGGCTTTCGTCGGTTGAGCCGTTGTCGACAATCGTAATCGAGAAGTTTGGATAGGTCGTTCGTGTGAGCGTTGAAAGACAGCCAAGTAAAATTTCCGCTCCGTTGAAATGAGGAATAACTACATCAACGCTCGGATAGGTCGGCTCGGATTGTGCAGTAGCGATTTCGGTCGTTAAAACGGTCGTTGGAAAGGAGTGCGCCTTGTGCATTCGAATGATTTTGACGGTGCAAAGATACGCCGAACAGTGCGTTTTTCCGCACACTTGTTGAAATCCCCAGCGTAAAACTTGACGGAAAAGAAATCTGCAAGCGTCGGAACAAAGACGCTAAACTGTGCGACTGTGGCGCGCTTGATGATGCGCTGTTTCGGCACGTTTTGAATGTCGGAAAAAGGTGCTCGGGCTTCGCTCAAACTTCGTGATATTTGCAGAAGTTTTTGCAGGAAAAACGTAGTCAAATGAAAACCATTGTCATTTTCGGAGCAACGTCGGCAATCGCCAAAGCCGTTGCTAAACTTTACGCCAAAGAAGGACATGCACTCTTTCTCATCGGGCGAAGCGCAGAGCAAATCCAAACCCTCGCCAGCGACCTTAAAGTGCGCGGCGCAAAAGAAGTCGCCTACGCCGTCTCTGACTTAGCGCAAGTTGAACAGCACGCTTCACTCATTGCAACCATCAAACAAACCTTTCCTAAAATTGACATTGTGCTTATCGCTCACGGTGTTTTGCCCAATCAAGATGAATGCAATCAAAGCGCGGAAAAAACGATTGAAGCCATGACGGTCAATTTCATCAGCCCTGTTTCGCTTCTAACGCTTGTAGCAAACGAAATGCACGCAAAAGGCGCGATTGCCGTCATTTCGTCGGTGGCGGGCGATAGAGGTCGGCAGTCCAATTACGTCTATGGTGCGGCAAAAGGCGGACTGTCCCTCTTTCTGCAAGGCTTGCGCAATCGCTTGCACGCAAAAGGCGTTGCGGTCATTACCATCAAGCCCGGCTTCGTCGATACGCCCATGACGGCGTCGTTCAAAAAAGGTCTGCTTTGGGCAAAGCCCGAACAAGTCGCAAAAGGAATCATCAAGGCGATTGAGAAACGGCGCAACGAGGTTTATCTTCCCGCGTTCTGGAAATGGATTATGTTCATCATTCGACAAATTCCTGAATCACTCTTCAAGCGACTGTCGCTCTGAAATTTTTTGAACATTCAATCAAAAACCATCACGAAAATCAACGCTTAAAAATGAACGACCTGACCAAACTCACCGCTTGGAAAGCACTCCAACAACATTACAAACAAGTAAAAAAACACCACCTTCGCGACCTCTTCGAGGAAGACCGAAAACGCTTCGAGAAATTCTCCGTCCGCTTTGGCGACCTCTTGCTCGATTACTCCAAAAACCGCATCACGAGCGAGACGATGAAATTGCTCTTTCAATTAGCCCGAGAAGCCAAAGTCAAGAAGGGGATTGAAAAGATGTTCAGCGGAGAAAAAATCAACTTCACGGAAAACCGTGCCGTGCTTCACATTGCATTGCGCAATCGCTCAAAGCGTGCGATTTATGTCGATGGAAATGATGTGATGCCCGCCGTGCGCGCCGAACTTTCAAAGATGAAAACCTTCTCGGAATACGTTAGAAGCGGAAAGTGGAAAGGCTACACAGGCAAAGCGATTTCGGACGTCGTCAATATCGGCATTGGCGGCTCCGATTTAGGTCCCTTAATGGTCTCGGAAGCCTTGAAGCCCTACGGCTCAAAACTCAATGTGCATTTCGTCTCGAACGTCGACGGCACACATATTGCCGAAACATTGAAAAAAGTCAATCCTGAAACCACGCTGTTTTTAATCGCCTCAAAAACCTTCACGACCCAAGAAACCATGACGAATGCGCAAACGGCGAAGCGATGGTTTTTAGAAGTTGCCAAAGATGAATCGGCTGTTGCCAAGCACTTTGTTGCGCTTTCAACAAACGCCAAAGCCGTTGCCGAGTTCGGGATTGATACAAAAAACATGTTTGGCTTTTGGGATTGGGTGGGCGGTCGCTATTCGCTTTGGTCGGCGATTGGACTTTCCATCGCGCTCTTTATCGGCTTCGAAAATTTTGAGGAACTCTTGCAAGGCGCGTTTGAAATGGACGAGCATTTTCGCACAACGCCGCTTGAAAAAAATCTGCCCGTCATTCTCGCGCTGTTGGGAATTTGGTATAACAATTTCTTCGGCGCGGAAACTTACGCCCTCTTGCCTTACGACCAATACTTGCATCGCTTTGCCGCTTATTTTCAGCAAGGCGATATGGAATCGAATGGCAAGCGCATCACGCGAAGCGGAGAAGTGGTTGGCTATCAAACGGGGCAAATCGTCTGGGGAGAGCCGGGAACAAACGGACAGCACGCCTTCTATCAACTCATTCATCAAGGCACCAAACTCATTCCGTGCGATTTTCTTGCGCCCGCTATTTCGCATAATCCCATCGGCGAACATCACGCCATTTTACTCTCAAACTTCTTTGCGCAAACCGAAGCCTTGATGAAAGGCAAAACCGAAAAAGAAGTCCGAAAAGAATTGGAAGCCAAAGGCTTGAAGAAAAAAGAAATTGAGAAGCTCCTCCCTCACAAGGTCTTCGAAGGCAATCGACCAACAAATTCCATTCTCTTCAAGCAACTCACTCCGAAAACGCTTGGCAGTTTAATTGCGATGTATGAACATAAAATTTTCGTGCAAAGCGTGATTTGGAACATCAACGCCTTCGACCAGTGGGGCGTCGAACTCGGCAAAGAACTTGCCAAAGCAATTCTCCCTGAACTCAAAGACGAAACACCCGTTAAAACGCACGATGCTTCAACCAACGGACTGATTAACCACTACAAAACTTTACGCGCACAATGACGGAGCAAGAGCGAGCGCTAATCGTCGGCGACCTCACACGAGAATTTGCGCCGAATAAAGTGTTGGGGATTTATCTTTACGGTAGCCGAGCCGACGGAACGGTGAAGACGAATAGTGATTGGGATATTGGATTGCTTGTCGAAACGCCGACCGACCCTGTCCAGCGTTGGGAAGCGGCACAAACGCTCGCCGTGAAATTAAACGCCGACGTCGACCTCGTCGACCTTCGCCAATGCTCAACCGTGATGCGCTTTGAAATCGCCGGAAAAGGAACGCGCATTTACACCACAAACCGTCTCGCATGCGAAACCTTTGAGTATCAATCGCTTTCAATCTACCAACGATTTCAAGAAGAGCGTAAGCCGATTATGGAGGAAATTTTCAAGCGTGGAAAAATTTATTGATGAAATTTTAGTCGGAAAAGCGAACGTCATTGAACGGTGCGCCGCAAGAGTGCGAGAGGAATATGTGGGCTATGAAAGCGAGTTCGAGACGAATTTTACAAAGCAAGATTCCGTGATTTTGAATTTGCAACGCGCATCGGAAGCGGCGATTGACGCGGCAAATCATCTAATCAAAGTCAAGCGATTGGGTGTTCCCCAGACCAGTCGAGAAGCATTTGAAACGCTGATAAATGCGGGGCTTCTCGATAAAAATTTAGGTGAGCAACTGCAAAAAATGGTTGGATTCAGAAACATTGCCGTCCATGATTATACATCGCTCAATCTTAAAGTCGTCAGAAAAATCATAGAGACAAGACTAAGCGATTTTGAAAAATTCGCCGCTTGGCTTTTGGAGCAAGGGCAAACTGAAAGTAAGTCAAACAACTAAACCACAAACTCAAAGTAATGCCGATTCAAACGATTCTCTTCGTCGCCATCATTATGGTTTTGATGGTCGTCTTTGCGCGTCTCGTCAATCAACTGTTGATGAAGACACATTTAAGCGATGCGCTATTGAAAGCAGATAATCCTGCGTTGGGTGTTGCGATTGCAGGATACGTTTTCGGCGTGGTGCTGATTACAACGGCTATTATGCGCGGCGAAGGAAGCGGCGACATGGTGCAAGATGGACTCATTGCCTTAGCCTACGGCACGGGCGGCGTGCTCTTTCTCGCGTTCATTTCGCTTTTCGGGTTCAAACTCTTTCATGCGGTGGATTATCTCGAAGAAATTGAAAAACGAAATGTCGCGGTGGGGATTGTTGCGGCGGGACGATTCATCGCCACAGGGCTTGTGATTGCGGGCACGATTTCAGGCGATGCCAAAGGCGGAACAGTGCTGACCAGCGTGGTTTTCTTTTTGGTCGGGCAACTTGCGCTCATTGCGATTGCACGCTTGTATCGGATGCTGACGAACTACAACGACACGCAAGAGTTCATCGGCGGCAACATTGCGGCGGCGATTAGCTACGCAGGCGTGATGGTGGGTATCGGCATTGCCGTCGGAAGCGGCTTGCGCGGCGACTTCATTGACTATCAAACCAGTTTCATCGGTTTTGGAAAATCGTTGTTGGTTGTGCTGTCGTTTTATCCGATTCGGCAATTTTTGGTGCAGGGCGTTTTGCTCGGCGGCGGCTTTGCGCCCTACGGCGGCAAATTGGACGAGGAAGTTTCCAAAGACCGCAACGTCGGCGTCAGCGTCATTGAAGCAACTGCGTATATTGCGACGGCGATTTTGGTAACGGAACTTTCTTAAGCAAGAGATGACCGAGACGATTGACGAGTTGGAGATAAAAGCGCAATCGGCAAAGGAAAGAGACGAACAAATTACCGCCTTAAACAAACTTGCCGAAGCCTTGATAGAGCGCGAGCCAGAGCGCACACGCACGCTTGCCGAACGCGCTTTGAACCTGCTTGCTCAATCTGAACTAAAATTATTTCAAAAAGGACAAACGGCGTTTGCGCTTGCTATGCTCGGCATGGCAGAACTGAAAGTCTCCAACTCGACGAAAGCAATCCAATACCTCACCGACGCAAAAGAACTCGCAACGGAAATCGGCGATAAGCCGCTCTTGTTGAAAATTTTGGGCGCGCTTGGAAATGCGAATTGGAACATCAGCAATTACACCGACGCACTCCGCCTTCATCACGAGCGGCTTAAACTTGCTGAAACGCTTGACAACACAATGGCAATCGCAACGTCGCTGCACAACATCGGCAATGCGTATTTCAAACTCTCCGAATTGGATAAAGCCCTCGACGTTTATCAAAAAAGCCTTTCCCTCAAAGAAAAACTCGGCAACGAACATGAAATCGCCATGACACTCATGAACATTGGAAACGTTTATTACGTCATCGATGATTTGGAAAAAGCATGCGACTACTACGAACAAAGCCTGACCTTAAAACAAAAGAGCGGTGCGCCCCTGGCAAGCCTCGCCCACACCTTGATGAACATTGGAAATATCTTTTATCGGCAAAAAAAATTTGACGAGGCGCTTCGCCGTTTTGAACATGCCAAAGATGCTTTGCAAGATTCGCCTGATTTGTTAGTGCGTGCTCAAATTCTTGGAAACATCGCCTCTGCTTTGTCGGGCTTGGAGCGACATGAAGAATCGCTCCAAAGGCAGTTGGAATGTTTGGAACTGCGCGAGAAAATCAACCACATACAAGGTGTCATAATCTCGCACAACGTGATTGGGCTGTGCTACCACGATTTAGGCGAGCCTGAAAAAGCCGAATCACATCTTCTCAAAGGGCTTGAATTAGCGGAATCTCAAAAAGCGACACAGGAGACGGCGGATTTACTCATCGCGCTTGCGAAACTGTATAAGTCGAGAAAACTTTTCGAGAAAGCGACCCACTGCTACGAGCGTTACCAAGAAGTTGAGCGGGAGCGTTTCAGCGAAGTGCAAGCCAAAAAACTTCGCGAAATGCAAGCGATGTATGAAACCGAACAAGCGCGCCGAGAAGCCGAGCGAGAAAAGGAACGCAGTATTGAACTTGAAAAAGCCTTGTCGGAAGCCGAGAATCAACGAAAACTCGCCATCGAAGCCAATCAGATTAAAACGCAACTGCTTTCTATCGCCGCGCACGACCTTAAAAGCCCCCTTCAAAGCATCATCGGCTTTTCCGCCGTCATTAAAGAAACGCCTCAATCCGACATTCTGAACATCTACGACTACGCCACCCACGTCGAGAGCGCGGCAAATCGAATGCTCTCTCTCATTAACGAAATGCTCAGAAGCAATGAGTTCGATATTGGGGAAATAACCCTCAATTTTAGATTGGCTCGCGTTGATAAAATTTTAGAAAGCGTCGTTTATGAAAATCAATTCATTGCAAAGAAAAAATCGCAAACGCTCCTGATTGAGCATACCGAAGAAATCGAGCTCATGCTTGATGGGAGCCGAATTCGCGAAGTGTTTGAAAACTTAATTAGCAACGCCGTCAAATACAGCCCGCGAGAAAAAACGATTCGATTATCCATGAAAAAACTGCCGATAAAATCAAACCATGATCGACAAGCGACGGATTTGGTAGAAGACGTCTCGGAAGTCGTCAGAATCACGGTCAAAGATGAAGGGCAAGGGCTGTCTAAAACGGACATGACGAAACTCTTCGGACGCTTTCAACGCCTCTCGGCAAGACCGACGGACGAAGAAACTTCAACAGGCTTGGGGCTTTTCATCGTCAAGAAAATCGTCGACCTGCACGGCGGAACAGTCTGGGCGGAATCCGAAGGCAAGGGAAAGGGCGCAACATTCTGCGTTGAACTTCCAATTCGAACTCACGCAAACGCGCCATGACTTACAGCGAACTTGCTGACGCGCTCCTCAAAACCGGCATCATCTCCGACGCATGGCTCAACGGCGCAGAACGATTCCAAACCGACCCCGTCATCATCTCCCAAGAAACTTACAGCGCGATGTGCCGAGCCGCTGAATCCATCGGAAATGCCTACAACGAACTCGCCCAAATCGTCTGGAATAACCCGACTTACTTGGACGATTTTTTTTACCTCACGCCGTTTCAAAAACTCATGTGGCTTGCCTCTGGCGGCGCGTGGCACGCGATTGCTCGGCTCGATGTGTTCCTGACCAACGATGGGCGAATCCAAATCTGCGAAATGAATAGCGATACGCCCAGCGGCGAAGCCGAAGCCGTTCTGCTCAATCAAATCCTGTTTAATCAACAACTCCAACAAGAAAACTTACTGAATCCAAACGAACAGTTTGAGAAGGCGTTTTGCCAAGCCGTTTTGCAATACTATCAAAAAACGGTTCGCGAAGTCAAACAAACGCCGACGCTCGGGATTGTTTATCCAACCGATTTGCCCGAAGATTTATCGATGATTGAACTGTATCGACGCTGGTTTGAATCGCGCGGCATGAAAGTCGTCTTAGGCTCACCGAGAAATTTGGGAAAAAACTCACAAGGCAAACTGACGCTCTTCGGCAGTGAAATCGATATCCTCTATCGCCATTACAAAACCGATTGGTGGGGCGAGCGTGAATCCGCGTGGCTCGACGGCGAAGCGTTTGAAGACAGCGAGCCGTTGGCAACAGAACTTTTCTGGCTCATTGAAGCCGAGCAATCCAAACAAATCGCGCTCATCAATCCGCTGGGTGCGGTGCTTACACAAAACAAGCTCTCAATGGCATTTTTGTGGAAATATCTCGCGAAGTTTAGCCCTGAAAACCAAAATGCCATTCGTGCGTATATCCCCGAAACCCTGTGCATTTCCGATGTGTTAGACAAGGCATCTCTCGAAAAAAACGATTGGGTGCTCAAATCCGATTACGGGTGCGAGGGCGATGAAGTCATTATTGGAAATCTCGTCTCGGAAGACATCTGGAACGCCTCGCTTCAAAAAGCAAATCCGAACCGATGGATTGTGCAACGCTATTTCGACGCGATTAAAGACGACAGAAATACAAACTTCGGGATTTATCTTGTTGGAGGACGCGCA
Source organism: Chloroherpetonaceae bacterium (assembly GCA_046719715.1). Lineage (GTDB taxonomy): Bacteria > Bacteroidota > Chlorobiia > Chlorobiales > Thermochlorobacteraceae > JANWWM01. The sequence goes on along the minus strand of JBDNCJ010000006.1, from coordinate 9,979 downwards.
TCGGGAATTTTCACGCGCGTTGCCAAACGAGCGACCGATTACAACGCGCAATGCGCCGCAACATTTTTGAAACGCTAATTTCAGTAAAGCCATGAGCGACAACACAAAGCAACCATCTTCGTGGTGGGAAGAATCCATCACGCGACGCGAAGCCAATCTGCGCTTGGCGAAACTCGGCACGCTTGCCGCTTTGCTTTCCGTGTCAGGCATTATGCAAGGGTGCGACAATGATGACGGCGTCGTAGAGGAAAACGATGCGCTTGAACTTCAAAAAAGGGAAGGGTGGAGCGTTGGCGCGGAATCTAATACGATTTCACTGCCCGATGTAACGGGGCTCGATAGCAAAGGCTCGCTGTCGTGGTCGACGTATTTGGATTCAACTGAACTTCTCAAAGCATATGCGCCGAAGCGAAGCGAGTGGAATCCATTCGTTGTAGCAACGCTGGTGCAATCGCTCTCTCAACCGTCGCTCAAATCGCAAATCAAGCCCATTTGCACGCCTGAAATGAAAGAAGCCTATTCGCGCGGATTAGGCATGCGCGAACTCATCAAGCGGAGCAACAACCCCGAAACGATTTTGCTCATCGCCGATTTAGACGGCAAGGAGTCGGTCGCATTTGCGGCGGCAATGAGTGAAGTGGCGGACGTGGTGCTTGGATTTGATAACTATCCGCACCCGAAAGGCACGGTGAAGTCGCACGAAGTTTTAGGCGCGCTGGTCTATTACGCCGCCGAAGTTGAATCCAAAAAAGAAAAGCGGAGCGATAAAGCCGCAACCGTGATGCTCTTGGACAACCGACGCCTGACCGCGCCGCAAGACAGTGAGAGAGAATTTGATAATCGCTACGTGGCGAAAATTCCAACCGCCGATAAGTTGCAATCGCTTGGCATTAAAAGTGTGATGTATCTGTCGCCGTCTGAATCGCAATCGACAGAACTCGACGACTTGAATGACGACTTCGCAACCTTCAAAGAAAAAGGCATGCCCGTAACGATGCTTGCGGCAACAAACTTCAAACCGACCGTGCCGATTACTGCCGCCGTCACGCCTGACGCCAAGCCCGAAGAAATTGAACAAGCCAAAAAAGTGCCGACCACCGAAACCACACCGAGCGGGCAAGTAACGAACATCTATCACTACGGTGGAAGTCCATTTTTCTTTCCTTGGTTTTTCTGGGCATTTCCGATGTTTATGCCCTCGCCGTTTTTCTATCCGGCATTCAATTACGGCTACTATGGAAGCCGCGTACCATCGAGAATTTCAAGACCGACCTACCAGCCCGTCCGACGTCCGACCTCCTTTGCCTCGCGCACAACGGGCGGATTAGCCGGCGTTGGCAAAACCAAACCAAGCGGGTTCGGGCGCGTTTCAACCAACACCAGCCGCACAGGCTCGCGCTCGCTCGGCACGCGAAGTTCAAGCCGTTCCGGCTCATGGGGGCGAAGCGGCGGATTTTCAGGCGGATAACCCTTAACTCTTGTCTTCAACATGAATCGCAGAAACTTTTTTTCAAACCTTTTTGGAAAACGACGAGGCGAAAGCATCTTCATCGGAATCCAAGTCGCCATCAACGCTTTTGGCGACGAAGGTTTACGTTCAAAGGTGCATCGCATCATTGACGAAAGCGCCGACGACGAAACGCCCGAAGAAAAACGACGCTTCTACAAACGCCTCGCCGCGCTCCTCGTTGAAAATCAACACTTCTTTGAATACGGCTATTGGGACGTAATAACCGATGCCGATGCCGCCGAAGCCGAGTTCGAAAATTGGGTTGACGAAATTGAATCGAGCATCGCCACTGAAGAAGAAGAAATGGGAGAGCGCGTCAACGAAATGTATCGATACAGCAACAGCAAATACTACGTCGTCATTACGATTTGTCTGCTCTTTGAAAACGACCGAAGCCTCGACCGATTTTTTGAAGTCATTGATGCAATTCCCGAAACGGAGTATTGGCGACAAGAAACCTTCGGAAAGGTCTTAGCTTCAATCAATTCGCTCGATTTCGAGTTCTGCTTGGGCGACGCCGCCTTCATTATGCCGGGCAACGAAGAAGATGGAATCTCAATGGAAGACCTCACAGGCGAAGGTTGGAATTACCTCAAAAATCTATCGTAACCCCGCTAAACAAGACGGAACAATGAATAGCGTTTTGGAAAGATTATGGCGGATTCTCGAAGCTAATCGAACTTCGACACAAGAAGCATTGGGCAACGACTTCCTGCGCGACTTCGCAGAGTGGGAAGAACGCTTGCGCCGCAAAATGAAGTTAGATGATGACTTTGAAGCGTCCTACAATCGTTCCCGAACCAACGAGCCACCGCCAAAGCGCGAGCCGACAAGAGACGAAAAAATCGCAGGCTATTATGCTAACTTGGAAATACCTTACGGCGCGGATTTAGAAACCGTCAAAAAAGCCTATCGCAAACTCATGAAACAATATCACCCCGATAAATTTTCGGGCGACCTCGAAAAGCAAAAAACCGCAACCGAAATCTCCAAGCGGCTCAACGAAGCCTATCAAGCATTGGAAAAATATTTGCAATCTCGTTCAACTTAAATTAACACAGCCATGACCGAAACCACATCTGACAAGTTCATTCAAATCAAAGACATTCTGCTTGAAATGGACTTGAAAATCGTCAAAGAGGACGAAGCCAACGAAATGCTGATTGTCGAAAATGAAGAAGACGGCATCAAGAATTTGATTGTCGATTGCGAGCCGCCGCTCCTCATTTTGGAGCAACTCATCATGCACTTGCCGAGCGACAAAGACACCCGCAATGTGCTCTACAAGCGACTGCTCCAAATGAATCAAACCCTCGTTCACGGTGCCTTCGCGATTGATGACGACGAAAAAAATCTCTTTTTCCGCGACACACTTCAACTCGAGAACCTCGATGCCAATGAACTGCAAGCCTCCATCAACGCGCTTTCATTTGCAATGGCGGAGCATAGCTCAGAACTTTTGAACTACGCTAAAAAGTAAATCACCAACAACGCAAAAATTTCAAGGAGAAAAATTTTATGGCAGGATTATTCAAGCGCATTTTCCGCGTCGCCCAATCCGAAGCACACGCCGCCGTCGATAAGCTCGAAGACCCCGTGAAAATGACCGAACAAGGGATTCGGGAGTTGAAGCAAAACTTCGCCGTCTCTATGCAAAGCCTCGCACAAGTCAAAGCCTCCGCGATTCGTCTCAAAAAAGATGGCGAAGACCAGCACCGCATCGCACAAGATTACGAGCGCAAAGCCATGCTACTGCTTCAGCGTGCCTCAAAAGGCGAAATAGATATGGCGGAAGCCGAACGTTTGGCAACCGAAGCCCTGAGCAAAAAATCCGAATTTGAAGCGCGCGGAAACGACCTCCTCAGTCAGCACGTCACCCAGCAACAACTTGCCGACAATCTGCAAGTCAAAGTCGATAAGCTCCGCCAAAGCATCACGAAGTATGAAAACGAACTCATCACGCTCAAAGCGCGTGCAAGAACGGCGGAATCCATGCGCAAAATCAATCAACAACTTTCTGGCGTCGATTCTGACGGCACCGTCGCTATGCTTGAAAAGATGAAAGAAAAAGTCAATCAAGAAGAATCGCTCGCCGAAGCCTACGGCAAAATCGCCGACAATTCGACGAGCATCGACGACCAAATCGAGAAAGCCCTGAAAGCCCCGTCAGTATCGGGCGCGCCAAGCGATTCGCTCCTCGAACTCAAACGCAAAATGGGAATGTTGCCCTCTGAAACCCCGAAAGCGGGATAAGGCTCAAATGGCAATCACGACACTGAAAAGGCTTCCGAACAAGAAGCCTTTTCGCATTTCTTTTGTTCTAAATCTCAAAAGAAATTATTGTTGCAAGCGTATTTTTGTCGCTCACAAAAAACTCATTTCAAATGCACATCAAATTTGGAACAGACGGCTGGCGCGCCATCATCGCCAAAGATTACACTTTTGAAAATCTCAAACGCGTTTCGCTCGCCACAGGCAAGTATTTCCTCGAACATCAAAACATCAACAATGGCGTGTGCATCGGCTACGACACGCGCTTTATGTCGAAGCAATTTGCCGAGTATGTCGCCGATGTGTTTTCATCGCTTGGAATTAAAACCCTTCTTTCAGAAACCTTCGTGCCGACGCCTGCCGTGTCGATGTTTGTCAAGAAGAACAATCTTGCCGGCGGCGTGATGATTACCGCGTCGCACAATCCGCCGTTCTACAACGGCTTCAAAGTCAAAGCAGATTATGGCGGCTCGGCGCACCCCGAACAAATCGCCGACATCGAAAAACTGCTCGCAACCGTTGAGCCTTCTAACACCGTTCAAAAGAATCCAACACGCATTGAACGCGCTAACATCAAAGCCTTTTACGCCGACGCGCTTAAAGCCGAACTCGACCTCGACGCAATCCGAAACGCAAACTTCAAAATCGGACACAACGCTATGTTCGGTGCAGGGCAAGGCATCGTGCGACAACTTCTGGGCGAATGTGTCAGTGAGTATCATTGTTCGATAAACCCAACCTTCGACGGCATCAACCCTGAACCAATTCCGAATTACTTGCAAGATTATTTTCCCGTCTTCAAATCCGAAAAACTGCAAGTGGCGATTTTGAACGACGGCGATGCCGATAGAATCGGCATGATGGACGAGCACGGCAACTATGTCGACTCGCACAAAATTTTTGCGGTCATTTTGAAATACCTTGTCGAGGAAAAAAAGATGAGCGGCGAAGTCGCACGAACCTATGCGCTTACGCAAGTCATCGATAAGCTCTGCCACAAGCACAAACTCAACTGCCACAACCTGCCAATCGGATTTAAGCACGTTGGAAAATTGATGACAACAAACAACATCTTGATGGGCGGCGAAGAATCGGGCGGAATCGGCGTAACGGCGCACTTGCCCGAGCGCGACGGCATTTACATCGGCTTACTCGTGCTTGAAATCATGGCAAAACGCAAGAAAACGTTGGGCGAACTGGTGCGAGAACTTTACGACGAGTTCGGGTTCTTCACCTACGACCGCATCGACGCACATTTGACCGAAGAAGAAAAACTGCGTGCTATGGAGCGGGCAAGCAAAGGCGACTTCAAAGAAATTGCAGGCTGTAAAGTTACCCGCTTTGAAAACCTTGACGGCTACAAATACTTCTTCGAGGGCGGCTGGCTCTTGATTCGCCCAAGCGGCACTGAACCCGTCTTGCGCCTTTACTGTGAAGCCGATTCGGAAGAGAAGGTCAAAAATGCACTTCACTTTGCGCAAAGTTTGGCAAAGGCATAACGGCTGAATGTTCTTTGAAACTTCTTTCAACTTAAATCAGCAACTCATGAAAAAAACACTGACGCTTTTAGGATTGTGGATTGTGCTTGGCGTAGCAAGCCAAGCCGTTGCCCAAAATGTTGGGACGCCGTCGGCGGAGGTTGCGCCGAAAAAAGCGCGTCCGACTTACTACGACAATCACCCCGAAATGTATGCCGCGCTTCAATCGCTTAAAGAGGGAATTGTTCAACTCAAAAAAGCAGGCGGCGGAAAAGGCGGACATCGTGCACAAGCCATGAAAAAAATCAGAGAAGCGATGAAGGATATTCGCAAAGGCGTGGAGTTCGCTAATAGCAAATTGCCGCCCGAAGAGAGGCGCAAAATGCAAGCCGAATTGAAAGCTGAAGAAAAAGAAATCGAGGCAATGATAGCAGAGTAAATTGAATCGCGAAAGAGAAAGAAGGCGACTGAAACAAGTCGCCTTTTTTCATGGATAGTATTCCGAAGGGTTACGACGATTTAACGGCAAGCGCGATGTCGTCGGCTTTGGCGTTCGGTAAGTAGATGTATCGTCCGCCGAGTTGTTCAACGAGTCGTTTGGCTTCACCGCGAGAAAGGTAGCCCGTTTGCGTATCGATGACGACAGAATTCAAACCTTCAAGGTTGATGGATTGAGCAAGTGCCGCGATTTCAGCGGCGATTTTTTGTTTGTCGCTTGCGTCGGTGTCGCTGTGCGCAAGGGCGATGTTTCCGCGCCCGTCGGTGATGAAGACGAGCATCGTTTGTGTAATGCCTTTGGATTTCATTTGCTTTGCCGTTTCCAAGCCGAGCAACATTGCAGAAGCCAGCGGCGTGCCGCCACCTGTTGGAAGCACATCTAAGGCGCGTTTGGCTCTATCGACGCTCTGCGACGGCGGAAGCAGCATTTCGGCTTGTTTTCCGCGAAACGCAATCAATGCGACTTGGTCGCGATGCACATAGGCTTCTTGCAAAAGTTTCGTAACCGCGCCTTTGGCTTGTTGCATACGGTTGAGTGCCATTGAACCCGAAGCGTCGACGATGAAAATGAAGAGCGTTCCGGCTTTATCGCGAAAGCGTTTAATGCGAATGTCGTCTTTGGTGATAATCAAAGCCGATGAAGAACGGCGTTTAGATTGTTTGCGAACGCGTTGAAACGGTGCGGCTTGAATCATGGTCGGAACAAGCGCGAGCTTGCCTTTTTTGAGCGAGCCTTGTTCGGAGCGAATGTATCGTCCGTGCCGATAGTTCAAGGCTTCGCCGCGACTGCCGGATTTGCTTCGGCGTTTGGCGGAGGCGGCAAGGTTCATCAAGTTTTCAGGCAGTTCCGATTCAACAGCATCGAGCAAGAGTTCCTCGATTTGGTCGGGCGTTTGTTCGCTCTGATTTTCGTTGCGGTTGTCGGGCGAATCGTTTGGCGTATCGGAATCGGCGGGCGATTGCGCTTCGGGCGGCGGTGGCTCTTTGCGCGTTTCTTCGCTTTCAGGAATGCGCGTGGCGCGGGGAAGAAGCACTAATCGCGCGGCAAGTTTCAAATCCTCTTCATCAACATCTAAGCGTCCTGCCAACGCGGCGGAAGCAAGCGCGGCTTTGACGGCAAAGACATCGGCGCGATTACCTTCAACGCCGAGTGAGAGTGCGGTTTGAACAAGTCCCGAAATTTCTTCATCGCGAATCTCAACGCGCGGCAACATTTCTCTGGCTTGAAGAATTAAGCCTTGCAGAAGTTTATCGTCATCAGAATCATCATCGTGCGTTTGAAAATGCACGCGGCGCACGACTTCGGCTCTGAACTTTTCATCAATGTTCGGCGTGAAGGGCACAATCAATCCGATTCTATCCAGAAGTCCCATTCGAACATCGCCTTCGGCGGGGTTGTAAGTGCCGACGAGAATAAATCGCGCGTCGTGCACGTCGCTCACACCGTCGCGCTCGATGAGCACTTTTCCGCGAGACATTGCATCAATCAAATACGCTTCGCTTGTGGAATCAAGCAGGTTGAAGGAATCCACATAAAGCACGCCGCCATTGGCTTTGGCGAGCAATCCTTTTTCAATGACGCGCTGTCCTGTGGCAAGGGCGATTTCCAAATCCAATCCGCCGAGCAATCGGTCTTCGGTGATGTTGAGCGGCAGGTCGATAAACGGTGTGCCTTCGGGCAAGATTCGAGCAAACGCACGCGCCAGCGTTGATTTTCCCGAACCTACGGTTGCTGGAATCAAAACGCCGCCGAGTGAAGCATCAACAGCGGCAAGAAGCAGGGCTTTTTTGGCAAGGTCTAATCCTAAAATGTTCGTAAAGGAAATCATCTCAAACCGTCTCCTCAACTTTGAGAATGGCTTGGAGTTCGCGCTCGACTTTTTCGCCGGCGTCAATCGTTTCAAGCGGGTCGCGTCGCAGGCGATGGCGCAAGGCAGGCGCGGCAATCGCACGAACATCGGAAACGGTAACTTCCAATCTTCCGTCAAACGCCGAGTAAGCCGAAGCGGCGCGGGTAATCGTCAATTCGCCCCGATGTCCGTCAATGCCCAAACGCATGCAAAGTGTAGCGACTTTCATGAGCACGTCATCAGGCATGCTAACTTGTGGCAAAAGTGACTGGGCTTGAACAATTTTTTCACGCAACGCTTCTTGTTCAGACTGCCATTTCTCAAGAAAAGCGTCTGGATTAAAATCAAATTCACGGCGACGCTTGACGATTTCAACGCGGTCTTGAATGTTCTTAATGGTGCTGATGCGTGCATGCAATCCGAATCGGTCTAAGAGTTGCGGACGAAGTTCGCCCTCTTCGGGATTGCCCGAACCGACCAAGACGAAACGCGCAGGGTGGCGAATGCTAATGCCTTCACGCTCGACGACATTGACGCCCGACGCCGCCACATCGAGAAGCACATCAACCAAATGGTCATCGAGCAAATTGACTTCGTCAATGTAGAGAAATCCGCGATTGGCTTGCGCGAGCAATCCGGGTTCAAAGGCTTTAATGCCGCTGGTCAGTGCTTTCTCGATATCAATCGTGCCACAGACGCGGTCTTCGGTTGCGCCGAGCGGCAAATCCACAACCGGCACAGGAATATGCTCTGTTTTTTTCGTGCGCAATTCGTGTTTGGGAATGTCAGAGGGCGCGCGGTTATAGACGTCGCCCGCAATGCGCTCAATCATCGGAAGCACGTCGGCAAGCGCGCGAACCGTCGTGCTTTTGCCCGTGCCGCGATGCCCCATGACTAACACGCCGCCGATGCGTGGGTCAATGACGTTCAAGAGCAAACAAAGTTTCATCTCGTCTTGACCGACAATAGCCGTGAAAGGAAAAACAGGCGATTTCTTTTTTGGCGTTGATTTGGAATCGTGGGAGCCAGATGCCGATTTCTTTTTCGGCGGAGACGCTTTTTTCATAGTCATTTTAGAAATGTAAAAACTGCTTTGGCAAAACTACTGGCTGCAATTTACAGCGACAAAAAGGTTTTGCAAGATGAACGACCTATCAGAACGGAAAAACGATTTGTCAAATGGAAAATGTTTGTTTAGATTGAGTCTAAACAAAATTCAATGCAACAATCTGAATCCAATTTGGTTTCGCTCCGCGCCGTAAAGAAGGGAACGCGCTTTATCGTCAAGCAAATCGACGACAAAGAGATGCGCACCCAACTGTTGCGATTCGGACTTGCCGAAGGCAGTGAAGCAATATGTTTTGAACGCTTGCCGCTCGGTCCCGTCGTCATTAAGCATCGCAGGCAGGAAGTCGCCATTGGCGAAGAACTCACGAAAAAAATCTGGGTTGAGGTGGTTGCAAATTGAACGGTGAAGCACATTAAACTATGCAAACACTTTTGATAGAATCCGCGCCGCACTCACTCACAGTTGAAAAAGCAGGCAAGAAAAAGTTAGTCCTCGTTGGCAATCCAAACGTGGGAAAGTCGCTTTTCTTCAATCATTTTAGCGGATTGTATGTCGATGTCTCCAACTTCCCCGGCACAACGGTTGAAGTCACCGAAGGCAATTACAAACACTTTCGAGTCATTGATACACCCGGCATTTACGGCGTCAGTTCGTTCAACGACGAAGAGCGCGTCGCACGCGACGAAGTGCTTTCCGCCGACCTCGTCTTGAACGTCGTTGATGCCACGAACTTAGAGCGCGACTTATTTCTCACCCTGCAACTCATCGATATGCAATTTCCAATGGTCGTGGCGCTCAACATGATGGACGCTGTCGAAGAAACGGGCATGGACATCGATGTGCAACGGCTCTCTGAAATTCTGGGCGTGCCAGTCGTAAAAGTAACCGCTATCAAAAAACAGGGATTTGCTGAACTCGATAAAGCCCTTGAACAAGCAACTGTGGGCAACGCCGATAAAACGCTTCTACACGCGCTCGAGCCAATTCTTGCGCGACTCAAACCAACACCAAACCCAATTGCCGACGCCGTCATGATTCTCGAAGGCGATGAAACCGTTGCCGCACGACACGAAATCGCGCCAGAAGATAGACGCGAAGAAATGTATGTGGCACGCAGAAATCGCGTCAATGAAATTGTGGCGGAAGTTTTGCGCGAAAAATCAAGCATGAAATTGGGCGCAGTAATTTCGGAAAAATTAGGCAAGTGGACGATTAATCCGATTTCAGGCATTCCGATTTTGATGCTTGCACTGTGGCTGATTTACGAAGTCGTCGGCGTGATGGTCGCCCAGCGCGTCGTCGG
>JBDNCJ010000059.1:0-19396 GCA_046719715.1 Chloroherpetonaceae bacterium | reverse complement strand
GTGCGCAATCAAGGCTTGATTTCAAAAGGCATCGCGATTGCCGAAGAATGCCTATGCAAGCCGAATTCGCTTCAGTATTATTTGCGCTAACCGTGAACCCGATTGTTATTCTCGCTGGCGTGGGGCTATGGAGCGGGCTCTACGAAGAAATGAAGCGCAACCTTGCGTCCAACACGCCATCAGAAAAAATTTTTATTGTGCCACTCACCACGCTCGATTGGATTGGCTTGCCGCCCTCGCCCGAACGCTCAACAAACCGTGTGATGCGACACCTTCACGAAATGATTGAGCGCGTTGAATCGCAATGTCCAAACGAGCCAATCACTCTTGTTGCGCACAGCGGCGGCGGCACCGTTGCACTCATCTATTTGCTTGGAAAGTCATTTCAAGGCGATGCATACTCCAACAAGAGCATTCACAAACTTCTTACGCTTGGCACGCCGTTTCAAAGCAGAGAGCGATACGCCAAACTCAAAATGGATTTCATCAACGCCCACCTTTCGGCTGATTTCTTTGAGAAAATCGAGGTGATTTCGGTCGCCAGTTCGTTCCGAAAAGGCACGCTTCATGGCAGTTTGCAAGAGCGTTTGGCATTTGAGTTTTACCGCAACACATTCGGCAACGGCAATCTGGACGGCGACGGGGTTGTGCCCATCGACGCCTGCCATTTAGACGGCGCAAAGAATATCGTCATTGAAGGCATAGAACATTTGCCCGCGCCCTTTGCCAAGTGGTATGGCGAAAAATCCGCCGTCGAGCAATGGCAATCGTTTCTTCTTCAAACACACACCTATCCATTCAGTTAAGCCTAAGTGTGAAAAATTGGTCTGCACGCCTTGCACAGTTCAGCAATCTTGAAAACATCTTGACGCTGATTGTTCCAAAAGCGTTTGGATTGCTGGCAAATGTGGCAAGCTCGATTTTAATCGTGCGCGGATTGAGCGTTGAAGACGTCGGCGCATACACGCTGGTCTTTGGCTACTACATGTTGATGTTAGCATTGTCGGATTTAGGCATTAACCAAACTGTCTTGCGCTATGCATCAAAAGCGGCGACACAAGCGCACGAACACACGCAACTCTTGAACTGGGGCGTGCGTCTGAAATTCCTTTCTCTTTGTTCATTCGGATTGCTCTTTTTCTTGTTAGCCCCTCTTGTGGCGCAAGTCTGGGAAAGCGCGTCGATTGCGCCCCTTATGCGCTTGGCACTTCTGACTGGGTTTGCAAGTTCAATGCTCGCCATGCCGATTGTCTATTTCCAATCCAAACAAACTTTCAAACAAGCGGGCATACTCATTGCGCTTCAATCGCTTTTTAACTTATTGCCGCTCTTGTATTTGCAGTTCAGTAGCGCATGGTCGCTGACGGCAGTCGTTATATCGGGTGTCGTGAGTTCACTCTTGACTTTAATCGTCGGCTTAATGATGATGCCAATAAAGACATATTGGGATAAGGATACGCTCAAAGCCTGTATTGCAGAGCCGAAATCGTTTGTGCTTGCGCCTGTAAAGCAGGAATTAAATAGCGAGATGGAATTTCTTTCGCCGACGCGCTACCTGCTTTTCATCATGCCCGCGGGACTTTTGTTTGCCCTTGCCTTGCGCGTTGATGTGTGGCTGATGGGCTATTTTTTAACGAAGGCAGAAATCGGCGTTTATGGCATGGCGCAACGCGTTGCGTTGCCGTTGTTGGCAATTAGCGAATCGGTTGACGGTGCGCTTTCGCCTGCCGCGTCAGCAATTAAAGAGCGCGAGCGCATCGGAAGTTTTTTGAAATCGTCTCTGCTAACAGTGGGCGGCGTGATGGCAATAGGATTGCTCTATGCACTCGTTGTGCCGCAAGTTGTGCCCATACTCTTCGGCGAAGCCTATCAAAGCGGCGTGTGGGTAACAAGCCTGCTGTGCTTACGCATTGTTGTTGTTATTATGTCGTCGCCGTTCACTTGGCTGGCTTACAACTTTGATTATGCCAAAGTGCAATGGTTGGTTCGAATTGTTCAATTAGGCGTGATGATTGTACTCAATTTGATATTGCTTTCGCACTGGGGTATTTTCGCGCCCGCAACCGCGTGGATGATGTTCGAACTAATTGGAATGACAAGTGCCGTCGGATTTTTATTTCTCTCGCTTCAAAAAAGCAACGCAACGCAACTCCGAAATTAGTTATGCTTCAATCCTTACATAATCTTTCGATTGAGTATTTCATTCGGCTCGAGCAAGAAGTGCTCAGTGCGGGTGAGTCGCTTCTTGACGTCGGTTGTGGCTCGAATTCCCCGATTCGATTCTTTTCAAAGAAACTCAAATATGCCGTCGGTGTAGATGGATTTTTGCCGTCGATTGAAAAAAGTCGCGCTAATCAGATTCATCACGATTACAAACAAGCTAACCTCATGGAGATTGACAGCGTCTTTGAGCCAAAATCGTTTGATACGGTTTTAGCCTCCGATGTGATTGAGCATTTTGAAAAAGCAGACGGCTTGAAGTTGCTTGAAAAAATGGAAAAAGTCGCCCGTAAAAAAGTGATTGTCTTTACGCCAAATGGATTTCAGCCACAAGGCGAATTTGAGAACAATCCGTATCAACTGCATCGCTCAGGTTGGACAGTTGAGGAAATGCAATCGCTTGGATTCAAGGTTGTCGGCATGATGGGCTTGAAACCCTTACGCGGCGAATTTGGCGAGGTGAGATGGAAGCCGAAACTGTTTTGGCATCGCGTCTCTGTCTTGACGCAACCCCTTGTCCGTAATGCTCCCTCATTGGCATATCAACTGCTCTGTATCAAAACCCTGTGAGTGAACGAGCATCATTTTTTCCGCCCGTCGCCGTCTTACTGCTCAACTGGAACGGACGGCACGATACGCTTGAATGTTTAGATAGCCTTCGCCATCTCGACTATCCAAGTTTCCAAATCATTCTTTGTGACAACGGCTCTTCGGACGACTCGGTCAGGCACTTCGTCCATTGGGCGGAGCAACACGCCGTTCCGCACCGCATCTTTTCGCGCCACGCCGCCGAAACTGCCACAACCCCTGTTCAAGAAAAACTCATTATCATTGAAAATCATGCAAACTTAGGCTTTGCAGGTGGAAACAACGTCGGCTTGCGCTTTGCACTCACGCAGAACTTTGAGTATGTCTGGCTTCTCAATACCGACACCACCGTCAAACCCGACGCGCTGACGAAGTTGATTGCCGAAGTGGAATCCGACCCGAACATTGGCATGTGCGGCTCAACACTTCTCTACTATCACGCACCCGACACCATTCAAACGCTGTGCGGCGGCACAATCAATCGGCGCACGGGCGAACCGCACCACATCGGCGCGTTTCAAAAATTCCAACAACCCATTTCACAAGCCGACGTGTTGAAACAAGTGGATTACGTGATGGGCGCATCAATGCTCGTTTCGCGCTCGCTCTTGGAAGAAGTTGGACTGATGGAAGAGCAATACTTTCTTTACTACGAAGAAATTGACTGGGCAGAGCGCGCCAAAGGCAAATTCAAATTGGGATACGCGCCTTTGAGCATCGTCTATCATAAAGAAGGTCGAAGCGTCGGCAACCAGCCAAAGCAGTATAGCAACACATCGGTCTATTACATGACGCGAAGTCGCGTGAAATTTATGCGAAAGTTTTTTCCGAGAACATTGCCGATTGTGTATGCACGGCTATTGCTATTCGTCGTGGGGCAGTGCGCGAGGGGAAATTGGCGGAGCGCAACCGCCGCAGTCAAAGGACTTATGGAGGCGTGAGAAAATGGCACGGAATCTTTCATATCTTTTCGCCACCACAAAAGGCAATGCAAGAAAAGGAAAAAGCAAACCATGCTTACAAGAGAGTTCATAACCGAACCCCACATAAACCGCCGCCCGATGACACCGATATGAAACTATCCGACGCTTTTGCGACGAGTCGTGTAACAATCTTGTGTTAGTCATTTTAGCGATGAAGTGGAGCGACCTCACCCTTGATTCCGCGTTGCGGAATCTTTCTCTCTCCTCCAAAAGGAGAGGGACGTCCCGACAAAGTCGGGACAGAGTGAGGTTCGAGTCTGTTTCAGAATGAAAACACACTTTAATAGCACTACCTTTACGACGATATTCAAAAAGAGGCTCTGAACAACTAACAATGTGCGCGTCCGCTCACAGTTTGCAGTCGTCGTTCTCGAGGCGTAGGGTTCATGCCCCAATAATCCTCCGCACCTTTTCCGAAACGCTTTGCCATGAACTTTCCCTTTGACAAGCTTCAATCCCGCTCTCGAATGCGTCAATGACCACGCGCTGGGTGGAAAGCGCAATGTAAAAATCTTCCCATGTGGCGAACTCCGTCGAAGGAATCAAAATTCCATCTCGATTGTGCGTAATCAGCGACGAAAAGGCGGGCGTTGCTGAGGCTACAACAGGCACACCGCACGTTCGCGCCCATTGTAACACGCCGCTCGCCGCAATCACGGGTGGGGCGTCGTAGGGCAGGGCTAAAAAATCAATCTCGTTCAAAAAAGCAGGCAATTCTTCGTTAGGAATAAAGTCGCCAAACTGCACCCAATTTGTAAGTTCGGCTTGTTGGACTTTTCGCTTCTGCGCGTCAAAGTAAGCGGCGTGAGAAGCGGAAGCCCTTCCGCGAATGACGAGATTTGGAATCTGCGCCTCGCGGTGCGCTTGTTTGAGCGACATTGCCGCGTCGATGAGCAAGTGCAAGCCTTTGTTCGGCGTGATAAATCCGAAGAAACCAAGTCGAGCTGGCTTGTGCAATCGTTGTGGGCGTTTTGGGAAAGGCTCGTCGCAGTATAGCACGTGCGGAAGAAAATGCACCGTTGCACGTCGCCGAAATAATCGGAAAAGTCTTTCGTCAAGTCTGTCGCGTCCAAGCGTTGTCAGACAAATAAACTCGTCGTCAGGTTGCAAGGCGTCTCGAAGAATCAGCGGTTCAAAGGCAAGGTTGAACGCACGCCGAGAGGCGCGACGCCAAAACGATGTGCCAAAGCCTTCCAGCCACTCAAACGGCGAATGCACAAAACGCGGCGAATCATGAATGGTGATGAAGCGTTTGAAGTCGGGACGCAGTCGCTTTTGATGACGAAGGGCGCGAAACGTTTCGCCTTCATTTACGCCGAGTTCTGCCCATACAATCGCGCGTTCTGGCAACGACGAAAGACGACGGAGAAATTCGCTCGCATCTACGCGAATGAGCGAGAGCGACGGCGCATACTTCGACAGCGCGGCATGAAGCATATCGGCGTAAGACGCAATGCCCGTGCGGTGTGCGTCTTTGGGTGCAAGATGAATGAACGGAAGTTCGGGCACGTTTTTCAGATGAAGAAACAAGGTTATCTTGCAAATTTACAACGCAAATTTTTCTCATTTGCCTCAATCGCCAAAGCATCGATTGGTTTTCCGCCGAATTCTTTTTCTCGTTTTCCTGTTGAGCGTTTCAATCGCCGCTCATGCGCAGTCGCTCACACAAGTTTCGCAAGGCGGCGCGTATCTTGAACTCAATCATTGGATTTATGACTTTCTTCAACGCCAATACATCAAAGGCAATTTGAAGCAAGTCTATCTCGATGCGCGTCCGGTGGCGCGTGTAGAGTTGGCGAAGTATGTCGCGGAACTTGCCGAAAATCGCAATCGGCTGAATCGCGTTGAGCGTGAACAAGTGAACTTTTGTTTGCGCGAATTCAGCGATGAACTTCGGCGGCTGAACCTCAAAGAAATTCCTGCGCCTGACGCGTTTTACAAAACGGAAATTGAGCGCGTGCTTTCGCCCGTTCAATCACTTGTGCCGACTGTGATTTTTGAAAACGGGCGCAATTTTCTTGCCGTCGATTCCGACGAGTTCACGGCGAATTTTGACTTCGTAGCAGGAAGCACGTTTCGGCGCGGCGGATTGGATTCTTCTGACTTTCAGCGTGAAGACCGCCTGACCAACGGCGCGATGGTGTGGGGCAGAATCGGCGAGCGCGTCGATTATTTCATCAACCTTCGCGACAACGCGCTTCGAACCAACAGCGCATTTCCAGCCGAAATTTTCGCCTTGCCACGCTACGGCTTTGCCTTGAGCCGCAAATTCGGCTTTGCTTATCACGATGAAGCCGTCGCTTACCTCAAAGTCGCAACGAATCATTTTGAAATTGCTTTCGGAAAATTTTCTAACCAATGGGGCGCGGGCGCAACGGGCAGTCTCGTGCTTTCCGATTACGCTACTTCATACAATCAACTCTTGCTCCGGCTTAAAATCTGGAAACTCAAATACACCAGCATTTTCGCCGAACTCATCGACTACACCTACAAGACCGTCGTCGGCACGCCGCAAGAACTCAAATACTTCGTGGCACATCGATTAGACCTGCAACTTCACCCGAATTTCAATCTCGGCTTGTATGAAAGCATCATCACGGCAGGAAGAACGCTCGATGTCGGATACTTGAATCCGATTATGTTTTATCGTTCGATTGAGCATTATTACGGCAGTCCCGACAACGCCGCACTCGGCGCGGATTTCAACTGGCGCGTTGTTCCAAGTGCCTCGCTCTATGGTCAAATTTTTATCGATGATTTAACCACAAGCAAAATCGGAAAGAATTTCTGGGGAAATAAATTCGCTTATCTTTTCGGGTTGTATGTCGTTGACCCGTTTGACATTCAAAACATTGATGTTCGGATTGAATATGCGCGCATTGACCCCTACACCTACACGCGAAGCGCCACACGACCACAAGACAACGCCACTGCCTACTTGCACTACAATTCGCCGCTGGGCTATTTTGCACCGCCGAACTCCGACAATTTATTTCTCGAAGCGCGATACCGTTTAACCAAACAACTCATTGCGTCGGTGAGTTACACGCGCTTTCGGCATGGCGCAAATCCCGACTCACTGACGAATGTCGGCGGCGATATTTTTTTGAGCCTTCGTCCGGGAATTGATTCAGAAGTGGTGCGATTTTTAGATGGCGCGCTCGGCATTCGGCACGAGTATCGCGCAAAAGTCAGTTTTGAAGTGGTGCGCAATTTATTTTTGAACGGCTGGGTGAGTTATCAAGACGCACAAAACTTTTTTGTCTTCTCACGCAATCGGCGCGAAAATTTTTCGGGCGCAAGTTGGTTCTTGGGCGCAGAGTTAAACATCTGACCATGAAAGGCATCGCACAATTTTATCTCGCTCTCTTTATCGTCCTGTTCTCGTTAGGATTCTTGTTTGAGGTAGAAAACCTCTCGAACATTTCGTTTGTCTATCTGCTCACGGCACTTGGGCTTTTTTGGCTGAACTATACGGAACAGTTTCGCGACACAAAAGACACGCTCAATGTCTTAATCAAGCCGTTGGGCACGGTGCTCTTGATGTTCACGATTTACGATGTGCTCTCGCTCTTGCCCGCCATTTTTGAAATGAAAACACTCGAGCACCCACTTCCGCAAGACATTTTGGAACGCACGATTTGGCTCTTTCTCGCTGGGATTTTTTGTTTCTGGATAGGATTTTTTCTCAACATCGGACGCGCCGTCTCGAACTCCCTTACGCTGAACTTTGAACGACAATTCAGTTTTGATTCGGCGGCAATCGTGCAAATTTCAAAAACCTACTTGGCGTTGGGCGTTGTGCTTTATGTGCTTGCCGTTTGGACGGCGGGCTATGCCACACCGATTCAAGCGGCACTCGATATGAGCGAATTTCGCCGTAAAGCCTTTTCGCTGGGCGCAACAACGGCGATTGCAACCTTCATGACTTATGCGTTGCTTATTCCGAAAACGCTCTTCTTCGCCTTTCTCGCCAACGCCAAACATCAATTTGAACAATCACAATGGCGATTTTGGATAGCCTTTTTTATCATCGAGTCCGCTATTTGGGTGAGTTTTGGCATTCGCGGAAACTTCGTGCTGACAGGCTTTCTTGCAATCGTGATGTGGTATCACCGTTATCGAAAAATTCCTGTTTTGACGATTCTTTTCTTGGGTGTGCTGTTGGGCGGCATTGTCGCACTGCTTGGCGAAGTGCGCGATGTGCTTGCGCTCTCCACTTCGGAACGAGCCGCATTAGAGCGCGTGCGCGACCAACTCAACCTTTCGTGGTATGAAATTGCCTTTGGAACAGTGCTCAAACGCTTGGACGCGCTTCACCGCTTCGGCGAAATCGTCGAAGGCTTTTCAACCGTTTATTCGGAAAACGACTTGCTCTACGGCAAAGGCACGCTCGGCGACCTTATCGCCTACATTCCCCGACAACTGCTTCCCTTCGAGAAACCCTATCAAACGACTTACTACTTCATGGAAATGTTTTACCCGAAATTGCTCTCGATTTTCAGTTTTGAAATGTCCATCTTCGGCGAAGGCTACATGAACTTCGGCGCGCTCGGCACGTTCATCACGCTCTTTCTCTTTGGCATCTTCATTCGCACCTTGAATGAACTCTTTCGCGAAGAGCGGCTTTTGGATAACAGCAAATTTTACTTCTGGTATTTCTTGCTCTTCTTTCCAGTGTTTTTACTTGTCAATCAAGGCTTCACGGGCGGACTGCCAAATTTTGTGCTGACTGTTCTATGGGGCGCGATTGCGCTTGGAGTGCTTTCTCGGCGCAGTGCATTAAACCTTGCACAGACTTCAAATCCTAATTCAACCGCTACATCATAACGCTATGCACATCGCCGTCGACGCGCTCTTGCTTAAAAATCAAAACAGCGGAACAGGATTTTACACACATCACTTGCTTCGTGCGATGGCACAACTGCCATCAACACACACGCTCACCATTTTTCTTGGCGCACACTATCGCTTTGCCGATGACTTTCTTGCACCCAACATCACCTTGCGAAAAGTATCGCTACAAAACACACTGCACCGAATTGTGTGGGAACAAACTGTGCTCGTCTCAGAACTCAATCGCTTAAAGCCTGATTTGCTCTTTTGCCCTTTTTTCATCAAGCCGATTTTCTACAAAGGTAAAACGGTGATTACCATGCACGACCTTTATCACCGCGTTGTGCCGCAAGCGATTCGCTGGGATAGACGGCTGTATCGGCGCGTCTTTATTGACCAATCCACCGTTCAAGCGCATCACATTGTCGCCATCTCTGAACTCACCAAAGCCGATACGATTGCAGCGTATCACATTCCCCAAGAAAAAATTAGCGTCGTCTATAATGGCATTGATGAGGCGTTTCATGCGCGCACGAGCGATGAACAGCGAAAAGCCGTGCTGAATAAGTTGCACATTCCGTTCAGCGAATTTTTGCTCTCGGTAAGCACTCAACATCGAAACAAAAATTTCGGACAACTGTTAGAAGCAATTTTCAGATTAAAATCACAGGGCAAATACTTCCCACTTGTGATTGCAGGCAACAAGGGCGATGACTCTGACCGACTGCAAGCATTGATGCAAGAGTACGACTTGCATGCGCTTGTCAAGTTCGTTGGCTTCGTTGGTAATGACGACTTGCCTGCGTTGTATCAATCAGCGAAAGTCTTTGTATTTCCAAGCCTCTACGAAGGGTTTGGGATTCCGTTGGTTGAAGCCATGGCGAGCGGTGTGCCGACGATTTACGCCAATCGCGGCGCATTGCCCGAAGTTTCCGCAGGCTCTGGACGCGCTTTTGAAACCACCGAAGACTTGATGCAAGCCATCGAAGACCTTTGGAATAACGACACACTTCGCCAAAGCCTTGCACAAAAGGGATTAGAACGCGCCAAGTGCTTTTCGTGGCAAGAAGCCGCCAAAGCCACGCTTAACGTGTTTGAAAAACTCTAATTCAATATGCAATCGACACCGTCGCGCAAAACCATCGCTATGGTTTCCAACACCGCTTGGTATCTCTACAACTTACGCTTAGGCGTCATTCACTTCTTGCAATCCAAAGGGTTTGAAATTTTGGTCATTGCGCCGCACGATGAGTTCATGACGCTTCTTGCAAAAGAAAATTGCAAGACGGTTTGCGTAGAAATGGACAAGCGCGGCACGAATCCACTCGCCGATTTAGCGTTGATGTTTCGCTTGCGCAACATTTACAGGAAGTATAAACCTGACTTCATCATTCACTACACGATTAAGCCGAACGTCTATGGCTCGCTTGCCGCAAGGCTTGTCGGAATTCCTACGATTGCCGTTGTGAGCGGCTTGGGCTACGCGTTCAGTAAACGTAATTGGCTTTATCAGATTGCGACGCGGCTAATGAAGACCGCGTTTTCGTTTGCAAAGGAAGTTTGGTTCGTCAATCAAGACGACCGCGAGTTGCTCTTGAAAATCGGCATCGTGCCAAAAGAAAAAACCGTGCAACTGCCGGGCGAAGGCGTCAATACCGAAAAGTTTGCGCCGATTCCGAAATCATCATCGAGCGACAAATTCGTTTTTCTTTTGAGTGCGCGACTCATATGGGAAAAGGGCGTCGGTGTGTTTGTTGAAGCGGCACGGCAATTAAAGCCAAAGTATCCGCACGCTGAATTTCAACTCTTGGGATTTTTGACCGACGATGAAACGATTGGCGTAACGAAGGCACAAATGAATCAGTGGGTTCAAGAAGGTGTTGTAACCTATCTTGGCACAACGAACAATGTCGTTCCGTTTCTTGCCAATGCCGATTGCATTTTGCTTCCGTCGTTTTACCGCGAAGGTGTGCCGCGCGCGCTTTTAGAAGCGGCAAGCATGGCAAAGCCGATTATCACTACGGATAATGTCGGCTGTCGCGATGTGGTCGAGGACGGCGTAACAGGCTTTTTGGTAAAACCCAACAACAGTGCTCACTTGGCGGAAAAAATGGAAGCCATGCTCAACCTTTCAGAAGCCGAGCGGGCAAATATGGGAAAGAAATCTCGTGAGAAAGTCATTCGTGAGTTCGATGAACGGCTGGTGCTGAATGAATACGCGGCTATGCTCAATCGGCTTAACCTATTGTAGCTCGTTTGCGTTGAGCCACGAAATCCAAGAATCCTTTTAGCAAATTGGTTGAAAAGGCATTGTCTCTTTTTTCAACCCACATGCGTTCAGGGTGCCACTGCACAAGAAAAATCGGACGCTCATCTTCGGATTCCATTGCCTCAATGATGCCGTCGTCGGAGTTGCTCACCACGCGCAAGCCTTTGCCAGCCTTCTCTGCTGATTGATGATGCCTTGTGGTTACTTCGCCCTCTGACTCACCAATCATTTTGCCAAGTTTAGAATCGCGCACAAGTCTAACAAGGTGATAATTGCTTTCCTCAGCGGCTTTGGCTTCGTGACCTTTCATTCCTGTTTGTGCCTCAATATCCAAAATCAATGTGCCGCCCATCGCGACATTGACGAGTTGCAATCCGCGACAAATCCCGAGAACAGGCACGCCACGCTCAATGCTTTTTTGGGCAAGCAAAAGTTCCATTTCATCGCGCTCAAAAATTGAATCTTGAACATGAAGTTTTTTCAGTTCCTCTTTTGGAAGGTTGATGCCGAAGCGAGACGGCTCAACATCTTGACCGCCCGAAAACACAATCGCATCAAGGCGAGCGAGCGTGTCAAGATTTTTGGACTTTAAAACTTCAAACGATTCACCTTCATAGAGCAGTTTTATGCAATCAATTTCATAGCCGAAGACTTCGCCTGATTTCAGCCAAGCGATGTATTCGTCCGTTTTGGTTTTGTAGGGCGGAAGCGCTTTGCGGGTGTAGTCCGTAACGCCAATCGTGAGTTTCATTTGCATTGATGATTGAAAAGATGATTGAGGAAAGTTAAAGTGCGCGGAATGTGATGCGCAAACGGCGTTTGAGCAAGGCGATTGAGGTCGTCAGGATTGTCGACATCATACCATTTCTCTAATTCAACCACTTGCGCCGATGTGCGAGAAAGTTGTGCGAGTGTCGCTGTATAAGTCTCGTAGGTGCTATACGGCACATTTGTGAAGGCTTCGGGAAAGTAGCGATTCATGCCGAGCAAGACATAGCCGCCGTCGTCTGCGCCTGCAATGGCAACGGTTGGCGCGTCGGCTTGAAGTATTTCAAACGCACGTTCAATGTGTGCAAGCGGCAAGTCGGGCGAATCTGTGCCGATGATGCAGACACGCTCGAAGCCGCGCTCAAAACAAAAGCGAAATGCACTCGACATTCGCTCGCCTAAATCCGCGCCCGCTTGTTCCAGCACTTCAACGCGCCGTTCCCTAAGAAACCAAGCAAGTTCAGAGCCTCTATCTATTGCGCCTGAAACGAATCCGAACACGTGAAAATTGCGGTTGCAAACTTTTTCAAATGTATCCTGAACGAAACACGCGTAAAGAGCCGCCGCACTTTCGGCTGAAAGAGCGGGCGAGAGCCGTGTTTTCACTTTGCCTGCTTGTGGAACTTTGAAGAAGACGATGAGTGCTTCGGATTGCGACATTTGCGAATGCTTTGGTAGCCAGAAAGTTACGAATCTTCGTAGGAATGTTATTTTTGCATTCTATTCACACAATTATTTAGGGTCATGAAAAAATTTCTCATCATCGGCGGCGTCAGTTTCTTGCTTATCTTGATTGCGGTCGCGTCGTTTCTTTACTTCGGCAATTACAGCACGGGCATTCGTGCAGGCGTTGTCGTGAAACTTTCTGAGAGAGGATTTCTCTTCAAAACATATGAAGGGCAAATGAACATCGGCACTTTCGGTGCGTTCAAGAATGAGGATAATCAACTCTCTACCGTCTTCGAGTTTTCAGTTCCGAAAGACCGTAAAGATGTCATTCAAGCCCTGCAAGAAGTTTCACTTTCAGGCGAGCGGGTGAATTTGCATTACGAAGAAAAATACTTTCGCTATGTATGGCTTGGCGACTCAAAGTATTTAATCACCAAAGTCGAACGCTTACCACAAAGCAAACAAAACGAGCCACGTGCGTTGCCCGAAACGGCGTCGCCCGTCACACCGCCGCTTCCGCCTGGTCAATAAACCTGAATCAAAATTATGTTGCCGAGATTTTTTGGATTGTTGGGTCTATGTTGGGCGATGGTCTCACACATCGCGTTTTCACAAGTCTTCGGAAGTGAAACCAAAGAGGAAATCGCTCAAGAAGATTGGATGCCGAAAGTGTTCATGAACGCCACTTACCTTGAAGCAGGTAACAGTTTAGTTTCTATCAATTATGAGCGACTCATTAGCGAAGGTTTATCGGTGCGTATCGGCGTTGCGATGCCGCTTAACCCAGCGTTCAACGAGCAACTCCCGATGCCCACAATGGTCAATTTCTTGTTCCCGATTTTAGACGAACAACTGCGCGCGGAAATCGGTCTTGGATTTTTATTTGCGATTGGATTTGAAGACAATCCCGCGCCGATTCGCGACCTACAAGACTCGTCAGGCTTGAACCGTGTGTTCAACGAATCGAATGCCATCTCGTTCAATGGATACCCCGCGGCATGTTTCGCGCTCCGCATTGAGCCGCTTCAAAACAACGTTTTGTGGCGATTTGCCGTTACACCGTTCTCTTCGCCCGTCGGACTGCGTTGGAATTTCAGCGCAAGTATTGGATTTAGATTTTGAGTAATCATCATGAAACGCATTTCTACTTATACGCTTGGGTGCAAATTGAACTTTGCAGAAACCTCAACGCTCGCGCAATCCTTTCTTGCGCAAGGCTACGAACTCGTGCCCTTCGGCGAAAAAGCCGATGTTACGATTATCAACACATGTAGCGTAACGGAAAACGCCGATGCCAAATGCCGCAACATTGTGCGCAAAGCCTTGAAGAAATCGCCGGAAAGTTTTGTGGCTGTGGTCGGCTGTTACGCGCAACTCGAACCCGAAGAACTCGCTTCAATTGAAGGCGTTGATGTAGTGCTGGGCGCAAAAGAGAAGTTTGATTTAATGAACTATATCGGTTCAGAGAAAAATCGCGAAGCCGAAATTTTCGTCAGCGAGATTCATACCGTTGATAACTTTGGATTCGGACACTCCATCACCCTTGGCGGCGAGCAAGACCAAACGCGCGCTTATCTCAAAGTTCAAGACGGCTGTAATTACAACTGCTCCTACTGCACCATTCCACTGGCGCGCGGACAAAGCCGCTCGGAATCTATCGAGAAACTTGTGCTTCAAGCCAAGATGCTCATTGACGCAGGCTATCAAGAAATTGTGCTCACGGGCGTCAACATCGGCGACTACGGCAACCAGCCCGACGGCTCACGCGGCACAGAGACCTTTTTTGATTTGCTTCAAGCCCTTGATAAACTCCCGATTCCGCGCCTGCGCATTAGCTCGATTGAACCTAATTTGCTCACCAGCGAGATGATTGATTTCATTGGACATTCAAAGCGCATTGTGCCGCACTTCCACCTGCCGATGCAGTCAGGCTCGGCAGACATTCTGCGCTTGATGCGCCGCCGTTACAACAAAGACCTTTACCGCGCCCGTTGCGAAGAAGTCGCTCAAAAAATTCCGAACGTGTGTATCGGTGCCGATGTGATTGTCGGATTTCCAAATGAAACTGATGCACACTTCGAGGAAACTTATCGATTTATTGAGTCGCTTCCGATTGCGTATTTGCATGTTTTCACGTTCTCCAAGCGTCCGAATACGCATGCCGCAGAACTGCTTGATGAAAAACAGGTCGTCGAAGTGCCGAGCCATGTCAAACATGCGCGTAGTCAAAAGTTGCACGAACTTTCCTACTTCAAAAAGAAAGCCTTCGTCTCGCGCTTCATTGGCGAAACCATGGACGTGCTGTTTGAACATGAATTTTCTGATGACGAAGAGCGGAATGGCGAACAGGCGTCAACGGATAAACTTTATTGCTACGGGCACACGGCAAATTACTTGCGTGTTGGCGTTGAAGTGCCATCGAAGGCGTGGGCGAAAGAACATTTGGTCAGGCAAATGCACCGCATTCACCTCACAGGCATTGACGATGCGCTCAATGTGATTGGCGCGCCGCTCACCGTTCAGGTAGCCGAGTGAGCACAAGTTTGAACGAGCCGTCCTCTTTGGTGAGCGTTAAAGTTTTTCCCACCAGCGTGTAAGAAAAAACCCCGTCGAGCATGACTACTTCGTTTGCAAAGTCTTCCGCGATGAACCGAATGGTGTTTGGTTTTTTCATCAGTTCATATTTGCCGCGAATGATGATGGGTTCGTCGTTATCGCGCTGTTGCGAGCCGCTAAATTCTGTTTCCGTAAAAACGACGCCGATGTCGTAGATGGGAATGTAGACGGTGGTTATTGCGCCATTGACGGGCGGTTTCGGTTCGCGCACGCTTTTGCCCCGAAAACTTCCGATAAGCGACGCTTGTGGCAACGTGCTTGAGCACCCCATCACTGTTCCGAAAAAAATGATGACAAGCACATAAGGCATATGTTCAATCGGCTTGGCTCACGACGCTCGAGAGCGTGTGATAGGTTTTAGATTGAAATTCTTGAATGTCGATGCGGCGCAAAATCATGATTGCGGCAATCAGTCCCAAAACCTCAATACTGAAAGCCGTTGAGTAGCCGATGTAAGGATTTTGCGTGAGCCACAGGGCGATGTCGCGGATTGCGCCGCCGGCGGCATTGGCGACAAAATTGGCGAGGGCTTGTCCCATGCCCCAAAGCCCCATGAAGAGTCCAGCGTTTTCGCGTGTGGTCATGTCCATCATAATCGTGAGTGTGCCGACGGTGAGCGCGCCATTTCCGATGCCAAGCAAAAATACGCCGCCTTTGAAGGCGAATATATTAATCATCGGTGAACACGAAATCGCTAAAAATCCGAGTGCAGAGACAAAACAGCCGAGATACGTCGTGCGCTTTTTGCCAATACGATTGACGAAAAATAATCCCAGCGTCACAATGCCGAGCATGGTGCCTGTGCCCCAAATGCGCGTCAGTTCCGTCGTTTGAGAGACGCTCATGCCGAAGAGTTCCGCGCCGAACGGCTCCAAAATCACATCTTGCCCTTGAATGGCGACAACGGTTACGAACATAAAAATGAAGAAGGCATAGACGGTTCGATTTGCCGCCAACCGCTTCAACGCGTCGCCCAAGTGCAAGGCGTGCTTCTCGTTCTTGACAATCTCTCGCTCATGCGCAAAACGCTTTTCTGTGCCGAAAACCGCAAGCCAAGTGAAGAAAATCGATACGCCCGCGCCCAGCCAGAAGAGCGAGACGAGCCGCTCCATCGAGAAATTTTCCAAGTACTTTCCGATGAACCCGCTTGCGATAATTGTGCCCAGAATCAACACGAACCAGCCGACGGTAACGGCTTTAGCTTTGTGCTTTTCGCCTGCACTATCGGCAAGCAGAGCGTAAAACATCGTGCCGACAAAATTCACCCCGACGCCGTAAAGCGTGAAAGAGATTAAAAGAAGCGTGATGCCGAGCGCGAAATTCTCTTCAAACGCCAACGCGCCATAAACCGACAGCACCACCCCCGACACCGCAAGCAGATTCCCGACAATGATATTCGGCGTGCGGCGTAAGCCAAATCGCAAATGCGTATCGCTGTAATGCCCAATCATCGGGCGCACAAACGCTAAAATGTTGTGGAATCCAATCAGCACTCCGACGAGCGTCGCTGAAATGTTGAGTTCAACCACCATGACGCGGTTGAGCGTACTGTTGAGCAAGACGAACAGCGTGGCGGTTGAGAGTTGAAGCAAACAAATTTGAAGCACCCGTGGCAGCGGAATTTCCCGCGAGAGTTGCTCTAATTTGGATTCAGGTGTTTGGGGATTATGCTCGGAAGGCGACGATTGCGGTGCGCGGGCTTCTGTGGACAAATCCGTTCGCTGACGCTCAAACTGATTTTGGCGTGAAAGTTGGTTTAACATCTTAATTCTCCTTGTTCAATGACTGCAAAAACTTCGAACGACAAACTGCAAAACGGTAACTCCAAAAGTAGTTACGTCTTTACGGTCAATTTAGAGGCGCAACTCTCGCCACACAAACAAATCACGGAAGTATAGCCTGAAAAAAGAGCCGAGATAGCCGATTTCAAGTCCAACTTGTAAAGAACGATTACCCGCGCCCGCCTCGTTTGCAAAAAAGTAAGTTCAGTTTCAACCGCTCATTCAATCGCTTCAATTCGTTCAACGCCAATTCCAACATGACGCTTCACGATTTACTTCGCTTCGCTTTTCAAAACTTACGTCGCGCCAAGTTGCGCAACACCCTCACCATTATCGGCGTCGGCGTTGGAACGGCGGCACTCGTCTCCATGCTGGCTTACGGCTCGGGGCTTCAAAAAACGTTCACCGATGAATTCAGCGACCTTGAACTCTTCAACACTGTGCGCATTTCGCCGACGAGCAACGAATTTGCAAGTCTCGTCAATTTTTCAAATCGCGTCTTTAAGAATGAAAAGAAAAAGGAATCCAACTTGGTGGTTCTGACGCCCGAAGTGTTGGAGAAAGTCAAAACGCTCTCGGCAGAGGTCGCGCCCAACGCGATTGTGTATCCTGAGGTCATTTTCCCATGCCGTTTTTCGCTCGATACCCTCGATACGCCAGTCTTAACGGAAGCCTTGCCCGCGTCGATGGGCAAAACCGCAGGCTACAATCAAATTCGCTACGGGTCTTTTTTTGAAAGCGATTCATCTAACGAGGTCGTGGTGTCGGAAATTTTGCTCAACCGTATCGGCGTGAAAAATCC
Source organism: Chloroherpetonaceae bacterium (assembly GCA_046719715.1). Classification (GTDB taxonomy): domain Bacteria; phylum Bacteroidota; class Chlorobiia; order Chlorobiales; family Thermochlorobacteraceae; genus JANWWM01. The sequence goes on along the minus strand of JBDNCJ010000059.1, from coordinate 1,864 downwards.
ACAGGAAGCATTAGGTAAAACGATTACGCTCACGACGATTGCCCTCGACTTCAAAAAGATTTTATCGCTCTCGTCCATGTCGTTTGGTGTCGGCGGCGGCTTACCGATTGCTGAACGCAAGTACCAATTCCGCATCGGCGGCATTATGGATAAAGACATTCAAAAACTTTCAAGCGGATTGCGCTTAATTATGCCGATGACGACCGCAGAAAAATTAGAGCGTCTCAATTTTATGTCGACGATTGATTTGCTTCGTCGCACCGAACAGCGCGACGGCTACCAAGCCATTGTCGTTCGTGTTACCAATCCAAAAGAAGCCGAAGCCGTCAAAGACGCTTTGCAAAGCATCAATCTTAACGCCACGAGTTTCGCCGATGAATTTGAGGAATTCAAGCGTCTCTTCATTTTGTTTGATATGGCGCTTGCGGTAGTCGGAACGATTGCGCTGATTGTTGCGACGCTTGGTATCACAAACACCATGATTATGTCCATCATGGAGCGATACCGAGAAATCGGAATTATGAAAGCCGTTGGTGCAAACGACGGCGACGTTCGACGCATCATTCTGGTTGAAAGCGCGGTGATTGGATTTTTCGGCGGCGTGCTCGGATTGCTTTTGGGAAAACTCGGCACGGTGGGCGTGAACGCGCTTGCAAATTATTACGTCCAAAAACAAGCGGGAACGGAATTAGCGTTTTTTTACTTTCCAACTTGGCTTGTCATTTCTGCTATCGTGTTTTCCATCTTGATTAGTATGCTCGCAGGTCTTTACCCTGCAAACCGCGCCGCTCGTATTGAACCAGTTGAAGCCCTTAAATATCAATAACTTGACACGAAAAGTCGCCGCAAAAAAAAAGCGTCCGATTTTCGAAATTGTCTTAAATCGTTGTATATTGCGCCCGCTTTTGACGATTGCAGTTGCACCTTGCGACTATCAGTCGTGAAAAGAACGGTCAAAAACATGCCGCTAATTTTTATCAACTCAACTTTCTAACAAAGAAAGCTTTCTTTAATCTCACCAAACGTCAAAAACGAGGAGAACACTCATCATGAGACGACTTCAAGTCATCACTTTGTCCGTTTTGTGTGCGGTTGCGATGCGCTGCGGCGGTCCACCAGCACCACCAACCATTGCCTCTTTCAAGGCAACACCCGAGTCAATCATCAAGGGTAAAGGTCCGGTTAACCTTGCTTGGGAAGTCTATGGCTCACCTGATACCGTCTTGATTGACGGAATGGAGCCGATGCTCCGCCAAGAAGGTGACACGATGATTGTCGGTAACTCAAATGTTAATCCCAGCCAAACAACAACATATCGCTTGTATGCAAGCAACGAAGGCGGTTCAGTCGAACAAACCGTAACAGTTACCGTCAAAGATCCGCCACCACCACCACCGCCGCCACCACCACCACCACCACCACCGCCACCACCAACGCTCAGCAGCGTCGGCGATATGCTCTCGTTCAGCACTTCATTTGCAAAGAATGGCAAAATCACTGATGAATCTGATTTGAGCCGTCTTGCCAGTTTGTTGAAGGAAAAAGAAAACTTGGTTGTTGAAGTGACCGGCTTTGCTGATGCATCTACGCCGGCAAAGCGTCAGAAAGCTGAAGCGATGAAGCGTGCCGCCGCCGTTCGTTCTTACCTTGTGAAGAACAAAATTGCAGGCAACCGCGTCGTCGTTGGAAAAGGTATGGCTTCCGGAAAAATCGAAGCGAAAGTTGTTCGCATCGTTGAGCCGAAAGCACCGAAAGCAAAAGGCAAAAAGAAGTAAGGTCTAAAAAGGATTCTTATGAAGAGGGCGGAAATTTTCCGCCCTTTTTTATTCGAGAAAGTTTATTCGAGAAAGTTTATTCGAGAAAG
>JBDNCJ010000058.1:0-20171 GCA_046719715.1 Chloroherpetonaceae bacterium | reverse complement strand
ACGGCGTCAAACTTACCTATACGCCTTTCTTCATTGAAGCCACCATTAAAGCGTTGAAGCAATTTCCCATGCTCAATGCGTCAGTTGATGGCGACAAAATCATCATCAAAAAATATATCAATTTCGGTGTTGCGGTCGCACTTGGCGAGCGCGGTGAAGGCGGCTTAATTGTCCCTGTCATTAAAAATGCCGATGAAATGAACTTGGTTGGAATAGCACGTGCCGTTCAGGACTTGGCATCGCGAGCGCGCACAAAGAAACTCTTGCCCGACGATATTCAAGGCGGCACCTTTACGCTCACCAACTACGGCACAAGCGGAAATCTTTTTGGCGCACCGATTATCAATCAGCCACAAGTCGCAATCCTTGGCACGGGTGCGATTGTCAAACGTCCTGTTGTGAAAACGCTCGACGACGGCTCCGATGTGATTACGATTCGCTCCATGACTTATCTTTCGCTTTCTTACGACCACCGTATTATCGATGGGTCGCTGGCGGGATTCTTCTTACAAACACTTTGTAAGATGCTACAATCCTACGACGAGAACAGTTCTCTCTAAAAATCTTCACCGAAAACACTTAACGAGCCAAGTCAATGGGAATTTGGGGTGACGGAATTTTTGAAAACGACGCCGCTTCAGCCGCTAAGGCGATTTTCGAACTTGCCCTTGCTGACGGCGCAAGTGTAGCGCAAGCCACAAAACAAGTGTTCGATGAGCTCAAAACAATGGCGGAGGACGAAGGCGTGTTCTCCGTCATTGTGCTTGCCCTTGCCGCCTTGCAATCGGAATCCAACCAACTTCAGCCCGATGTCAAGGCACAAGCATTGGAGATTCTCGCATCTGGCAAAGGATTGAAACATTGGGAGGAATTAGGTGAAGTGAACTTAGAACAGCGCAAATCCACTTTGGAGAAATTCAAACTCAAACTTCAAAACGCTTAACATTTCCGCCGATTACACCTCCAATTAACTCAATTCCTGCTCCCCCGTTGCTCAACGGTTTAGCCCATCGTTTAAGATTTTTCCGATTGACATAGCGACACCGACGAAGCAATCATGTGGCACTTCTTCCTCCCGTCGCACCGAACTTCTCTCGTTAAAGAAACTCGCTCGCCTTCAAAATATCTTTTAAATCAAAAGCATTCCTTATTTTTTAAGTAAATTTTTTGATTAAAATTAAATTTTTTATAGTTTATTGCAGTTTCGCTTTACAAATTTAAAATGAACATTTCAATAACCTAACTCTATCACATGCACATGAAAACAACAAGACGAATCGTTCTCATTCTTTCGGCAATTTGCCTTTTGCTCTTGTCGAGCATCACACCAACGCTTCGCGCTCAAAGCGGCGACACGGGCGACGAGAATTTCTCGATGTCCATTTCGCTGACATCAGACCAATTCTTCGGCTTTGCGCCAATGGCGGCGGGGACTTACAAAGTTGGCAAGACCATAGACTTCTCGTTCTACGGGATTTTTTGGTCGGGCGGAACCGGCGGTGGTTGGGGAAACTGGACGGAGTTCGGCGCTGGCTTGAATTTTCGTCCTAATGATGTTTTAGCTATTAACCCGCAAATTGGCATCGTCAACGGTTCTCTGCTTTCAAAAGGTGTTGGTGATAGCATCGGTGTGTTCGGCGAAGGGCTTGTCCCAAACCTCACCGTCAATCTCCAAACCGCGACGCTTGAAGGTCAGATTTACGCCGGCTATTACTTCCCGATTCGTGATTTAGCGCCCGCCGACGGAACAACGCTCAGTTACTTGCACTACTGGACGAACTTCGGCGTGAAATTAGGCAAGTTCTTCTCGTTTGGTGCGCATTATGAACACCTCATCAATACGGGTGGCTCTAATGTTGAAAAGTCAGAAGATGTCTATCAGTGGCTTGGTCCCTACGTTCAATTCACGGAAAAGACAGGCAAGGTATATCTGCGATTTGCAGGCGGCACAGACTTCACCGAAGGCAATGATTCATTCTTCAAGATGACCGTCGGCTATAATTTCTAATCAATGATACATTTTCGTTGATTGAGGGGACAAAGCAAGTCCCCTTTTTGTTTATTTTGAAATTTGCTTGACATTTCCATCGTTTCTCTCTAAAATTGCAAAAAGGTTTCCGTAAGATGATTAAAGTAGATTCCTTAAACGTCATAGCGTCTCCCGCGCCACGCACGCCCCGCCCTGATTGGCTTCGAGTGAAACTTCCGACCGGCGAAGGGTATTCGCGACTGAAATCGCTGGTTGATACTTACAAATTGCACACCGTTTGTGAGGAAGCACGATGCCCGAACATCGGCGAATGTTGGGCGTCGGGCACGGCGACGATTATGATTTTGGGCGACACCTGCACGCGCTCGTGCGGCTTTTGCGCCGTAAAAACAGGACGACCGACTGAGCTTGATTTAGCCGAGCCGAAGCGAGTCGGCGAAATGGTTAAACTCATGAATCTTCGTCATACGGTCATCACCAGCGTCAATCGCGATGAACTCCGCGACGGCGGCGCGAGCATTTGGGCGGAAACGATTCGCGAAATTCGCAAGCAACACCCAACGACGAAAATCGAAGTCTTGATTCCCGATTTTCAAGGCGATACCGATGCGATGGATACGGTTTTTCGGGAGCACCCCGATATTATGAATCATAATACGGAAACCGTGCCACGCCTCTACCGCGTCGTGCGCCCGCAAGCCAAGTATCAACGCACCCTTGACCTGCTCCGACGCGCCAAGGAGCATTTTAATCTTGTTACAAAGTCGGGCGTGATGGTTGGGCTGGGCGAAACGCCCGAAGAAGTGCTACAAGTGATGAAAGACTTACGCGATGTCCAGTGCGATATTATGAGCATTGGGCAATATCTTCAACCGACCAAAGCACACTTGCCGATTGCCCGCTACGTGCCGCTCGAAGAGTTTGAAATGTATCGGCGCGTCGGGCTTGAAATGGGATTCCGTAATGTCGAATCTGGCCCGTTGGTGCGTAGTTCATACCATGCCGAACAACAAGCAAAGTAATCTCTTTCAATTTAAATCATGAAGTTGTTAAGCACTTTTATTTCAACATTTTTCCTTCTCTCGCCACTTTACTCACAAGAATACGATTCGACAAGTTTTAATCCCAAGACCCTGCTCTACAAAGGAGAAGAACAATTTCTTGCCAATGTTAGACAGCTGACTTTTGAAGGCGAAAACGCTGAGGCTTATCTTTCATTTAATGAAACACAAATAATTTTTCAATCACGTAAAGGCAACGGCGATTGCGACCAAATTTATGTGATGAATCTTGACGGCTCAGGAAAGCGTTTGGTGAGCACGGGCAAAGGTCGCACCACTTGCGCCTATTTCCTGCCTGATGGGAGCATCTTATATGCCTCCACGCATTTAGCCGATTCAGCGTGCCCTCCTCCGCCAAGCATGGCAAAAGGCTATACTTGGGCACTCTACCAAGGCTATGATATTTTTTTAGCAAATGCTGATGGGAGCAACTTGCGGCGCATCACTGCTACACAAGGCTACGATGCCGAAGCCACCGTTTCTCCAAAAGGCGATAAAATCGTTTTTACTTCTGTGCGAGATGGCGATTTAGAACTGTATGAAATGAACTTAGACGGGAGCAACCAAAAGCGGCTCACGAATCATCTCGGCTATGATGGCGGAGCATTTTACTCTTGGGACGGAAAGAAAATCGTCTTCCGTGCCTCGTCGCCCGATTCAAGTGAAGCCGAATCATACAAATCGCTTCTTCGTGAAGGACTGGTGCGCCCCAATAAAATGGAACTCTTTGTCATGAATGCCGATGGAAGCCACCGCAAACAATTGACTTTTAACGGTAAAGCTAATTTCGCGCCGTTCTTCTATCCCGATAATCGCACGATTGCGTTTTCCACGAATGTTGCCGATACTGAACGGGGACGCAATTTTGATATTCATTTGATTGATGCTGAAAATCCGAAAAAACTCATTCGGGTTACATTCTGTCCTGAATTTGATGGATTCCCTGTATTTACAAGAGATGGCAAAAAAATTATTTTCTCGTCTAACCGTAACAGCAAACGATATGGGGAGACGAATGTATTTATCGCCGATTGGATTTTCAAACCTTAACTTTCAAACTTCAAAACGATCTCTACATCGCTATGGGAACGGGAATTTATGTGATGCTTTACTGGGCGGTTGGCGTTCTCTGCGCCATTCTATTTCTGGGAGAAGATCTCTTTCCGCAAAAAAAACAGGAAAGAGATTGGAAGCGCGTGCTACTCGTCTTCACTTCTCTACTCCTTGTAATTTTCAATGCGTTTATTTACAAGAACTCTACGGAAACGCTGGGGCGACCGTTGGATTATGTCTCACTGCTGGTTTTCGGGTTAGGGAACGGGATTTGTGAGACATTTATTTTTATTGCCTGCTTCAAACTCGGCGAGGCTTGGATGGCGAAATATACCGATAAAAAGCCGTTTCTCTTTTTAGGCGGACTTTTAATTTTTATGGCGTTCAGCGGATTTATTCACGGTGCGTTTTGGATGAATGAATTTCCACCACATCTGACTTCCGACCCTAATAAACTGTCATATAAAGCCTTTTTTATGCCGTTGCAATTTGGTTTAGCGATTAGTTGGGCGTTAATTTATTTTCTCTATCGCGATATTTGGACGGTTGTATTTCTGCATATTATTGTAGATGTATCCGTTATTTATTCCATACACTACTCACTCTTTTCTCGAAATATTATCACTGCTGGATTATGAAAAAGTTTGAAGGAAAAGTATTGGTTGTCGGCGCATCTGGGCGCACGGGGCTATGGGTGATTCGTCGCTTACAGCACTACGGTATTGAGTTGCGAGCCTTTGCTCGCAAAGCCGATAAACTTGCAGAATTTAGAAACATTGAGGTTGCGCTTGGCAGAATTCAAAATGCGTCGGCACTGCGGAGTGCTGTTTCGGGTTGTGATGCCGTGATTTGCACAGTTGGCGCAAGCGAATTGATTGGCGACGCCTCTCCCGTTCAAGTGGACGGCGACGGTATTATTCGCCTTGTGGATATTGCGCGAGAAAACGAGGTTAAGAAGTTTATTTTAGTTAGTTCTATTGCGGTTACAAAACCTTTTCATCCGCTGAACTTGTTCGGTGGCGTGCTTTCTCAAAAACTGCGCTCTGAAAATCACTTGCGGAGCATTTACGGCAAAGACGGGTTCACTTACACGGTGATTCGTCCGGGCGGGTTGAAGGACGGTGAGCCGTTTAAGCACCAACTTCAAACTGGAAAAGGCGATACCATTTCGGGCATCATTGATAGAGCCGACGTTGCCGAACTTGCGGTGCTCTCACTTTGGGTAAAACGCGTCGAAAATGAAACCTTTGAAGTGATTCGCACTTCACCTGCCGAGCAGAAATCGCTCGAACTTTACTTGGAAAAGGTTTAACGAGATTTTATGTAAGTCTTTTTAAGAATCGATATTACAATGACTTACAAAAAAATATCTACTGAAAATTTACTACAATGGTTTGCTAAAAATAAGCGCGACTTACCTTGGCGAAAGACTAAAAATCCATACCACATTTGGATTTCGGAAGTGATGTTACAGCAAACGCAAGTAGCGACGGTGATTCCCTACTACCATCGCTTTTTGGAGAAATTTCCAACTATCAAAGATTTGGCGGAGGCTCAAACCGACGACCTGATGAAGTGCTGGGAAGGACTTGGCTACTACGCCCGCGCCCGCAATCTTCAAGATGCCGCCAAAACCGTGCTTCGGGAGCATGGTGGCAAACTTCCTCAAACACGAGAAGCATTACAAACCCTTAAAGGATTCGGAGCATACACATCGGCAAGCGTTGCAAGCCTTGCTTTTGGAGAAGATTGTGCCGCAATTGACGGCAATGTGCTCCGTGTGTTTGCGCGGCTTTATGCGATTCGTGAGGATATTAGACAACCCGCGACGAAATCTAAAATTGATGAATTGGCAACGCTGAACCTCCCCAAAGGTCTAGCGGGCGAATTTAATGAAGCCGTGATGGAACTTGGCGCGACACTTTGCACGCCCAAAAATCCCAAATGCTCCGCTTGTCCTCTCAATCAAGACTGCTCCGCTTTTCAACAAAATGCGGTTTCATCATATCCGTTCAAATCGCCAAAGCCGAAAATTCCGCACAAAGAAATTGCGATTGGTATTGTTCAGCGTGATGACAAAGTCTTGATTGCCCTTCGTCCGCCTGACGGCTTGTTGGGGAATCTTTGGGAGTTTCCGGGCGGAAAGCGCGAGGCACACGAAAGCCTCGAGGAATGTTGCAAGCGCGAAGTGGAAGAAGAAACGGGATTGCGTGTTGAGGTCGGCGAGCGAATTGCCGTTGTCAAGCACACTTACACGCACTTCAAAATTACGCTTCATGCATTTTTATGCACTTATCGGAGTGGCAACGCGCAACCAAAAAGTAGCCAAGAAATCCGCTGGGTTGAGTTGAGCGGGTTGAATCAATTTGCGTTTCCGAAAGCTAATAAAGCCGTGATTGACGCACTGCTTTTCAGAAACGAATTGTCGGTCGGCACATTGTTTGAGCAGACTTCTTGATGCTTCAATGCCCCAAATAAATGGATTGGTCGGGAATTAGGACCGTTACATCGCCGTAGATTTTTGATTGACACCCTAATCGTGAAGAAAGCGTCAGTCCGACGGCTTCGTCTAATTGCTCTTCTTCTTCATCGGTCATTTCAGGCAAATTTTCCATTCCCTTTTTGACAATCACATGGCATGTTGAGCAGGCACAAACGCCGCCGCAGTTGTGCTGCAGGTGAATTGCATTTTCCATGCATGCGTGAAGAATGGAAGTGCCTTCATCAACTTCCAATACAATGCTTTTATCGGGCTGATTGTGGAATAGCAAGGTCAATTTATGGCGTTGGACTTGTGCGGAGTCGGTTGGTGTATGTATAGCAGTGGTTTGAGCCGTCATTGTTCTTTTAAAATTTGATGGATTGAATTTAGAACAACGAACACTTAAAGGTCGTCAGAACGTTTGTGGAATGCAATCGTCAATTAGACGCGGGGCTTATTGCGGAAGCGCAATTCCATTTCGCGCACTTTGAGCTGAAGCTCTTCCATAGGCAGTTGTAAGTAATAATTGACAAGGTCGCGAATCATAAGAAGCCGTGAAGAACTATCGGTAATAAGCCCTTGCTGTCGTTTTTGGTCTAAAATCTGATAAAGGTTAGGGTTTTGAAGTTCCTCGAGGCTGAGCACGTAAAGTTCATTACCCTTTTGTGCGCCATCTCGAATGGCTAATTTTTCAGGGGCGACTTGCATCGGCGATGTTGGTGCGGGTGTTGCCATTGGCGGCGGTGTCGGCAAAGCGGAGGGCGGCGCGTCCGGCTCACCTTTGGATTTCATCATGCGATTGGTCGTTTCGCGCAATCGCTGTGAAAGAATTTTGATGAAGTTGAGCAAGATTTTAATGGCTTCCGTAGGACGGCTCTGCAACATTCGATCGAAGTTATACTTCGGCATCACGAGCAGTTCCGAGTATTCTTTCACAACTGCTGAAGCAGAACGCTTTTGCTGTTCAAAGAGCGACATTTCGCCGAGCAATGCGCCCGGTCCGAGCGTCATGAACACCTCGTCTTCACCGGAGGCGTTCTTCTTTGAAAGTTCAACTTTGCCCGATAAAATCACATACATAATCTGACCCACAATTAAATTCTCGCGGAATAAAACATAATTCGGCTCAAACCCTTTCACAAAGGCATACTTGATAATTTGCTCGTATTCTTCTTGCGAGATTCCTTCAAAGATAGGAATGCTGGTTGGGTCAATTTTTTGCATTGTGGATTTTTACCTCAAAAAGTTTTTGTAACGGCAAATATAAAAGTTCACTTCTGAAAAACAATTTAATGATGATGTGCATGCAAGTGATGATGCGGCTCGTTTCTCTTTTCACTTAAAGAAGTTCTATGATGTTCAATATGCTGGTGAACGTGTCCGTTTTCGAGTTGAATTGTGACGTGGTCGATATTGAAGCGTTCTTTGAGCAATTTATTGATGCTGAGAATAAGGTTTTGACTGCAGTCATACTCATCAACGACGAGGTGGCAGCTGAGCGCATTGACGCCCGATGTAATCGCCCAAATGTGAAGGTCGTGCAGGTCGACGACGTGTTCATGCGCGCGCAGTTCTTTTTCAATGCACGCAATATCCAAGTCGCGAGGCACACTTTCCAACAGCACGTCAATTGATTCGCTCACCACATTCCAGCCGCCGCGCACAATCAGCACTGCGATAAAGAGACTAATAATCGAATCAAAGGCTTGCCAACCCGTCAAAGCAATCACTCCTGCCGCAACCAAAACGCCGATTGACCCCATCAAGTCCGAAAGTACATGCAAATAGGCGGCTCTGACATTCACGCTACTTTCCTTTGAACGATGCAAAAGTAACGCGCTGACCACATTTGCCAGCAAGCCAATGCCGCCGAAAAGCATCATCTCTTGAGTGTGAATCTCTCTCGGTAAGCCAAACCGCATGATGGCTTCATAAGAAATGAAGGCGGCGATAAGACACAAAATTGTGCCGTTGAGCAAAGCGGCGAGAATTTCGATGCGGTAAAATCCGTAGGTGCGGTTTTTCGTAGCGGGCTTTGAGGCAAGAAATACCGCAAGAGAACTCACAAGCAAAGCGAAGACGTCCGTAATCATGTGCCCTGCATCAGCAAGTAGCGCGAGGCTTCCGCTCATCAATCCTCCAACAAGCTCAATTAAAAAAATCGCCGCCGTAACGCAGGTTGAAAGGAAGAGTCTCTTTGATGCGGTCGTGCTTTTCTTGAGTTTCTCTTGATAGATGTGCTGATTGTGTTCCATTTTTACATGCGCCTTGATGCTCTGAGAAATTTACAAAATCCGCCTTACACTTACTCACGATTTAGAGAGAGTTTTTCGGAAAGTTCCGCCGCACGCTTTGCGGGATAAAGACTTGCCAACATCGTGATGATAAACGCCAAAACTGCCGTCCACACAAAGTCCCACGCTTCAATTACAACTGGATAGGCTTTGACGATGAAGGCGTTTCCGTAAGGCAATTTTACAAGTCCATATTGTTGTTGGAGAAAAGCCACCGTGTAGCCCAGCGCAAGCCCGCTTACGACGCCGATTGCGCCGATGAGCGCGCCCTCGATGAGAAAAATATGTTGGACGTCTTTAGCAGTCAGACCGATGCAACGAAGGAAATACAGGTCGCGACGCTTTTCAATCGCCGTCATGGTCAATGAGCCAATCAACGAAAGCGAGGCAACGATGATAATGAGCATCAGGGCGGCGAAACTTCCCCACTTTTCCATTTTCATCACGCGAAAAAGGTCGCTGAATTTGTCTTCCAAGCGAGTAAGTTGCAGTTTATCGCTCATACCGTTTTCTATAACCCATTTTTCTACGGCAGTCTGCAACGCCTCGTCAGATAAGGGTTTTCCGAAGATGTCTTTTTTCGGGCGAATGTCAATTCCTGTAACTTCGTTTTCGGCGTAATCGAAAACGCGCTTCCCCGCGTTGAGCGTCGCCAAGACATACACGTCGTCATAGACGCGATGCGTGCGAAAAAAATTCTCGACGCGCATGACGGGCAAATCGGGTTGTTTTTTCATAAGCGGATTTTGCACTGCCTCCAATCCTTCATCAATCGTCTTTGAACTGATGACGACGATTTCGTTTTGATACATCGCGCCGAGCCGATTAGCAACGCCGCCTCCGATGGCAAGGTCTTGGTCGCCAAATCGCCGCCGAACGTCCATATAACCCGTAAGTTGCTTGATGGCGCTTTGCTCAATGGCTTTCATCACCACAACGCTACTTTTCTCTTTGGCGGCAATCAGCACTTTGCCTTCGATAAATCGCTCCGCCGACGCGACTTCGGGTAAACTTTTCAAGCCGTTCAGCATCGATTCCGTTACCTCAATCGTTTGACCTTCTTTCGCAATCAGTTGCACATTGCTATCAATCGTGAGAAACAGTCCGCTGACGATGCCGCGAAACCCGTTCAACACCGAAAGCACGACGCAAATGACCGTAACCCCAATCACAAGCCCTGTAATGCTGATTCCCGTAATCACATTGATGCTCTTTACGCCACTTTTATTAAAGATGTATCTTTTCGAAATTTGTGTTTTTATTGCAATAACGGAATTTTTCATCGTCGTATCGATTGAATCGGATTTAATTTCGCCGCCACGCTCGACGGAACCAGTGACGCAAACCAACACACCATCAAGGTAAAAATTGAAATCATCACATAGTTCATGGGCTTAATCGCAATCGCAACATTGCTGATGAAGTAAGTTTCTTCGGAAAGCGAGATGAGGTGCAGAGACTTCTCTACTACCGACAGCAAAAGCGAAAGTCCGTTCCCGATTGCAATTCCAACCCCTGCCATCAGGAGCGACTGCGAAATAAAAATCGTTTTAATTTGCTTGCCGCTCGCGCCAAACGACATCACCACTCCGATTTCTCTGCCCTTTTCAAGCACGATGATGAGCAAGGTTGAAATCACATTAAACGCCGCCACAATCGTAACGCTGATGAGCAAAAGCGGAATGATGTTCTCTTGAAAGCGAAGCCACACAAAGATGTTTTGGTAAATCTGAAAAATCGTTCGGGCATACATCGGAAAGCCGATGACGCTATCTAATTCTTGTGCAGTTTCTCCGAGACGGTCAATGTCTTTAACGACCAGTTCGTAGCCGCTAATCATGTCGGGCATTTCTAAAAAAACTTGAGCCGAAGCCAGTGTTGTAAATGCCATTGCGTCATCAAAGCCTTGCGAAAGTCCTGTTTCATAAATTCCAACCACAGTTGCGGTTTCAAGGCGCATGGATTTGAGCAGGTTTTTGGCGTTTATCTCGGTAGGCGTTTCTGCGTCTGAAAGAGACTTCGTGGTGGCAATCACGAGTAGTTCGTCGCCGACTTTGAGCGCAAGTTTTTGCGCCATTTTCTTGCCCAAAAGCAACGGCAAGGTGGCTTTTATGGAGTCGGAGAAATATGCTCCCGAAATGATTTTACCTCGAATGAACGAGTTATCAGTTTGTGGAACTACGGCTTTGAGCAATGCAGGTTCGAGCAACGATGCTCCGCTCGCTGATTTCAGAATGACATCTTTTTGTAGGAATGGGGAGGCGGATTTTACATTCTGAATTTTATTTGTTTTTGTTGCAATAACAGAATCGTATTTCACGGCATCGCCGCCGACCTTGACCAAGTGAATGTGCGAGCCAAAGCCAATGATTTTGTTCCGAATCTCATCGCTGAAGCCTTGAACAATCGAGAGCGTGAGAATCAGTGCCGCCGTGCCGAGTGCAATTCCGCCTGTGGCGACGGTGCTGATGAAGGTGGGCTTATGCTCCTTTTCTCTTTGCGGGAAAAGAAATCGCCGCGCTATGGTGAGCTCAAATTTCAAGTTTTAAGCGATTTTATTCCAAAACGTTAGCCTTTAATTTCAATGTCAATTCGTTGGGGCTTTCCTTTCCTTCCGCCCAGAGATTGATGCTTTCAAAAGTGGTTTCGGCGATGTTGCGTAAGGCAGTATCGGTGAGAAAGGCTTGGTGGCTGGTGATGAGCACGTTTGGGAGCACCATGAGTTGCGCTAAAATTTCGTCTTGCAAAATTTGATTGGAGCGGTCATAAAAAAAGAGTCCCTTTTCTTCTTCATAGACGTCGATTCCGAAATAGCCGACTTTGCCCGATTTCAGCCCCGTCAATACCGCGCTGGTTTTCACCAATCCGCCGCGACTGGTGTTGATGAGCATCACGCCTTGCTTCATCATTTCAACGGCTTGTTCGTTGATGAGGTATTTCGTGCTTTCAATCAACGGCGTGTGGAGCGTGATAATGTCGCTTTCTTTGTAAAGCGTCGGCATATCCACATAGTTTAAGCCATAACGCTCTGTGAGATGAGGATTAGGATAGAGGTCGTATCCGAGCAATTTACAGCCGAATCCGTGCAGAATTTTGGCGACAATCGCGCCGATTTTCCCGGTTCCAATGATGCCTGCGGTTTTGCCGTTCATATCAAACCCAACAAGCCCTGTGAGCGAGAAGTTGGATTCACGGATTCGATTGTGGGCTTTGGCAAGTTTGCGATTGAGCGCGAGCATGAGGGCGACGGTATGCTCCGCGACGGCGTAAGGCGAATAGGCGGGCACATTTGCGACGCGAATCCCCAATTCTTTGGCTTTGGCTAAATCAATGTGATTGTATCCGGCGGAGCGAAGCGCGATGTATCGGATTCCAAGAGCGCGGAGTTTTTCTAAAATGGGCGCAGAGCCATCATCGTTGACGAAAAGGAGCACCGCATCTGCACCGTGCGCAAGGTCAACGGTTTCGGCGATAAGTTGCAGTTTTAAGAACCGAATGTCGTGCTTTCCCGCCGCCGCGCCAAGTAGAAATTCCTTTTCAAACGTATGTGCATCGAAGCAAGTGATGTTCATTTTAGCATTTTGATTAAAAGAGTTTAGAAGGCGAGGCTTCTACACGATTGCGCCCTTTTTCTTTGGCTTTGTAAAGGGCTTTATCCGCCGAATTGACGAGGGTTTCTGCGTCGGAGCAGTCTTCGGGATAGCTTGCGACGCCCAGACTTGCCGTAAAATTTCCGCCGGGTTGTTTTTCTTGATTAACAAATACGGCTTCCTCAATCGCTTTGCGAATGCGCTCCGCAAAAACAACGGCTTCCTCTTTTCCGGTTTTTGGGAGCAAGATGGCGAACTCTTCTCCGCCGAATCGTGCAGGCTTATCCGTTTCGCGGCAGATACTTTTCATCAGTTTTGCCACTTTAATCAAGGCTTCGTCGCCCAAAACATGCCCATTTGTGTCGTTGTAATGTTTGAATTTATCGGCATCAATCATAATCAGCGAGACCGATTCGCCAAAGCGTTTGGCGCGTGCGATTTCCGCTTGCAACTCGGATTTGAAGTGGCGGAAGTTAAAGAGTTTTGTCTTTTCGTCGGTGATAATTAACTGCTCGAGTTCTTTTGTTTTATCCTCGATTTGCTGTCCGAAGTTGCGTAAGGCTCGTGCAAGGCGCGAGACTTCGTCATTGCTTTTGCGTTTTTCAATGAATTCTTCCGACCCCTTCACGACTGCGCTCATATCTTTGAAATCGTTTTCGCTCACGCTTTTGATGATTTTGGTGAGCTTTTCAATCGGGGCGGCAGTTGTGGTGTAGATGATGACGCCGACGATAATCAAAATCGGCAAGAAAATTGCCGCAAGCACTATCCCAACTTCACGAAGTTCGTTGACTTGCTCACGCACACTTACAGAGGCTTTGCGTAAATTATTTTGTTTTAATTCGTTAAGCCGATTGGTTTCATTAAATACTTTTACCAAAATATCGTTGTATTCTTTTGTCAATTTGGAAGATTTTTCATCAATCGTGCCTTTGGATTGTGCAATCACTTCGGCTTTTCGGAAGTATTCTTCTTGCAGGGATTGAATGCGTTGAACGGTGTTGGTCAGTTCGATATTGCCTTCGGCGACTTGGAGGAGTTCCGAGATATTGCGCTCTAAGGTGCGTTTTGCGTCTTGCGCGTCTTTCAGCCAGTTCGAGTTTCCCGATGCCACATATTTCCACAAGTTGCTGTCGTAGCGAATGAGGCTTTTATTCATCTCGCTGGTATTGACATATTCATTGACGCGCTCGCCGACGTAGATTTTAAAATCTTTGTCGAATGTGTTGAGTTGTATGAGCGAAAAAATCGGAAAGATTGCCGATACAGCAACTGCAACAATCAGGAGCACCACGATTTTATTGCGAAAACTCATCGCCGTAAAGTTTGAGTTAATCTTGTTTGAAATTTACAACCCATACAGGCGGCTCAAACGGAACTGCACCGTTCCGCTGAAAAACTTTCTGCCCTTCTTTT
Organism: Chloroherpetonaceae bacterium; assembly: GCA_046719715.1. Lineage (GTDB taxonomy): Bacteria > Bacteroidota > Chlorobiia > Chlorobiales > Thermochlorobacteraceae > JANWWM01. The sequence goes on along the minus strand of JBDNCJ010000058.1, from coordinate 6,285 downwards.
GAGAGAAACGCCGCAAATCCCAGCGGCAATTTATCAGATTTCAGGTAGAGATAATAAACTTCATTCACCAGCGGATAGCGATGTTTATAGACATGCTCCTGCATCGGCAAGTAGTAGGTGGAATCGCCTTCGGGAGCAAGTGCAATGACCTTGTAGGCGGAAGTATCGCGCAAGTTTGGGTTTAGCCCGTCTCTCACGTGCGCCATGCCTGTATAGCCAAGTGCTCCGTCAAATTTCAAGACAAAATCTTTTATCTGTGTTGCGGTGGAGCACGGATAGGCGTCGCTGGGAAAATCGTCGCTACGGAGCAAAGAGTCTTTGAGGAAGTCGCGCTGTCCGTCGTTTCGGCTCATGACGAAGAGTTGAATTGGTTGATTTTTGCCGCCGACCTGCTCCCAGTTTTTTATCCGCCCAGCAAGAATTTCGCGCAGTTGCTCAATTTTCAGTTTTTTGATGGGGTTTTTTGGATTGACGATAAAACAAATTGCATCGTAGGCAATGGGTTTATGGACATATGTTAAACCGGCGTCGTTGACAGCGGCGTATTCTTCGGCACTGAGCGTTCTGGACATCACGATAAAGCGCGTTTCTTTATTGACGAATCGCTCGACGGCTTTGCGCGTTAAATCGGGTTCGTTGGTTAATTCTGCGCCTTGCCAAATGCGCATAAACTCTTTGATTTGAACATTTAAGAGAGGCGCAATGCTTTCATCACATATCACGTTTAGATTCCCTGCGGTCGTGGTCTCTTCTTTTTGGATATTGCAATTTAATGCAATAACGGACATTAAAACGCCAATCATTGAGATGCACCACTTCTTGATTGGTAATCGGCGATGAAACATAGTTTATTCCGTGAGTTGAATTTGCACGCGTGTTGGCACTAATCCCATTGCGTTGAGCACAAACTGTCCATCCGTTTCTTTCTGGCTTGCGTGCATATAGGCGGAAAAAATCGGCGGAAAGTTTCCCAAGTTGGTGCGGAAAAACGAGTAGATATCGACCGTAAGCGGATATTTGGACTGAGCCACAAGGGCTTGATACGGGAGCACGGCTTTCGCGCTCTGCTCATTGGCGCGAATGGCAAGCACTTTGAATTTTGTCGCATCAGGCTCTTTGGGATTGAGGAACGGCTTCGCGCTCGTCATGCTCACAAAGCCAATCGCCGACGAATCTTTCAAAATCGTTTCCAAGAGTTGCGCTTCGGTTACGGTGGCTTCGGCTTTATCGGAAAGTTTGATGCCGAGCGTATCCTCGAGGAAATCGCGTCGTCCGTCTTGCTCATGCGGGAGCAGGAGACGAATGTTCATCGGCTTTCCACCGACAGCGCCCCAATTTGTAATTTGTCCCGAAAAAATTTCTCCAACTTGCGAGAGCCGTAGTTCATCAACCATGTTTTTGGGATTAACCACCACGCAAATGGCGTCGCGACCAAAGCGGCTCACTTGGGCGGATTTCTTTTGCGCTTCGGCAAGTTCTTCCGATCTCAACCCGCCAATAATTACGGCGAATCGCACTTCCTCGTTGAGCACAGCAGCGACGGCTTTGCGCGATTTTTCAGGGAAAATCTCAATCGTTGCTTCCGTTCTGCCACTCAAAAAGTTTTGCTTCATCTGTTTGACAACTTGATGAACGGCGGGGTCGACGAGCGCGCGAACGTAGCCTTGATTCGCCGACTCGCTTCTATTCGTCCATTCAAAGAGGCGGTCAACGGCTTTTCGGTATTCGTAGTCGCCCGACATTGCAAGGAGCGCGTTGTAATCTTCCATCGTCAAATCGCCTTTGACAATCAAGGCTTTTTGCTTAAAGTCGTAGCGCACTTTGTCTAATTTTCCGGAAAACGCCACGCCACTTGGAAGGGATTCCAATTTTGCTGATGTTTCAGGCTTGCATCCCACCAAAAACAACACGACGACAAGCGTCCCCAAAACAAGTAGATTTTTCATGGCTGATATGGTTTTAAGGTTCAACGGGAAGCGTGCTCCGCTTCCCTTCACGATGAAACATTCGTTTAGCTTTTGAACGCGGCAATATCTCCGGGCTTACGGAGCATTTTGTTGACTTCCATGATGTGAAGTTCTTCATCATGAATCATCTGGCGCGCATATTCCTCCAAAACGACCGATTTATCTTTGACGAGTTCCAAGAGTTCGCGATAGGCGTTCAAGCCTTCTTTTTCGTGCTCGAGCGATTCAAGCAGAATCGCGCCGATGTCGTGATTGTGCGTCTCGAGCAAGTGTCCGATTGAAAGCGACGGGTGCTCGCCAAGCCCCGTAATGAGTTCGCCGGCTTGTTGCGCATGCGCCAGCGATTCAGAGGCTTGGGAGCGGAGCCATTCGACAATCGGAATGCGGTTGTATCCAAAAATCATGAGCGAGTAATGCGTGTATCGAACCACGCCTGCAAGTTCGGTTTCAAGGATTTTGTTCAAAAGTTTCGCGGCGGCAATTGTTTCTTGTTCTGAAAGTGTCGTAGCAATCATTAGATAGTGAGTTTAGTTGTTGGACTGCTTAAAAATCTAAAAGTTGTAGTAGGGTTTCATCATCAAATATACAACAACACCTGTAACCGCGACATAAAGCCAAAGTGGGAGCGTCCATCGTGCGATTTTTTTATGCTTCTCGAACTCGCCACGCCACGAGCGCGCAATCGTAAAAAGCGCAAAGGGCAGAATGACTGCCGCCAAAATCACGTGCGTAATCAAGACGAAAAAATAGACGTATCGAATTACCCCTTCTCCGCCAAACTTGCTTACCGGCGCCTGCGAGTGATAAATGACATAAGAGACGAGAAAAATCGATGACAAAATAAACGCACTCATCATCATGATTTTGTGCGCTTGAAATTTGCGCTGCTTGATGAAGAAAAACCCGACCGATAAAAGCACCGCCGTTGAGCCGTTCAAAAAGGCGTGAAACGTCGGCAGAATCGATACATTCAATCCGCCGCCAAATGAAAGGGCTTGCGGAAAGAAAAGCATAAAAGCCACAAGGCTTACGACGACGATTGAAATCGCATAGACCAAAAGCGAGAGCGATTTTTCATTGACTTGTTTCAAATCTAATGTCGGCATGGTCGTAAATGATTGGTTAAGTTTGCGAGTTTAATTTTTATGCGCAAGCGTTTTGACTTCGGGAAAGTCGTCTGCAAGTTGTCGCAGTGTCAATTTCATGGACGCGATGAGATGCACGTCGTTGTAATCGAAGTAAGCGCGGATTGCGCCGTTGGGATCGAGCACAACGAGTTTGGTGGCGTGTCCGCCCGGCAGTTTTTCAGCCGCCATCAGAAACCCTTTTTCGCAGAGTTCGACAATCGTTGAAATTTCTGGGTGTCGCAGAAACTTCCAGCGTGAATCGGTTACGCCGTGCATCTTTGCATAACGTTGCAAGACTTCTTCGGTGTCGTAGTCAGGGTCGACGGTGATAGAGATAAACTGCACGTTTGGTGCATTTTTGTAGAGTTCATACAGTTCTGCCGTGCGGCGCGACATTACCGGACAAGCCGACGGACAGCGCGTAAAAATGAACTCAGCAATCGTCAACTTTCCGTTCAAATCAGCTCTTGTGAAGCGATTGCCGAATTGGTCGGTCAGTTCAAATTCAGGCAAGGTTCGAAGCGGCTCATGCAATTTTGCCTGCGGCGCATTCGCGAGTTGAATCACCGACATGGACATGACAATCAGCCCAATGGCAAGAACGGTTGCGCTTATGATGGCTCTATTCATTGTTGGTTCGTTAGTTCAAGTGATGACGGTTGAGACGCGGTTTGTCTCTGCAACGGTATCGAGCGTTTTTCCGCCAACTTCAAGCCGATGAACCACGCCGTAATAAATCCCACAAGCAAACTTGACATCCATTGATGAAACACTTGCACCGTTTGCGGAATGCCGAACTTGACCAAGAGCACGCCCACGCCGAGTTGCGCCAGAGCAATTCCCATTGAAAATTTCACCACATCAGAATACAGTCTCGAAAGCCGATTTTCTTTGAGTTGTTTTCTTCCAACCCAGATAATTGAAACCGTTAAAAGCGTGCCATAAACGCTATGTGCGATTCCAATTCCTCTTGCTTGTTCCAGCCAATCGTATCCGTTGAGCAACGGGTATTCACGCGAGAGCCATTCAAGCGTTTCGCGCACTTGTGTTCCCAGCGCAATTTGAAGCATCACAGCAACCCACAATCCAAAAACAATTTTGCTTTGATTGCTTTTGCTCAGTATGTCGGGTTCGGGATTGCGCATCTCTCGCGCTTGCATTGCTACATCAATCAACACGCTCACAATCACCAATGCCATGACCAAATGAAGCGTAACAATGAACGGGTGCAAATCGCTTGACACGACGATTTTTCCAAGCCACCCCTGAAACGCGACCATGACGAGCGCGGCGAGCGACGGCACAAGAATTCTTATATGCTTTGAAAAATTTTTCACGGCAAGCCACGCAAGAATGAGAATGAAAAATCCGACGACGACGCCCACCAAGCGATTAAGGTATTCAATCCAAGTCAGCACGGGGTTGAAAGTAAGAGGGTCATATTGAGATGGAAGTTGCTCGACGCTTGTGGGCGGAATCCAAAGTCCGTAGCATCGCGGCCAGTCGGGGCAACCAAGTCCTGCGCCGCTGACGCGCACCAATCCGCCGATGAAGATGAGAAAATAAACGGCGAAGACCGTCGCGGTTGCCCATTTCTGAAAGATTATTACTGATTTTGCGGGCATTTTTACTTCTGTTTACTGCTTAAACCTGACTGCTTGCAAAGATACGCCAAATTCGGATACCATTGCGAGAAAATCAAACTTTCGAGATGAAAATGATTGAACAAAGTGCGCTCAAAACGGAAAGGGCGAGTCTTCCCCGCCCTTTTGCACATCGCTTCGATAAACGCTTATGGATTGGCAATATCGTTGTAAATGATGAACACCATCAATGCCAGAAGCGCATACATACCGGCTTGTTGAACCGCCATTTTGATTTTGAGCGGAAGTTCTTTTCCGAGAATGCCTTCGAGTGAAATCAAGACGAACTGTCCGCCGTCCAATGCTGGAATGGGAAGAATATTGATGAACGCGAGCGAGATGGAAAGCACCGCTAAAAAGAGCATGAAACTTCCTGCGCCTTGCTCTGCGCTTTGTCCTGCGAGTTTAGCGATTTTAACGGGTCCGCCGAGATTTTTGCGCAGGTCTTCTTCGCCGGTGATGAGTTTGCCGAAGCCTTTGACGGTCATAGCGGTCATTTTCGCAGTTTGCGCGATACCTGCACCGATGGCTTCAAAGAAGCCAAGCGGCTTATATTCGCGGCTCATGACTTGGGCGAGTTGAATGCCGATTTTGCCGTCGGCGTTGGGCGTAATTTGCGCGGTTTTTAGCGTGCCGTTTTTGGCTAATCGGTTGAGCGCATCTAAATCTTTCGGAACAGTGCCATTAGCGGCGCGCCACTCAATCTCAATGTCTTTGCCTTTATTTGAGCTGACGATGGCGATGAGTTCCGCCCAGTCATAAATTTCTTTGCCATCTAATTTGGTGATGAGGTCGCCGGGCTTCAAGCCTGTTTTTTCGGCGGGAAGTCCTGCGAGTGCTTCACCGACGACGGCGGGTGTGAGCGGACGCATGGTTTCGCCTTTCTCGTCGTTGAGGCGCGTGAGCATATTAGAGGGCGCATCTAATTTCAAGCGTTCATCGCCACGCTTGATGGTGTAAGTCAAAGTCGCGCTCGTGAAGAGTTCGGGGTCTAACACTTCTTCCCAATACTTGACGGGCTTGCCGTTGACTTCCAGAATTTTATCGCCCGTTTTGATGCCGATTTGAGCAAAAACCGATGTTTCAGGCACATAGACGCCCGTTGCGATGGGGGTTCGCGATTCGCCGTAGCTCATGGCGATAATGATGAAGATGATGGCGGCAAGCACCATGTTCATAATCACGCCAGCAGAAATGACGATGAGGCGTTGCCAGACGGGCTTTGAGCGAAACTCCCAAGGCTGTGGCGGCTTTGAGGCAAAATCCGTATCCATGCTTTCATCGACCATGCCTGCAATTTGCACATAGCCGCCGAGCGGAATTGCGCCGATGCCGTATTCGGTTTCTCCTTTTTGAACGCTCCACAATTTCAGATTCCAAAAATCAAATCCGACGTAGAATTTGAGCACGCGCATTTTGAAGAGTTTCGCGGCGGCAAAGTGCCCAAACTCGTGAACGGTTACGAGAATAAAAATGGCGACGATGAAGTAAAATATCGTCTGCAAAAAACCACCAATGTCCATGATTAAAAAAATTAAGGTTAAATGA
>JBDNCJ010000057.1:0-20277 GCA_046719715.1 Chloroherpetonaceae bacterium | reverse complement strand
CAAGTAATGAATAATGAGGAGTGAGAGTAACGAGAGTCGCTTTCAAATTATTCATTCCTCGTTAGTCATTGCTCATTAAAAAGTTTTTTTCTCGCTGGCTAATGTTCTTTGTTTTCTCTTAGGTGAAGCGTCTCGTCCAAAACGGCGGGACGCTTTTTTATTTTTTGGAATTGAGTGCGGAAAGTATCTTTCTTGCTCATCAATAATTCAATCGCTGTCCATTTAGTCACAATGAAACAACTGCTCAAACTCGGTCTTCCAAAAGGTTCTTTACAAGACGCAACGCTTGATTTATTCGGCAAAGCGGGATTTCACTTTATCGTGCGTGAGCGTTCATATTTTCCATCGATTGACGACGATGAAATTTCTGCCATTCTGATTCGGGCGCAAGAGATGGCGCGCTATGTTGAACAAGGCGCGTTTGATTGCGGTTTAACGGGCAAAGATTGGATTATTGAGACGGGCGCGAAGGTGATTGAAGTCGCCGACCTTGTGTATTCCAAAGCCTCGATGCGTCCGGTGCGTTGGGTGCTTGCCGTGCCTGAAAACTCCGACATTAAGTCGCCCAAAGATTTGCAAGGCAAACGCATTGCGACCGAAGTGGTCAACATCACAAAAGCATATTTGAAAAAGCACGATGTTGTCGCTGAAGTGGAGTATAGTTGGGGCGCAACCGAAGTCAAACCGCCTGAACTTGCCGATGCCATTGTTGAAGTTACGGAAACCGGTACCTCGCTTCGCGCCAATAAGCTTCGAATCGTTGAAACCATCTTAGAATCGAACACCAAATTCATCGCGAACGCGCAAGCATGGAACGACAAGTGGAAGCGAGAGAAAATCGAGAACATTGCCATGCTTCTGCAAGGCGCAATCAACGCGATGGGAAAAGTGGGATTGAAGTTCAACATCAAGCGAAATGATTTGAATTTGCTTATACCCAAACTGCCAGCACTTCGCAACCCAACGGTTTCGCCGCTTTCGTCGGAAGCGTGGGTGGCTGTGGAAATTATCGTCGAGGAAAGGCAGGTGCGCGGGCTTATTCCAGAGTTGAAACGCGCTGGTGCAGAAGGCATTTTCGAGTATGAGATTAACAAACTAATTTACTAACTTCCTACATTCGCACATTTATAGTCAGCACATTTTGTCAGTCCGTTTTTCGCAAGCATCACACATTGGAGAACAACATGGTGAAACAATTTTCAGCACGCGCCGATGCGCATGTGAAGCCAGCCGTTCATGCGTCCGCGCTGTTCGAACAAAAACAAATGCCATCTCCTCCACCAACCGTTTTCGAGTGCGACTTAGAAAAGTCTCTGTATCTCGCTGCGCTATCCGATACGCGCATCATTCTCAAAAATCTTGCAGAACTGCGTGCGACGCGCGTGAGCAAATCCATGGTTAACTTTTTGAGCAAGCACGAAGTCTTTTCGCCCCTGCTCGCCCGTCTGACGAAGAACTATTGGCTCTCACTTACCCACGAGGAAAAGTCGCGCCGTGCCTATATTCGCCAGAAAACGTTTGCGCTCAAAAGAGAAAAAGAACTTTTGGACGGAATTTCAGTGCGAAAAAAAATCGCCAAGAAGTTTTTCAAAGCCCATCAGCGCAAGATGCCGATTCGTCTTTCAGAAGTTGAATTGGCGTGGCTCGAGAGCAATCCAGAATGTCGTGCCGTTGTAACACTCAAATCAAAATTTTTAATACCGACCTCGTGCGAGCCGTTTGATTTCAGCGACGAAGCGTTTGCCCGATTGGCGACGCGACTTCGTTATGAAATGCTTACACCGAGCGACGTAAGCGTGCTCAAAGCACACGGCGTACCCATCTTGCCCGACAATACGCTCTCGCTGGACGACGCCGCTTGGGCACGCGAGCCCTACACGAAAGCCGTATTGTATCGATTGGTGAAGTATCGAAAAGACGAACAAGATGCGCAAACCGAGTGCCTGAAAAGCGTGTCTTTGCCGCGAGAAAAAGCATTCAAGCGCATTCATCTGAGCGAAGAAGACGTATTAGCAGAGCCAATAATGACGCCGCACTTTCACCCATCGCAAGTCACTGAGTATGCGGCTCAAACGCACATCACACCAGTGCGCGATGCACAACCTAAACTCGCGCAATTCTTGAAGCGCGTTGAACTCGAGAGCGACGGCACGCCATGTGAAATCATAAATAGCGACGCGTCTTCACAACGCCGATGGATTGAAGAAGTGAAGGAAAAAGTGCGCACGCTTTTTGGAATTACAACAAAGATGCGCGCGCTTGCAGGGTAAATCTCCGTGCTGAATTGCATCTTGTATAAATCCTCGTCGCAAAGTGTAAAAGGAATTGTATATTCAATTCAAGTTTGTGTTGAGAAGTAAGGCAACTCTTGAAACGTAGTATAAAACCAACGCCACCTGTGAGTGTTCAAGCAACAAACGCACCCGCCCCTCAACCGAATTCAACACAAGAAAAGCGACCAATTCGCGTTGCAATTATTACCGTGAGCGATAGAGCGTATCAGGGCATTTACAAAGATGAGTCAGGACCGAAGGTTGCGGCAACCTTTCCTGCCGAACAGTATGATGTGGTTGCGACGAAGATTGTTCCTGATGAAATCGTTGCTATCTCCAATGAGATTGTTCGCTGTGTGGAAATGGAGCGCGTTGACGTCGTGGTAACAACCGGAGGAACGGGTTGCTCAATACGCGACGTAACGCCGGAGGCGACGCGCAACGTCATTCAACGCGAAGTCGTCGGCATTTCGGAAGTGATTCGTCTTGCCAATCGCGAAAAAAATCCGAACATGATTCTCTCGCGCGGCGTGAGTGGAATTCGCAATCAAACGCTCGTCTTTAATCTTCCAGGCAATCCTGAAAACGCGCGAATGGCGTTGGAGTCGGTGCTCGCCGCCTTGCCACACTGCATCAAAACAATGCGCCAGCAACGCCCGATGAGAAGACATGGCGGGCAACACTCCGTCGGCGGACCGCGAAACTCAGGCGACGGAAAACCGCGCACAGCAACCAAGCCGCGAATGCGACCGTAGTGCGCGAACGCCGCTTGTAAAAATTCATCACCGTTCTTTGTAAATTGGAGAAAGCAATCAAAATGAATCGTGCGAAAGCGCGAGATTGCGTGGTTGTCATCGAAGTTCTAAAACATTGAAAAAATGAGAATCCTCGTCTTTACAGGCAAAGGCGGCGTTGGCAAAACGTCCGTCGCCGCGTCCACAGCCCTACGCGCCGCAGAAATGGGCTACCGCACGTTGATTATGTCCACTGACCCCGCGCACAGTTTGGGTGACTCGTTGGATAAAGAGCTCTCGCCGTCGCCCATCAATATCGCGCCGAATTTAGACGCCCAAGAGGTTAGCGTGTTCAGCGACTTGAACAATAATTGGGAAGTCGTGCGTGCCCACTTTGCTGAATTGATGCGCAACAAAGGCGTCGAAGGTGTCTATGCCGAAGAAATCGGGATTCTGCCGGGCATGGAAGAACTCTTCTCGCTTTCCTACATCAAGCAGTATAACGAATCGAATAAATACGACCTGCTCGTCGTCGACTGCGCTCCGACAGGCGAAACCTTACGTCTTCTCTCCTTGCCTGAAACCTTTGGCTGGGTGATGAAGATGTTGCGCAACGTGGAAAAGTATGCGGTCAAACCGCTCATTCGCCCGCTCTCAAAAATCTCTAACAAGACCGAAAAAATGGTCGCCTCGCCCGAAGTGTTCAGCGCGATAGATAATCTCTTTACCGCAACCGAAGGCATCATCGACTTGCTGGGCGATAATACCAAAACCACCGTGCGCCTTGTGATGAACCCGGAAAAAATGGTCATCAAAGAATCCATGCGTGCGCTCACTTACCTCAATCTCTACGGCATCACGGTCGATCGCATCGTTATCAATCGCGTGCTTGCCGAAGATAAAGATTCAGGCTACCTCAATGAATGGAAGAAAGTCCAGCATAAATACATTGATGAAATTCATCATGCCTTTTCCCCGATTCCCATTTCAAAGGTGCCGTATTTTTCAAGTGAAGTGGTGGGATTGGATATGCTACGCTTAATGGCAAACGAAGTCTATGGGAATCAAAATCCGCTCGATATTTTCTTCAAAGAAAATCCGATTGAAATCAAGAAAGTGCCCGAAGGCTATTTTCAAATGCGTGTGAAGTTGCCGTTCTTGCACGACGCAAACATGAGCATCGCACTGCAACAGCAAGGCGACGATATGACGATTCGCATCGGCGATAATCAAAAAACCATTACGCTTCCCGTCTTTCTTGCTGGAATGAAATCCGACGAAGCCTATTTTGAAGGTCAATGGCTTTGTGTGGATTTCAAAGTGCATGAAAAAGTCGCCGTTTGAGGTCGGGGGACTGGAACTGGGTTAGCGAGCCACTCTCCAATACACTTGCTTGCGAAGTTCAGCAATCCAGTCTTGATAGATTTCGTTCTGTCGTTTCTGCAAGGCAAGATTGCGAATGCGCGCATAGTCTTGCTTTAAGTTCATTTTGTGGGCTTCAGCGCGATATTTGAGCCAAACAATACGATAGGCGAATTCTCCGCCCGAAACTTGATAGCGTTGCGGCTCTGAAATTTCCCCGATGTTGAGCGTCTCAAGCAGGCGTTTGAGGTCGGCGTCTCCCTTGATTTCATCGAAAGCAACGCGATTCGAGCCGGTCTGCGGCGAAATGATGTCGCCCCCTTGTTGAGCGGATTCTTCATCTTCGGAGAACAGTCGCGCTTCCAATCCAAAACTTGATTTTCCCGTTTGCACGCGCTCGCGAATGGCGTTGAGTTGTGCAATGGCGGTTTCTGCGTTCAGATTGCTTCTATCGAATTTAATGAGAATATGCCGTGTGTGGACGGATTCGCCGCGTCGTTCAAGCAACTGAATGATGTGGTAGCCGAAAATGGTCTCCACAATTTTGGAAATTTGTCCTTCTCTGAGCGAGAAAGCCGCTTCCTCAAACGGTTTAACAAATTCACCACGCTTTGCGAAGCCTAAATCGCCGCCGTTTTGTGCCGAGCCGTCTTCGGAATAGGCTTTGGCGAGTTCGGCGAAATCAGCGCCTTCTTTCAACTTGCGTTGAATGTCGAGAATTTTTTCATAAGAAACTTTTTTAGCGAGTGAATCGACTTTCGGGCGAATGGCGATGAAGGCGGCTTCGAATTCGGCGGGCAATTCAGGGAGCGAATCTTGAAAGGCGACGTAGAATTTTTGCACATCTTCGTTGGAAATGGAAAGTCCACTGAATTTTTTGCGGCGCAGTTGCTCAACCATCAACCCGGCGCGAATTTCTTCGCGCATATCGGCACGCAGTTGCGGAATGGATTTTCCGAAGTATTCGCTGATGGCTTCGTCGCTTCCGATACGCTGTTTGATAAACTCCATGCGCCGCTCAACCTGCCCATCGACTTCTTCATTCGGAACGGAGATGCTATCAATTTTGGCTTTCGTGAAAAGTACTTTGAGATTGATGGCTTCTTCGAGTATCTGCCGCCACATCATCGGCAAGCGTTCATCGTCGGGCGGAATCCGATTTTGATAAGCGACGAATTTCAACTGCTCATCGATTTCCGATTTCAAAATAATCTCGTCGCCAACGACGGCGGCGACACCATCGAGCACTTGGGCTTTCAGTGGCAGTGCGCAAAAAAGAAGCACGAGAAAGGCAATGCGGTGTATCATGTCATAGTGAGTTTTTCAATCGCGATGCTAAACTATCGACAAAGCGTTTTTGCTTTATGATACGCAAGCGTTCTAAAATTTCAGGGAAGGCTTGCGCGAATGTTTTTGGTTGTCGTGGCGCGACGCTTTCTTCCAAGCGCATGACCACAAAGAGTGAGTCGGAAAGTTTCAAGACGGGGGAGACGTCGTTTGGTTTCATGCGTTCAAGAATCGCATGCAAATTTTCAGATTCCAAATGAAGTTGTGGCAAAGTTTTGAATTGGGTTGCGCTTTCAAAGGCGAGTTGATTGAGTTCTGCCGTTTCCGGCGTGCGCAACATCACAAGGTTAAAAAGAGAGTCGGCATTGACACGAGCGACGAGAGCTTGACGTAGGCGGAGGGCGGTATCGGCGTTAATCGTATAGATGCGAAGGAGTTTGAACATCGCGTCGTGAAATACCAATGCCGAATTCATCTGCTCGTAGTATGTTTTGACTTCGGTGGAGTCGACACGAAAGCGTCCTTCTTTCAAAGCCTCTTGGAGTTTGCGCTCTACGAATCGCTCGGCGATGATGCGTCGGCGCGATTTTTCAACAAGGCGTTGGGTTTCTTCGTCGTTATTTTCGCCGACTTGAAGGGCTTGCTCGTAAAGCGACGCGGCACGCCGCCAATCTTCGAGGAAGAGTGCGGCTTGGGTCGCACTATCGCTCGGTGCGCTCTGCTGGATATGGCGGGCAAGTTCGCTCGGTAAGAGCACACTCTCGCCGATTTTGAGAAGCGGCGTTTCTTTTTCGCTCATATCGGCGGGCGCGCATCCCACGCAAAAAAACACGGCAAGCCAAAGACCTCGCTTTGCACTTGCCGCGATTGAACAAATCTGTGAAAAACAAATCTGTGAAAAATGGCGCGTGATGAACGTCAACCGTGATGCACGCTTAATTTTTGACGTCAAGAGTCGCCGTTGCATTGGGGTTTGCAGGCGCATTCGTCTGCGGCTCAATAAATCGAAATGCTTTCGAGAGCGTTTCATCATCTATCTTAATTTCCGTCTTTGCGCGAAGCGAGGCATTCCATTGCGATTCCAATCGCTTGGACGTTTCTTCTTGATACTGCGAATACACTTCGGGACGCGCTTCTTCAAACGTTTTCGGACGCGGGGCTTCTTTGCCGTCAACACGAATGACGACGAAAGCACCGTCGATTTGCGTCGGCGGATTGACAAATCCTTTCGGTTGATTAAACACTGCATCAGCCGACTTGCTCTCCCCTTTTTGGAACATGCCGACGAAGCCGATTTTCAACGTGTCCTCCTCAGCGAACCGTTGACCGTAGCGTTGCGAAAGGGTTTCAAACGTGCGCACTTTGTCGTCGACTTTGAGTGCGGCGATTCTCGCTTGAAGGTCGCTACGGTCTTTCTCATAATTCTTGTCTTTGCGCTTGAGGCGTGCAAGTTGCTTTTTCAACTCCGCCGTTTGCTTTTTGACGTCTTGCGCGGTAACGACATCGAGCGTACGCTTTCCTTGTGTGATTTCGGTGTAAAGTTTATCGGCAAGGTCCTTATTGCTGACCACGATTTGAGAAATCGCGACGCGCTCCCCGAATTGATAGCGTTCGCGATGGGCTTCATAGTAAGGTAGCGCAACCGTATCGTTCGGTAAGGCAGGCGACCAAACTTTTTTCTCTGAAACGCTGAAAAGCAAAATGCCGTCGCGGTAGTCGTTCATCAGGCGCGCAAATTCAGGCGAGCGCGATTCCAACTGCGAGATTTCGTAATTCTTCAAGGCTTGCTTGGCGTAGGCATTGACTTGGTCGGTTATGCTTTCTTTGGTAATCGGCACGCCGATGTTGTTTTCTTTGATGTATGCGATTAAACTATCCAGCGTGAATTTCTGAGACGCGAAAGCGAACACGACGGCGGATTTTTCGGCAGGGGAAATCATCAAACTATCGAGTTGTGAAAAGGTCTCACCTGCTACGGCTTTTGAGGCAAGCACGTGCGCGTTGGAAAGGGTTTCGGTATAAAGATAGTCTTTCTTCAATCGTGCGATGAGCTTTTCATCTTCGGCGTTCATTTTTTCGGGATTACGCTTGAGAAGCGTTTTGAGGGCTTCTCGGTCTTCATCAAGCGATTTGTAGCCTTTGTGCGTCAGTTGAATCAAATGGTATCCGAAGCGGGTGCGCACAATCGGTGAAATATCGCCTTTCTTTTTCAAGGCGAAAGCCGCTTCTTCAAATTCGGGGGCGGGAATTTGACCTTTGCCGATGGGGCCTAAGTCGCCGCCATTTGCGCCGCTTTGTCGGTCGTCGGAAACATTGCGCGCGACGTCCGCAAAGGGTTCGCCATTCATCAGTTGGGTTTGAGCGGCGAGGATTTTATTGTAGGCGTTGAGCGTGTCGTCGGGCGAAGATTCGGGCGTGCAGAACGCCATGATGTGGGAAACAAAAATTTGTTCTCTCGGTCGTCGGTCTTTGACTTCAATCAAATGGTAGCCGAAGCGGGTGCGCACAGGTCCAACCAAATCACCTTTCTTCGCCTCGTAGCATGCGTCCTCAAATTGATGCACCATCATGCCAGCGGTGAAGTAATTGAGGTTGCCGCGATTTTGCTGTGCGCTGGGGTCTTCGGAGTATTTGACGGCGGCGGAATCAAACGTGATTTTCTTGGAGAGAATCTCATTTTTGATGTCCATAATTTTTTTGTAAGCGGCGAGCGTATCCTCCGCTTTGCCGTTGAACGCGGCGCGAATGAGTAAGTGCGAGGCGTTGATTTCCTCTTGACGGCGGTTGTAGAGTGCGCGTATGGCTTCCTCCATTACGGCTTTTTCGGTGAGGTATGCCGGTGCCATCGAGAGGCGATATTGTTCCAATTCGTTTTGAACTTCGGGCGATTTATCCAAGCCCAAGTCGCGCGCGTCTTTGACTTTCAATCGAAAATCGATGTAACGCTCCAAAAACTCTTTGTATTGCGCAAAGGAATCTTGCTTTGCCGATTCAATCGTGCGGTTGTTTTCGGTGTATCGTTGCTCAAATTCGGTGAGCGAAATCGTCTCGCGCCACTCGCCCTGCTTCATTTCGGCAACGAGCGGGTCGCGCGCACTGCCGCACGCGCTCATTAAAATCGGACCAAGCGCAATCGTCGCAACCACAGCCGCTCTGGCAAGAAAAGAGAACAAACGTTTCATTTGGGTTTATTCCTCCCGTTAAGGTTTTATGATTTATAGGATTAAAATCAAGGATTAAGATTGATTCTTTGCGTTCAGAATCTATGCGTGAATCTTCGGAAAAGCGACGCCGTCTCCGAAAAATGGACGGCAATAGTAAAGAAAAAAAACCTGAAAAACAAGGTAACGGGGCGTCGCAGATGCGTTGCGGCGCGGTTGAAGCGCACCGAGCGGAAGCCCCCTTACAAGCCCCAGCGTTTGGGTATGACTCTCTTCGGCTTGTTTTGTGCTTTTTGTTGAGGCTGGACGGGTTCAGGCTCTTCGGGCAGGTCGTCCATCACGACAAGCACCTGCGGCATTTGAGAAAGGATTCGCTTATGCTCTTTGGGCGGAATCGGGTTGCCGCGAAGGTCGAGCACTTTGAGCGCGGGCGGCTCTTTGTCGTAGTATGAGTCGTAGTAAAGACGGTCGGGCAGAAATTCAATTTGATTGTTGCGGGCGTAAATCGTGTCTAAGTGAGGGCTACGCACCAAGTATTCGCTCAATGTTTTGAGTTTGTTGTTGCTTAAATCCAGCGAACCAAGCGAACGCGGAAGCATGGCGCCACTGTCGGATTCAATTTGATTGTTTGAAAGGTCAAGGTGATAGAGCGACGGGTGATTTTCCAGACCTGACGGAATGCGCGTAAATTTATTTTGCGACAAATTGAGCCGCAATAACGATCCCGGAAACTTAAATCCTTTAGGAATTTCGGAAATCGAGTTGTTGCTCAAATTCAAGACTTCAAGGTTGGGAAATATCTCTAATTCCCTCGGAATGGTTTGCAGCGTGCGCCAAGACTGGTCAATTTGGTAAGCACGCTCGCGCTTGCGACTGGCGACTTCAATCGAGTAATTGACCGTTGACCGATAGACCTTGACGGCTTCTGGGCTGTTATCCTTTTGCCACAGAATATAATAGCCGTAAAACCCAAACGCACTCAACACCAAAAACACCCAAGAGGCTCTACTCAACAACTTTCCGCGTTTCAGTGCATTATCCGTGTAGAGAAGCGGGTTGTAATAAACGACCACGCGGGAATCGGGCGCGTAATCGACGGCAAATCGTTTGGCTTCCGCTTCACTTTCAACGAAGTGGGTCGTCTCGCCGTTGACATAGGACGAGCCGGTTTCTATTTTACCATCGACTTCAAACTCATACTGAAGCTCAACTTGATATTTCGTTTTTCCTGATGCGTTTTCGGTTGTCGGGCGAATGACGAGCCGAGTCATTCTGCCGATGGTGCTTTTCCAAGCGAGTGACCAAAGCTGCTTGAATGAAGCCAAAAGCGCGATGAGGAGAAAAAACACGGCAAGATACAACGTGTAATCGACGATGTTTGATTGATTCATACCAAGAAGAAATTATATAAGCACACACATTGAGTTGATAAAAGGTTCTATCAGCCGACTGTCGTTGTGCTGGTCGCAGGCGAGATACAATTCAACTCCACGCTAAAAGTTTAGATGGAATTTGCTGTATAAAACGAGACGGCTTTTGCTTAAAATCTTTTTCGTCTCGAGTGAAGAAGGAAATGTAGAGATGCTTTTTTGCTCTCGTGATTGCAACATACAAAAGTTTTCGTTCTTGTTCAACGCCCTTTTCGTCTTTGATAAGCCAATGGGGAAACTCGTTGTCGGTTGCGCCTGCAACGAAGACCGCCGCGAACTCCAATCCTTTGGCTTGGTGGGCAGTGATAATCGGGACTTTTTCCTCATCGATTTTCAATCCGCCGAATCCGAGCGACGATTGTTCGAGCAAGAATTGCAACGATTCTCGGGGGTTGACTTTGCGGTCGAGCTCTGAGAGCGAGAAGCGTTGGGAAAGGTCGCTCAAATGCACGAGCCGCTCGTTGCCGTCTTTTTGTTTGTGCCAGTACTCGCGCAATCCGCTCTCTTCGAGCACGCGCTCTAAAATAACCTGTGGGCGGGCGTCGTCCAATTTCTTCCGCCACTGCTCAAAGCGAGCGGCGAAAGGTTTGAAATACGCGCCGTATTCAAAGAGATGTTGCGCTCGAAGCGAGGCACCCTCCGTGAGTTTTGGAAGAAGGGTTTTCACGAGTTCTGTAACGGCAAGCGCGTCATCAAAGGCGCGGTGCGTTGGAAGGGAAATACCGAAATGTCGGCAAAGGGTGAGCAGTTTGTAGTCGCGCAGTTTGGCGTAGCGCCGCGAGAGGTCGAGCGTATCAAACGCGATGAAGTCTACGAGGTCAAGTTCATGGCGGCGCAAATTTGCTTTCAGCAATTCGACATCGAAGCGTATGTTGTGCCCGACGAGAACGGAGCGGTCGATGAAATCCAAAAACGCGCCGAAGACGATTTTCGCCTCGCGTCCGTGTTCCTGCAAGTATGCGTCTGACAGTCCGTGCACGCGCTCGGAGTCGCCGACGGGTTTGGTCGGCTTGATGTATCGATGAAACTCCGCCACTTTGCCCGACCGTCCGAATTTGACCGCCGCCACTTCGATCACGTCGTCTTGATACACGTTTAATCCCGTTGATTCCGTATCGATGGCAATTAAGGCGTCGCGCTCGTAAGCCTCGAGCAACGGGTTGAATATGTCGCCCTTCTCTGCAAGTGGATTGAGAAAATCGTAGAGGCGCAATCCGCTTTCGCGTGTCGTCATGGAAATTTCATCAAGCAGTGATGAGGAAAGTTCGCTCGGAACGGCGAGCACGGCGCGGCGAAAGGCTTGGATATCCAAAGGGTTCACCAGCAACCGCAGATAGGCAAGGGCGTCTTTGATTTCCGCCCGTTGAAAAAACTTGGAATCTTCGACAAGGTAAATCGGCACGCCGCAGAAGCGCAAATGACCGGCGATTTTTTCGTTGAGGTCGTGCCGGCGCGTGATGATTGCGACGTCGTGATACGGCAAATGCTCTTGTTCGTGCAGGTTGCGGATTTCAGAGGCAATCCAAAAGGCTTCGTCGGCGGGCGACTGCGCCTCATGCACCTTGACCTTTTCACCGCGTCGTTTGATTTCGTAATCGGAAATGTCGTTGAGGAGCTGCGCGACGTTGGCATCGAAGAGCGAAAGCGCGGCTTCGAGCAAGTTCGGCGTGGAGCGATGATGGTCGCGAAAGCCGACTTTGCTGACGGGCGCAAAGTCCGCTTCAAATCGCGGAAGGATGGCGGCGGGCTTAGAATCGCGCCACTCGAAAATGGTTTGGTGGGTGTCGCCGAAAAACGCCAAATTTTTGTGCGTGCTTGCCAAGAGAGAGAGAATCCAGTATTCGGCGACGGAAGTATCTTGAACTTCATCTACTTGAATCCAATCGTAAGCCGCTTGCCAACGTGCAAGCGCATCGTGATTGGCTCTGAACAGGTCGATGAGGGTTGTTTGTAAATCGGTAAAGTCCAGCGCGTTGCTGTCGCGAAGCACGGCGTTGTAGCCGTTGAGAAATTCCGATAAGAAAAAATTTTGTCGTAAATCAATGCCGCCTTCTTTTATGGCGGACGTGTTGAGATAGCGATAGAAAATTTTTTCCAGCGGTTCGGGCGATTTGGTTTGATAAGGCTCAATTTTGGCTTGTGCGATGAAGTTGTGAAGGGCGCGGTCAAGTTTGCGCGTTGCTTTGGGGTCGACTTTAAGGCTGAACTGTGCGCGCAATGTCGTTACAATTCCGATAGAATCTTCCTCGTCGTAGATGGAAAAATCCGGCGAAATGCCTGCCGCGTCGGCTTCGCGGCGCAAGATGCGCGTGCAAAGGCTATGAAACGTACAAACGGTAAGCGCACGAGCATGGTCAGCCATGCCGAATTCGCCGAGCAGTTTTTGAATGCGCGACTTCATTTCGCCCGCCGCCCGATTCGTGAAGGAAAGGCAGAGCATTTTATCAGCAGAAATACCCTTGGCAATGGCGTGTGCGGCACGCCGCGCCATGACCTCTGTTTTACCTGTGCCAACGGGGGCAAGCACCAGCAACCCGCCATACAGATGCGTTGCCGCTTTGCACTGTTCCTCCGTTAAGCCACGAAGATAATCGCCGTTAGGAACGTCGTTTGTTTGAGGTTGGTCGTTCATCGTTTCTAAGTTGTGAGAAGTAGAAGGAAGATAGCGACATAATTGCACAAATCGAATTATCTTCAACTCAAACTTAACCAAACCGAGCCATGTCAAAGTCGATGATTGACGAACTTACGATTGAGAACTTCAAATCCATCAAAGCATTGAAGTTGAAGCCGAAGCGCATCAACTTGTTCGTCGGCAAACCCAATACGGGAAAGTCGAACATCTTGGAGGCACTCTCGCTCTTTTCCAATTTGTCGCAGAGCGACCTGAGAGATTTCGTCCGATTCGAGAAACTTCGGCATTTGTTCTATGATGGCAATGTGCGCCAAAGGGTTCAAGTGAACCTCAAAGTTCAATCCGATGATTATACCGCAACCTTCTCTTACGAAGGCGGCAACGCTTTGGACTATCACCTGACATTTCATCAAAAACATACACCGCCTCCAAGCCCGATTACAAGTTTGCCCCGTCCTTACGAACCCATTCAGAACCGTTTGCAAGATGGCGATTCAATTATCGTCCGTCAGGATTTTTCCATCACTCGCTGTAAGAAATACACATTTCGGAAAATTGATGCTTCCAGAAGTGGAAAAAGCGGCTCAACGCTTCAAGTTCCGTTTGGGCAAAACTTGTATTACGTCTTGGAAACGACCCCGACTTTGTTTGAGGAAGTCGCCATGCTCTTTGAGCAATATGGTCTTTCGCTTGTGCTTAATCAAGAAACCGACACATTGCTCACGCAGAAGAAAATCGGGCATCGCGTCTTTCAACTGCCATATACACTCGTCGCCGATACGCTTCAGCGCATGATTTTCTATTTAGCCGCCGTCAAAACCAATTCCGAAAGCGTCTTGATTTTTGAAGAGCCGGAAACACATTCGTTCCCGCCCTACATTCAGCACCTCGCCGTTGAAATTGCAAACAGCCGCGACAATCAATTTTTCATCGCCACACACAGCCCATATCTCTTCAACACGATTTTGGAGGAAGCACCGAAGGAAGACGTTGCCGTATTCGTTGTGGATTATGAGCACTATCAGACCGTTGTGCACCCTGTTTCCGAAGAAGGCTACGGCGAAATTATTGATTACGGCATTGATATTTTTTTCAATCTTCGCCGAGCGATGAAAAAAGACGCTGAAATGACTTGATGATGCGCATTTTAGTAGAAGGTTATGCGGATAGATTATTGATGCTCGCGCTACAGTTTTCAGATGAAGAAGTCATCAATCAAAAAGGCAAGTTCAAACTTGCAGAAACCATGCTGGACAAATACCGAAGTGTGAAAGTCGTTGCCTTGATTGACGAAGACAAACTCACTGTGAAAACGAAATCACCATTCTTGCAATCGTTTGTAGAACGCGAGGGATATTCGCTCCCGTATTTGCAGTGCAAATCACACCCAGAGAACAAAATTCACTTTCTCATTGTGCTTCGCCCAAAAGCCCTTGAACAATGGTCTATTGACGCTGCCGCGCAAGCAAAAATTCGTCTCGCAGATTACAACCTACCAAGCAACTCGAAGGAATTAGGCAGACGATTCAAAACGAATTTGGTTGAGCACGACGAGGCAGTTTGGCGTTTTTTCAAAGCATTAGTCCGTGCAAATCCTCCTCACATTCAAACGCTTCGCAAGTGGGTGGAAGAAATTAAAGCCATGTAACGCACATGAAACACATCGTCTTGCTTGTAAGCATACTTGTTGGATTCAGTTTAGTCCAAGAGCCGCTTCATGCGCAGTATCGCCAGTCGCTCCTGCCGTTGTTAGATTCGTTACAACGGCGGCATGCACTTAGTAAGGCTGGGCTTTCAAAAGAATGGCTTTACGAAGCAGATGAGTGGCTTGGGTCGGATAAGGTCAAGCACTTTGGCGCGTCGTTCTTGCTGGTCGTATTGGGGAAAGTCGGCTCAAAGGAAGTGCTGAAGTTCGACCGTGCCGCCTCGAGCATCAGTGCCGTTGGTTCAGCGTTGCTGATTGGCTTTGCCAAAGAAGTGATTGATGACCTTAACCCCAACAACATCTTTAGCCTCAAAGACCTTGTCGCCGATTTGCTCGGCATCGCATTGGCAGTGCTTCTGCTTTCACTTACAACGTATTGATTCTACTTGCTTTTGTATATTTTCCAACAAGAGCACGACGAACAAAACAGAACAGAGCAAAAAAGCATCATGCGAGCACACGAATACGAAGGTGTGGTTCACATTCACTCCATTTATTCAGATGGAAGTGGCACGATTGAAGAAATCATGCAAGCGGCGACCGAACTCGGGCTTGACTTCGCCATCATCACCGACCATAATACGCTCAAATCGCGCGCCGACGGCTACGAAGGCTATTACTTCAATGCAGATGGGCACGCGACCATGTGCCTGATTTCCTACGAAGCCAACGACCTTTACGACCAAAATCATTATCTCGCGCTGGGCGTCTCAAAGACCGTCCACAAGCGAAAGCATGCATCGGAATATGTTGATGCCGTGCGTGAAGTCGGCGGCTTTGGCGTAATTGCACACCCGCACGAACAGCGCGAAGCCTTTGAAAAGTATCCGCCCTTTCCTTGGACGGAGTGGCGGGCGAACTTTGACGGCATCGAGATTTGGAATCAAATGTCGGAGTGGATGGAAGGGCTGAAGCCCGAAAATCGATTTCGCCGTGCGTTTCATCCGCTTGCCTCTATCGTTGCACCGCCGCGCAAAACGCTTGAACTTTGGGATAAAGCCAATGCCGAGCGAAAAGTGATTGCAACGGGCGGCGTCGATGCACACGCGCATAAAATCAACATGCTTGGGCTGACGCTCAAAATTTTTCCATATAAAGTTTGCTTCCGCTCTATTCACATGCACGTCTTGCTTGAAGAGCCGATTGATGTTACACAGCCGATTGAATCAGAACGCCTAAAAGTTTACGACGCTCTGCGCGAAGGACATTCATTCATCTCGAATTCCTATCTCGGCTCTGCCAAAGGCTTCCGATTTTGGGCGACGCAATCGGGCGCGACGGTTGAGATGGGCGACAGCCTTCTTGGGGATAGTCCGATAGGTTTCCACATTGAGACGCCCAAAGCGTCTGCGATTCGGCTTTTGCACAATGGTAACTGTATCGCCGAGCGTGACGGCAAACGGCTCGATGTAGAAACACGCGAATCGGGCGTTTATCGCGTCGAGTGTTATCTCAATCAAAAAGCATGGATTTTTTCCAATCCGATTCGAGTGAAGAGCCAAACGCAAGTTTATGAAGAAGCGGCGCGATGAACGCTCTCTCTTACGCTACTTGAACTTTCGAATTAAATCATGGAATTAGCAAATGCGCGAAGAAAGTCCGTGCTGGTGGTCGGCGCGGGCATTTCGGGCTTATTAGCCGCAACGGTTTTAAAAGAAAACGGCGTTGATGTCCTTGTCGTCGATAAAGGACGCGGCGCAGGCGGCAGAATGTCAACGCGACGCATCGACCTCGATGATGTTTCCGCCTACTTCGACCATGGCGCGCAATACTTCACCATCAGCGATAGCGATTTCGCAAAGTATGTCGAGCGATGGCTTGCGCTGGGCATCATTAAACCGCTCGATGAAAAACTCATTCGTGAAAACGGCGAACCCGCATTGAGCGACGAGCCGCGCTACATCGGCACAACCGGCATGAACGCCATCACAAAATATCTTGCAGATGGTCTCCAAGTGAAATTCTCGGAACGTGTCGATAAACTAACTTTCAACCAGCATTGGATTGTAGAAACCGACAAAGGGCGAACCTTTAAGGCAGACGCCGTCGTGCTCTCTCAACCCGTGCCTCAATCGCTTGAACTCATCACCAAGTCCGATATTCGTATTGAGCATGAGGTTGAAACCGAACTGGGCTCCATTGATTATCACCCGTGCATTGCCACGATGCTTCTGTTTGAAGGCATTGAACCTGTACTTCCGTATTGCGGAATTTGGTTTCGAGGCGAGCCGATTGCATGGGCATGCGATAACTTGCGCAAAGGTATTTCATCACTTCCAACTCTCACCATTCACGCAGGACCGATGTTCAGCGCAGAGCATTGGCAGACACCTGATGTCGAAATCGTCGACGCTATGCTTGAGCCTCTCAAAGGGTGGATTAAAGTTCCAGTGAAACTCTCGCAAGTGCATCGATGGCGATATAGTTTTGCGAAATCAGTGTTAGATAAACCGTTTGTGAGGATTGATTCACCTGCACCGCTTATGTTGATTGGTGATGGCTTCGTTGCGCCGCGCGTCGAGGGTGCGGCAATTTCAGGGATTCGCGCCGCACACGCCTTGCTTAAAGAACTCTAATTCATGAAACTCCTATTAACGGGTGCGAGCGGCTTGCTTGGGGGAAATTGCTTTGCACAATTAACGCGCTACGCTCATGTTCAATGCTTCGCAACCTATCACGATAGTTCTTTCACAATTCCCCAAACCTTCTCTAACGGACATGACGCCTTCACGCTTGACCTGACCGACGAGACCAGCGTGTGGAATATCATTTCAACGCTTCAACCCAACACGATTATTCACACTGCCGCACATACTGAAACTGCGTTTTGTGAATGGAATCGCAAAGACGCTTACGCCTTGAATGTCAGAGCGACAAAGACCCTTGCTACGCTTGCCGAGACGTTCGGCGCACGGTTCATCTTTATTTCAACTGATTTAGTCTTTGATGGCACAAAGGGAAATTATGATGAGGACGATACCCCAAACCCGATGAGTTACTATGCAGAAACAAAACTTGAAGCAGAATTGCTTGTGAAAAATCTTGTTGGAAATTATGTGATTCTGCGGAGTCCGCTCTTGATGGGCGTTTCGCCGCGCGGCACGCGCAGTGTGAATGAACGGCTGTTGAGAGAATTTCAGGCAGGGAAACAGGTCAAACTCTTCGTCGATGAATTTCGCACGCCGATTTTCGCCGATGTCTTGGCGCGAATCATTGCCGAATTTGCAGTCGGCACGCTTTCAGAGACGACGGGGCTGTTTCACGCGGGCGGTGCAGAGCGGCTTTCTCGAGAAGCGTTAGGCAGAAAAATCGCCGCACATGGGCATATCAATCCAAACTTGATTGAAGGTGTCTCATCTGACGACGTGCCTTCGGCTGTGCCTCGCCCGAAGGACGTGAGTTTGAATTCTACAAACCTTTATGCGCGTTTGCCCTTTTCAGTTCCAACGATAGAAGAATCGCTTAACGCTCTTCCTTGACGACAATTTTAAACTCTTCTTCAGAGTTGATGATTTTGAAATCGTCGCGCATGTCTTTGATGAACAGTTGAATCCCGTCAAGCGTGAGCGCGCGGGCGTTGTCGGCAAAAAGCGCGTCAGGATTGGATTGAATCAATTCGCCCACTTGCGCTTTGAGTTCTTCAAAAAACTTGGGATTGACGGCAAGCGCAACGACGAGCTTTTGGTTCACCGTATCAAAATAGGCTTCTACTTGTTGCTCTTGGGTGAGCGATTCGGAAAGGTTGAGGTTCAATTTTTGCATAATCATCATGGTTTGGTTGCATCAAAGCAAGCGTAAAATAGTGTTTTTAAGAGGGATTCACGAAACATGTCGAAAAAGGTTTTTTCTTACCTTTGCGACTCACACTCAATTTATTATTTCTCGTGGCGACAACAGCAAAAACTCAAAAAAAATCCAACAAGAGTGCTCAAAAGCACGAACGCTCGTCGTTTCTTTTTTCCGACGCATTGATTGAGCGCGCAGGCGATTGGCGTATTGCCCTTGCGCTGTCGGCAACTTACACGGTTGTGTTGCTCTGGGCGGCGCATGTGTATCACCGCGTCGGCGACTACGGCGTCGAGACGGATTTCTTTTGGAATTACGCCCCCGATGCACGCACCATTCAAGCCATTCTCAAAGGTGAGGGCGGCGCATTTCCGATTGATGGCTTTCGCGGTCCGATGTATGCGCTTGTCTTGGCATGTGTTGCGTTCATCATTCAAGACTTCTTTGCCGCAGGTGTCATTTTCGGAATTTTCTGCGCTGGTGCAACGCTGTTTCTGACGCACCGACTGGTGTTAGAATTTTTCGGAAAAATCGAAGCCCTCGTTGTGCTGTTGATACTCGCCACGAATAGCATCTTCATTCAATACAGCTACTCGGCGGGAACAGATATGTTTTTCAACCTCGTCGCCACGCTTGCCGTGTATGCCTTTTTGAAAGCACTGAGCATTGACGGCTGGCGGTGGCTTCTTGTGGCAAGTCTCGCTTCGGGTGTGGCGTTGCTCACGCGGCAAAATTCGCTCTTCTTAATCGTTGGATTTTTGCTCGCGCTCTTTCTCTTCAATCCCTCAAAGCAATCGCTCAAAGTGCAAGTTCTCTATGCGCTTACGATTATCGCAGTCGTTTTCGCGCTCTACGCGCCATATGGATTCTACACCTTACAAGAAAAAGGCAAATTTTTTTACAGTTTGAATTATCTCAACATCGCCAAAGATTTATTCGGGCGCGAGACGAATTGGGACACGTTTTGGTACGGCAAATCGCAATCGTTCACCTCGCTCGGTGATGTGATTCTTGCTGACCCCGTCAAGTTCATCGCCAACACGCTCGCCAACATTCCCGCGCACTTCATTGGCGATATGGGCGAACTGATGTCATGGTTTTTGGGCGTTTTTGTGATTGGTGGAATTGTAGCAATACTGGTTCAACGCAACCTTACGCGCGTTCAAGTGGCTTACTTCATTTTCGCCGTTTTGAACTTCGGCGTTTTGTTGCTCACGTTTTATGGCGCGCGCTTTTCGCTCAATTTAATTGCGCCCTACGCCGTGCTCGCCGTGCTTTTCTTCAAGTGGGAAGCCGTTCCAAAAGTTGCGCATTACGCACTCCCGATTGCACTTGCCATTATGCTCTTTCAAAGCGTGCAATTCCATCGTAAGAATATTGACTCCGGTCCGCAGGAAATGCTCGCGCTGCGTGAAAAATTTTTCGCGATTACAGGACGCAATCCCAATACACACTACAAAGAAATTATCATCACACGCAAACCGCACATTGCTTACTACTTGAATCTGAACATGGGAGGATTTCCAATGGCGGAAACCTACGACGAACTCATCGCCGAAGCGCGCAAACTCGGCGCAACATATCTCTTTTACAGCTACTTTGAGGCAAATCTTCGCCCGCAATTTCGGTTTCTGTTCAACGCTAAAGAGCCACCGCCCGAATTAGAACCCATCATGACGCTCGCGAATCCGCCTGCCGTGCTGTATCGCATCAAACCATTACCATCGGATACAACGAAATAAAAAAGCGTCCCGCCGTTTTGGACGAGACGCTTCACCTAAGAGAAACAAAGAACAATAGCCAGCGAGAAAAAAAACTTTTTAATGAGCAATGACTAACGAGGAATGAATAATTTGAAAGCGACTTTCGTTACTCATTCTTCACTGCTCATTATTCATTACTTC
>JBDNCJ010000056.1:0-20412 GCA_046719715.1 Chloroherpetonaceae bacterium | reverse complement strand
GCCAAGTAAAGCGATTTGAGTTTATTACGTGCCCGCTGAATGCGCGACTTCGCGCCCGAAAGCGACAAGCCGAGTCGTTTGGCGATTTCTTGTTGCGGCATATTTTCAATGTCGGAAAGCATCAACGCCGTTTTATATGGCTCTGGAAGCATCTCAATGAACGCGCGAACCGAGCCTGATAGTTGCTCAACGACCGTTTCCTGCGACCGCTCCTCGATATCGATTTCAAGTTCCAATCGGCTCAGCGGCTTTCTATTGCGATAGTCGTCGGCAATCGCGTTTCGGGTTATGCTGTAAATCCAACTTTCAATTTTCGTTGCATCGTTGAGCAAGCCAAGTTGCTCTTGCGCTTTGAGAAACACATCGTGCAAAATGTCTTCCGCTTTTGTTTCGTCGCCCGTTTTTTGAATGATGAATGCAAGGAGCGGTTTTCTCAACGATTCATAAAGACGCTCAAAGTCGCGGCGGTATTCAGGTTGCATCGTCTTGCAGTTTCGTTAGATTTAATTTTTCTTCAACACAAGGCGTTGTATTTTGGAACGCTTTCGCC
This sequence comes from Chloroherpetonaceae bacterium, assembly GCA_046719715.1. GTDB lineage: Bacteria > Bacteroidota > Chlorobiia > Chlorobiales > Thermochlorobacteraceae > JANWWM01. The sequence goes on along the minus strand of JBDNCJ010000056.1, from coordinate 19,862 downwards.
AATCTAACTCAACTTTTCACATGCGAAAAAAATTCGTTGCAGGGAATTGGAAAATGAACAAAACCGTCTCCGGTTCAATTACGCTCGCCTCTGAACTGGTTCGGAAAATCGGCTCACAAGAGCCGCCGTGCATGGTTGCGATTGCGCCGACCTTCATCGCGCTCGACTCCGTGCGCGAAGTCATTAAAAAGTCTTCCATAAAACTTGCCGCGCAAAATTGCCACTTCGAAGATGAGGGCGCATTCACAGGCGAAATTTCCGCCTCCATGCTCAAAGCCGTTGCGTGCGATTATGTGATTTTAGGGCACTCGGAACGCCGACAATTCTTCGGCGAAACGGACGATGCGATAAACAAGAAAGTTCGGAAAGTTTTATCCGAAGGACTTCAAGTCATTTTGTGCGTCGGCGAAACGCTTGCGGAACGAGAAGCGGGCGTTACGGAAAAAGTCGTTGAAACGCAAACACGCGGCGCATTAAGCGGCGTTTCTGAATCGGAGATGGCAAGTCTGACGATTGCCTACGAGCCGGTTTGGGCAATCGGCACGGGCAAAACCGCTACGCCCGAACAAGCCGAAGCCGTGCATCAATTTATTCGCGGATTGATTGGCTCGCTTTATTCCAGCGGCGTTGCGGAGCGTCTTATCATTCAATACGGCGGAAGCGTCAAAGGCTCAAACGCCAAAGAGTTGTTTCAAATGCCCAACATCGACGGCGCGCTCGTCGGCGGCGCAAGCTTGAAGGTCGATGAGTTTTATCAAATCATTCAAAGCACGATTTAATTTTTTTCGCAAGTGAATTTGCGCTATATTCGCCGCTCAAAATTTTGAAACTTCCAAATTCTGAAACGTTCAACTTGATACAGCGATGTCAAAAGTTTGCATCTTGACGGGCAAAAAGCACCAATACGGAAACACGGTTTCACACGCCAATAACCACCGAAGAACGCGCTTTGAGCCGAATCTGCAAGAAAAGCGCATCTGGCTTGAAGGCGAAAAGCGTTGGGTGCGCGTCCGCCTTTCCGCACGCGCCATTAAGAACCTCTCCAAGAACGGCACGCGCGAACTCGAAAAGTTGCTTGCCTCAAAGTAAGCGCGACTTTCTTTTCTCAATTTCAGAACCAAGTTAGGCGCAGTTCAGCGTTGCACGGTTGAACGCCTTTCGCCGACTTGGTTCTCTTTTTCCCAACCTTCAATTTGACGGCTTTGTCCAAGCGGCTCATTGCTGAATCCTTCTTGCTTTTGACGGCGACGATTTGGGGCACCACCTTCGTCGCCACCAAAGTCGCACTTGAACATGTTTCGCCTCTGCTCTACCTTGCCGTGCGATTCAGCGTTGCCAGCGTGCTCTTTGTGATGTTCTTCCGCAAGTCGTTTCCGATTCCGAAATCGCTGTTGCTTTCCGCTTTGCCGCTCTTGTGCTGGTATTTCGCGGGTTTTGTGTTTCAAACCGTCGGCTTGAACTTCACAACGGCGTCGAAGTCGGGATTGATTACGGGCAGTTATGTGATTTTCACGCCGATACTTCAATCCCTCTTGGAAAAGCGCACGCCGCCCTTCGGCATTTGGATTGCATCGGCGATGGTTTTCGGCGGCTTGTTTTTGCTGACGATGAACGGCGCGGAGCTTGTGAGCGACTTCAACATCGGAGACGCGCTCACCTTACTGTGCGGCTTGTGCTACGCCTTTTACCTTGTCGAACTCGATAAGCTCACTTCGCAATCGGATTTCAACGGCGACGGCGCGCGTCTCTTGCAACTCGTCTTGCTTCAACTGCTCTTCTGCGGACTTGTTTCCGTGCCGTTTAGCTTCTTGTTGGAAATCCCCAAACTTCATCTTTCGTGGAATCTCGTCATCGTCATTCTTTACCTTGCTCTTTTCGCCTCCGTGTTGACGACAATTTTGCAGACGCGGTATCAAAAAGATACGACGCCTTCGCGTGCGGCGATTATCTTCATCATGGAAGCCGTCGTTTCGACGCTCTTTGCGGTCTTTTTCTTCGGTGAATCGCTCAGCACGGCGGCGTGGATTGGCGCGGGTTTGATGGTTGCCGGCTTGATTGTGTCGGAAAAATCTTGACGCTTTGACTCTTGATGGACGAATTTCCGTTTCGAATTTGATTCTTATTCTCTAACTTTCGCGCGTCAAATTCAGCAAACCAACATCTCTTCATTTATCAACCTTTCCAACCATGGCGGCAAAAGAAAAGCATGAAGCGCAATCCGTAGAGCATAAAGAACATTCGGCGGGTCGACTTGCAGGAAAAATTTGTTTGATTACCGGCGGCGCAGGCAACATCGGTCAAGTGATTACCAAACGGTTTCTCGAAGAAGGCGCGACCTGCATTATTTCAGGACGCAACGCGGAGAAATTGGAGAAACTTCGCAAGGATTTACTCGGTCAAGAAAAAAACGGACGCACCAAATCGCTTCATACCATCGCCTTCGACGGCAAAAAAGCCGGCGAAGTTCAAGCGGCTTTTGAGCAGTTGAAAAAGGAGTTTGGAAGAATTGACGTGCTCGTCAACAACGCCGCTACTGCTGGTCCGAAGCAATCTCTTGGAAAACTGCCTTATTGCAAAGAGGATTTAGAGACATTGCAAAAAGAAGGGTTCACCGATACCGAAACGGTTGGCGACGCGATTGATAACATTGTTGAAATTTCTTGGCTCGTAACGCGCACAGCGTTTGAGTTGATGTCGGAAGGCGGCAGTATCATCAATGTCTCGACGATTTTTTCGCGCACGGAATACTTCGGACGTGCGGCATATAGCGTTCCGAAATCGGCACTGAACGCGCTTTCAAAACATTTGGCGCGCGAACTCGGCGCGTCTAAAAAAGCCATTCGCTTGAATACAGTTTATCCCGGTCCGATTGAATCGGAGCGCATTCGCACCGTTTTCGCCGCAATGGATAAACTCAAAGGCGAACCCAGCGGCGCAACGGCGGAGCACTTTTTCAACACGATGATTTTGAACCGCGAGACTGAACACGGCTACACGAAAACCTTTCCAAAACCCGACGACGTCGCCAATACCATCGTCTTTCTTGCCAGCGATGAATCCAAAGCGTTCAGCGGACACAATTTTGAAGTCACCAACGGCATGCAAATTCCCGAAGAGAGCGCGACCTTGCTCACGTCGCGCCCGCGTTTGCGCATTTCCGACGGTCGGGGAAAGAAAACGCTCATCATTGCCGGCGACCAAATTGTGGAAGCCGTTGAATACGCCCGCCGTTTGATTGCCAGCAAAGCACAAGTGATTCTCGTTTTTCAGCACCCGACTTTTTACGAAAAAGCCAAAGCCCAACATCTCGATTTAGACATTCGCCACTTCGATGCGCTCAGCGCCGATAAGCGCAACATCTTTTTTCAATCGCTTCTCAAAGAAACGCCCATTGATAGCGTCGTTGTGCTTCCGCGTTGCGAAAAGAATTTCCAAAACGCCTATGTGCTCGATACATCAGAGGAATTGGCGTCGAAGTTTTTGCATCAAGAAATCACGGGGTCGCTTGCGTTGGTTTCGTCGCTGACGGAATTTTTCGCGCAATCACAAGCGAGCCTCCAAGAGCCGCCGCGCGTCGTGTTTGTCTCGTCACCGAGTTACGGTCGGTCGGTCTATCACGATATTTTGCGCGCCGCCAATGAGGAACTTATCCGCATTTGGCGCGACGAAGAAGAGATTTTGAAATCGCAAGGAAAACGCAAATACGGCATTGTTGCCCATCAACTCTTGCGCTATACGCATAAAGACGAAAATAATTTTGACCTTGCCAGCGGGTTCGTGTTGGAATTGCTCTACACCTCCAAAAAGCTTGACCCGATTAATCTTTACTTGCCCGCTTACCTTGAACAGCCGGCAAAATCGGGCTTAGTGGATTCACTTTACGGCATGCACTTGGGTAAAGTGGCAGTCATTACGGGCGGTTCACAAGGCATCGGCGGCGAAGTCGGGCGCATGCTTGCGGCGGCAGGGGCGCGCGTCGTTTTAGCCGCACGACGTCGGTCGGAACTTGAAGAAAAGCGAAACCAAATTTTAGACGAACTGCGCAAAATCGGTTACAGCGTTCCCGAAGAGCGCGTCGCAATTCTGGATAATTGCGACGTGAGCGACGACGCATCGCTTCAACGCTTGTTTGAGTTCTCCATGAAACAATACGGTCGCATCGACTATCTCATCAATAATGCGGGCATTGCAGGCGCGGAGCAAATGGTCGTTGATATGACAGTTAAAGATTGGCGGCACACGCTCAAAGCAAACTTGACGAGCAATTTTACTTTAATGCGCAAGTTCCTGCCCGTCATGAAACAGCAAGGTTCCGGCTATGTGCTCAATGTGAGTTCCTACTTCGGCGGTGAAAAATACGTTGCGGTTCCCTATCCCAACCGTGCCGACTACGCTATGAGCAAAGCCGGACAGCGTGCGATGGCGGAAGCCTTTGCAAAGTTTCTCGGACCTGAACTCATGATTAATGCCATTGCGCCCGGTCCTGTTGAAGGAATTCGCCTGCGCGGCGAAGGCAACCGTCCGGGACTTTTCGAGCGACGCGCCAAACTCATTCTCTCGACCAAGCGTGTCAATGACCTCTACGCCGCCGTGATTAAAGCTCTTCAAGAAGGCGCGAAAATCGAAGACCTGCTTGCCGCTATGCAACCCAATAGCGTCGAGTATCTCATCAACGGCGGACCAACCGTGCATCTTCGCTTGCAAAACCTCGCGCCCTACATTCAGCGCACCGCCGATAGCGAAGGCAGTTCCTACACGCACTTGATGGACGAAAAAATCGCCCACCTCTTCATCGAGCGGCTCATCAACGGCTGTTACATCACCGATAGAAAATTAGCAGAGAACTTCCTCAAAAATCTGCCGCTTCCAACAACGGACTTCTTCACGATGGATATTCTCCGCCGCGAAGCCAAAAAAATTCACGACGGAATCCTCTCGATGCTGTATCTGAAAAAAATGCCGACTGAAGAAGAAGTCGCGCTTGCAACCGTCCATCACTTGGCAACCGAAAACATTTCGGGCGAAACCTTTCACCCTTCGGGCGGCTTACGCTTCGACCGCACCGTTCCCGAAGGCGAACTTTTCGGAAAGCCTAAACAAGAACGGCTCGCCGCCTTCGAAGGCAAAACGATTTACATCTTTGGCGATTACCTTTTCGCCGAAGTCTCGCGCCTTGTTCGCGCCTACATCGATGAGTATAAGGTCAAGCAAGTCGTCTTAATGACGAAAAGCACTTACACCGCCGAACAATTTGCCAAACGCTTTGCCGATAAAGTCAAAGAAAACCGATTGCATATTTTTGCCATTGGCTTCCAACTCGAAAGCGGTATTGATAAAGCCGTTGCGCAATACGGCAGACCCGATGCCGTCATTTCAACGCCGTTTGATTCGCTCCCGATTAAGCCGCTCGTTGCCGATAAGTCTGGAAACTGGGACGGTGTGTTTGATGAAAAAGATTTTGAAGAACTCGTCGAGCATCACTTGACCTATCACTTCCGTATTGCACGTAAGTGCTCGCTTCTTGGCGAAATGCAAATCGTCTTGGTTACGCCGAAAACATCGCAACAATCAACGGCGGAAGAATTCGCGCTTGCTAATTTCATCAAAACGAGTTTGCATAGCCTTACCGCCACGCTGGGCGTTGAGAATGAGCGGCTTGTGCATCACTCTGCCGTCAATCAAGTCGACCTGACGCGCCGCGCCAAATCTGAAAAGCCGCAGACGGAAATTGAGTTTGAGGAAGAGTTGGAGCGGTTCGTCATCGCTTGTCTTTTGACCTCTGCGCCACTGCCGACACCGCACACATCGCGCTATCGCTCGCGCATCTATCGCGGCAACGCCATCACCGTTTGAGATTTATCCGTGAAAGTTCATTCTATGACCTCGCCCTAACCCTCTCCTACAAAGAGAAGGAACAAAAAAGGGCGAGAGAACAAAAGGCGGTGCGGATTTATCCCTCTCCTCATTATGAGAGGGACGTCTGCACCAGCAGGCAGGGTGAGGTTGAATGGATTTCTTGAGCACGACATCTGTCAAAGCCCGTTCTATCCGTCTTATCCGCGTTCCCATTTTTCAGAGAACAGGGATAGAATGAAGAATGAGCCATGATACTTGAAAAGGAACTTCGTTTGCATTATTCATTTCTCGTTCCTCGTTATCACACTGTTGTATGCAAAAATCCGCCTGAAGGTTTATCACATTGGCGAGGCTTTCTCTATCTTCAGGCTTCAAAAACATCAACTCATGCGCTACACATCACAAGCCATAGAAGTTCTCGTGGAGGAGTTTGCCAAGTTGCCCGGCGTCGGGAAGAAGACCGCCCAACGCCTTGCGCTTCACATTCTTCGGGAAAACACGGAAGATGTCGAACGCTTCGCCAAAGCCTTGCTCGATGCGAAAGAGAAAGTCGTCTATTGCGTCGAGTGCCAAAACATGACCGATAATACCGCAAATCCGTGCATCATTTGCACCAGTCCGAAACGCAATCGCGCGTTGGTGTGCGTGGTTGAATCGCCCAGCGATGTGATTGCATTTGAAAAGACGAATCAATACAGTGGGCTGTATCATGTGTTGCATGGCGTGATTTCTCCGCTCGATGGCGTCGGTCCAGATGACCTCAAAGTCAAGGAGTTGATTGCACGGCTTTCAAGTGAAAAGGGACAATTCATCAAAGAGGTTATTCTCGCGCTCAATCCGACGGTTGAAGGCGAAACGACGGTCTTGTATCTCACCCGACTTTTGAAACCGCTCGGCTTGAAAGTCTCTCGCATTGCGCGCGGCATTCCGATTGGCAGTGAGCTCGAATATACCGATGAAGCCACGCTCACACGCGCCCTTGAAGGCAGAGCCGAAGTGTAAAAGGCAGAACGCTTTTTGCGAGTCTATCAATTTTTATAATTCATCTTTTTTGCAGTATGAAAAAAATTGTTTTTATCGCTTCTCTTTTGCTTCTGATCGCAACGGTTTTGGGCTACTTCGTTTATCAAAGACACACCTCAACGGAAGAAGCGGCGATTTATGCCGAGCGCATTGCCCAAAGAGCAAATAAAAAGCCCGACCTTGTGAACGGCTTTGCGGGCGCGGCGTTTGAGTGGTGGTATGGTCAAAGAGCCTATCCGAACGAACTCATCGACTACAAGAAATTCGAGCAAGCCTACCAGTATAACAAGAGCGAGATGATGGCACTTCGCTCGCCCGATAACACGCTTTGGCAAAGTTTAGGACCGAACAATGTGGGCGGACGCACGCGCGCGATTGCCATTCACCCACTTCACCCCGATACGATGTGGATTGGCGCGGCATCGGGCGGCTTGTGGAAAACAACGACGGCAGGCGCGGGCGCATCGGCGTGGGAATATGTCGATACTGGCTTTCCAACCGTTTCCGTCAGTGCGATTGTAATTGATACGACCAACCCCAATGTGATGTATATCGGCACGGGCGAATTTCGTCGATACAATCAGCCGGGCATGGTCGGCACTCCCGGCGCGCGTGCGACTTATGGTATTGGCATCTTAAAAACCACTGACGGCGGCAACACTTGGGCACAAACTGGCTTAAACTGGTCGCTCGAAGAATACAAAGCCATTCAAAAAATTGTCATCAATCCTAAAAATTCACAAACGCTTTATACTGCCACAAGCGAAGGCGTCTACAAATCCAATAACGGCGGCGCTACTTGGACGCTCTCGCTCAATGTGCCGGCGGCGATGGACATCGTCATCAATCCGATTGATACTTCGGTTCTTTATGCCGCGTGCGGGCAATTGAACACGGCTCCTAATCCCGGACTTTACAAAACCACCAACGCGGGCGCAACTTGGACATTGCTTTCGGGCGGACTTCCAACGACGAACTTCGGCAGAACCGCGCTTGCGATTTCCGCCACGCCGAATTTTTCAGGAGGCTACAACGAAGTGGTTTATGCAGGAATTGGCAATGCACAGTCGCGCGGCGTTCATGGCGTCTATCGCACCATGAATGGCGGCATCACTTGGACGCTTCAATCAGCAACTCAATACGCGTCATCACAATCGTGGTATAACAATGCGATTGCCGTTCACCCCAACAACCCAAACACGGTTTTCGTGAGCGGCTTGGATTTTTACAAGTCGACCGAAAGCGGCGAAAATCTCACGCAAAAATCGGAGTGGTATGCTTACTTTCAAGGCATCATTGAGCCCGGCGGCGAAGAAGGCTCGCCCGTTTATGCGCATGCCGACCATCACGCGATTGTCTTCCACCCCTTCAATCCCGACCGAATGTTTCTGGCTACCGATGGCGGCATTTTTGAAACCACCGACGGCGGCGAAACTTTCAGAGGACGCAACGGCGGCTACCAAACCACGCAAATCTATAACGGCTTTGCTACATCGCTCTTTGATTCCACGCTCGCCTACGCGGGTTTGCAAGATAATGGCACGCTCAAATACGAAGGCACACGCGCATGGAACAAGGTCTTTGGCGGCGACGGCGGTTGGTGCGCCATCAATGCTCAAAATCAACAAACTGCTTACCTCGAATACGTCTATCTCGACATTTACCGCACGACCAACGGCGGCACCAATTGGTCGAGTGCCACCAACGGCATTGAGGCAAGCTCAAGCACAGCGAATTTCATCGCGCCGTTCATTATTTCTCAATCCAACCCGTCCATTCTCTACGCGGGCGCAACCAAAATTTTTAAAACTACAAACGGCGGTACGAATTGGGTCGCAACCAATAGCAATCAACCTATCAACGGCAATCGCATTTCCGCTATGGCGATTTCTTGGACGAATTCCGACACGGTTTATGCCGCCACAGGCACTTCCACTGCGACCACCTCCAATGGCTTGTGCGAAGTCTTCTTCTCTTCCAACGGCGGCAATACTTGGGTCAATCGCACACAGCCGGGCATGCCCGACCGCTATCCGACTGACCTTTATGTCGACCCACGCGATAGCAAAATCGCTTACCTCACTTATTCAGGCTACGGCAATCCGCACGTCTATAAAACCACCAATGCCGGTGCAACATGGCAAGACATTTCCGGCAACTTGCCCGACATTCCCGTCCAATGCGTCGCGCTCGACGGGGATTTTCCTGACGATGTGTATATCGGCACCGATTTAGGCGTCTATCGCAGTTTGAACGGCGGCGCGTGGGAACTTTGGGACAGCGGCATGCCGCCCGCCATGATTTTAGATTTGCAATTCTCCCGACCGAATCGCACGATGCGTGCCGCCACCTTCGGCAATGGCGTCTATGAACGCAAACTCCGTCCTATCGGGCAAGTTTCTGCACCGACTCCGACGCTTTCAAAACTTGCGGACTTCAACTTGGAGCAAAATTATCCTAACCCCTTCAATCCGACGACGACCATTCGCTACGCGATTCCAACGGCAAGCACCGTCCGCTTGGAACTCTTTGACGTGCTTGGGCGCAAAGTCGCCACCCTCGTCAATGAACGCCAATCTGCGGGCACGCACACCTACACCTTGAATGCAAGTCGCTTTTCGCTTGCCTCTGGCACTTACTTTTACCGATTGCAAGTCGGCAATCAGGTTGAAACCAAAAAAATGATGTTGGTGAAATAAAGCGGTTGAACGTGCAGAGATTGAACGTTACAATTAAACTAACATAACTTGAAGAGCGTCGCGCCCGCAATGACATTGCTGTAAAAACCTGCGCCTCTTGAGATTATCATTATATCGTGGTCATTCCAAGCGATGCGAGGAATCCAGGGTTTTTACAAGCATTTGGAAGATGAATTCTTCTCTTCGCTACGCCCCGTTCAGAATGACCGTATTGGTCAAACATATACTTAATTTTGAACGCATAGTTAAGTATCCAGACAAGAAGCATCGAGACAAAATGCGCTATCGTTGTGTATGTCATTCCAAGCCTGAACGAAGTGAATGGGAAGAATCTATAAGCGCGCCTCGCCGAGCGCGTCAAGTGGATTGCTCGCTTCGCTCGGAAGCATTATTGTTGAAGTCGCGCCAGCATGTCTTTGACTTTTTGCTCAATCAGGTCGCGCACTTTGCGAAATTCTTCTGGTTCCAAATGCTTCGGGTCGGGGATTGCCCAATCTTCACGAATCTTTGCGCGAACAAACGGGCATTCATCGCCGCACCCCATCGTTGCCACGAAATCATACTCAATGTTTGGAATCTCGTCGAGCGATTTTGAGGTATGCGTTGTGAGGTCGTAGCCGAGTTCCTTCATTGCTTCAATGGCTTTCGGATTCACCTTGCCCGACGGGCGAGACCCTGAACTATATGCTTCCACCATTTCCTTGCCGTGAATTTTCGCGAAGGCTTGCGCCATTTGACTGCGATTCGAATTTTCAATGCAGACGAACAGGATTTTTTTCATGGTGCTGGATTGATTGAGTTTGAAAAAACTTCTTTTGCGCCCACAACGAGAGATAAACGAGCGCGACCAACGCAGGCACTTCAATCAGCGGTCCGACCGTTGCCGCCAACGCTTCGCCCGACGTGATGCCGAATGTGCCAATCGCAACGGCAATCGCCAATTCAAAATTGTTCCCACTTGCCGTGAAGGCAATCGCCGCGCTTTCGTCGTAGGTGTGTTTCGTCCGATATGCCAGCCACAGCGCAAAGCTGAACATGAGCACGAAATAGAGCACGAGCGGCACGGCGATTTTGAGGACAGCGGCGGGCTGTGTGAGCATTTTTTCGCCTTGCATCGCAAAAATGAGCGCAATCGTGTAAAGCAATCCGACCAACGCCAATGGCGAAATGCGCGGCAGAAACGCTTCTTCATACCACGCCTCGCTCAGCCACTTCGACAACAGCGTGCGCGAGAGAAATCCAAGCGCGAAAGGAATCCCAAGAAAAATCAAGACGCTTTTGGCAATCGCCCAAATCGTGATATTGACGACCGCGCCCTCCAGCCCGAACCACGTCGGCATCATAGTGATGAAAAACCAGCCGTAAATGGAATACATCAAAATCTGAAAGAGCGAATTGAGCGCAACGAGAATGGCGGCGACTTCCGCGCTTCCGCACGCGAGCGTGTTCCAAATCAGCACCATTGCAATGCACCGCGCCAAGCCCACTAAAATCAAGCCGTTTCGGAACTCGTGTTCATTTGGCAGAAAGAGCCATGCCAACACCGTCATCAAAATCGGTCCGACCACCCAGTTTAGCGCCAACGACACTTGAAAGAGTTTCCAATTTGCCAAGAACCCGCCGAGTTTGCCGTAACGCACTTTTGCAAGCGGCGGATACATCATTACGAGTAAGCCGATGGCAATCGGAAGCGAGACGTTATCGAGCTTAATCGCCTCGAGCGTTTGGTCAAGATTTGGCACAACGTGCGAGAGCAACACGCCCGAAAGCATCGCTAAGACAATCCATAGCGGCAAGTATCGGTCGAGCGTTGAAAGACGATTGACAACGGAATTGCTCATTGATTCAGCACGGGAAGTGAGAGTTGAACGGGCGACGCGGGTTGCGTTTGCGGCGCGCAACACATCGCGTTTTCGCTCGGCGCGGCGTCTCGAAAGACGTCGGCGTCGGAAAGCACGGTAAAAATTTCCCAATCAATCCCTTCGGGAGATTTCACCCAAAATTTATCTTGGACGGCGTAGCAACACGTCGCGCCTGTCTCTTCCAGCGTCGGCATGATGCCCTGTTCGCTTAGCCGCGCTTGAATCGCTTTTACCGCTTCGGTTGAAGCCACTTGAAACCCCAAATGGCTCAGTATTTGCATCGGCGGTTGAGCCACACCTTGCACTTGAACGGCGATTTGATTAAGCGTAAAGTTCCACTTCGGATTTTGGAGTTCAAATTTCGCATAGCCCGTTTTGACTTTCTTCGGCTCAACACCGAAAAACGCGCGATAAAATTTGAGCGATGCTTCAAGGTTCGGCGTGTAGATTGCTACATGCGGAAAGAGAATTTCGGTTTGCATGGTTGAAGTTAAGTTAGATTTTGTAAAGGCATGAACGCCTTCATAAAAAAAGACGGGAAACTTGGGAAAAAGACGCAACTTTTTCTGACCTACCGCTATTTATCAAGCCTTGCACCGACACGCAACCCCAAGCCACGCCACTCCCGACGCGCTTTCCACGCACTTTTCCGCCCCAATCCGCTTTTTTGCAAATACACCTTTCCTTTCTTAAACTTCCCGCGATTCGGTTGGAACGTTGCTGAACCTTCACCGTTTCTCGGCGTTCAGATTTCGCACGGCATCAGTCCCGACGCCCGCGACGCGCTTCGCAAAAAATACGGTTTAGACGACAAGTAGTCCGCGCCCTCACGCTTCCCTGCTTGCTTTCAGGGCGAGTTTCCCAAGTGCAAGCAAGCACTCGGCTTTTCCCAATTTATCTCCAATTTCTTCGGTAATGTCGAGGCTTTGATGATAGCTCGCTTTGGCTTTTTTCACGTCGCCGTTTGCAAGGTAGGCGTTTCCAAGGTTGAGGAGCGTGAGGGCTTTGCCGAATTTATCGCCGTGCCGTTCTCTCAGCTCAAGGCTTTGCGTCAAAGTGCGAATCGCCTCGTCGAGGTTTCCCAAGTGAAGCAATGCCAAGCCGATGTTGCTTTTAGCGCGCGCGATGTCTTTTTCCGCCTTGCTTTCCGTCCAGAGTTTCTCGCTTTTTTGGTAGTAGCCAATGGCGGCTTTGAAATTTTTGGTTTTTGAATAAACAATGCCGATGCTGTTGGAAACGGAAGCGATTCCATCGGTGTCGCTGATTTCTTCATAGTGCGACAAGGCTTCGAGAAGATGCTCGAGTGCGCTGGCGAAGTCGGAAAGGTCTGCAAACGCCAGCCCGATGTTGCGGAGCGAGAGCCGAACGTAGGTTTGATTGTCTGTTTTTTTTGCGAGATGGAGGGCGCGCTGAAAGTGCGTCAAGGCTTTGGGAATATCGCCGACCGACGCTTCGGTTTTACCGAGAACTTGAGTTGCATAGAGCAGGAGTTCTTCGTCGCCGATGTGTTCAAAGGTTTGAACGGCTTGGAGGAGCAAGGTTCGCGCTTCGTCGGGCTTCCCTGCTTGCGCCGAATACGAACCTTGAACCCATTGCCATTGGGCGAAGTGTTTGGTAAAGCTTTTGGAGGAAGTCGGGTCGCTCGCCGCGTTTCGGAGCAAGGTATCGACAAGGGCGAGTTGTTGAACGCCTTTCTGGGGGTTGGTATTGCGATTCGCCCACGCCTCTTCAATGAGCAACTCAATTTCCGACTTCATCTTTTACGCGCCGATTGTTTTCTTACGGATTATTTGCGATTGAACTTCGCCTTCAAATCGTCAATAGAAAAGCGCGTTTCGGCGTTCTCGCGCTTGGCTTTTTGCGACTGAGTTTTATTCGATTGGGGTTTATTGGCGGGCGTTTGTCGTGCCTCTTCTTTTCTCATGGTGAGCGAAATGCGCCGCAAGGTTTCATTGACTTCCAGAACGCGCACGCTGACGATTTGCCCGACCTTGACGACTTCATTTGGGTCTTTGACGAATCGGTCGGCGAGTTGCGAGAGATGGACGAGTCCGTCTTGGTGCACGCCGATGTCGACGAAGGCGCCGAAGTTGGCGACGTTGGTTACAACGCCTTCGAGCATCATGCCGACTTTAAGGTCTTTGAGGTCGGTGACGCCGTCTTTGAAGGAGGCGTATTTGAATTCGGCGCGTGGGTCGCGTCCCGGCTTTTGAAGTTCGATGAGAATGTCGCGCAAGGTTGGCTCTCCGACGTCGCCATTGATGTATCGGGCGAGGTCGATAGATTTTATTTGTTCAGGGCGTTTAGAGAGATGCTCAACGGGGAGTTGCAAATCGTCGGCGATGCGTTGGACGATGGGATACCGTTCGGGGTGAACGGCGGTATTATCCAACGGGTTTTCACCGTCTCGGATTCTCAGAAATCCCGCCGCTTGTTCAAAGGTTTTCGCGCCGAATTTCGGAACGTTGAGCAATTCCGCCCTTTGTTTGAACGCGCCGCGCTCATTGCGATACTTGACGATGCTTTTCGCCGTGCTTGGCGTCAAGCCGGAGACGTATTTGAGCAGTTCCGCTGAGGCAGTGTTTAAATCGACGCCGACGAAATTCACCGCACTTTCAACGGTTTCTTCCAATTTCTTCTTCAATCGTCGTTGGTCGACGTCATGCTGATACTGCCCGACGCCGATGGACTTCGGGTCGATTTTCACGAGTTCAGAAAGCGGGTCTTGAAGTCGGCGTGCAATGCTGATTGCGCCGCGCACGGTGAGGTCGAGGTCGGGAAATTCCTCAATGGCGACTTCGCTTGCCGAATAAACCGATGCGCCGGCTTCGCTCACCATCACGACAATGGGCTTCGGAAGCACGGGATTCATTTCTTTGACGACGGCGCGCACAAAGGTTTCCGTCTCGCGCCCTGCGGTGCCATTTCCAATCGCAATGAGTTCGATGCGATGCGTTTCAATGAATCGAATCAAGGTTGCCGCCGCTTCAAGTTTTTCGCGGTCGGATTGATGCGGAAAAATGGTTTTGTATTCCAAAAATTTGCCCGTGCCGTCGACGACCGCAACCTTACAGCCTGTTCTAAATCCCGGGTCAATGCCGAGCGTCGGCTTCATGCCCGCCGGACTTGCAAGCAGAAGGTTTCGGAGATTAGCTTCAAAAGTTTTGATGGATTCTTCATCAGCATAGACTTTTTTCTCATAACGCGTTTCGCCAATCATTGCGGTTTTCAACAGCCGCTCAAATGCGTCTTGAATCATCTCTTTCAAAAACGCGCGCACCTCGGCAATCGGCGTATGAATTTCCTTTTTTTCGAGGCGGCGTACGATTTCGGCTTCGTCAAACTCGACATCAAAAACCACGACGCCTTCGGCTTCGCCGCGTCGCAAGGCAAGTATTTGGTGCGGCTCAATGGTTTTAACGCTTGCACGGAAATTGCGATAGGTTTCAAACTTTGTTGTTCCCTCTGGAAACTCATCTTTAATTTTTGAGACGAAAACGCCGTGTTGCATGATGAAGTCTCGGACGAGAGCGCGATAGTCTGCTTTTTCGGCAAAGGCTTCGGCGAGAATATCCGACGCGCCTTGTAAGGCATCTTGCACAGACTTGACGCCTTTTTCATCGCTGATGAATTTCGCCGCTTCGTCAATAAGCGTTGTTGCACTTTGTTGAACGGCGTCGGGCTGGTTGAGTCGGTTGATGAACTCGGCGAGCGGCTCTAAACCCTTTTCTTTGGCAAGCGTGGCGCGCGTTCTCTTTTTGGGCTTGAACGGCAGATATAAATCCTCGAGTTCGTTTTTTTGAGTGCAGGCTTGGATTTTCGCTTTGAGCACGTCGGTGAGTTTGCCTTGTTCTTCAATGGATTTGAGAACGGCTTCTTTACGCGCATCGAGTTCGGAGAGATAGTCGAATCGTTCAAAGAGATTTCGGAGGTCGATTTCGTTCATTTCTCCTGTTCGCTCTTTGCGGTATCGGGCGATGAACGGAATGGTTGCGCCCTCGCGATAGAGTTCGAGTGCGGCTTCAATTTGCTTGGAAGTCAGTGAAAGTTCTTGTGAGAGACGGTCAATGATGGTCGGCATTTTTGAAACGCATTAAGTTGGAACAAAGGGTGCGAAGATAGGAGAGATGCGAAAGTTTGTCAAGATATTTGCTTTCAAAACGTGGTTTTTTATATTGACACAAACAAACGAAGACCTGAACAATCCGCAACTCGCAACTCAATGAAGATGGTTACGCCCTTCAACTTTACTGCCCTGCGCGCGTGGCTTTCCTCCCGATATTTTTCCACCGAATCTGATTCCAAGCAGATTCATTTTTTCAACATCAACACACACGAACAAATGAATATACCGCAAAGATACTCTGCGCCATTTCTTGCCGCGCTTGTGCTCGCGTTGGCGTTGAGCCTGCCGAGTTTTGCACAAGAGGCACGCACCCAATCCGCCGCGCCTGCGAGCGAGAAGATGAAGTCGCGCGCCGCAAAGGAAATGGAAGAACAATCGCGCTTGAACCGCGAAGCGGCTTTGGAACGCCAAAAAGCGATGGACGAAAAAGCCCGCGAAGCCCGTTCCTTCAAGGCACAAGCGAAGCAAACGCCCGCGTCAAAATCACGCTACACGCCTCTGCCAAAAGATTACGTTGCACCCATGCATCCTCGACTTGCCGCGCCGATTTATCCGAACACTGCTAATTCCAACAGCGTGATTTTCGAAGAAACTTTTGAAGGCGTTCCGGTTACAGGAAATCCGGGCTATACAACGGCACTGCCGCCAGGCTGGGTCGCCGTCGACTTAAATGAATCAGTTGCGGGCGGGACACCGCTTTCATATTTTGGTCGTTGGCAAACGCAAACAAACCGTCCGCCTAACCCAAGCCGACCGGGCGGCACGAAGTCGGCGATGTATCAATGGCACAGCGACGCCACAACGCCGGGCGACGATTACCTCTTCACGCCGACGTTTCAAGCCACTGCGGGTAACAACTACCGCTTGACCTACTACTATCACTCCGCCTTTTTCTCGACCAATCCTTTCGCAGAAACCTTCCGCGTGGTTTTATCAACTGACACAACCGTCGCTTCAATTATCTCCGTGATTGTGCCGACCACGCCGCCGATTCAAGATACGTCTTGGGTAATGGGACAAGTGGAGTTTCTCGCGCCGCAAAGCGGAAACCTCCGCATTGGCTTCCACTGTAATTCGCCTGCGGACCAAGACCGACTTTACATTGACGACGTCAAGCTCGAGTCGCTTGCGCCGCCTGCGGCAAACGATTTAACCGTCACGGATATTCAACCGCGCACGACGATTGCCACCATTTCTACAAACCTTCGCGTTAGATTTCGCAATGTAGGCTTGAACGCCGTTTCAGGCGGATACACCGTTTCATGGTCGCTCGACGGCGTGCTTCAATCGACGACGCCTACCATCAATACGCCGTTAGCGATTGGTCAAAGTGATAGCGTTACTTTCACTTGGTCAAATCCGCAAACGGGTGCACGTCAAGTCCGTGCTTGGATTAACCTTCCTGCCGATACGGTTCGCGCCAATGATACACTTGCTGTTGCGGTGAATGTCTTGCCTGATAGGGATTTAACGGCAACAGGCGTGCGCATAGTCGGAGCGCTTTCACCGAATCAACCCGCGCAGGTGCAAGTTCGATTCCGCAACCTTGGTGCGCCGCAAAGCAACTTCACGATTGGCTATCGTGTTGGAAATAATGCGCCGGTTACGCAAACATACAGCGGCACACTCGGCACCAATCAAACGGACTCCGTTACGCTTACAACCCCTTTTACACCCACACAAGCAGGGCAACTCACCATTCGCGGCTTTGTCAATTTGACTGGCGATGCCAATCCCGCCAACGATACGATTTCTGCTAACTTCTTTGTTGAAGAGGCTGTTGCCACATGGAGCGAAGGCTTCGATAATCCACTCTTCCCGCCCGAAGGCTGGCGACGCTTCAATGTTGATGGTGGCGTGCAAGAGTGGTCGCGTGTAACCGCAGGCGTGATTTTCGGCACGGGTTCTGCTTCCGTGCGCTGGGAATCCGGCACGCTTGCCAACGACGACTGGCTGATTACGCGCAAAACTGCCGCCGCCGCCAACAGCCGATTCTCATTCTTCGCTACTGGTAGTAGTTTCTTCACAGATAGCGTTGAAATTCGCGTTTCAACCACTGGCTTTGAGCCTGCGGATTTCACTGAAAAACTCGCAACGGTGCGCCCCGTCGCCGCCCCAGCTCAACAGTTTGAGTTCTCGCTTGCGCCTTGGGCAGGACAAGAGATTTACATTGCGCTTCGCTACAAAGAACTTGACGAATTGCGCCTCACGGTCGATAGCGTTCAGGTCTTTCAAGTTCAACCGAACGATGCGGGCGTAACCTCTATTACCAACGTTCCTCAAACAGCACCGATTGGACAGCCGATTGCGATTACGGCAAACGTACGCAACTTCGGCTCACTGCCTTTAAGCAATGTGCCGGTCTTTTATACTGTTAATGGCGGCGCGCCGATTGGTCCTGTAAACATTCCCGGCCCGATTGCGCCACTTGACAGTGCTTCTGCGGTTTTTGATGGGGAATTTGCTTTCACACCCACACAAGGTGGACTTTACCTGATTCGCGCATACAGCCAAGTGCCCGGCGACGGTAACACGGCAAACGATACTGCACGCTTCACTTTCTTCGTCGATACACCCACGCCGACTTGGACGGAAGGCTTCGAAGGCACAACCTTCCCGCCGCTCGGCTGGTCAGTCTATAACCTCGATGGCGGCACGCAACAGTGGATTCGCTTTACCTCCACGCCGATTTTCGGCACGGCTTCTGCCGCTGTACGATGGGAGTCAGCGACGCTTGCCAATAACGACTGGCTTGTTACTCGACACACGTCCGTCTCTTCCGCATCACGCTTAGCATTCTGGGCGAAAAAGCAATCCGATACATATGCCGATAGCCTTATTGTTTGGGTTTCCACCACAGGGTCAAACCCGAGTAACCCATCAAACTTTACTAATGTTGTGGCTCGGATTGCACCAACGGTAACACCGCAACGCTATGTTATCAATCTCTCTCCATTTGAAGCGCAGGATATTTACCTCGGCTTCCAATACAAAGAGACCGACGACTTCCGCATATACTTAGATAGCGTGGAAGTATTTGAAGCGTCTGCAACAGACCTGCGCGTCGTAAGAATGATTCTGCCAACCACGGATACCAAAGCCGGCACTCCATATCCAATTACGATGGAACTTGAGAATGTCGGCGGACAGCCCGTTGCAGGTGGCTATCCCGTCAGTTTTGCTATCAATAATGGCACGCCGGTTACGGTCAATGCGGGTCCGGCACTTACCCCAGGACAAACTGCGACCTTTACTTTCACGGGTAGCAATGCATGGACTCCAAGCAGTGAAGGCATTTACAGCATCACTTGCACCGCATCAGCACCCGGCGACGGCAACACAGGCAACAACAGCGTTACCACTGGCGGCATCTACATCTTCCCTGCGGCGGCAACATTTTTCACGGGCTTTAACGACAGCACACAGTTCTCTAACGGTCCAACGTCTAACCTTCTTGTTCCATCGGGCTGGCTGACGATTAACAACGACGGCGGCGGCACAGCCGGACCTTGGTTCGTTCATAATCCCACCGTTTTCCCTCCGTTTGAAGGCGGACGTGCGGTTGCTGCAAACTTCAATGGCGCAAATTCAGCCACTATCGGCTTAATTGACGATTGGCTCGTGCTTCCAGCGCAGACACGCGGCAGTTCAACTACCGTTGACTCGCTGATTTTCTACACGCGACGCACCACGTCAAGCTTCCCCGACTCGCTGAAAATCATGGTCTCGCCAACGGGCGACACCACCGTCTCATCATTTAACGAAATCGCCTACTTCCGCGTGCCGAACAATTGGACTCGCTTTGCGTTCAAAGTCAGCGACGGCGTGCCGACTGGTGCAAATTACCGTGTCGCACTTCGCTACTTCATTGTTGAGGGCGGACCGCAAGGCGCAAACTCTGATTATATGGCAGTCGACGCCGTCAGTTTTGCCACTTTTGGAACATCGTCAATTGGCGACGTGCAGAACAGCATTCCCAAATCGTTTGCACTCGGGCAGAACTATCCGAACCCGTTCAACCCCTCGACGCTCATTCAGTATGATGTGGCGAAGAGCGGTCGCGTAACGATTGAACTCTTCAACGTGCTCGGACAGAAAGTTCAAACGCTTGTTAATGAAAACAAAGCGCCGGGTCGCTACGCCGTTCAATTCAACGCCACTAACCTTGCATCGGGCACTTACTTCTATCGCATGACCGCTATTAACGGCGAATTCACGCAAACCATGAAAATGATGCTGGTGAAGTAAGAGGTTGGAGGTTGAAGGTTGGAGGTTGAAGGTTGGAGGTTGAAGGTT
>JBDNCJ010000055.1:0-20453 GCA_046719715.1 Chloroherpetonaceae bacterium | reverse complement strand
GGCGTTTTCGGAAAAGGAGACTTGGAAGAGAGTTGGATATATGCTCACGGGCATGATGGCGGTGTTGGCGTGGCTCGAGCATTGGCTTCTTGTCTTGCCGCTCAATCAATCGCTATGGGACATGATGGTTAAGCGCATGCATTGAGAACTAATAGCACACGCGATTGCGTCCGTTTTGCTTGGCGCGGTAGAGGTGCTGGTCGGCGATGGAGAGCATTTTTTCAAAACTGGGCTGCGCAGTGTCGCCGCAGATGCCGATGCTGATGGTGATGTTGAGGTCGGGGTGAATTTGAGACCAGTCGAATTTTTCAATTGCAGTTCGCACTTTTTCGCAGGCGATGACGGCTTTTTCGGTCGTGGTTTCAGGGAATAAGAACACAAACTCTTCGCCGCCGTAGCGCGCGACGACGTCCTCTTTGCGGCAGTTCATCTGCATTAAAATGGCAACGCGCTTCAAGACCTCATCGCCGATTTGGTGGGAGTATGTGTCGTTGACTTTTTTGAAAAAATCGACATCGGCGATGGCGACGGTAAAGCCATGTTTGTGGCGGCGATTGCGCTCATATTCTTGTGCGGCGCGTTCATCATAACTGCGACGATTCGCCAATCCGGTGAGAATGTCGTTTTTCGCCTGAAATTCCAACACTTTCGCCTGCTCTTGCAACTTTTCAAGCAATCGTGATTTTTCTTCGTTTGCGGCGGCGAGTGCGATATTTTTAATGCGATGGAGTTCCGCTTCTTTGCGCGCTTGCTCCGTTTCTTGAATGACTTGCAGACTTCGGAGCAATTTGCTTTGTTCGTCGCCCAAAATGCCTTCTTTGGTGTAGTGGAATTTTTCGAAATGCCAAAGGGCGCGGTCAAAGTCGCCTTGATGCTTGTAAATTTCGCTGAGCGTCTTATGAGCGTTGCAGATGACGGGCTTGGCACTGATGGCTTCACCAATTTTCAGTGCGGAGGAGAGATGATTGAACGCGTTTTTGACGTCACCCATTTTCACATACACCGAGCCAAGCGCAATTAATGCCTCCGCTTCACTGTAACGATTGCCGTATTCGCTTTCAATGCTCAAACTTTCTCCCAAATAAGCCAGTGCTTTTTCATAATCACCCATTGCAAAGTAGAGCATGCCGATATGGTTCATCGGAACCGACGTGCGGTGCTTGCTTCCCGACTCTTTGTGCAATTTTAAACTTTTGTTGAAGTAGGAAAGCGCTTTTTCATACTCTTTGAGGACGGAGTAGACTTCGCCAATGTTGTTGAGCGTGATGACTTCGGCATAAATGTCTGAAAGGCTTTCACGATGCCGCAGACTTTGTTCATAATAATCGAGAGCTTTTTTGTAATCGCCGAGTTTGAAGTAAACAAGCCCGATGTTGTTGAACGAAGTCGCAAGTCCTTCGCGGTCGGCGAGTTGTTCAAAAATTTTGAGTGCGTTTTGATAATAATCCAACGCTTTTGGATAGTCGCCCAAGTTGATGTGAATGTTTCCAATCGTGTTCAAGGTATCGGCGATGCCTTCGAGGGCTTCGGGATAGTTGTTGGAGAGGTCGGCTTCGCGAATGACGTTGTAGAGGCGCAAGGCTTCGAGCAGTTCGTCAATCGCGGTATGATAATCGGAAAGTTGCCAACGGCAAACGCCCATGATGAGCAGGCTTCGAGCAATAGCGATTTGGTAGCGCGTGCCGCTGTTGGGGTTGATTTCGAACTCCAATTCGCAAAGATGATAAGCTTGCTGTGCATAGCGGAGCGACTCTTTTGAATCGGCAAAACGCAACTCCCAAGCCAGTGCATTGAGCGTATCGATGCGTTCATCGGCTTTCATGGGCTTCTCGAGTTGACGCTTCAAGTGCGTGATTTTATCGTGAAGGGCGTCGGCGATAAGTTGCGGTTCAACAGTATTCATTGCAGCTGGAGCAGTTCTTCTTTAATCGTTGCAAATTGTGGTTTAATCACGTTGTAAATCAAATCGACGCGCTCGCTATATGTGATGAACGCGCTTTTCATGGTGTTGATGGAAATGCGTTCCAAGTCGTCGAGCGAGAGTCCGAAAAATTCATGGGCGATTTTGTATTCCTGCGTCATGGAGGTATTGCTCATCAAGCGGTTGTCGGTGTTGAGCGTGACGCGGAATTTATTTTTGTAGAAAATGCCGAAGGGGTGTTCAGCAAACGATTTTGCCGCGCCGGTGTGAATGTTGGACGAGAGGCAGATTTCAAGTGGGATACGTTTATCGAGCACGTATTGCGAGAGCGAGTTCATTTTGATGACCTCGCCATTGAGGACTGCCATATCGTCGATGAGGCGTGTGGCGTGTCCGATGCGATGCGCGCCACACCATTGAATCGCTTGCCAGATAGATTCTTTGCCGAAACCTTCGCCCGCGTGAATGGTGATGTTGAAATTAGCGCGTTGGCAGAAGTGAAACGCCTCGATGTGTTTTTTGGGCGGATAGCCGCCTTCTTCGCCGGCAAGGTCGAAGCCGACAACGCCTCGGTCGCGAAAATCAACGGCGAGGTTTGCCATGTCTTCGGAGTGCTGTCCGTCCAAGTGACGCATGGCGCAAATAATGAGCCGTGCTTTTACGCCGAAATCTTTTTCGCCGCGCTCCAAGCCACGCAAGACGCTTCGGACGATTTCTTCCCAATGCAAGCCTTTCTCGGTGTGGAAAACGGGCGCAAAACGAACTTCCACATAACAGACGCCGTCGTGCTTCATGTCTTCAACCATCTCGTAAGCGACGCGCTCTAAGGCGTCGGGCGTTTGCATCACGGCGCATGTGTGTGCGAAGCCTTCGAGGTATTCGGCAAGCGAGCCTTTATTGGCGCCTCTGAAAAACCACTCCGCTAAGTTGTGAGCATCGGTCGTGGGCAATTTCTTATAGCCTTGTTCTTTAGCGAGTTCTATGACGGTTGAAGGTCTCACGCCGCCGTCCAAGTGTTCATGCAGAAGCACTTTCGGCATGGCGCGCAGATGTTCTTCGGATAATTTGAGCATAGTTAAACTTTAAGATGTATGGTCGTGAATAATTTTCCACCCGTTTGCCGTCTTCTGAAAAATCAATGTGAAGTAGCCTCCGACATTTCCACCGTTCTCGTTGCTTCGTCGCAACTGCCACTGTCCGACAACAATCGCAATGTCCGAAGAGAGCAAATTAATTTTCAAGTCGCTGAACGACAGTTCGCCCATTTTTTCTTTCGTGGGGTAGGCGGAAAGGTATCGCGCCAAAACACGCTGATAGCCTTCGGTAACGCCTTTTGCAGAAACGAACCGCGTCGAGTCAGAATCAAGATAGCCGTTCATAAATGAAACCACATCACCACGATTCCATGCGCGAACTTGTTCATCAAGCACAGCAAAAATGCTTTGAGTTGGTGTGTTTTGTGCCGAAGCGGTGAGTGATGAGAACAGTAAAACGAAAACGAAAATACTTCTCACAGTCATTAGGGTTTATCTTTTGTCAAGATAAGCAAAGGTGGAGAGAAAGTGAAAGCGATTGGGATTGTGCGTTGTAAATCAGATTTTTATTTTCTCTGCTGAAATCAATCGATTCAATTTTTTCAACCATAATTGATGACGAAAATGAAGACCAACACGTTTTTATGGACAATCATTTTGCTGCCAACGCTTGTGCTGACTTCCGCATGCGCCCCTGACATCAATGAGCCGAACGATAGTCTGCCGAGTGCACAAGTGCGTTTTATCCATAGTGCCACGACGGCAAACCAGTTGGATTTTGCTGTGATGAACACGGTCGGCGCGACACTTCTGTATGTGCAACGGGAAACGGAATACGGTCGGCAATATCGATACGATTTTTTCAAAACGGGAGAGCGCGATTTTCGCCTGCTTCCTTCTGGCACCACGTTCAACATCGCAAGAACACGCTTCAACCTTGAAACAGGCTTGAAATTCACCGCATTTGCCATTGATGCCGATAACGCGGTCGATACGCTTTTGCTTATCGCGCAAGATACGCTCGCCACGCCGAGTGCCGAGAAAACCTTCGTGCGATTTATCCACGCCTCAAGCGACGCGGGCGCAATTTCCATCACAGGTGATAGTTTGACAATTCAAAACTTTGAGCGACGCGGCGTTTCGCCCTACTTTACTCTTGACGCAGGCACGCGCCAATTCACGATTGAATTTTCAGATAACACCTCGATAACGGTTCCGCAAACCTTTTTCTCGCAAGGCGTCTATACGCTTGTGATTTC
Organism: Chloroherpetonaceae bacterium; assembly: GCA_046719715.1. GTDB lineage: Bacteria > Bacteroidota > Chlorobiia > Chlorobiales > Thermochlorobacteraceae > JANWWM01. Next base: position 16,239 of record JBDNCJ010000055.1, on the reverse strand, counting down.
AGGCTTTCGCAATGCTGGCGCAAATCAAGTGCCTTTGAATGTGAGAAGTTTTGTAGATACAAGTTTGTGAGGCGTCAGTATCGCTCAATGTTCAAGTTGGAGAGACCGGTTTCCAAGACGATGTAAATTTTCTTCGGCGCGTCTTCAAAGCCTTGGGTGCGCAAAATGGACTTGTCGTATTTCGTGAACCCGTTTGCTCTGATGTTGGAACTGAAATCATCTTCGCTGATGATTTGGCAACCAGATTCTTTTGGAATAAAGAGTTTCAGGGTTGAAGCGGCAGTAGATAAATCAAGTCGAACGGAATCGCACCGCGTGCCAACTTTCAACTTGACCGACGCCGCGCCCGATTCAATGGTGATGTGTTGGACTTGAAATGCTGATAAGTCGAAGTCAACTTTCGCTGCGCCGATGTCGGTACGAATGTCCCAAATTGGAATCGGGTTCAAGGCGAGTTCAAACTTGTTGGTCATTTTTTGACCTAAGGTTACTTCTGCATCTTGCATCTCTATTTCAACTTCTTCCGTGTCGCCTTCACGCACTTGACGCAATTCATAAATGCCAAAGTTGGATTTGGCTTCGACTTTAAGCAAGTGGTGGGTAGTGTCTCTCAAAAAAAATTCGCCAACACCGGCTTCAAGTTTGCAGCGTGCTTTTGGGGCTTTGCCGTCGTAGAGTGCGACGAGGCTTTGCACTTGTGCGACGGAGTCGGCTTGGTTTGAATTTGAGGAATTAAACAGAAAAACTTTTGACGGAGTGAATTGCTGGAAAATCGTCCAGACGATAACGCCGCCCAGCACGCCTGAAATTGCTGAAAGCACGCGCGCGACGACTTCATTGCCAACGAGATACGACACGCCAAGCGTAATGAGAATCAGAGGCCAAAGTTTGGTGAGGTTATCAATACTTGTGGGTTCAACGCCAAGATTTTTCGCTAAAAACAATCCACCAAGCACGATGAAAAATGAGCCGAAAAAAATGCTTCCCGTTTTCATGAGTTAGGCGAGGTCAAATTTTTACGAAGCGCATTGAACACGATGATCGCCCCAATCGCAATCAAAATGATGGGAAGCATATACTTAAAACTGAACATTGGGAAGAACTCGCGGATTAAAAAGAAAGTGCCAAGCCCGACCAGCACCAGCCCTGTAAGAACCGTGCCCTTATGCTTCTCGGAAAAAACGCTGTCGTCGTTTTCAGACTGTTCGGAAGGCTCTGCCTCTAATGTGGCAGAAAGAATCGTTTCTTCTTTTGGCATAATCATCCAGAGCACGATGTAGAGCATCGCGCCGATGCCGCCGGAAAAGAGTGCAACAATAAAGAGTGCGCGAATGAGGACGGGGTCAATGTCGAAGTAGTCGCCGAGACCGGTGCAAACGCCGACGAGAACTTTTCCACGAGACGAGCGGTATAACTTTTTTTTCATGTGAATGACGATTGCGATTGAGCAAAGTGTTCAATAGCAAAAGTATAGCGCAACCCATGAAATTATGTTTCACGTGTTTTGGAACGGACGAAAAAAGCCGAACACCGCGCCGCAAATGCCGCCCAAAATGTGCGCAAATTCCGAGATGTTGTTGTGCTCAAAACTGCTGATGACTTCGCGCCCAAGATAGAGCGCAACCACAAGGATAAACGTAAGCGGAATTTCGCCTTGCCTAAAATTGACAAACGACGAGAGCAAAATCATCATAAACACCACGCCACTTGCGCCCATCAATCCTGTTGAAAAGAAAAGGTTGTTCAAAATGGCGGTTACAAACGCCGTAATGAGAATTTGAATCAAGAGCGATTCCGAGCCATATTTTTCTTCGAGCAATCCCCCTAAAAGCAAAATGAACGAGAAGTTCGAAACGAGATGCGTCCAATCAGCGTGCCCTAAGATGTGCGAAAACAAACGCAGGTAGGTGAGGGGATTAAGCCAACTTTGATTCGGCATTGTTGCACAAAAGGTTTTCGCAAACCAGCCGCCCGTAATTGAACTCACAATCATGACGGCGACGCACAGAAACGTAAAGGTCAAAACAACAGGTGCGTTGTAAGTGATTTTCATTAGTTTTGCGGTTTTATTTTAGAAAAATTCGTTATGCCAATACTTGAACGCTCCACATATCAGCCGCCCTCATGGTGGGTTTCAGGCGGACACTTGCAAACCATCATTCCGGCACTATTTCGCAAAGTTGTATCAAGTCCTTACAAGCGTGAGCGGATTACAACGCCCGACGGCGACTTCCTCGATTGCGATTGGCTTTACGCCGCCAATAAGGCTTCGTCGCGCAAACTCGCCGTCATTTCACATGGCTTGGAGAGCAACTCGCTTCGTCCAAATGTAATCGGTATGGCGCGAGCGTTTTCGCTGTGCGGCTACGACGCATTAGCGTGGAACTTTCGCGGCTGTTCAGGCGAGCCGAACCGTCTGGCGCGCGCCTATCATAGCGGCGCAACCGAAGACTTGTACGCCGTTCTTGAACATGTTGTCGTGCACTATGATGAAATCTATTTGATTGGGTTTAGCCTTGGCGCAAATTTAACGCTCAAATACTTGGGCGAACAACGCCACAGCCTTTCTCCCAAAATCAAAAAAGCCGTTGTGTTTTCCGTGCCGTGCGACCTTGCCGCAAGTTCAACCCAAATCTCGCGCTTTTCCAATCGCTTGTATGAACGCCGATTTCTGAAATCGCTCCGACAAAAAATCGAGCAAAAAGCAACCCTATTCCCGAACGAAATTTCTCTCGAACCCTACCTCAAAAAACAAATCAAAACCTTGCGCGACTTCGACGACTGCTACACTGCACCCTTGCACGGCTTTCAGAATGCCGACGATTACTATGCTAAGTGCAGTTCCAAACCGTTGATTGCGAGCATCACCATTCCAACTTTGATTATCAATGCAAAAAATGACGTGTTTCTGCCGGCGTCGTGCTATCCGTTTGAGGAAGCAAAGGCAAGCGACGTCGTATTTCTAGAAACGCCTGAATCGGGCGGTCATTTAGGATTTCTCACCGAAGCGCAGTCGCACGGCTTGTATTGGTCGGAAATGCGCGCATTGGGCTTTATTGAAAGCCGAGACGAAGTCGCAAAAAATGGTTGAACAATTGTATGCACACCGATAAGCTCATTTATCTGCTCTTGCAACTCTTGCCGCAAGGCTTCTTCTCGCTCATCGGCAGAAAGCCCGGCGACGCCTTGCGCTACCAATTCAAATCCGTTGAACTCAAAGAAACCGCCTTCCGCATCGACGGCGTTTTCATTCCCAATTCGCCTGACGATGTTACTTACTTCATTGAAGCGCAATTTCAACTCGACGAGCACTTCTACGCCCGATTTTTCGCTGAAATTTTTCTCTACCTCAAACAGTATCCGACCAAGAAGTGGCAAGCCGTTGTGATGTATCCTTCAAGAAACATTGAGCAAAAAGCGATTGAGCCTTATTCCGAGTTCCTTGCGTTGGAGTGTGTCAAGCGAGTATATTTAGATGAATTGTCTGAGTCGGACTCAAATGCGATTGCGCTGTTTGAACTGTTGATTGCAAAAGAATCGGAAGCGGGAGAGCGGGCACGCAGGATAGCCGAAAGAGCGAATGTGGTAGAATTGAATTTGATAGAACAGATATTGAGTTACAAATTCAAAACTTTAACACGAGAGGAGATAAAGAAGATGTTGAAGATTCAAGAAGAACTTGGGTTGAAGGAGACGGCGTTTTACCGAGAAGCCTTTGAGGAAGGCAAGTTGGAAGGTAAGTTGGAAGGCAAGTTGGAAGGTAAGTTGGAAGGTAAGTTGGAAGGCAAACTTGCTACCGTTCCGCTTTTGAGGGAGTTAGGGTTGAGCGATGAAGTAATAGCCAAGAAACTTCAACTACCGCTTTCGGACGTTCAAAGGGTAGATAAGTCGTGAGGAACTGTAAGGGTGTTTTACTTACTCGCGTTGGCGCGGGTCTAAGGCATCGCGCACGCCGTCGCCGATGAGGTTGAAGCAAACCACCGTCAGCACGATGGCGAGTCCGGGAAAAGTTGAAATCCACCAATGGTTCAAGAGGTTGTCGCGTCCTTCATTGATGATATTGCCCCATGAGGCAGTTGGCGGTTGAACGCCCAGCCCCAAAAACGAGAGTGCCGCTTCGGTAAGAATAATGCCTCCGATGCGAAGCGTCGCCGCAATAATGACGGGCGTGAGTGAATTTGGGACAAGATGCTTAAAAATGATGCGAGCATTGGAAAGCCCAAGCGCACGCGCCGCTTGAACAAACTCCTGCTCTTTGAGCGACAAAACCTGACTGCGCACCAAACGCGACACTCCCATCCAACTCGTGAAGGCAATCGTTACGACAATCAGGAAGATAGAATTTCCGAAAGAGGCAATGATGATGAGAATTAAAAACAAACTCGGAAATGCTTGAAGCACATCGACGAGGCGCATGATGAGCGTATCGACCCAACCGCCGAAAAATCCTGAAACCACGCCCAAAATCATGCCGAGTGTAATGGCGATTGAAACGACCAAAAATCCAATCGAGAGCGAAATGCGTGAACCATAAATGACGCGGCTGAAAATGTCGCGTCCATACTGGTCTGTTCCCATCAAGTAAAATTTCTTTTGAATGACGGGTGAGCCGTTGGTATTCGTTTTGAGTTCAGAAAGTGGAATGGATTTTTCGCGAGAGCCTTGCTTGTAAATCAAATTGTTGGATTCAATGCGATAGGAATTGACAATAATCTTGCGCTCGGTTTCGCCTCTGAATCGGAGCGCATAATTTTGAGTGATGAGCGTGTTGGTGAGCGAACTTGCAAAATCGTCGCCCTCACGAAGTGGAATCGTTTGTGCTTCGGCTTCTTTGAGGAAAAAGCAGTCGAGCGTCGTGCCGGGCGATTGGAGGGCGGTTACGATGAAATCCTGCTGGGCGTTCGGGTCGTAGGGCGAAAGCATCGGGGCAAGAAGCGCGACGGAGTAAAGCACGGCGGCAATGCACATTGCCACAACGGCAATCGTGCGCTTTTTGAACTCGCGCCACGCAATCTGCGAAAGGCTCATGCTCGATTTCGTCTGTTTGCCGACCGCCAGTTTTTTGCGATAAATCTTCACTGAAAGCCACCACGTACCAAAAAATCCAACAAGACAGTAAAGTGATGCGACCCAAAATTCAAGAATATCGACCGTAAAGACATCTTTCAAATCTTTGAACGAAACCACAAGGAGCAAGAGCGAGATAAGGAGCGACTTCAAGCCGCCCCAAAAAAGAAACCCGTTGTTGAGAATAACGATGAGAAAAAAGAGCATCAGTCCAAGCGTTAATGCACCTTGAATCGAATGACCTATGCGAAAGAATCCGACGGCGGGCAAATAGTCTGCCAAAGATGGCGTGATATGCGAGTACGGATTTTCAGGTTCGGCAAGTTCAAAGGCGATATTGCGGGCTTTGTTCAGGTCTTTATTTGCATCTGTGTTCGAGCCTGTATTGAAACTTGATGCGGTTGGTGTTTGTGCCATGTTGCGATGCAGTCCTACTTTTTGACGGTTAATGGTATAACGGTTAAGGTCAGGCGTTCAAAAATGAGCGAGCAAAAAATGGTTGAACCAAGAAATGTTGGAATAAAAATCTCTCAAAAATTCTCAGGAAAATTCTCACTAAATTTGACGCGCCTTCGTTTTTGATAGAAGATTCGAGAATTTAAGACAAATCCGACCGTTATCACAACAACTCAAAACCAAACAGCACGCCACATGAAGTTTGCTACGCTTAATCTTGATACGCTTTCACGGTTGAAAACAGACGCATTGCTTTTATTCAAAAAAGGAATTGACGCTGTTAATGGATATAAAGTCGTCAAAGATGCGTTACGGCTTGAAGATGAGGTCTTGACGGTGGTGGCGCAAGGCAAGTTCAAAAAAATCGAGCTGTCCAAATTTAAGCGGGTGCATTTGTTTGGGGTTGGGAAGGCAAGCGTGGCAATGGCGAAAGCCGCGAAAAAAGTTTTAGGCGAGCGCGTCAGTTCGTCGTTTATCGTTACGAAATATGCACACGCCGAAGATGCGTCGAGCGACTTGCGCGTCGTTCAATCTGCGCACCCGATTCCCGACGAGAACAGTTACAAAAACGCACGCGAACTCTTTCGGCTCTGCAATGAAGCCAAAGAAGAAGATTTGATTATCAACGTGGTGTCGGGCGGTGCTTCGTCGCTCTTGTCGTTTCCGGCGGGTGAAATTACGCTTGACGATAAACGCTTTACCACTGAACTACTTCTCAAATCGGGCGCGACGATTGCAGAAGTGAATATCGTGCGCAAACATCTTTCCAAAATCAAAGGCGGGCAACTTGCGCGCGCCGCATTTCCTGCGACGATGCTCACGCTCATTCTTTCCGACGTGATTGGAGACGACTTGGGAACAATCGCTTCCGGAATCACCTCGCCCGACCCCTCCACATTCGTTGATGCGTATCGGGTGATTGAAAAATACCGTCTCGAGAAAATGATTCCCGACAGTGCGCGCGCGCGCTTGCAACGCGGCATGGAAGGCAAAATCGCCGAAACGCCGAAACCTGATGACGAATGCTTTACGCGCACGCACAACATCGTCATCGGTTCAAATCGAATTGCCCTAAAAGCCATTGAAGATTACGCCAAAGAACTCGGCTATGAAGCAGGGATTTTATCGGACGAGTTGAGCGGCGAAGCGCGTGAAGTGGCGAAGAATCTTGCAAAGCGTGCCAAGCAGTTGGCAAAGTCGTCAAGAAAAGCCTGTTTGATTGCAGGCGGCGAAACCACTGTAACCGTTGTAGGGCACGGCAAAGGCGGACGCAATACCGAAATGGCACTCGCTGCCGGCATTGAACTCGACAGCACCGCCAACGTCGTCTTTTTAAGTGCAGGGACAGATGGAACGGACGGTAACACCGATGCCGCAGGCGCAATCGCCGACGGCTCAACCCTCGCACGCGCTAAAAATCTCGGGCTCATCGCCGGCGAACACCTGCAAAACAACGATTCCTACAACTTCTTCCAACTCGTCGGCGACCTTGTCGTTACCGGCGCAACCAGCACCAACGTGATGGATATTCAACTCATACTCATCGATTCCAAATCATAACTTCATATCACACAAGGCAAACACATTCGTGAGTGTCTTCAACCGTTTCTACAACAATGAAATCAAAACCATTTGCCCTTTTCCTACTCGTGCTTTGTGCAACGGCAATCGGCTGTTCGCGCAAACAAACCGACATCAACCGCTCTAACTCCGCAACGCACGCCTACATCGCCGACTTCGATTACCTCAATCCCGTTCTGCTTCAAGAAGGCACAAGCCGCGAAATATGCAATCTGATTTTCCCGCGACTCTTCGAGGAACGCTTCGATTCCGCGCGTGGCATCACCGCCTTTGAGCCGCTCTTTGCAAAATCGTTTGAAGTGTCGCCCGACCACAAGCGCGTCCGATTTTTATTGAGAGACGATGTCAAATGGTTTGATGGAAAACCCGTAACGGCAAAAGATTGGCTTTTCACTTACAAACTCTACGCCGACACGGTGATAGCGTCATCGCGCCAAAACTTCGTTACCGAAAATTTCGCACTTGGCAAGAACGGACAAGTGGATTTTGAAAAAGCCGTTCAACTTCCAAACGATTACGAACTCATCGTCAATTTCGAGAAACCGCTGCCAACCGAAATGCTCTTGAAGTATGTCAATCTTGGATTTATTTCACGCGAAGTTTGGAAAGATGTCGAGCAAATGTCGCCTGCCGAAAAGGTTGCCATTCGCAAAGACGACCGCAATTTCAATCCTGAAAAAATTATCGGCGCAGGTTCTTACAAAGTTGAAAAATGGATTCGTAATCAAGAGTGCATTTTGGTGGCAAATGAGCAGTGCAATTTGCCGCGTCCGCCCAAAATCAAATATCTTATCAATCGCTTCGTGCCCGAATACACCACGCGATTAACCTTGTTGAAAACCGGCGCCGCCGACATTGTCCAAAACCTTACGCCCGACGACGCGATTCAACTCGCGAACGATAAATCCTCAACCGTTCAAATCTTCGAGCGCGGCTACATTACTTACGACTACGTGGCTTGGATGAACATCGACCAAAAACTTTACAACGAGAAAAAGGAAATCAAACCGCATCCGCTTTTCGGCTCGAAGAAAGTCCGACAAGCCTTGACCATGTCAATCAATCGTCAATCCATCATCGACGGATTTTTGAAAGGCTACGGCATGCTGGCGACGACCGACTATCCGCCCATCTGCCTGTGGGCGAAGCCCGACTTGAAGCCAATACCATATGACCCCGAACAAGCCAAAAAACTCTTGGAAGAGGAAGGCTGGAAAATCGGAAAAGACGGCATTCGCGAAAAAGATGGACGCAAGTTTAGTTTTCAACTCACCATTAACGCAGGCAATCAAAGGCGCAATTACGCGGCGACCGTCATTCAACAAAATTTGAGAGAGATTGGAATCGATTGCCAAATTGAACAGTTGGAGTCGAACATCGTCATGGAGCGCACGCGCAAGCGCGAACTCGATGCGTTTCTTTTCGGCTGGATTGTCAGCCCGCCCGACGTTGACCCTTCGGAAACGCGCCTTTCCGACTTAGAAAAAACGCCCTACAACATGGTCGCGTATCGGAATCCGAAAGTCGATGAACTCATCAACAAAGGCAAATCGGAAATTGACTTAATGAACGCCGCCAAACATTGGAAGGAATACGCAACCATTATTTATGACGACCAACCCGAAACAATTTTGTATTGGATGACGGGATTGGTGGGAGTCAATCGGCGCGTGAAAAATGTGCGCATTTCGCCTGTCGGCACGTTCGAGAATGTGTTGGAGTGGGAGCTTTCCGCCGATGCCAAATAGCCCAACACAGTTCAGGCGGAGCGAAGAGAAGTTCCGAATTGAAAGGCTGTATGACGAAAAGAGAGAGGGCGATAGAAAAAATTAAACTGCTGAACCAAAGTGCCTTTGAAGCGTTAAGGCACAACATTGCCGAAGCGGAGCGGCTTGCCTCTGAAGCGCACACGCTTGCCGAACAAATCGGCGACCATGAGGGCGTTGCCGTCAGCCTCTTGCGCCTTGCCGAAGTCGACATCACGCACGCAAAATTTCACGATGCACTCAGCAAAGCCGAAACTGCGCGCACAATCGCCCAACGCCTTCGCCACCAAGAAAAAGAGGCGGATTCGCTCAACATCATCGCAAAAATCGCTTACATCAATACGAACTACGAGCAATCACTCCGCTACCTTGAAGAGGCGCTTGTCCGCTATCGCGCCGTCGGCAACAAAAAAATGACCGTCGGCTTGCACACCAACATCGGCAAGGTCATGATTTCGCTCGGGCGATATGAAGAAGCGTTGAACCATCTTCAAGAAGTGGCAAAGCAATTTGAAATCAGAGAAGGCGTCGCAAGTCCGTATCACAGTATCGGCGACGCATACTTTTATCTTGGTGATTACGCCGCCTCACTTCAAGCCTATCAACTCGCTGTTGCGCATTATCAAGTCATCAATGATAAAAATCGAGAAGCCAGCGTTTGCGGAAGTATGTGCAAGCTATTTTTAGAGATGGGCGCGCTCGATAAATCGCTCGAGACGGCGCAACACGGATTGGACTTGCTCCGACAAATCGGCGCGGAAGGAATGGCGTGGCAATTCCATCGCGAGATTGGAAAAGTGTATTACGAAGTCGGCAACGACGAGGCGGCGTTGGAAGCCTTCAATAAAAGCATGAGCGACGGCGACGCCTATCAAAACGCAATCGTTCAACACTTCATTGCCAAAATTTACGCACGGCGAAAGGAAATTGAGCCTGCATTAAACTTGCTTCTGAAATGCCATGAGACGTATCGAGAAGTTAAAAACGAAAGCGCATTGACGTCGGGAGAGGCTGAAATCGCCGCGCTCTATTTGGAAAAAGGCGACCTGAAATCAGCAATGAAGTTTGCAATACAGAGCCTAAGCAGAGCGCAATCGTCTAAGAACCGAAGCGGCGAAATCTACGCCGAACAACTTCTCGGAAACATCGCCTTGAAAAATGCCGATACTGCGCGCGCCCTTCATCACCTTGAAAAAGCTTTGAACGCCGCCGAAGAAATCCAGGCGAAAAAACTTTTACCGGAACTCTACAAATCCCTCGCCGAAGCCCATAAACACTTGGGTGCATTTGAACAATCGCTGAATTTTTTTGAACGATACATCGCCGCCGAGCATGAAGTTTTCAACGAAAAGAGTGATGAGCGATTCAAAAAGTTGCAAGTCGTTTATCAAGTCGATCAAACAAAGCGCGACGCGGAGCGCGAAAAGCAAAAACTGCTTGAAATCGACAAAATCAAATCGCGCTTTTTCGCCAACATCTCGCACGAGTTTCGAACACCACTTACCTTGATTTTGGGGCAACTTGCCGACCTCGAAGCGTTGGAGCAAAACCAAATGAAGAAAAACAAACTCAGCGTGATTCGCCGCAGTTCGTCACGTCTACTTTCGCTCATTAACGAACTGCTCGACCTCTCCAAACTTGAAGCGAAGGAACTGCGGATTTCCCTCTCGCATAAAGAGCTGGTCTCGTTTGTTAAAGGCATTCTGTTTGCATTTGAATCCATTGCGCAACCCAAAGGCATTAAGATTGAATTTTCCTCTGATGCGAAGTTGCTGCAAGCGTGGATTGATGCGGACAAGTTGGAAAAAATTCTGTCCAATCTTTTTGCTAACGCCTTCAAATTCACGAAGCATGGAAAAGTAACTTGCCGCTTATCGCTTCTCCCGAAACACCGCGTCCGTATTGCGATTTCCGACACAGGCATTGGAATTCCGAAAGCGCAGTTGAAGCATGTCTTTGACCGCTTTTATCAAGTCGACAACGCCTACGCCAGAAGTCATCAAGGCACGGGCATCGGGCTTGCGCTCGTCAAAGAATTGGTTGAACTGCACAAAGGAAAAATTGAGGTGCAAAGCGACGTTGAAAAAGGCTCAACCTTTACAATAGAACTGCCGATTTCAAGAGAGGCATTTCCCGAATCCGTCGCGCAAGCCGTCGCTGATGTTGTGGAGGAGCAAAAAATCAAGTCAAAAGAAAAGCCGAAGCAAAAGTTGAAACCAAAGCGCACGACGAACGTGCAAAATCAATCGTCGGAAATTGTATTGGTGGTCGAAGACAACGACGATATGCGCGCCTTCATCACGGAAAAACTTTCCCTGTATCGCGTTATTGAAGCCACAAACGGCGCCGAGGGATTACAGAAAGCCAAAGCGACTTTGCCCGACCTCATCATTTCCGACGTCATGATGCCCGAAATGGACGGCTACACGCTTTGCGAAAAAATCAAAACCGACGACGCAACCAATCACATTCCACTCATTCTGCTGACGGCAAAAGGCTCGAGCGAAAGCAAAATTCAAGGCTATGAGTTCGGCGCAGATGATTATCTCTTGAAGCCGTTTAACTCGCGCGAACTGCAAGCCCGCGTGAAAAACATGATTGTTCAACGCAAAAAACTGCGCGAAACTTTTCTCAAATCCATTCGCTTGCAAGGCTCTGCTGAGTCTCTTTCCGAAAGTTCCGTTGTTCAAAGTCCGTTTATTCAAAAGGCGGAATCCTTCGTCATTGCGCATTTGCAAGATGAAACTTACGGCGCGTCGGAACTTGCGCACGATGTTTGCCTCTCGCTTTCGCAAGTACAACGCAAATTCAAACAACTGACGGGAAAAAATCCGACGGAATTTATTCGCGCGATTCGGCTCAAAAAAGCGGCGGAATTTTTACGCCAAAAAAAAGGAAACGTTTCGGAAGCCGCGTATTCATGCGGGTTTGGAAGCGGCGCCTATTTTTCAACCGCATTTAAAAAGCAATTCGGAAAATCCCCTGCCCACTTTAAGTAGCCCGTTCCCTCTCGTTCCTTTTTAGTAAACCCCCGTATAAAACCATCTCTTCGGCATCTGTTTTATCAAAACGAAAAATGCGGCATTTGTGAAAGAAAATGCGGCTTTTGAACATGCCTCTTTTGATGTGAAGTGAGAACTTTGATGAGACTTGAATCATCATCAAACTCAATCAGAAGAGGTTACTATGAAAACATCTGTAATAATCTGCCTGCTCCTGCATGTTTTCTGTGCCTTACTTTCGGCGCAGGAAATCCAGCAACCAGCACTTAGCGAGGCGCTTAATCCCGACGGCACATTAAAGTCGGGCGTTGAAGGCTCGTTTAATGCGCAAGGGTTCGAGATGCGATTGGGACCGAAAGGAGAGCCGATTTTCCATTCTATAGAAACGACCTCATCTACGTCCATCTCAACAACGCCTTTTAGTTGGCAAGGCTTTGGTCAGTCGGGAGATGCAAACAATTTTGTTATTGCCCTCGCGGTGAGTGGAACCGATGTTTATGTTGGTGGAACGTTCATCACTCTCGCCGGTAACACTAATGCAAATAGAATTGCACGTTGGGACGGCTCACAATGGCACTCACTTGGCGCGGGATTTAATTCAGACGTAAATAGTATTGCAATCAGCGGAAGTGAAGTATATGCAGGTGGTGTTTTTTCGGCTTCAGGGTCAACCCCTCTTAATAGAATTGCCAGATGGGATGGGCAATCTTGGAATGCACTTGGAAGTGGAACAGGCGGTGTCGTCACTGCACTTGCGGTGAGAGGGAGAGATGTGTTTGTGGGAGGGTTTTTCACAGATGCCGGTGGCAATTCGGATGCGGATATGATTGCACGGTGGGATGGAACGAATTGGAATGCCCTTGGCACAGGTCTCAATAATACCGTAAATGCCATAAGGATAAATGGCGCTGATGTGTTTGTGGGCGGTGATTTTACTGACGCTGGTGGAAATCCAAATGCAAATAGAATTGCGCGGTGGAATGGAACGAGTTGGAATGCGCTTGGCACAGGATTGAATAATACTGTTCTCGCCATTGCAATACGGGGGGGCGATGTCTTTGTGGGAGGAAATTTTACGGATGCCGGCGGCAATCCAGATGCGGATAGAATTGCGCGGTGGAATGGAACGAGTTGGAATGCACTTGGCACAGGGTTGAATAGCACTGTTTCCACCATAGCAATTCAGGGGAGTGATGTCTTTGTGGGAGGAAATTTTACGGATGCCGGCGGCAATCCAGATGCGGATAGAATTGCGCGGTGGAACGGGACGAGTTGGAATGCCCTTGACGTAGGGCTCAATAATAGTGTTTTTGCGATTGTAGAATACAATGAGGGGATTGTCGTTGGAGGAAATTTCACTGCAACAATAACAAACCCCTTTACCCCACGACTTACGTTTTGGAATGGAACGCGTTGGAACAGTTTGGGAAGTGGCTTTAATGGTAACATCAACTGCATTGCAGTCAGCGGAAATGATGTCTATGTCGGTGGGACATTTACCCAAATAGACGGTAATATCAATAATCGGCGAATTGCACACTGGGACGGAACTCGCTGGAATTCGTTGGGGACTGGAATGAGTGATGTCGTTCATGCGATTGCCGTCAGTAACGGGTTAGTCTATGTTGGCGGGTCATTTGCATCTGCCGGGGGAGTTCCTAATACAAATAGAATCGCTGTTTGGGACGGACTGCGTTGGAATTCGGTTGGAACACTCTTAAATAATTCTGTCCTTGCAATTGCGATTAGTGGCAGCGATATCTATATCGGCGGTTTTTTTACAAATGCGGGTGGAAACCCCAATGCGACCCGAATCGCTCGCTGGGACGGTTCAAGTTGGCAACCGCTTGGCACAGGACTGGGTGGAACGGTTCGTGCGATTGCTATTAGCGGCAGTGATGTCTATGTCGGTGGCGACTTTACAGATGCCGGTGGTAATCCCAATGCGGATTTTGTTGCACGGTGGGATGGGAGCAGTTGGAATGCTCTTGGAACAGGATTAAATGCAACTGTTCGCGCAATCTCGGTCAGTGACAGTAATGTGTATGTTGGTGGCGACTTTATTGATGCCGGGAGCAACCCAAATGCCGATAGAATTGCGAGGTGGGACGGCGCCTCATGGAATAGTTTAGGCACGGGTGTAAATAGCGCCGCCTTTTCAATAAGCATCAGCGGGAGCGACGTCTATGTCGCCGGTAATTTTTCTACTGCTGGCGGAGTTAGCGGTACTACAGGCATCGCCCGGTGGAATGGCAACACGTGGAATTCCGTTGGTGGCGGCGTTAGTTCAGCTGCAAATGCAGTGGCGGTTAGCGGGAGTGAGGTTTATGTGGGCGGCGGATTTATGAGGGCAGGAAATGTCTTCACCGCACGATTTGCCAAATGGAACGGCGTTTATACTTCACCGCCCTTGGCGGCGCAACAGCGCAATGTGAGTCAAGGTGCAGGGTTAGTTCCCTTCAATTTTAGTGAGGTTCAAACGGGGGTTCGTCTTTCTATCTCTTCGGGGGGAAACGCAAGTATTAATGTCTTTCGGTATTCTGACCAACCGATAGAAACCGGCACACTCGCTCCTCATATCAAACCATTTCGGTTTATTATTCAGCAAACAGGACTTGCTCCAAGTTTTACTGCCAACCTCAGAATCAATCTCTCGCAAATACAGTCAAACGGCATCGCAATTCCGAATAACGCAATTATTTATCGCCGTTCTGAGATTGGGCAAGGGCAATTCGTGCCGTTAGTTACATCGGTTGTCGGAAATGAACTCTCTGCAAATACAACCGCCTTCGGCGAATTTTGCGTTGCGGAACTCGCCCCGCCTGATGATTTGGTATTGAGCAACATTACAAGCAATTCATTTACGGTTACTTGGGAAAGCATCTTTCCGGAGTATCGCGTGGTGTTCAAAACAGGGTCGTCACCAACATCACCAAATGACGGCACGATACTTCTAAACGGTGCCGGGTCAAGCGCAACGGCGACAGGGCTTTCGTCTAACACGCCCTACTTTGTGGCGGTGTATGCCAAAAAGAATGGCGTGCCAATTTTTTCATCATCGGCGCACGTGCAAAGCGTCGCCACGCTTTCAACCATTCCTGAGCAGGTCTTTGTGCTTGCCTTTGCGGCAGGCGAGACGGGCGAGAAAGCCGCCGGTGGAACAGGCGTATCCATTCGTCTTCTGACGCCATCTGCGACCGACGGTTTTTTTACCATCACGCGCAACCAAAGTGTGGCGGGCGATTTAGGCTTGCCTCTTGCCGCGCTCACCGCGTCGGGTGCGAGCGTTACGGCGGACATTGTGTCGAACCGTTGGTATTCCATTCAAGCGAGTGGACTTTTGAACTATCGATACGCGATTGATTTTGACCTCACTGCGTTGCAGGGCGTCAATAACCAACGCACGCTCACACTACTCAAACGAACGAATAGTTCAAGCGCATGGGGCGCGGCGGCGAATCGGCATCGCGTCGGAGGGGCGTCGCTTGGTGCGTTGGATTCCGCCATCTCTTCGCCGAGAGCCGGACACTTACTCGTAGAAGGATTGAGAGACGGCGGCGAGTTCGGCTTCGGTGCAAATAGTAGCGACAATCCGTTGCCCGTAAGTCTTGTCGCCTTTGACGGCAATCCGCTTGCACAAGGCATTCGACTTAACTGGATAACCGCTTCTGAAATCGATAACGCAGGCTTCGTCGTGCTCCGAGACGGCGTAGAAATCGCTTCATTTGCCAATAGCGACGCGCTCAGAGGCAGAGGCACAACAACGGAAATGAGCCGCTATGAATTCATCGACAAATCCGTCCAAAAAGAAACTGAATACACTTACAAACTTCGCAGTATTGATTTAGGCGGATTCGTTCACGAGTATGAGCGCAAAGTGCAAATGGGGCTCTTTGATTACCACCTTGCTCAAAATTATCCCAACCCGTTCAACCCTGTAACGACGATTGAATTCACACTGCGAAGCAATGTAAAGGCGAAGTTGCAAATTTTTGATGTGTTGGGGCGCGTGGTGAAAAGCCAGTTGATTGATGGAAAAGTCGGAATGAACCGATATGTCTTCAATGCGTCTGGCTTGGCAAGCGGCGTTTATTTTTATCGCATTGAAGCGGGCGGCGGCGTGGGTGAAGCGTCGTTTGTCGCAACCAAAAAAATGCTCTTGGTGAAATAAACGACGCGCGTTGTACGTCGCTGAATAGGGAACGCAAGTTGTATTTTCTCCGAAAAGAAGCTGAAAAAATCTATGGCGGAGCAAAACAAAAGCGTTCTTTTGATTGTCCTTGCGGCACTGCTTTGGTCAACGGGCGGCGTGTTGATTAAAGCCACGTCGCTCGATGCCTTTCAGACGTCGCTGTGGCGGTCGCTCT
>JBDNCJ010000054.1:0-23278 GCA_046719715.1 Chloroherpetonaceae bacterium | reverse complement strand
TTGTCATTACATGACCAACCTAAACGACTTCTTCAAGAAAGCCGTAAAGAAGCACATCGCCCGCTTCTGATTGAGCAAGAGCCGCCGTAACCTTCGCCAATTTTACTTGACCAGGTTTGGTTGTGTATATCATTTCCCAACTGATTGGTCTTTGCTTGCGCATCAATTCCTCGAGAACCTTAGCCAGACGCGATTCAATCGCCTGATGTTGAACAATGTCGGGAAGACAAAGACGCATGACTTCCTCCTCCGAATACTTCAACATATCGCAAAGGAACTTATTGGCTCTCTGAAAAGTCCCGTCAACTTTTAAAACGCCAGCCGCAATCGGTAGTCGTTCAAATGTCTGCTCAAAGGTCTGGTAGCCGTCCTCTAAAATTTTCAAAAAGGTATCTGACTTTGGTTGAACTTTACCATTGGTTTTCCCTGAAAAAGTAGGTGTTTCAAATTTGAAGACTTTATCATTTGTAAAAGGCTTCTGACACCATAAAAGATGTTGCTGTTCTGCCGCTTTGACGGTCGATAAAAACTCCTGTTTGCGAAATGGTTTAACGAGATAACGATAAACACGCACCTCGTTGACTAATCGTATCGCAACATCAGCATCTTTTTGCTCTGAATGCATAATCGCACAAAGATCAGGATAGTCTTCTTTCAACTTAGCAAGAAAGTCTACGCCACATACTCCGTTTATATGTGAGTCACAAATGATGCAGGCTATCTTGTGTTGATTTGTAATGGAGAGGGCGTCATCAAAATTATTTAATGCAAAAACCTCATAATCTTGTTCAAGAAGGTGCTTCATGCAAGATAGATGATGGGGGTTATCATCAATAATCAAAACGCCTAATTTTTCGCGGGGGGCTTTTCGGCGCTCGACGAAGGTTGTATCTGCAAACTGATAACGATGGAAAATGCGTAAGGCTAATGAGACCGTCTCCCGTAGTTTAACACCGTCCCACGGTTTTGGGATAAACCGAAAAACCTCACCATGATTGACAGACGAAATAACCGCGTCAATATCGGCATAGCCTGTAAGCAAAATGCGGATAATTTTAGGGTAAAGACTTTTTACTTCTCGGAGAAATTCAATGCCCGACATGTAAGGCATGCGTTGGTCGCTGACAATTACAGCAACGTCATCGTTGCATTTCAGGTATTGCAGGGCTTCTGCGGCACTTTCAAAAGTAACAACACTGTGGTCATGAAAGAGCAGTTGAAGCGAGTGCAAAATTTGCGGTTGGTCATCGACAAAGAGAACCTTTTCCATAATGTTTAATTACGGTTTGTTTTGAGTAAGTTGGGTTCTCTCTTGCGTACTCCCAGAGAGATTCTTGTTTTGAAAAATAGGTTAAGGTTCTCTCTTACACGCTCCCAGAAAGGTTCTTCAAAAGTTAAGTTTTGAGCCAAGAAATTAGGGCTTTTCGGCACAAATCTATCTTAATATCGTCGGACTTTTCACGATAAAGCAATTGGAACATTCGCGACGTTCCAAAATTGAGAAGATTTTCGCAAAGAACACCGATTTTCTCGAACCCAACGCAGTTTGGGCGAATGAAGCGAACAAGGTTCAGCATTTCTCCAAATCTAAGGTTGCTTTCGGCTCTCGTCAAATCAACAAGAAGATGATAACCGGGGGTGATGTTAGACCGAAACTGGCAAATGAGTTCAACCAAATCTCTCTGAACCGTCTTCTCCGTCAAGAGCCCTATGAAAATGACCTCAACAATTTTTTCGTGCTTGTGTATGCGGCAGACCATGACAAATATAGAAAGGTGATGAAGAGTCGTTGAGGCAAGGTAAAAAATTTAGAATACCTCATCAAGAAGCGAGAAGAGGTCGTCTATCTGAATCGGTTTTTGGAGAATGCGAATTGCGCCGAGTTTGGTTAGCTCCGCGCGTGTCTCTTCGGTAAGAAAGCCGGTCAAGACGGCGAACTTCAAATTGGGTGTGGCACGCTTCATTTCCATAAGCATGTCCATACCTGAAAGATTCGGCATATTCAAATCTGTCAGCACAAGATCGATGTTGGAGGGTGATTGAAGAAAAAGTGAAAGTCCTTCTGAACCATGTTGAGCACAAAGAACGCGAAACTTTTTTTCAGTCAGAATATCGGAAAGTAAGTTGCGCATATCGGGCTCATCTTCGACAAGCAAAATCGTTTTTTCAAGTCGCGGGTTCGGTTCTGGGTGTTCGGTGGCGTAAAGAAGCGGAAAGTAGAGCAGAAATGTCGTGCCTTTTCCTTCTTCGCTTTCAACCTCAATATAGCCGTGGTGGCTTTTGACGACGCCGTGAATGATGGAAAGCCCAAGCCCCGTGCCTTTGCCGCCGGGCTTCGTGGTGAAGAACGGTTCAAAAATACGACGCTTGACTTCGGGCGACATGCCAATCCCTGAATCCTTGACTTTCACCAAGAGAAACGGCGTTTCAAACTGTTTGCCGAACTTCGCCTCTAAAAATTTTGAGGAAACTTGTGAGAGTTCGAAGCAAATCTCGCCGCCGTTGGGCATGGCGTCGCGTGCGTTGATGCCGAGATTGAGCATCGCTTGATAAATCTGTGTTGAATCGCCTTTGATGACATCGTCGGTCGTCAAGACTTGAAGTTTGAGGTCAATCGTTTTCGGAAGTGAATGACGAAGCATCGTAATAACTTGCTCAATGACTTTTTGAACCGAGACCGGCTCCATTTTCGGTTCTTCTCGTCGAGCAAAGGTCAAAAGTTGGCGAGAGATATTAGCACCGCGCTGTGCCGCGTCTTCAATCGAGGTGAGGTAACGCAGAAAGTCAGGGTTGGAAAGTTTATGGCGCAAAATACCGGACGACATTTTAATAATGCCAAGCACGTTGTTGAAGTCGTGCGCAATGCCACTCGCAAGCCTGCCAATCGCTTCCAATTTTTGCGACTGAAAGAGTTGCTCCGTTAATCGCTGTTGTTCCGCTTGTGCAAGGCGTTGTTCCGTTACATCGCTTGTTACCGTTACAACATACGGCTTACCCATAAAGACGACGGTCTCGACCGAGTAGGTGAGAAATCGCGTCTTCCCTGATGGGCAAGTGAACTCATATTCCAAATTTTCGGCGGGAACGCCTCGCGAAAGACAATCCGTGATAATCCGAGTATGCTCGCTTGGCACAGAGAAATGTAACTCTGTGAGCGTCTTTCCGATAACCTCATCACGCTTCAATTCAAAGATGTGCTCGAAGTGCTCGTTCACATCGAGAAACTTCTTTGTTTCAAGTTCAACAATGCTAATAGCGACGGGAACGCGATGAAAAACGCGGCTGAACTTTTCCTCTGAATCGCGCAAGGCGAGGTCTTTATGGCGAAGCGACGTAATGTCGATATGAACGCCGATAATTTTGGTAGGCTTGCCCTCGCCGTTTTGAATGGCAATAGAATTACAGACAATCCAACGATAATCGCCATTTTTGTGGCGCAAGCGGTGGAGCAATTCAAAGTGGGTTGTTTTTCCTTTGATTAAATCGTTAACCGTAGCAACCGCATGCGCTGCGTCGTCGGGATGCAAGCGCGATTTCCACTCGTCATAATGATTTGAAAACGCTTCGTCGGAATACCCTAACTGCGCTTTGTAACTTGGCGAGAAATAAAGATTTTGCGTTTCTAAATCCAAGATGTAAAACCCGACCTGCGAGGTTTTAACTATCAAATCGAGCATCAGGCTTTTTTCAAGGATTTCAGCCTGTCTTTTGCGCTCGGCGGTAATGTCGCGGTTGATGGAAAGAATGGCGGTTTTTCCCTCATACTCAATCAGCGAGGCGCGGCAGAGCATGACGATTTCCTCGCCGTTTTTTTTGTATTGAATGGTTTCAAAGTTGCCGATGTCTTCACCATTGAGCACTCGTTCAAGAGCATGGACGCCGCGCTCAACATCTTTGGTGAGTTGCTTCATCGAGAGCGAGCGAAATTCTGCTGGCGCGTAGCCGTAAATCGCGCAAGCCGTGTTGTTGACTTCCAAAACTTGCTCGGAGTGAGGCTCAAAAATGATAATCGCGTCACCCGCCTTTTGATAAATCTGGTTCAAAATAGATAGTGAGAGACCATGATGAAGGTCGGTATGAGTTACTGGTGAATGCTCTCGCGCAGCAGCAGAGTGAGGTATATGCTTTGGGTGTTTTCTTGCCATATCTTCAAACAGTTAAATGCGTTACAACAGACTTCAATTCAATAAAAGACACTCTCTCCGCTTGATGATGCACTGTGATAGGGTTTGGGAAAACACAGCGTTCCGATAGGAACGGGGTTTTATTTGCACCAATATAAAAAACTTTGACAACGGCGCTTAAAAAATTTTCACGCGCGCTTATGATACTTGGCGACGATGTTCACGGGCTTATTGAAGAATAAGGTCGCAACCTTATCAATAAGTTTCCAAATTTGGAATGGAAAAAATTGAAGCACAACATAGGTGCGAAGAAAGAGAAGCAGTTTGTTGTTGAAGGCGTGCCACTCTACGCAGTGCAAATCCGTGCCAGAGTAGAGCGAGGTGAGCCGATGCTCGTCAAACGAGTGCAGATGGGCATTGACGGGCGTAAGTTGGTGACAGTGAATACAAAGTTCGTAGCGGAGTTTTTCTTTGTAAGGCGTGGAAAGAATTAGCGCGCCGCCTTTCTTGACGACGCGAAAGAGCGAGTGAACGAAGGCTTCGGGGTTGGGCACATGTTCAACGACTTCGGAAGCAATGACGCAATCAAACGATTCGTCAGCAAAGGGCAAATTGAATCCATCACCGACCATGCCTTTATGATTCGGAAAAGGATAACGTGAGAGGGCTTTTTCAACGTTGGCAGGCGAAATATCCATTGAGCAGACTTCAACGCCTTTTGGACAAAGCGTTGCGGCGACCCACGCTCTGCCGCACCCGACATCAAGCACCGATTTCGCTTCACGCGGCACAAGCGAAAGAATCCATTCGGCGAGCCGTCGCTCGCTATGCGCCACAACAGGCGGACGGGCTTCAAAGTAATCAAACTGCTCGGCGTCAAGCGCGTAATGCTTTTTGTAATCGAACGTCATTTCACAGCGGTTGAGTCGTCAAGCTCAAAGAGTTGTCGGAGCAAGGCAATTTTGCCTTCAAGGCTCTCTTCCGTTGGCACAGGCGATTTCAGGCTTTTGATGGGGAAGTGCAACAGTTTGCCGATGAGGCGGTCGGCGAGTTGCTCGAGCAGTTTGTATTCGGCATCGCCGACTTTGTTTTTCAATCGGGCAAGTTCCTGCGTTTTAATCGCGTTGAATTTTTCTTGCAACATGCGAATGGTAGGCGCGACTTGCAGACTGCTTTGCCACTGTTCAAACTCAACCATGCCTTGAATGATAATGGCTTCAACTTTCGGTAGTTCGGCTCTGCGGGCATCGAGATTTTTTTGAACGATGAACTGCAAGTCGTCAATGTCTTTAAGGAAGACGTTGTAGAGCGAGGTGGCTTTTTTGTCGATGTTGCGTGGCACGCCAAGATCGATGAGAAGCATTGGACTGCGACGGCGTTTTTGCATTGCATGGTCAATTTCTGAAGCCGAAAGCAGTTCGCCGATTGTGCCGACGGCAGAAATGACGATGTCGAATTCGTGCAGGCGTTCTTTGAAGTAATCAAAAGTGAGAATGTTGCTTGTGCCGAGTTCGCTGGCAAGGGCTTCGGCTTTGGCGAGCGTGCGATTGGTAATCGAGATGCGGTGCGCTTTTTTTTCAAGCAGATGTTTGGCGGCAAGTTCAGCGGTTTCGCCCGCGCCGATGAGCAAGACGTTTTTCTCAGAAAGGTCAGAAAAAATTTTCTTTGCAAGTTCGACCGCCGCATAACTGACGGAAATTGCGCCCTCAAAAAACTTCGTTTCGGTCTTAACGCGCTTTGCCACATTAAAGGCGTCGTGCGCCAAACGGTTCAAAATGGTTTTCGTTGCACCTATTTCCGCCGCAAGTCGGTAAGCATCTTTGACCTGACCGAGAATTTGCGCTTCGCCTAAAATCATAGAATCGGCGGCAGAAGCCACTGTGAAGAAGTGCTTGACCGCACCACACGCAAACGTGCGAAAGAAATGCTCACGCCCGATGTCTTTCGACATTGCACGGCGCGAGATGAGAAAGTCAATCAAATACTCCGCCGTTACTTCGGGAAATTTCGGCACAGCGTAAAGTTCGGTGCGATTGCATGTCGAGATGAGCATTGCCTCCGAAACCAATCCGTTGCAGAGTTCATGCAACAAGGCTTTGGTTTCTTGGTCGTTAAAAGCAAATCGCTCCCGAATGTCGAGCGGCGCGGTTTTGTGCGTGATGCCAACGGCAATCAGTTGCATCGCGTCATGATGTGAAGAATTACTACTACGCATAATCGCTTTGTTAGAATGAGAGCACCGATAAAACGAAGTGGCACGAGTAAATCTGTCCAATCGGTGTTCTCGACTTATGAATGAAATCGAGACGAAATCAATCGTGAAACTGTTGAGATGCGCGCGCTTTGACTCCTAAAATGGTTAAGCCAATCAATTCTTTCGTGTCTTCTTTGTAGCGCAAGATGATGCCATTTCCCGCATCGAGTCCAATGGCTGCTTGCGGTTCACCGATGCTGATGTAGAGCGTATCGGCTTCACCATCATAATCCCAATTTGCATGGCTGATATTCGGTATAATTTTCAACTCCTCCATATCACGTTTCTCCTCTTTGAAAGTTCTTCGGCGAAATACGCAGCGTCGGGTTATGAATAGCTTCAATCACTGCGTCTTTGAACAGTAAGGCGAATCGGAACTTGATTGACAGAAATCGCAATCATTAACCATAAAGAATGACGTCCAATCGGTGTTCTCGACTTATGAATGAAATCGAGACGAAAAAAAGTTTAGCACCGTCATCGAAAGGAACGCAAATAGAAATCCTGAAATGAGCATGATCGCCATGCGCTTGCCTTGAAGGGCGAGTCGTTCACGAAACAAAAGCCCAATGCCGTAAATCGCCCAAACAACAATCGTACCAATGAGTTTGAAATCAACAACGGAAATCGACGTTTTCGGAATCCAAATCGCGCCTGCAATGAAGGCGACCGTCAGAAAAAAGAAGCCGAACAGGACGGCGTTGTAACTCATCTTTTCAAAGAGCTCAAGATTTGGCAATCGCTCAAAGAGCAAGCCATAACGATTCGTTTGAATTTGCTTCAAGAGCAAGAGGTAGAGCATGCTGTAAATGCCCGCAATCGCCATCGCGCTATAACCGAGCAAGGCGGAAACAATGTGAAGCGAAAGAATCGGATTTTTTACGCCTTCACTCACCGCGCCGACGTCTTCGATGAACCACGATGAAATCACTTGAAAGAGAAGCGCGACCGAAAGCACGAAAAAGCCCGTTTCAATCACGCCTGTCGAGAGTTCAATGAAGAGATACGTGATGAGCAACGTGAAGGCAATCGTCGACATCAATTGAAAAACAGACGCAATCGGCGGATAGCCGTTTTGTGCAATAAGCAGATGCAAATAAACAAGATGAAGAATCACCGTGAGGAATAGGAGCGGACGCTTGATAGCAGTCGCCCAAACGGACTTCCAAAAAAAGTCGGCACAATACGAAAGCGTCGTTCCCGCATAAGCAAGCGGGACGGCGATGGAAAAGATGTAAAGCGATACGTCCATGTTTACTGCAATTGCGCAAAGTTACAAAATGAGAGGCGAAACCATTAGGGTTGTATGTTCAAGGAAACGGTCATGCCGCTTCGCACTTGTAAAACTCCGGTGGTCAGAACGGTGTCGCCCGCGCTTAATCCGCTCACGATTTGCACTTCTTTTTCGGTGCGAAGTCCAATCTCGACGGGCTGGTCGGCGACTGTATTATTTCGAATCATGAAAACCTTGTGTCCTTTCAATTCTGGCACAAGGGCTTCGGAGGGAATCATCAAGGCGTCTTTGAGGTCTTGCAAGATGAGTTCTACATCGGCAAACGCGCCGGCGATGAGTTCGCCGTTTTTGTTCGGATAAATCGCACGAAGTTGAATGGTGCGCGTGTTGAGGTCAATGCGCGGCTCAATGGCGTAGACCGTTGCGTCAAAAACCTTCGTTGAATTTTGAACGCGGAAAAACACCTTATCGCCGATGCGCACTTGGGAAGCATATTTTTCAGGGATTGCAAAATCAAGTTTGATAGGTATTGAATTTTGAAGGGTGGTAATGCGCGTCGAAGGCGACACATAACTGCCCTCGCTGACATAGCGCAAGCCAACTTTGCCGCTGAATGGGGCGCGAATTTCGGTGCGGTCAATCTGTGCTTTCAAGACCTCTAATTGTGCTTTGAGCGAATTGAGTTCGTTGAGTGCCACATCGTATTCTTCTTGACTGGCGGCTTTTTCAGCAAGGAGTTGTCTTTGTCGGGCTTCGCGCAGTTCGGCAAGGCGAAGTTGTGATTCGGTGCGTTTTTTCTGTGCTTGCAGTTCATCGTCGTTGATTTTCAAGAGCAGTTGATTGCGCACGACATTAGCCCCTTCCTGAAAAAAGATTTTGCTAACTTTGCCCGTGATTTCACTGCGCAAATCCACTTCTTCATTCGCAATCAGTGTACCTGTGGTATAAACCTTGTTTGCAACCATATGCGGTTTGAGGATAACCGCATTGACGGAAAGCGGTGCCGATGCAGCACTCGATGCTGTCGCAGATTTTTTCGGACCGAATACCTTCGGCAGAAGCAAAAGCAGAATTAGCGCAAGGAAAACAAACAACCATAGAACGCGCGATTTGCTCATTCGTGTTTTAACATTGATTTTAATTTCATAAACAGAACGGAGGTTAGTTTGTTCCAAAATAAAACAGTCCGCAACTTACTCATTCTTGCTATTATCGTCGGCATTTATTTGCTGATTCAATCGCAGAACAAGAAAGACGAAACGCCCGCGTCGACAGAACCAAAGCAAACCACAACAGAAAAAGAACGAAAACAACCCCAAACTCAAACACAATCGTCCACCGCGTCCAAAAAATCTTTCTTCGAGATACACGCGCCGCTCGGCATTCCGAAAGACAATGACGAGAGCGACGACTACTTGATGGAAAAACCGCAGTATGTGCTGTCTTACAACAACGCACGCGGCGGCGCAAATTGGGTGGCTTGGAACTTGAACGAAAGTTGGTTCGGCACAGCAGAGCGCAAACAAGGACCGTTCATCACCGACATGAGCCTGCCCGAAGGCTTTCAACGCATCACGCACAACGACTACACCGGAAGCGGCTTCGATAGAGGACACATGGTTCGCTCCGAAGAACGCACCCGCACCCGAGAAGACAACGACGCAACTTTTTTAATGACAAACATTCTGCCGCAATATCACGACCTCAACGCAGGTCCTTGGCTCTCGCTTGAATCCTACTGCGAAGTCTTGGCAAAGAAAAAAAATCACGAACTTTACTTAATAGCCGGCGGTATCTACGACAAAAATCCCGAATACCTCAACGGCAAAGGCAAAGGGCGCGTTGCCATTCCAAAATCTACTTGGAAAATCGTCGTCGTCTTGGAGCGCGGGCAAGGCTTGGAACACATCACCAAAGAAACGCGCGTCATCGCTGTCAATATGCCCAATGAGCAAGGCAAAGAATTCAAAAAGTCCGGCTGGCGAAAATATCTGACCACCGTCGACGAGCTTGAACGCCTCACAGGATATGACTTCCTTGCCAATGTGCCGACCGATATTCAAGCCGTCATTGAAAGCAAAACTGATTAACTTGCATCGGATTCATCTTAAACGCATCAACGCTTTGTCAATCAATCCGTGAACGCCACTTCGTCCGAATTTTCAGTCGAATTTCCAGTCGATATTTCGCTTGTGATTCCGCTTTACAACGAAGCCGAATCGCTTCCAGAACTCACCGAACAAATCTATGACGCGATTCAAAAGAGCAATCTGCACGCGCTCTTCGGGCATCAACCGACGTTTGAAATTCTCTTCATCAACGATGGCTCAACTGACGGCTCCGACAAAGTCATCAAAGCCTTGATTGAATCGCACAAAGAAGTCAAATTGATTTCATTTCGCCGCAACTACGGCAAATCTGCTGGACTTGATGCTGGCTTTCGCGCCGCACAAGGCAAGTATGTCATCACTATGGACGCAGATTTGCAAGACAATCCCTACGAAATTGAACCGCTCATTCGAAAACTCGAAGAAGGCTACGACCTTGTGAGCGGTTGGAAAAAGAAACGCTACGACCCGATTACGAAAACGCTCCCTTCTAAACTCTTTAACTTTGTTACCGGCTTACTAAGCGGCGTTCATATTCACGATTTCAACTGCGGCTTAAAGGCGTATCGACATGAAGTCGTTAAAGCCGTGCAAGTCTATGGTGAAATGCACCGATATATTCCCGTCTTGGCAAAGTGGAACGGCTTTCGCGTCTCGGAGCTTGCGGTTCAACACCGCGCTCGCAAATATGGCTACTCAAAATTCGGATTGAGCCGCTTCTTCAACGGCTTTTTGGATTTGCTCACGGTGATGTTCATTACGAAGTATATGAAACGCCCGATGCACCTTTTTGGCATGCTTGGAATTGCGTGCTTTCTGTTGGGCTTCGTGATTGCGGCAGTGCTTACTTACGGCAAGTATGTTCATCAAGAAAGTGTGAGCAATCGTCCGCTCCTCATGCTTGGCGTGTTGCTCATCATTCTCGGCGTGCAATTTTTCTTGGGCGGATTGCTTGGCGAAATGATTACGAAGAGTTACCTCCAAAGCGAAAGTTATTTAATTAAAGAGACGGTCAACTTTAAGCAGGAAGATGTCCGCGATGCGAAATCAAATTAAGAGCGGCGCGTGAGAACGGCGGCGAAAAAGCCGTCGGTGTTATCGCGATGCGGAAAAAGTTTGAGATACGTTTCGTGTTGTAATCGCTCGCAAAGCCTCGTCAAATCAGCGTCTATGCGAATTTCCTTGACGACTTCCGAGACAGGCAAGCGCGAAAAATAGGGGTGTCGCAAAAGAAACGCGTCTATTTGCGCTTCATTTTCCTCCCGAAAAATTGAACACGTGGCATAAACCAATCTGCCGCCCACTTTGAGCAGTGGCGCATAGTCATCTAAAATTTCAGACTGCACGTTTTTGAGGCGTTCAAGCGATTCGGGCGTGAGCCGTCGTTTCAAGTCGGGATTTCGTCGGAGCGTGCCGCTTCCAGTGCAGGGCGCATCAATCAAGATGTAATCGACTTTGCCACTGAACTTTTCGCGAAAGCGTTGGAGTTTGTCGTCGCTATCAAGCAGTTCGACGTTTTGAAGCGTTGAGCGTTTCAATCGGTCGCGAATGTTGCCGAAGCGTTTTGGAAATTTCTCGTAGGCATAAACCTTTCCTTTGTTTTGCATCAAGGTTGCAAGGTGAAGCGTTTTGCCGCCGCCGCCTGCACATGCATCGAGCGTAATTGTTTTCGGCTTCGGATTTAAGAGAAGCGAGATGAGTTGGCTCCCTTCGTCTTGAATTTCGCAAAGTCCTTTCCGATAACTGTGAGATTGAAAAATCGGTCGGCGACGCTCGCAGATGAGCGCGTCGGGTGAAAGGTGTCCAAATGTGGTGATGATGTGTTCATCAGCCAGAGCCTGTTGTAGAGCGGTGCGTGAAGTGAGCAAAGTATTGGTGCGCAGCGTAAGCGGAGCTTCGGTGTTGAGTGCGGCGTAAAGGTGTGCGAGTTCTTCTTCTGAAAATTCTTCCAACAATTTTTCTGTAACCCATTCAGGAAAGGCGTAGCGTTCGGAAATACTGCAAGGTGCTTGTTGTTTGGAAAAAAAGTGCGAGCGCAAGTCGAGAAGTTGCTCTCGTGAAAGAGATGTAAGTTCTGTTGTTGGAGAAAGCAGGTCGTCGGCATGTTGTTTGGAGAGAAAAAGAAAAATGATGAGCGAGTAAATGAACTTGTTGGAGTGTTCGGGAAATCTGTTGGCAACGACGGGCTCAATGGCAAGGTCATAACGAAGCGTGCCATAGACGGCTTCGCTAATGAATTTTCTATCGTGTGAGCCGAGATATTTTCGGGTGCGAAGGTAATCGGAAAGAATGGCGTCGGCGGGACGAGCGTCGGAACGCACGGCGGTGTAGGCTTCAATGCTGTGTGAAAGAAGCGATTTGAGCGTCATGAAATGAGCCTAATGAAATTATGCACGAATACCAAAATCATTTGAAAAGGATAACATTTTGCGCTCATTTCGAGGAGCGAAGCGACGAAGCAAAAAAGGTCGCAAACGAGCGACCTCTCTTGCTTGCAATTGGCTTGCAAAATTCCTTGCGAGCAAACGGCGTGATGTTCCGCAATACTATGCCGATGGCGAGGCGCGCATGGCTTCATCGCTTAACGGTGTGAGTTGCTTGACGTTTTGCGCTTGCAACCCTTTGTTGGTGGTAAGAAGTTCAAACTCTACGGGTGCGCCTTGATCGAGCATTTTATACTTCCGTTCCGACGCAATCGCAGAGTAGTGAACGAAAATGTCTTCGCCACCCACCGGATTAACAATGAACCCATAGCCCTTTTTGCCATCGAACCACTTCACTTGACTTTTGTGTGCCATTGACTAAAAACTCCTTTCGTTTAAGAAAGATTCTTGAAAGAATTGTCCTGCAGCCGTAAGACCATTGCACACCTTTTACAGCATCTTCTTGGGCTACTTTTGCACCATCAATATAGACGCGAGGGCTTTGCACACAAGCCAAATTATGCGATGAATACAGACGATAAAGCCGTTTTGACGCTAATGACGTGAGAAGAAGATTTTTAGAAATAAATTGTGGAAAACAGGGGGGTGAAAAAACATCAAAAGCGAAAGCTTGTCGTCAGCACGATGCTGTTGAGGGTGAGCGTTTCACCCACTTGCGCTGAGCCGGCGTAGAGGCTTCCGAAAATGCTTTGGGTGGTGCGGAGATAAGCCACGTCGATGCTCAACGTTTTTCGAAGTAAAAGTCCCGCCCCGAAGGTGATGGTTTTGCGTGCGTCGTCGCTCGTTGTCGGTTGTGTGCGTGCGGCGTCGCGGAATTTAAGCGGCGACATTTGATAGCTGTATCCGGCGCGTGCGCGTATCGGCAAGAAGACGGAGCGAAGTTCTGCACCGACGGCGTAGTCAATCGTTTGTTGAAAGTCCGTTTTGAAAATTCGGTTGAGGTCGGCGAAACTTTCTCCGTCAGCGCGATATTCAAGTTGTGTCCAATCGGTGAATGTTGCTTGTGCGGAAATCGTAAAGTTTGGCTCTTCCAAACTCACACCACCCGAAAACACAAATGGTGTGCGAAGCCGATACTCAAAGTTGTTCGAAGGCAATTTGTCTGAAAACGAAAGCGGCTGATTCGGTGCAGGGGCAACCTTGAATCGCGATGAAAGCGTTTGTGTCGAGAGTTCATTAAAGGTTAAGGTCGTTGGCGTTTCAACGGCTAATGCCAAACGAAAGTGTTCGTCCAGCACATACATCAGCGAGGCTTTGAGATTCCAACCCGTGATGTCGGTTTCAATCGTTTCCTCCAGCGTCAGCGATTGAAATTTTTCGTAGCGATTTTGAACGTCGTTCTCGCGATACGTGCGAAAGTAGGAGTAATTGCCGCTCACAATGTTGAGCGTGCCGCCGACGAATAAAGACGGTGCGACTTCAACCGCCGTCGCAATCGAGAAAGAATTTTTTCCGCCGTCTTCCAAGAGTTCGGAATTTTGCAACACATTCCCGCGAATAGGATTAAGATAAAGCCCCGCTGAATCATTCAGCAAAAATTGCTCCCAAGCGTAAGCGGCAAGGTCGCTTAAAATGATATTGTTGTTGTTATCGAAGCGCGGGTTTGAGTTTGCCGCAAGTCCATCTAAAATGCTTTGCGATGGATTGAACGCATTGATGTTTTGACCGCCGGTGAAGTTCGCTTGGCGGTTGTATCCGAATGCCAAAACGAAACTGCCTTGATAGGTCGGGAAGGGCATGGCGAATCCAAGCGACTGAATGGCGGTGCGGCTGTTGGTCGCGCTTTGCGAAGTGTTCAGGTAAGAGGCGTTGCTGTTGAACTGGTAGAAATCAAATCCGAGATTGAACTCCATGCGCTTGATTTGACCAAGCCCGGCGGGGTTGTAGAAGATGGCACTGTAATCGTTGGCGATGCCAGTGTATGCGCCGCCCATGCCGAGTGCGCGTGCGCCGATGCCAAGCCCCTGCTGGCTGAAACGAATCGCGTCAAGTTCATTTTGTGCGTAGGCGTTGAGAGAAAAAAAGCAGAGCGTTGAAAGGAGAAGAAGGATTGTGCGTATCATTTCAAAGGTTGATTTAGGTCAAGATTCTTTTGTTAAATGCCGTTAAAAGCCTTGTATTTATCGGCTTCGACCGCCTTCACGCTTTTCGGGTGGCGCGGGCGGGGTTTGGGTGTCGCTTTGTCGGCGCGTCGGTTCAGTTGTTGGACTACTTTCGGTGGTGCGACGGCGGTTATGGTCATTGTCGTCATTTGAGTTGGTGGTACGATTCGGGTTTGCGACCGATGTTGCTGGCGCAGTAGGCGCAACGGACGGCGCGGGTGCGGCAACGGTGGCGGTCGGCGTGGTCGGTGAAGAAAGCCGCAAGCGTCCAGAGCCTCGCCGATAACTTTGGCGTCGTCGACGCGCATCGCTGACTTCTTCGTTGTCCACAATCGGCGTATTGTTGTAAAGCCTCGAACTGACGATGTAATTATCATACCACCAAGGGTAGAAGTAATAGAAACCAAAGTCGCTTTCAGCATAGTTGTCGTATCCGCGCATTTCCGCACCGTTGAACGCATCAGAACGAACCAAATTCAGTTTATCTAAACTTGTTTTGTTTTTAACGGCTTTGCTATAGACCGTGTATTTATCCGTCAAATTATCGTGGCAACTGCCGCACTTGGAGAGTACGGATACTTGTTCCATTAAAAACTTTTTTGAGTCAGGGTCTAAAACCTCGACTTCGGGGTGCGTCATTTTGGTAAAGCCACAGCCTGCCCAAAGAAAAAGAAATCCGAAAAAAAGTGTGCGTTTCATGTGTTGTTAAGTTATCGTTGTCGCCGACCGGACGAGCCAGAGGAAGATGAGCCCGATGAACTGCCACTACTGCGAGATGGGACAGAAGGTGACGGCGAACTGCGTTGTGAAGGCGCGGAGTATGAAGGCGTCCGTCGTTCGCCGCTTGATTGCCGTCGAGTCGATTCCGAACTCCCTTTGAGGCGCCCGTTCTTTTCGCCGTCGGTATTTCTTTCAAACGCTCGTGTGCGGCTGTTGCGTCGGCTGGCGTCGGCGGGAGCGGTCGTTGTGCCTGTGCGTTGTCGGCGTGAGTTTGGGGCTATCGTGCCGCCCTCGCTCGAAGAGCCGTAGCGTAGCGACGATGAGTTTGTTGGAAAAATCGGGTTCTCAATTCCGATTGTGCGGGTGCGACCGATTCCTGTGCGACGCGTTCCGACGGGCGACGTAGAAGCCACTGCGCCACCCCACACTGGCGGAAAGTATGGATTCCAAACGCCCCATCGATTCCAGCCCCAACCGCCACCCCAACCATAATAGGCAACCGGCGCAAAAACGGGCGTATACCAAAGCGGATAGCCCCAGAACGGGTCATACCAGCCCCATGTTCCAGCAAAGCCGTAAATCGTCGGGCGCAAGAAATGCGCATAATAATTGTCGTAATAATTATTAATTGTAACACTGCCGCCATTCTCGACGAGTTCTTCTACATCGACTTCACTCGGAGAAGAAATGCGTGCAATCGAGTTCGTGGTCGCAAACTGGGTATAACAGCCCGATGTGAAGATTGAAATCGCCAAGAGCGAAGTTGCCAGCAGAAGCCCTGAAAAAAAACGTTGAATCCGCATCATCAATCACCTCGCTTAACTTTTAAGTTGAAGTAAGATTCAGAAAAAAAATCGTTTCAAAAAGCCGTCAAATTTCCCCCTAACGCACCGTCTGAAAACAACTCATCATTACTTTAACGCATCGCAAGCGAAGAGGTTTAATATACTCAATCTTGAAATGACAATTTTTCAGAGCCTTCTGACGCAAGTAAGATGTAGTTAGCGCTTCAACCTGACGTGCATCAGAATAAGTTTCTTGGGAACGGCAATCTAATGGGTTGAAACAAGCATAATGGGCGTTGGCACGAGAGTTGAATAAGTAAGAAGCGAAAACAAGTTCAAAGTTAGTTTCATCATCAACTTCTCAAACTAAACGAAATAGGAGGAATCAACCATGTTAGTCAAGTTCAATCAAAATCCGTTTGCCGCTATTGACCGCGTTTTTGACGATGTATTTCGTGACACCGTACCAGCGTTCAACACGGCGTTCAATCCAAATGCGATGCGCGTCAATATCGCCGAAGATGAAAAGAACATCTACATCGAAGCCGAACTGGCAGGCTTGAAGAAAGAAGATGTTAAAGTTAGCGTGGAAGACAATGTGCTGACCATTCGCGGCGAGCGCAAGCAAGAAACTGAAGAAAAGAAAAAGAACTATCATCGGGTTGAGCGCGTCTATGGCAACTTCTCACGCGCCTTCACGCTCGGTGAAAATATCGACAGAGAGAACATCGAAGCCAAATACGAAGACGGCGTGCTTCACTTGACCCTTCCCAAAGTCGAGCCGGTGAAAAACATCAAAGAAATTGCGTTGAAGTAATGCAGTTCCATATTTTGGCAAAAGCGAAAGAGAAGCCCGTGCAAGACGCTCGGGCTTCCTTTATTGAAAGCGATAATCCGCAATTCGTGTTATCACCGTTAATAAAAAATTAAAATTTAAATTCCTTGAAAATTTGGACTTAACAAAAAAATTCGACTGAAATGATGCAGTCGGGAACAAAACGAGGGGCGAAAGCATTTACACATTCAGTTCATAGTTATTCTCCTTTTTCAATGGCGCTTTCGCAGTTTTGTTCATTTTTCTGCGAGAGCGTCTTTTTTATTTCTCACCGCATGAGTTACTGCTTTTTTACGACTCCAACGCTCTCACGCATCAGCGCATCATTTCAAGACGATATGTTAAGCGATAAAAAGGTTTTGGAATCTCCAAACAATTTGCAGAGTTTCATTGGTAAAATTATTCATTCACACTAAACCGTCTTACAACAATGGGTAAAATTATTGGAATTGATTTAGGCACGACCAACTCCTGCGTTGCGGTTATGCAAGGCAATGAGCCGGTTGTTATCGCCAATTCGGAAGGGGCGCGCACGACGCCGTCGATTGTGGGCTTCACCAAAACGGGCGAGCGCGTCGTGGGGCAACCTGCCAAACGTCAGGCAATTACGAATCCGAAAAACACCGTCTACTCCATCAAGCGCTTTATGGGGCGGGGCTACTCGGAGGTTACAGAGGAAATGAAGTTGGTGCCTTACAAGGTGGTGCCTGCCAACAATAGCGTCAAAGTCCAGATTGGTGACAAAGAGTATACGCCGCAAGAAATTTCCGCGTTCATTCTGCAAAAGATGAAACAAACGGCGGAAGATTTTCTCGGCGAAAAAGTAACCGAAGCCGTGATTACGGTTCCGGCATACTTCAACGACGCGCAACGCCAAGCCACCAAAGACGCGGGTAAAATCGCGGGCTTGGAAGTCAAGCGTATTTTGAACGAGCCGACGGCGGCGGCGCTTGCATATGGATTAGATAAGAAAAAATCAAATGAAAAGGTCGCAGTCTTTGACTTGGGCGGCGGCACCTTCGACATTTCTGTTTTGGAACTCGGCGACGGCGTTTTTGAAGTGCGCTCGACCGATGGCGATACGCACCTTGGCGGCGACGACTTCGACCAACGCCTCATTGACTTCCTCGCCGATGAATTCAAAAAGCAAGAAGGCATCGACCTGCGCAAAGACGCAATGGCACTTCAACGCCTCAAAGAAGCGGCGGAAAAAGCCAAAATCGAACTTTCTTCACGCACCGATACCGAAGTCAATCTTCCGTTCATTACGGCGACGCAAGACGGACCGAAGCACCTGGTCATCAACATCACACGCGCAAAATTCGAAGCATTATGTGCCGACCTCTTCGACCGCATGCTCGAACCGTGCAAACGTGCGATGAAAAATGCGAAGTTGGAAGTGAGCGATATCGATGAAGTGGTGCTTGTGGGTGGCTCGACGCGCATTCCCAAAGTGCAAGAAATGGTCAAGCAGTTTTTTGGAAAAGAGCCGAACAAAAGCGTCAATCCTGATGAAGTGGTCGCTGTGGGTGCCGCAATTCAAGGCGGGGTGCTCAAAGGTGATATTACCGATGTGCTCTTGCTCGATGTTACACCGCTCTCGCTCGGCATTGAAACGCTCGGCGGCGTGATGACTAAACTCATCGAAGCCAATACGACGATTCCAACCCGCAAAACCGAAACGTTCTCAACGGCGTCCGACAATCAGCCGTCCGTTGAAATTCACGTCTTGCAGGGCGAGCGTCCGATGGCAGTCGATAACAAAACGCTGGGTCGCTTCAACCTCGATGGCATTCCGCCCGCGCCGCGCGGCATTCCGCAAATTGAAGTTACTTTCGACATCGATGCGAATGGCATTTTGAGCGTTTCCGCAAAAGACAAAGCCACTGGAAAAGAACAAAAAATTCGCATCGAAGCCAGCGGCAAACTTTCCGACGCGGAAATTCAAAAAATGCGAGAAGACGCCAAAGCACACGCTGAAGAAGACCGTAAGCGCAAAGAAGAAATCGACATTAAAAACTCGGCGGACGCGCTCATCTTCTCGACCGAACGCCAACTCAAAGACTTGGGCGATAAACTTCCTGCCGAAGACGGCAAGAAAATCAATGACGCGCTAAACAACCTGCGCGAAGCCCACAAGAGCGGCTCGGCGGCGACGATTAAGCCCGCTATGGAGGAACTCTCCAAAGTCTGGCAAGAAGTCTCGACGAAGCTCTATCAGCAACAAGACGGCGCAGCGCAATCATCAAGCGATGGTGCGTCGAAGAAAACAAAAGAAGGCGAAGTGAAAAACGCCGACTTTGAAGTGGTCGATGATAAGTAAGCGTGCGGCATGAAAAAGCAAAAGGCGATTCAAAACGAGTCGCCTTTTTATTTCGAATCCGTCGAGGTGGGAGAAGTCTATCTCAATTTACCCTCAAACCGAGCGATTTGAGAACGGGCGTATCGGGGCGCAATTTCCAAAACACCACGAGGCTTACAATCCGAAGCACAAACGAAATGAGAAAAATCCAATGATTGCCCACGATAGTGTTCACAGGCGTTTGCAAAGCAATGTGCTTAAAGGCATCAGCCAACTGTCCACCAATCAGTCCTGAAACAAAAAATCCGATGCCGCTTGAAATGCCGACCCATGCGAAGTAGTAAGCGCGACCTTTCGGTTTGCTATCGGTGAATTGAATGTTTATCGCGGCAAGGTCGAAGCCCGTCCAAGCCACGGCACTGTTGATGGCGTCGAGCCAGACGGGGAGAAGGTTATCGGGCGTGGCAAAAAGCCAAAGAATCGGATTGAGCGTAATGAGCACGCCGCAAATTTTAAGCGTTGTGCTCGACCCGAACCGTTGTGTGAATTTGCCCCAAAATGGATTAAGCGCAACGCGTCCAATCGTTACAATGATGTTGAAGAGCGCAAGTTGCGTGAACGACATCTCCAAAACATTAATCATCTGCACGGTGAAAAAGACCAGCGCAATTCCTTGTGCAATCGCCCAAAGCAGATTGAAAATAATGACCGGGCGGAAGTGCGCGTCGTTCAACGGAAGCCAGACGTCGCGTTTGAAATCGCGGTCGGGCGCAGGGTGAAAGGGCGGTTCATATTGCTTTTGAAAGAGAACAAGGGTAATCAATCCGCATAGCGAGGCGAGAACGAGCATGACGAGATACCCGTCGGCTTCGTTGCCGAATGATTTGAAGAGATCGAGCATCGAGCCGATGGCGTAAGTGGTTGCCACGTTCATCACCGCCATGAGCGAGAGCCGAAAGCCGAAGTAAGTGCCGCGCAATCGATTCGGAATTAAATCCGTTGCCCACGACATCCAGCCCATGCCGAGCATCGTTTCAAAAATTTTAGACACGAGCGTTACGCCTGTAAAGACGAACAAAATCTTGCCCGCATCGCCATGCCAAATAATTCCGACAATCACAACCAGCGCCCACGTAAGACGTGCGCCGATTCCTGTTAGCACCGCAAAGCGTTTGCGATTACCATACTGCTCGACAAGATATGCGCCCAAGAGTTGAAAAATGCGAGCCAAAAATGGAATGCCGCCAATGAACGCGATGACAGGATTGGAGGCGGCGAGAATCACGGCAAACGCCGTAAGGTAGGTCGTATCGGTAATGACGATGTAAGGATTGGCGAAAATGCCTTCCCATGTGCAAACAACGATTCCCTTACGGCGTTCTGACGGCGGTCGGTTCGACAAGGTCGCTTTCGGAAAGATTAAAGATAGACGCGAATCATTCTGCGCCAATCGGGCCAGTCGTGTTGCGCGTCGT
The DNA here is from genome assembly GCA_046719715.1 of Chloroherpetonaceae bacterium. Lineage (GTDB taxonomy): Bacteria > Bacteroidota > Chlorobiia > Chlorobiales > Thermochlorobacteraceae > JANWWM01. The sequence goes on along the minus strand of JBDNCJ010000054.1, from coordinate 2,895 downwards.
TCCACACGTCGCATTGGTTCCACACGCCTTTGTTCCACAATTTTGTCGAAAGTTCTTTCGTCGTTTCGCGGCAGATGGGAATATCCCAAGTGCTGGTGATAAGTTTTAGGTCTATGGCGCGGATTCGCTCCAGCGTGTTGTGGTCGTGCATATTCGGAATGAAGTCGAGCGGCGAATTGAAATACACGTCGTTATCGAAGTAGCCGTCTAAAAACCCCTTCGTGCTGTATCCGCCCGACATCGCCACGAGCTTATTGGCGTGCCAAGGGTGTTTGAGCGCAAAGAGCGTGGCGATGAACGCACCGAAACTCGTGCCCGCCAAAATGGTGAAGTGATTATGGTTTTTATGGCGAATCAAGGGATAGACTTCGTGAATCATATACTGCTCCCACGCATTGTGGCGTTGCATACGTGCGTTGGGGTGAATGCCGTAGTTATACCATGTTTCCGCCCAGATGCCGTCGACGCAAAAGAGTTGCAAGTGTCCGGCATTGATTTTATCCTCGATGGTGTCAATCATCTTGAAATCCTTCCACTCATAGAAGCGCGCGTAAGAGGTCGGAAAGACAATCGTCGGCGCGCCGGCGTGTCCAAAAATCATTAACTCCATATCGCGATGGAGACGGTGGCTATACCACTTGTGGTATTCTACGTGCATAAAAGCGATTGATTAAATGTTTGAGACGAATGAAAAGCAATCTAACGCTTGAAAGTGTCATTGAAAAATTGCTACTGCCCTCTGCCGGTAATCACCACATAAATCGTCGCCAGAATGATTTTCACGTCCATTCCGAAACTCATGTTCTCGATGTAAAACAAATCGTATTTGAGGCGGTCAATCATTTCATCGACATTGGCGGCGTAGCCATATTTGACTTGTCCCCAACTCGTGATGCCGGGCTTAACGCGATGCAGGCGGGTGTAGTGCGGGGCTTGTTTGGTGATTTGCTCAATAAAATACGGGCGTTCAGGACGCGGACCGACGATGGACATCTCACCGATTAAAACATTAAAAAACTGCGGGAACTCATCAATTCGATACTTGCGAAGCACTCTGCCCAGCGGCGTGATTCGGTCGTCTTCTTTTTGGGTGAGTTTCGGACCCGACGACTCTGCATCGGCGCGCATGGAGCGGAACTTGTAGAGCGTAAAATGTTTCCCATGCAAACCCACACGTGTTTGCGAGTAAATTGGAAAGGCTTTGGTATCTATCCAGACGGCGATGGCGATCATGAGCCAAATCGGCAATCCGCCCAAGAGCACCACGAGCGAGACGACGATGTCAAAAATGCGTTTGAGATTGGCTTCAATTGGTGAGAGCAACTTCGGGTCTAAACTGACCAGCGGCATGCCGTAAATCTGCGTGGTTTGCGCCGCACCCGAAACAATTTCATACATATCAGGAAGCGTTTTCAAACTCACGCCGCGACCTTCGCAAAGCCCAATGATTTGCAGCAGTTCTTCGTGCCGATTGACTTCCGCCGCAATGACGACCGTCGAAACCTGCCACGCTTGAATCAGCGATGGAATATCCTCAATTGTTCCAATACTGTCTTGAACTGCCGCCGCTTGTCCATTTTGACGTTCTTTGACGAAGCCAACGATGTTCAAGCCGAGCGCGGGGTGCGCGTCAATATCGCTGGCAAGCTCTTGTGCGCGTTTGCCCGTTCCGACAATCAGCGCGTTTTTCCGACCGATGCCGCGCATAATGCGTTTGCGAATCACCGTCGCATGAAGCACTCGCGCAAATGAAACGCTCGCAATTAAAATCGTCCAATAAAAAAATATCCCGAATCGTGCCCGTGCCGTTACTTCAACGCCTGACGATTGTTCATAGAGATAGTCGTCAATGTAAATGAACAACGCCAGCCCAATCGCGCCGACGGTCGCGGCTTGAAAGACGAGCGAGACTTGCTTATAGCGCGAGACGAATTGCTCCACCTCATAGAGTCCAAACAGCCAAAAAACCCCATGCCAAAACAGCATCATCACGAGCATGGGCAACATGAGCATCGGCACTTGGTCGCTGAATTGAACGAGTGGAATCGCCTCACGAAATTTGATGTAGAGCAGAAAGGCAAGATTGAGCATCAGTGCGTCGGCGACGAGCGCAGTCCATAATGTTGTTGAGTGTTGCGTGTTCATGAATTTAGACCACCGAAATGCGCCAAAAGTTTAAGACGCCAAATGTTCAAGAAGTGGAAGCAACAAAAATAACACTCTCTCAACTGGAATTTCAATTGCAATGACCGAAACTGGTTTGGAAATGTTCATGCCCTTTTGTAGACTTTGGGCGATTCGGTTGGGACTCTGCTGAACCTTCACCGTTCCCCAGCGTTCAAACCCAGTTCTCTCCAAATGCCGTCTCACGAGTTTATATCGTCCGCTTCCATTTGGGCATTTCTGCATGAAGTGGAATAGGGCGAAGGCTTTGCTTCAACGCCTCACGGGCGATTGCAAGCGCGGAAAGCACAACGGCGTTTCAGGCAAGTTTCTTTTTCCAAAACTTAATCCATTGACAACGATGCCAATAACCTATTATTTGCAACCCAATCCCGTTACGCCCGACCCAAACGACCAATCCGCTCGGGTGATTGCCAATACATCACTGAGTTTAGACGACATCATTTCCAAAATGACCAAGCGCGGCACGCTCGTTACCGAAACCGACGCTAAAGCCGTGTTAAACCTCTTTTTTGAAATTGAAGTAGGTCGGTAAGCCATTTCGACGGTTAAAATCAAGGCGGGTTCAGCCGTTAAAATCAAGGCGGTTTCGACGAATTTTATGCCTTATTGTATCGTCTACAATAACCTATTCTTTCCGATACAATAAGGCATTCTTTCGGCTGAAATAAGGCGTTCTTACTTCATGATGACCTTGAAGCATAAAAGTGG
>JBDNCJ010000053.1:0-23418 GCA_046719715.1 Chloroherpetonaceae bacterium | reverse complement strand
GTTTTGCCGTTTCAGTTACAGCCGAATTCCGAACTTTTCGAACCGACGATAAAGCGCGGCTCTCGAGAGCCCTAAGGCTTCGGCGATTTTAGTAACATTTCCTTCATAATGCCCAATCGCCTTTTCAATCATTGCTTTTTCGATTTCGTCAAGCGTCATTGCGCCGACGGCGGGCAGTGCGTCTTTTTCCGTTCGTTCCTGCTCCATTGCCATTGCAACGGCGAAATCGCGCTCCGACAAAGGGTTTGCGGTTGCAATCAAAACCGTGCGCTCAATGACGTGGCGCAGTTCGCGAATGTTGCCCTGCCAAAGTCGCTGTTGAAGCAGTCGCATAGCGTGGGGAGCGATGGAGAGTTCGTTTCGTCGATATGCCTTTTTTGCAAGGTTGAGAAAGTGTTCGGCGAGAAGCGGAATATCGCCTTTGCGCTCGCGCAGCGGGGGCAGATGAACGGAAATCAAGTTCAATCGATACAGTAAATCTTCTCTAAACCCGCCTTTTGTAATCAATTCCGACAAGTTTTGATTCGTGGCTGAAACGACGCGCACGTTCGCCGTTTTCGTTTTGCTCGCCCCAACGGGCTCAAAGGTTCGGTCTTGCAAGACGCGCAAGAGTTTGACTTGACAGCTTAACTGCAAATCTCCGATTTCGTCGAGAAAAATCGTGCCTTGTTCTGCCACTTCAAATCGCCCTTTTCGCTCTTGCTTGGCATCGGTGAATGCGCCTTTGGTGTGCCCGAAGAGTTCAGATTCAAAGAGGCTGGGCGGAATCGAGCCTAAGTTGACTTTCACAAATGCTTTATCTTTTCGGAGCGAATTTCGATGCACCGCGTCGGCGATGAGTTCCTTGCCCGTTCCGCTTTCACCGGTGATTAAAATCGGCGCATCGGTTCGGCTGACGCGCGCAACGACGGCGAGGACTTTGAGCAGTTTTGGGTCAGCGCCGATGATGTTCGAAAAGTCGTATTGGGCGTCGAGCTCTTCTCTTGATGGAGTTTTATCGGAGAGATTCGTTTTAGATAAGCCAAGAATGGTTTGAACGGTTTGCAGAATTTGCTCATTCGTCCAAGGTTTGGTGATGAAATCGCTTGCGCCCGCTTGAACACCTTTGACGGCGAGGGCGATTGAGCCCCATGCCGTCATGAGCACTACGGGCAAGTTCGGTTGTCGCGCTTTGATTTCTGCAAGGAGTTCCAGCCCTTCTTCTCCATCGGTTCGACGCGAGAAGTTCATGTCTTGAAGCACGATTTGAAACGCATTACGCTCGATTTTCTCGAGGGCTTCTTTTGGCGAACTCGCCGTGCAAGCAGCGTAGCCGCCTTGCTTTAAGAGAAGCGAGAGCGACGCGAGCACGGAGGCGTCGTCATCAACAATGAGAATCATGGCGTGAGCGTTTGACGTTCAGTCGTTCTGAAGTTATTCGTAGCGCAGGGCTTGAACGGGCGCAACCCGCGTCGCCATAGTGCTTGGATACAATGCGCAAAGCCCCGCAATCACATACACCGCGCCCACCGCCGCACCGAGACCAATGAGATAATTTTCCAATTGAATCACCAGCGACCAGCCGACGACTTCCGTCAAGTTCAAAAGCGGAATTTGAATAAAGATGAGCGCGCCAAAGATTACAGCAAATGTCGTAATGGCAAGCAGTTCACCCAAGACTTGTGCGTAAATCACCGTCGCCGTTGAGCCGATGGCGCGCCTTAGCCCGATTTCACGGGTTCTTCGAGTTACATTTTGCCACACCACGCCCACAAGCCCAAGGGCAACCATCACAATCAAAAATCCGCCAATCACAGCAAATGAGATAAGCGGCGTGAGCGTTTCTTTAAGATAAGTTTCTCTCATCTTCTCAAGTGAAGCAATCCTGAACGACCATTCAGGGGTCAGTTGCTCCAATCGCTTGACCAACTTTTCCTCAAAGGCGGCGACCATTCCCGCATGAGTAACTTTGATGAGCACGCATCTCGGCGGACTGCTCATGAGGCTGTCGCTCTCTGCCGTCCGCCGAAACGCGAAATATAATGGGTTTGAGAGTTCTCCGAATTTGCGGAAATCGGAAACAACTCCAACGACACGCTCTTCGCGTCGCGCCTCGCGTCGATTTTCCGTTGGGTCGCCGCTACTCTTGTCGTCTCCTCTTGGAAAGCGCGGAAAGATTCGCTTACCGATGGGACTTTCATCTCCGAAGTAAGCTTTCGCCAAACGCTCATTGATGACGGCGGGCGTGTAGCCGAGCGCATCGTCGCTTTTTTCAAACCATCGTCCTTGTGTGAGATTGAGTTTCATGGTTTCTGCGTAATCGTCGGTTACAAACTCGCGCTCGACGATGATAAACTTCCCGATAGCACTATCTCCCGACGTCCAATTCCACTGCAAGAACGGGAGCGTATACGAACCCGCAACGCTCTCGACTTCCTGAAAAGCTTTTATTTCTCGATACAACCGCTCCAATTTCTCGGCGTTTTCTCGATTCCAATCAAACCGACTGGTTTTGGTGTCGATATTAACTGTCCAGACATTTTTATACTCAAAGCCGAGCGGCTTTAGGTAATTTCTCAAATACTGCACGGATTGCGTGAAGAGAAGCGCCATAACGAGAAACGCGGCGCAAATTTGAATCGCCGTCAGCATGTTTTCCTTGCGACGATTCCAAACGAGTTTGAAAATGTGTTTGAGCATGTGTGAACTTGGTCGAAAAAAACTTTAAGAGTGATTCATAACACGTCGTTCGCTCTGTGCCCGCAACTTTTGGAGCGGAATTACCTTGCAACGCCTTTGAGCGCGTCAATCGGATTGAGCCTCGACATTCGCCACGCAGGATAAACGCCCGAGACAACGCCGAAGATTAGCATCAAGACAAATCCAAGCAGAAACACGCGCCAGTTGAGCGTGAAATCGGCGTATTGCCAAATCCCGATTTCGTTCATCCATTTGAGCGCGAGCGCCGAAAAGACCAGCCCCAATACGCCGCCAATGCAGGTGAGCACGAGGTTTTCAATTAAGAATTGAAGCACCAACACTCGACTTGATGCGCCAAACGCTTTTCTGACGCCGATTTCCGAGGCACGTTCCATGATTCGACTTACGTTCAAATTTATCAGATTGATGCTCGGCAAGAACATAAAGCAGGCGAAGCAGAACAAAATCGCGGCGACAAGTTTTGGCGATTGATATTCGCTGTAAATCGTCTCCCAATCGAAGAAAATTTGGTTCGCCACCAGACTGAAATAGTTGTGGGGCATGGTTTCAATCAAGTTGAATTCCTTCGGATTTGGAAAGACAACATCGGTGAGGCTTTGTCGAACAGCGTCGCGAATCGCGTCGAAGTCGTCGGGGTGGCGTGCCAACAGAACGCACTCGAAATAGCCCATCAGGTCGTCGTTTTTTGTAATCGAGGCGACACGCACGTTTCGTTTATCCGTGCCGATGGGCGCCCAAATGTCGGCAAAGGCGACGCGGCGCGCTTCGGGCACGTCTTTGACGACGCCCACCACGCGGTATTGACGTCCGTCAAACACAATATCTTTTCCTAATGCTTGTTCGCCGTTGAAAAATTTACGGCGCATGGTTTCGTTAATGACCACAACGAAGTTTTTTTCCAAGTCGTCCTGTTCGGTGAATGGCGCGCCTTCCAGAAAGGTCATGTCGACGATGTTCCAATACGCCGCTTCGGTGCGTCGGAGTTGAAACTCGATTTTTTCGTTGTTCAGATAGGTGGTGACCGGCGCCGTGTTTGTGAAAATCGCAAAGGCTTCGACCGCGCCGTTGGTTCGTGAAACGATTCGCCGCAGATACTTATCCATTGTGTAGAATCCGCCCGAAGCGTTCCAATTTGAATTTTTGTCGGGGCTTCGCATTCGCCAACGCGGCATCCAGAGCGCGCGGTCAAATTTGCTTTCAGGCTTCTGAGGCGTAAAACTGTGGTCGAGAAACGCCACCGACACCACCAAAATCATCAGCGTAAAGCTGATTCCAAACAAGCTGATGAACGTAAAAAACTTCCGACGCATCAAGACCTTGTAGGCGATTAAGAGATAGTTTTTCAACATGGTTTGTCGTTGATTAAAATTAAGCGTTTCGTTAGATACGCGTGCTGACGTGCTCGGTATCGGCGACCATTCGCCCGTCGAAAATGCGAATGGTGCGATGGGTTTCTTGCGCCATTTTTGGGTCGTGTGTAACCATTACAATCGTTGTGCCTTCTTGGTTGAGCTCTTTGAGAATAGCAAGAATTTCCTCACTCATTTGCGAGTCCAAGTTTCCCGTCGGCTCGTCAGCAAGGAGCAACATGGGTTTTCCGACGATGGCTCTGGCGATGGCGACACGTTGCTGTTGCCCGCCCGACATTTGCGAAGGAAAGTGTTTCATTCTCGAAGAAAGACCGACGCGCTCCAATGCGGCTTGACAGCGTTTTTTGCGTTCAGCCGAATTCATTTTGCGATAGAGAAGCGGAATCTCGACGTTGTCTAATGCGTTCAAATCGGAAATGAGATGAAAGGTTTGAAAAATAAATCCGATTTCCTCGTTGCGCAGTCGGGCGAGGTCGGCGTCTTTGAACGACAGAATGGCTCTCCCATTCAAAACGATTGTCCCGCATGAAGGTTCATCGAGCAAGCCCATCAAATTGAGCAGGGTTGATTTTCCGCTTCCGCTCGGACCCATAATCGAGACAAACTCGCCCGCTTCCACGTCTAAATTGATGCGCGAGAGCGCGACCGTTTCAATCGTATCGGTGCGATACACTTTTTGAACGTTTTCTAATCGAAGCATTGGATTAAAGTCTGATGGTTATCGAGATGCTGTTGACTTAATGACCGAGTTTGAACGAGACCGCCACATCGACTTCTTGCGAGGCACGTTTAGGCTCAAATACCAGTTGCCGCTTGGAAAGAATCTCTACGGCTTTTTCATCGAGAATCGGGTTGTAGGGCTTCAGGACTTTGACGGCGCGCACCTTGCCTGCCTCATCTAAACGCACACGACAAACAACATTGCCTTCAAGCCGTTGCGCTTTGGCGAGCGCAGGGTAATCGTCTGCACAAACCCCACAGAAAACGCCTCGCACCGATTCACAAGGCTTCTTTTCTTGCGCCGTTGCGCACATGGCGACGAGCGTCGCAACACAAATCGAGATGATGTTTTTCATGGTCTCTTCAAGTTTAAGGTTGTAAAAAAATGGTTTGGTCGCGCCTCGCTCTACTCGCCGTCTTTGGGTAGTGCTATAAAAAAGTGTTCGTCATTCCGAGCGTAGCGAGGAATCCACTGACGCGCTCGGTTAGACTTGATGGATTCTTCACTTCGCTTCGCTTCGTTCAGAATGACAACCACAAAAAAGTTACATGACCCGTCTTTGAAGATTCGTCATTAGTCTTTGAGCCGAATCTCTTTCAAGTGTTTATACTCCGTCATATCGGATAGAATGACTTCGTCGCCCTTGTTCAAGCCGCTTTTGATTTCAACGAAGTCAAATCCAATTAAGCCGATGCTCACGGGCACTTTCATGGCGGTTTGATGGTGAACGATGAAGACGTATCGCTTGCCATCGGCTTCGACGAACTGTGGCTTTCGGACGCGCAAGGTTTCCCGCTCCCGCCCCATCACGATAAAGACTTCCACGTGCAAGTTTGCGCGCAAGGCGTGGTGGGCTTTATCGGCAAGTTGCACAAGGAGTTTGATGACGCCATTTTCAATCGTCGGTAGAATATTGGTGAGCGTTCCCTCTAAGAGGGCATTGCCGATTTTCACTTGCGCTGGTTGCCCAATCTTTAAGCGTCCGGCATGCACCTCCGAAATCATCGCGTCGACGCGATAGGTTGAAAGGTCGGCGACTTTGGCGACCATGTCGCCTTTGCGAACCGTTGCCCCTTCGGTGGCGAGCGTCCAAGTCAAGACGCCGTTTCTATCGGGCTTCGGCGTTGCGCGCTCAAGTTCTTTTTCCGCCTCTTGCTTGTCTTTTTGAAGCATTCTCAATTCCAAATTCAATCCTTGAACTTTCAGCCGTGTAGATAACTCGGCGTTCTGTTTATCAACCACGAGGGCTTCCAGCTCGGCTTTGCTTCGCTCGTAGGCAAGTTCGGCTTGGGCAAGGTCGTTTTTGGAGACAATGTCTTTTGAGAAGAGCTGTTTGGCTTGCTCAAACTTCACGCGATTGGCTTCTACTTCCAGTTCTTTGACTTTCACTTGCGCTTTGAGTTTGGTAACGTTTCCCGAAAGTTCGGCTTTGGATTGCTCAATGGCGTTGGCTTTCAGAGAGACTTGGTCTTGATATTTTTCATATGAGGCAAGCGCGGCGCCGTTGTCTAAAATCAAAATCGGCTCATGTGCACGAATCGTATCGCCTGCACGTTTAAGCAGTTTAAGCACGCGCGTTTCAATCGGCGACGTAATCACCTGCTCAAATTCAGGCACAACCGTTCCCGACGCCGTCAATACTGCCTCCACTTCTCCAACCTCAACATGCGCCGTTCTCACTTTCAGTCGCTCAATCGATGGCGAAAGACTTCTTGTTACGATAACGACAACAGCAACTAACACAACGCCAACACCTATCCATCGTATCCATTTTTTTCGCGCTTGTTCAAGAACGACCGTCTTGGAGAGCGGTCTATCCATTGAAGCGGTATTTTCGTCTGTTGAACTTATCACGGTATTCTTTTCTTTGGTTTTACATCTTAAACTTTTGCAAAAGGTGTGCCGAGATGAAAGCGCGCGGATTTGATGAAAAACAGCCACTCGCAACGCTTCCCGATGAACGCACACGTCCGATTCCGCACAGTGGCGTCCGAAAATGAACTGTTAAAACCTAAACGGGTGATGAGATGAGAATTATGATGCTGATTGGGCTCACGCATGCTCGCACTCAACTCCGGTGAGGCGCTTTGAGGGCGAGCATGGTTTATGTTGGTTGTTAGAGTTGTGCGACGTTTTCACAGAGTTCAAGAAATGTTTCTTCCTCTGTTTTTTCACGCATCTCTTGATCGAGGGTATCGGCGATGCGCATCATTTCTTCTGCTATCAACTCGATTTCATCTGGAAGCGAGGCATTGGCAGGATTGTCAAACGCCATTCGCCTGATAACGAAAACTACAATCTCAAGTGCCTCTTTGCGTGCTTGAAGTCTGGTCATCATGGTTTTTTTGAATTGAATTTTGGATTAAGAATAGACAATAGCCGTTTTTGCATCACGGGATTGCCAGCCATCATCGCAACCCCGTGAATTGAACTTTCAAGAAGTTGTTACTTCACCAAGAGCATTTTTTTGGTTTCCGATACGCCGCCGACTTGCAAGCGATAGAAATATGTTCCCGTTGCGAGTCCGTATTGACTTGCGTTCATCGTGTAGGAATAAGCCCCTGCATTTTGACGCCCATTGACGAGCGTCGCAACCTTTCTTCCTAAGACATCAAAGAGTTCAAGTGTCACTTCGCTTGCCGCGCTCAACTCATATCCAATCATTGTTGTTGGATTGAACGGATTCGGATAGTTCTGCATCAGTCGGAATCCCGTCGGCTTTTCAGGCGTGCGCGGCACGGACAGTATTTGCGGGTTGTAGCGCACTGTTAAAACTTTTGTGCTATTGTTCCCGACTTGAAGAATTTTTCCGTCAGGTTGGCGCGCCAGGGCGTGTCCGTATTCGCTTGCACTAAAATCAGCCGTGATTATTCCATTATTTCCGAATGAATTATCCAATGTGCCGCTTGTGTCAATTCGCATCACGAAGAGGTCTAATCCAACAATTCCGCTGAAACTGCCGCTGAGAAGAATTTTTTCATTTGGCTCTTTCAACGCTCGATAGACATAGGCGTCTTGGGTCGTCAAGAATCCTGAAAGGAATTTCTTTCCGTTATCTCCAAATGTGGAATCAATCGCGCCATCGCTGTTTAATCGGATTGCCGCTAATCCCGAACGAAATGTTCCGCCGACCTCAATAAATGCGTAACCGAGTTGAAGAATCTTGCCGTTGTCCAGTAGCACGGCTGAAGCGGCGTAGTCCATGCCCGGTCCGACAGCCGTTCTTCTTGCGCCCGTTCCGTTAAATGACAGGTCAAGATTTCCGTTAGTATCCAAGCGAACGATGGCGAAGTCAGCATTGGCTTGAATGGTGCTATAACCGCTCAAAATCATTTTGCCGTCGGGCTGAATTAAAAGTGAATTGCAAATATCTTGACCGCCACCAAATGAAATCGTCCGCTTTCCGCCATTGCCGAATGTAGGGTCAAGCGTTCCATTGGGTAGAAATCTCGCCGCCGCAAACGCTCCTGAAATGCTTGACGGCGCGACGCCTGCTAAGACAATTTTTCCATCAGGCAGAATAGCGATGGCATTTGCTTCGTGAATTACGCTTCCGAAGGGTGCCAACGCGATTCCTCGATTTCCAAATGTCGTATCCAGCGTGCCGTTTTGATTGTATCGGACCATTCCGAAGACATCTTCAACTTGTCCTGCCACTAAAATTTTTCCGTCGCTTTGTAACTCGATGGCTCGCGCAACGCTCATATCGCCGAATTGAGAAATAACCTTTCCTCCGTTTCCGAACGCGTCGTCTAATACGCCGTTGGCATGGTAGCGTGCCAGAATGATGTTGTTACGAAATGAATTGACGACGCTTGTTCCTGCCACAACAATTTTTCCATCAGGTTGAAGCGTAATCGCATATGCTCTGTCGTTGTTGGTGATTGCCGTAATGACTTTACCACCATCTCCAAACGTGTCGTCTAAGAAAGATGGCTGTGCAGTTACGTGAGCCGCCAAAAGTAAAATGAATAGCTGAATACCAATGGTTTTCATAATTCGTTGCGTTTAAGAGTTTGAAGAATCCACCGCTTGTCTGCAAGTGGATTCTTCTATGATTTTTTTACTTCACTAAAAGAGCTTACTTCACCAAGAGCATTTTTTTGGTTTCCGACACGCCGCCGACTTGCAAGCGATAGAAATATGTTCCCGTTGCGAGTCCGTATTGGCTTGCGTTCATCGTGTAGGAATACGCCCCTGCATTTTGACGCCCATTGACGAGCGTCGCAACCTTTCTTCCTAAGACATCAAAGAGTTCAAGTGTCACTTCGCTTGCCGCGCTCAACTCATATCCAATCATTGTTGTTGGATTGAACGGATTCGGATAGTTCTGCATCAGTCGGAATCCCGTCGGCTTTTCAGGCGTGCGCGGCGTGTTGAGGGTTGAAATCGGGGCTTGCCATACGCTTTCGCCGTTTAATCCTGCATAAAGTTGAAGCCCGTTGGTCGCCAGTGCGCGAATGTGCGGCGGGAAGAAAGGGTGAACTGTCGGGAGCGACGTTCCAGCGGCTTGCCACTGTGCCCCAAAGTTTGTCGTGAAATACACGCCTGCTTCGGTGGCGGCGAAGACCGTATTGCCGCTGTTGGCAAATGTGGTAACGCGCAATCGGTTTTGATTTAGTCCGTTGATTGTGCGAGTCCAACTTGCGCCGCCGTTTTGGGAGACGAACACGCCCGATGTTTCAATCATTTGTTCGCCAAATGAGCCCATTCCCGCGTAGAGCGCGCCGTTGAGCGTAAAGAGTTTATTGACAAAGGCTGGTGCGGTTTCATCATATAGTCCCTGATTTGCCTCTTGCCAAGTCGTGCCGTTGTTCGCCGAGCGATACACCCCAACACCTTCTGTGCCGACGAAGACTTCACCGTTGAGCGCGGCAATCGTATTGAAGAAAACCCCGAGTTCCACCAGATTGTTGGTTACATTGCTCCACGTGTTTCCGCCGTCGGTTGAGCGATAAATTCCGGGTTGCGCGAACAAATCGCCCGTCGCCACATAGATGTCGTTTCCATTCACCGCAAAATCATTGACGCTAATAAATTCTTCATCGGCTGGAAGAGAGACGCTCCAAGTCTCGCCGTTGTTCGTTGAGACATAGATGCCGAAGCCCGACGTCCCCGCAAACAGTTTTCCGCCGATAGAGGCAAGCGATTTAATCCCTAAACTGACGAGCCCGGAGTTGACTTGTGTCCAAGTTATTCCGCCATTGGTCGTGCGATAGACGCCAGAGAGGTCTGTTCCCGCGAACAGCGCGCCATTGTGCCAAACGAGCGATGAAATCGGCAATGCGGCAAGCCCACGATTGACGGACTCCCAAGTTGCACTTTGGTCGACGGAGCGCATCACACCGCCGAGCGTGCCGAGCATCAGTGCGGCATTACTTGCCTTTACGACTGTTGGCGGAGAAGCCACTTCGGTTTCGAGCGACAGTTGCCAAGTTGCACCGTTGTCGTCAGTATAAAAGAGCCCACCAGAGAAAAATCCCGTTTTGAGAAATGTGCCGAAGGCAGAGATGTAGAGCCTTGTGCCGACGCGCTCGACGCAAGTAATCGGCAACAACTCCAAAATCGGAAGCGTGTTGAGCGATTGCCAAGTTGCGCCATCATCTATCGTTCGAAACAATCCACCTCCATCTGTGCCGAGCAAGAGCGCATTGCCATCGGAATACAAGGTTCGGATATACGGATACTCAAGCGATTCACTTAACTCTTCCCAAGTCGCTCCGTTGTCCGTCGTGCGGTAGAGCGTGTGAATTTCGCCGCGTGGACGGTCGCGTTTGATACGAATGCCGTTTCGTTGCCTCTCATTGCCTATGTCAGAGCCGCCGAAAAGGCTTCCGACGTAAATCGCATTGTTATGAACCACCATTGTTTCAACGGAGAAGTTTTCGGGAAGATTGCCGCTCACATTCTCCCATTGATTGGTCTGCGGGTTGTATCGATGCACGCCGCCAAGCGATTTGAGTCCGCCTTCATATGCACCTGCATAGAGCATACCGTCTTTAACGAGAAGCGCATTCACATCTAGCCCTTCAAGAGCGTTGTTGATTTCAATCCAAGTTGAGCCGTTGTTGATGGAGCGATAAACGCCCGAGCCTTGTGTTCCGGCATAGAGCGTATCGTTTGAAACGGCGAGTGCGAACACACGTTTATTGGTCAAGCCGACGTTGGCTTCTTCCCAAGTTGTGCCGTTGTTTGTGGTTCGATACACGCCGCCGCCATTTGTGGCGACAAAGAGGTATGCGCTGTTTCTTGCGAAGGCTTTCACTTCCGCGCCTTCCGGTCCGGCGGTTTTCGTCCACTGTGCTTGTAAATTAAAATGAACCCATGCCGCAACGAGGGTAGTCAATAATGCTGTTTTCATGTTTTTTTGTTGTGGTTAAAATTGTATTGAATCGCAAATGCTTTACGCAAAGGTCGCATCTGGGCTACACACTGGGGCTACTACAAAACTTCTACAAATAGGAAGCGGGCTTAAAACTGTGCTAAAAATGTGGAGAGATTCATTTCTGCGTTCAATCCCAATTTTTTTCGGACGCGATAACGCAGCGTTTCGGCGTTGCGAATGGTGCAGTAAAAGAAGGCGCTGATTTGTTTAGAGGAAAAGCCGAGTTTCAGAAGCATGCATGTCTTTAACTCTTGTGGCGTCAGAGACGGATAGGCGGAAGAGAGTTTGGAGAGAAACTCTGGGTTGATTTCGGCAAACTGCCTCTCGAATTGTTTCCAATCGTTTTCAGACTTTGCCCCCGATTCGAGCATTGAAATCAAGTCGTTGAGCCGCTCGTTTTTATCTTTTCGAAATGCCTCTTGGGTTTGAAGCAAGCGCGATTTGAGTTCGCTTAGCAGTTCGTTTTTTTGAGTCAGATACAGCGAAAGCGTGGTGAGTTCTTTGGTTTTTCGGTCGACTTCGGATTGAAGTTGTTCTGCTTTCAGCCTTGCCAGTTCAGCTTCGCGTTGGGCTTTTTCGACTTCGAAGGCAATTTGAAGGTTACGGATTTGGTTGGTCTTTTTTTCGTTGAAGAGTTCGCGCTCCAAGCGATGACCCTCTTTAAGATGCAAGATGGCGTCGCTCCATTTTCCGTCGCGCTCGGCAAGTTGCGCGAGGGCGAGATGAATTTTATAGATTGAATCGGGAAATCTGTGCGTGGTTGCCAGGTCGAGGGCTTCGTCAAGTGTGCGTTTTACTTCTTCTGTGGGCGCGTTGAGTTCCAAAAGGAGTTCTCCACACTTGTAAAGCATGACGGTTTTGTAATACTTATCGCCTGTCTGTTCAAGCAATTTGAGGGCTTCGTCGATATAGCCAAGCGCATCTTTTGGATTGTTCAATGCCGAAAGGGCTTGAATACGGTTGTAGAGCGCGTGCACTTGTCCCGATTTATCGCCGATTTGTTTGGCGAGGGCGTGGCTTTCCTCAATAAAAGGCATGGCTTCAGTGGCGCGCTGACTGTAAATCAACGATAGCGCGATATTGCCCAAGATGTTCCCTTCGCTGTGCTTGTCTTGGCTTTGACGAGCAACCGATAAAGCGCGTTGGTAATAGCGAATCGCGTCGTCGTAGTCGTGCATTTCGGCATGAAGCGTGCCGATGTTCATCAGCGAGGTGCAGATGAGGTGCGGGTAGTTGCTTTTTTCGCAAGCGGTCAAAGCACGTTGATAATTTTCCAACGCGGCGGTGAAATTGCCCAAACGGTCATATATCGTGCCGATGTTGCTTAAACTGCTTGTTACTTCCAGTTCCGTTCCGTAGGTGCGCCGAAGCGCGAGGGCTTCTTGGTGAAGTTCAAGCGACTTTTTGTAATCGCGTAAGTTGAAATAAAGAAGCGCGAGGTTGTTGAGGGACGCGGCTTCTGCGCTGTATCGCTTAGCGCTGTGATGGATTTTAATTGCCTCTTCAAAAAACGGGATTCCCTCTTGAAACGACCCCCGCCCCCAGTGCGCTGTGCCGATGTTGTGCAAGGCGTCGGCTTTGCACTTCTGAACGACGTCAAGGCTCGCCGAGCGTTTGTGGAGACGTTGCAAAATTTTTTCCAACTGATGCAGCGCAAGGGTTGCATCGTGAATGGCTTTATCGTAATTGCCTTGCATCACATCGCCCCAACTTGTGATTGAGAGGCTATGCGCAACGCCTAAGTCGTATCCAATCGCCTCTGCCCGACACAAGGCTTCCCTTGCAAGTTCAAGCAGTTTCGTCGTGTCGCGCATTCGATGCTCCGACGCCAACATGAGCAGGTCGTCAATTGCTTTACGCTCTTGAAGTTCTTTTGCAGACATACCACGTAATTATCCGTACCAAAAGCACTCTTTGAAGTGGTAGAATTGCTTTGTTGAGATTCGTCCAATTTAATCTTTTTTGGTGGTATGCTCGCTCAGTCGTCTGTCGGCTTGGCACGAGATTCCTTGTGTCGGCTCGTTTGTGATGCTTTGTAGTTATTGATTTTCTCGTATTTTGCTTTTCAAATCAAACATAACGCTATGCGCACACGACTTCTTTTCCTCTTGCTGTTTCCTTTAACATCAATCTTTGCTCAATCTTCCCCTCAATCCAGTTCATTCGAGTATCGCACGATTCCCAACAATGCCTACAAGGTCGGAGAGCGTCTTAAATACAGCATTAAATACGGCGTCGTCAAGGCAGTCAACACGGAAATTGCCGTCGTCAAAGACACCGTTGTTCGCGGACGGGAGTGCTACAAAATCGAATACACCGCCCGCACCGTGCCAATGTTCGACAACTTCTATCGCGTCGACGACAGATACGAAACCTTCATCGACAAGCAAGGGCAATTTCCGCACAGTTTCAAACAGCAAATTCGCGAAGGCAAATACGAGCGCGACGAATGGATGGAGTTCTTTCACGATGCTGGCGTCGCTAAGTCGCTCATTCACAACAAAGAGTTTCCGATGGCGCCATACTCACAAGATATTCTTTCCGCTTACTTCTACGCCCGCACGATGGATTTGCGCAGTATGAAAGACGGCACAATCATTGAACTCAACAACGTGAGCGATAAGGAAGTTATTCCGCTCAAAATCAAAATCCGCAACCGCGATTTGCTCGAAACTGAACTTGGCGTGTTCCGAACCATTGTTGTCGAGCCCATTGTGCAAGGCGTTGGCTTGTTCAAAAGCGACGGACAAATTCTCATCTGGATGACGGACGACGAAAACAAAATCCCCATTCGCATCAAAATTAAGGTCGTCGTCGGCTCGCTTTCCGCAGACATTGAATCAATGGAAGGATTGCGCAATCCGTTGAAATCAAAAATGAAGGAATAGTGTTTTCATTGCGCAGTCATTATCAAACAATCATCAAATTTTCTTTATGCGCGTTAAATTTCTTGTTGGATTATTTATCGGAACGCTTTTCGTTTCTTCGTGCGGTTCTGAAACCAGCCCTTCTGAAAATGCGTCTATCACGTTTCCTACATCAAACACGTTCACGCTTCGCTACGCCGATTTCATTGATACTACTGGCACGGGTCGCAATTATGATTCCATTGGCGTCATTGACGAGCGCATCGTCGGCACGCGCACCGTTTCAGGCAGAACGGCGTTTCTTCATCAAAACACGCTCACCACTGCCGATACCGTTACGATTGACACCACGCTTCACGCCTACGACAACAACAACCGAGACCAGTGGATTTTCCTTTCGAGCATTGAAGATTTCATCGGCGATTTGGGCACGTTTGATTTACAAGGATTCCCTTCAGGCTGGTATCCGTATCTGAAAACATCTGAAACGATTGGACGCAGTTACACCATTCTTCCTGCAACCCCGCTCACGCTTCAAATTGATACGATTAGAGTTACAGCGACCATTCGCGCTGTCGGCAGTGTGCGCGGCAGAGAAACCATTACCGTGCAAGGCAGAAGTTACAACACAACAAAACTTGTGCTCACCTTTACGCTTCAAGCGCGGCTTTCGGGTTTGACTTTGCCTGAAGCAGAGATTTTGCAACAGGTTTGGTGCGCCGATAACATCGGCATCGTCAAGTTTGAAACCACGTCAGCGACGATTGGCGTGCCGCCATTTTTTTCTTTCGTTGTGCCGAATACGAAGCAAGAACTCATCAGCGTAACCAAACCAAACGCACCTTCATCTTCAGCGAATTGATTTCACAGCGAATTGATTTCAAGGCTCGGCTTTTGTGGTTTTGTTGCCATTACGCTTGAATCAATCTGCCTCATAGACAAGCCCTTTATAGAGGGCTTCAATTTCTTCTTTGAATTTTTGTTCAACGACCTTGCGCTTGATTTTGAGCGTCGGGGTCATTTCGCCTTTTTCAATCGAGAATTGCTCTGCAACCAGCAAGAAGCGACGAACCTTTTCGTGGCTGGCAAGCTCGCGCGAAATTTTGCGAAGCAAGTCATCGTAGAGTTTCCTCACTTCTTCATTTTGCATCAAGTCGAGGTTGTTTTCATACTTAATGCCGTTTTGGTCGGCAAAGGTTTTCAGCGTGTCGAAGTTCGGAACGATAATGGCTGAAAGGAACGGACGCTTTTCGCCAATCACGACCACTTGCTCGACGAGCGGATTTGCGGCGATGAGGTTTTCAATCGGGAGCGGGGCGATGTTTTTGCCGCCAGAGTTGACGATGATGTGCTTTTTACGGTCAGTAATTTTGAGGTAATTGTCTTCATCAATTTCGCCGATGTCGCCCGTGTGAAACCAGCCGTCTTCATCGATGACTTCTTTCGTGGCTTGCTCATCGCGCCAATAGCCTTTCATGACGTTTGGACCTCGCAGGAGAATTTCGCCATCGGGAGCAATTTTATGCTCAACATTATGAATTGGCGGTCCGACCGTGCCATACTTGACCAGATGAGCACGATTGACGTGCGTTACGGGCGAGGTTTCCGTTAGTCCAAATCCCTCTAAAATCGTGATGCCGAGGGCTTCGAAGAGTTCGCCCGTTTCTTTGGGCAGAGCCGCGCCGCCTGAAATGAAATAGCGCAAACGTCCGCCAAAACGCTCCTTGACTTTAGAAAGCACCAAAGAATCCGCCAGCGCGTATTGTGCGGCAATCATCGGCGCGAAACTTCCTTGACGCTTGGCTTTGGCATGTGCATAGCCGACGTTCAACGCCCAATAAAAGAGTTTCTTTTTGACGGGCGGGCTGGAATCGACGCTCTTGAACAATCCGCTTTTGATGCGCTCGAAAAGTCTCGGCACGGTTACCACAATGGTTGGACGCACTTCGGCGAGGTTCATGGTAATCGTCTCAATGCTTTCGGCGTAGTTAATCGTTGCGCCGCATCCGAAAATGAGGTAGTAGCCTGCGGTGCGCTCGTAAGTGTGGCAGAGTGGTAGAAAGGAAAGCGTTGCGTCGCGCTCGTCAATCGGCAATACTTTACACATCGACTCGTCGCACGATTTGACGTTCTCGCACAAGTTTCGGTGCGTGAGCATCACGCCTTTGGGATTGCCCGTCGTGCCGCTCGTATAAACCAGCGTTGCAAGGTCGTGCTCCGAAAGTTCAAGATTGGCGAAGGCGTTGGGGTGTTCGTGATTGAACTTTTCACCGATTTTCTTTGCCGCTTCAAAGTCGGTTACGGCGTCGTCGGGCGCGTCCAATTCGTTAATGGAAACGACGGCTTTAATCGTCGGCACTTCGGCACGAATCTTTCGGATTTTGTTGAGTTGCAACATGGTCGATGTAATCACCGCCCGACATTCCGAGTTCTGAATAATGTAAGCAATTTGATTCGGCGGGAGCGACGGATAGAGCGGCACATTGATTGCCCCAATCATCATCGTCGCCATATCCACAACAACCCACTGCGGACGGTTCTCGGAAAGAATCGCTACACGGTCGCCTTTTTCAACACCAAGCGACTTCAAAAATCCTGCAAACGCTAAGACTTCTCGATGCAACTCGTCGTGCGTAATGCCTTGATACTTTCCGTTGACCTTGCGTGCGAGCGCGAACTTTTCCGTGCGTCCGTGATAGTGCGCAAAGACGGCGTTAAACATTTCCGTCAGCGTCTTGAACGATGTGTTTATGAGCGGCATAGTGAATTGGCGTTAAAGGTTAAAGAATTACGCTTTCGCTGTAAGCCACGACGACCAGCGCATTTCTTTGGACATCGCGCTTCCCTTCTGGGCGACTTCTTCGGCTTTCTCCATCAAAAATTCGGTCATCGTGTTGATAATCCAAGTGTAATTGTCGTGCCCGACGGAGTGGTAATCCGCATCGGGCGCAGGGTTCATGTAATCAATCGCGTAAGGCACGCCGTCGCGCACGGCATATTCGAGCGTGTTGAGGTCGTAGCCCAACGCTTCGCAAAGTCTGATGCAGTAATCTTCAAGCATCGCCTTCATCTTTTCAGACGGCGCAAACGAGGCTTGGTAACGCAAATGATGCGGATTGCGCGGCTCATATGGCATAATGTGAACTTTCTTTTTTCCGACACAATAACAGCGATAATACTCACTAAATTCAATCCCTTCTTGCATCACCATACAAATCGTGCCGGTCTGATTATACTTTTCAAAAAACTCATTCGGGTTGTGAATTTTATAGACGTGCTTCCAACCGCCGCCGTCAAAGGGCTTTATCCAAAGCGGAAATCCGACGTAATCAAAGTAGCCTTTCCAATCCATCGGGTAAATCAAGTTGCGCATGGATTCGGAAGTCGTGTTCGGCGGATGTTGATTGGACGGGAGAATAATCGTTTTCGGAACGGGGATTCCCATTTTGGTAGCGAGCGAATAATTGAAAAACTTATCGTCGGCACTCCACCAAAAGGGATTATTGACGATGTAAGTGCCACCCAACGCTGCAAGTTTCAGATACGCGCGATAGTGCGGAATTTCGTGCGAGATTCGGTCGAGAATCACCGTGTAAGGCGTTTCTTCCGCCATTTTCAGCCCGCCAATTTTGATGAACTCAGCGACGATGTTCTTGCCCTTTTCTTGTGCCACGCGATTGATGTTGGCGATAAGCCCTTCGGGAAAAGAGTTTTCTTGTCCGCGTAAAATGCCGATGCGGAGCGGCTCGGTTGTTTTTTTCGTCTTTGACATGTGCGAAAGGTTGAAAGTCGTAAAAGAGAACGTTTGTTGTTTTGAATGTGCTTCGGGAAAGTTAAGAAAAGGCTGTTATTCAGCAACGACGCTTGTTGGTTGTTTCTTTTGAACGAAACGTCTTCGACCAACACTGATTGAAGATGATGAGGTTTTCAAAGTTTGTCATTGCGAGCAAAGCGAGAAATCCACTGACGAGTTGAGAGTTAAGAGTGAAAAGTAAAGACGAAAATTGAGCACTTACACTTTGAATTCTTAACTATCACCTATCCACTGTTTTGGATTCTTCACTTCGCTGATGCTCCGTTCAGAATGACAAATCTTATCCTTTTCAAATGATTTTGGTAGTGATACGCTCTTCAACGCGTTAAGCCCCCGCGCACGGCTTTGCCCATTCCAGACGTGAATTCCATTTTGACATCGAAGTAATCGGGATATTCAATCGGAACGCCGAGCACGTCAATCGTGGGTTTGACGCGGAGCATAAAGCGCGTGGGTGTGTTGCCTTCGCCCGCCAAGTTGAGCGCGAAATTTCCAATCGCTTCCGCGCTTCGTCCCGACAAGGCTTTTTTCAAGTCGACTGACACTTGCAAAGGCAACGTTGAAACGCCGCCGCTACCTGCAATGCTTACTTTCTCTTCGACAAGGCTGTTGAGCAATTCCACATCGTCAATAAACAAACGCCATTCCAATCGATTCAGCGATGCGGTTTCTGCATTGGGATTTTTCACTTCCACGTTCAGCGTCAGATTCAGCGGCAGTTGTGGCTGTGTGAGTGCAAGGGCGAAGCGCGCGCCGTCCGTAAGCGTCAAATCGCGCGTCGATTTAATGCGCTGAACATTGATGCCCGCAAGCCTAATGTTTTCAACGGTTGAGAGCCGAAACTCGCATCGAGCGAAATTTTTCATCTCTTGCAGTTGCCGAAGCACCGAACAACTTTCAACGATGAGCATCAAGAGCACCAACGCACTTAGAGAAAAAATAACGCGATTGTTCATGCTTGAATTTTTTGTGATGAAATTTTTTGTGATGAATCTATGAGGAGGGAACAGAGTGCAGAAAGCGGGAATCGAACCCGCACGTCCATTGCTGGACACAGGATTTTCTTACCACTTCGGCTTTCGCCGCACCCAAAAGGGATTCGTGGTCTGGACTGTGCCTTCATCATATTCCACAAAACGGTGGAATTTAGATGCCTCCCGTCCAGTCTCTACACCTTTCTCGCGTCTGCGAGACTTGGCTCGGCGTTATCAGGTCAAAGACTTCGCCGACTTTGAGAGGTTCTACTCGCTAAGTTTCCTTAGCGGCACTCAGTAAACTTCTTTGAAGATTATATGCACGAGCGTAATTCCCGCCTTTTGGCGTTAGACCTAACTGTAACAGTGCCTGTCTGATGCTCGAGTTTTTTTTCAAAGATTGAAGCATCATTTCGTCAGAAACTCTCATGCGCTTTCGTTTGACGTTTCTTCCACAGTATGTTTCAGTTTGACTGTGACCGTTTGGACACAGCGCACGCAGATTTTCCCTACGATTGTTTAGACAATTACCGTCAATGTGGTCAAGTTCCAACTTCAACGGCTTTCCTTGCCATTCACTTATCCCGCAAATCAAGCATTGATTTGATTGTTCGCGAATGACTGTCATGCGTTTTCTTTGAACTGATTGAAGTTCAAAGGGGATTTTGCCGCGATTTTTCTCAAACGCGTCTCTGGATTTTAGATATTCTTCCTTCGTGAATCCACGCTTCACTCTTCCTTGATTATGCGCTTTTTTGAGCGCAATACTGTTTTTCAAGCGAACAGAGGGGCATTGATTTGTGGAAGGAGCACATATCGTTTTACCCGACTTTGTTTGATAGTTGGCAACTTGCCCGCAGCCAAATGCGCAGAGTGTTTTCGCCATAACTTTTTCGGCAAAATGCAAGTGTGCATACAATTTTTCAAAGAACGACTAAGTCCTGTGCGTCTACCAGTTCCGCCATTTCTGCAACGGCTTCAAAAAACAAGGGCGCAAAGATAACACGCGCCCATCGAACTACAAACCTCCACTACACCTTTTGTGAAGAGAAAATGCGATGACGAAAATCAGCCACCAACCGCGCCACTTCGGGAATATCAATCAGAAACGCATCGTGTCCGTTAGGTGTGCGCATCACGGCAAGTTCTGAATTTGGAATAAACCGTGCCAATTCTTCTTGCTCTTCGGGAAAATAGAGCACGTCAGACTCCGCAGAAATGACAAGCGTCGGGGCAACGAGTTGACGCAAGACCGATTCATACTCCCCACGATTGCGCGCCACATCGTGCGTATCCATTGCTTTTGTGAGCGTGATGTAGGTATTAGCATCGAAGCGCTCGACGAGTTTTTGTCCTTGATAGCGAAGGTAACTTTCCACTTCGTAAAGGTCGTCCGATTGCCTACGACGCGCGAAGCGTTCATCGAAGATTTGCTTGCTTCGGTAGGTCAGCATTGCCATCATGCGTGCCGCCGCAAGTCCTTTTTTGGGTTGTTCGTTGAGATTGTAGTTGCCGTTTTTGAAATCCGCATCAGCATAAATCGCATACCGTTGTGCTTCGCTAATGCCGATGCACCAAGCCGAGTGCCGCCCCGACGCCGAAATGGTTACGACCGATTCGACATTGTCGGGAAACATCAACGCCCATTCCAAGGCTTGCATGCCGCCCAGCGAACCGCCAATCACCATTTTGATTTTCTGAACACCTAAAAAATCCAACAAGCGTTTTTGCGCGTGAATCATGTCGCGAATCGTAATCGGCGGGAACGACGCCCCATATGGCATGTTCGTTTCAGGGTTGATGGAAACAGAACCCGTTGAGCCATAGCAACTGCCCAGCGCATTGGTTGAAATGATAAAATCGGTTTCTTCATCGAAGGCGTTGCCGCGTCCGAACATTTCTTTCCACCACCTATCTGCATCTGCCGAGCCCGTCAGACCATGACAAATCACAATGGCATTATCGCCTGACGCATTGAGATTTCCCCACGTGCGATAGGCAATTTGAAGTTCGGGCAACACATCGCCGAACTCGAGCTTGAGCGGCTCATGGCTCTTGAAGATTTTTGTATCAGGCGACGGGTAATCAGCAAAGCTCATTCGTTTGACGGTTGAATTTCTTCGAAGCGACGCAACGCGCGATTTTTTCGAACCTGCATAGCAGGAAAAACGCGTCCGTTCATCACAATGTAAATTCCATGAGGTAAGCACTGAACAGCCGCAACCGCCGCACCGATGTTGAAGGTGGCGTCGGTGTATTTTGAAATCGCCGGCTCTAACGCGCCCGTCAGCACAATCGTTTTTCCCGTGATGCCTTGCAGGCGTTTGGCGGTTTCGGTCATGGTGTCGGTGCCGTGCGTAATGACAATGCGCTCGTGCGTGTCGACTTCAACGGCTTTGCGAATCAGGTCGCGGTCGTCGTCGGTCAGTTCTAAACTATCTTTTTTGAGAATCGGCACCACTTCATACTGAAAAGTAACGCGCGCTTGTTCCAACACTTCAATCACTTGCGGCGAGCCGACTTGATATTCGCTTTTGGCATCGAAGTAGATTTTATCAATCGTACCGCCTGTCGTAAAAAATTTGATGGTCATTCTTGGTGATTTTTTGAAATGCAGAAATGCAAAGTTACAATTTTGGTTTGAGGAGCACCATCGTTTCGAGGTTCGGCGTTCCAGCGAACATATCAAGCGGAAGGACGCGCGCTACTCGGTAGCCGCATTGCTCCCACGCTTTGACTTCGCGGGCGATTTCATCGACGCCACAAAAAATGTGAAGCACGCGCACAGGCTTTCGCTCGGCTAAGTATTCAATGACGCCTTTTTCTGTGCCTTGTCGGGGCGGGTCTAAGAGCACAACTTCATCTGCAATCGCTTTTGGCAAACTGCGTTTGAGTGCGTCCACTGTAATTCGCCTTGACAGAAAATTCAACGTTGCATGTTTGAAAAACGGTGCGTTCTCGCGGGCGGATTGAATCGAGACGCCTTCAGCGTCAATCCCAATCACTTCGGCGTAATGCGTCGCAAGCGAAAGCCCAAACATTCCGTAGCCGCAATACAAATCCAAGAGCCGTTTGCCGTGCGGCGCAAGCATTTCTTCCGCACTTTGAAGCATCGCGGGCAAGAGCGACTGATTAACTTGCGAAAACGCCGTCGGGTGGTAACTGAACTTCTTGTCCAAGATTTTCAAAAACAATCGCTCCGCACCGTAAAGCCGCTTGAAGGGCACTTGCACCTCTGGACGCTTTTGCTCGAAGGTGTAATTCGAGCGCGTCGCATCTTGAAAGACATACGCCGATACCACTTGAAGGCTTTTGAGCGATTCGGCAAGCAATTTCAATTTGCGCACAATCTCGCCGTTCATCATATCCACGTTGAAAATCACTGATGGTTCAAGGTAACTGCCGCGCACAATTACAAAGTGCAAATGCCGCGCAAGCGTGGAATACGCAGGCAAATTGAGTTTCTCGGAAACAACGGCATAGATTTTTTTGTGCGATTCAGGCTCCAAGACCGATTCGTGATGCTTGGCGTCGGACTTTTGCTCGGCGTTGCCACCGATGAACGAAAGCGTTACGCCTTTGCGGCTCACGAGCACGCGCCGTTTGGTCGAGGTGCGATAAAAGCGCGGCAACGGCGAGGGCATAATTGGTTCAGGCACGCCGCGCAGTCGGTTTGATTTCCAGTAGGCTTGAAGCGTTTCATTTTTCAGCGCGAGTTCATCGCTGTATGCAAGGTCGGCGAAGGCTTCAATCGGCAAGGTCTGAAACGTCTTGTCGGGAAAGGCTTTTTGAAGCAATCGCTCCGCGAAGGTTTGTTCCGAAAGGGTGCGGGCTAAATTGGACGGTAATTTCAAAATCGGCTTTGATTTAAACTCAATGATTCAAATTGGAAACACAACTGCTCCGTTTTCACGATGCGTTTTGCGTGGTTTGGTCGCTTGGCGATTGTAATTTTTCTTTCGGCACTTTGCGCCACGTTCTTGCCTCGACAACGAACTGCGCAATTTGCGATAGCCACATCAATTTTTCTTCGGGCGTCAATCGATGAAACTCCGTGTGCCCGTCAAATGCGTCGTCAGGCAACGACCGAATGAATTGGCGATATTCTTCTTCGTTCATTTTTTTTCTTTTTCTATCAAGCGTTGAAGAGACTCGATATCTAAGCGGTCTTTTTCGCGTCCAGCGCGCTTTTTCATCTCAATTAGGATTTCTTTTGATGCAATTTTGATTTTGAAACCGCCGACATCTTGAACTTCTGCACCGCTTGAAATCTCGTGCAATTTTTCCAAAATCAAAATATCAACCTGCTGAAACGGATTTTTAAGATTTATAAAAGAAAACGCCGCCATATTTTTTTCCTCAATCATGACGCGCACTTTTTCAGGTATAAGCAAATCTTCGGGCGGAACGGGCACGCGCGGCGTCAGGTTGAGCGCTCGCATAGCGTCGATGAGCCGTTGTAAATTTTCGCGCGTCATGTCGACGACGATGTCCAAATCCAGCGTCATTCGCTCAACGCCGTGCAAGACGACCGCCACGCCTCCGCACACCACAAACAGAACCCCTCGCTCCGTCAGTTCTTGCAAA
>JBDNCJ010000052.1:0-24863 GCA_046719715.1 Chloroherpetonaceae bacterium | reverse complement strand
CGTTCTTTTTCAAGTTTCAAAAGAAGTTCGCCGAAAAGCGTATTCGCCCAAGCAAACCATGAGCGCGTAAACTTTTTCGCGTCGTCTTTGTGAAATGCTTCGTGCATGAAGCCCGTGCCGGCGTGCGTCGTTTTGAGAATGCGGAGTTGTTTCAAAATTTCTTCGTCGTTTGTTGAAGTCAGCGCAACGGCGATGACGCCCAAGTGCCAAATCATTTCCCAGCCCGCGTGCGGTCCGCCGTAGCCTTCGCCCGCCTTGCCTTTGAAGTAGTAGATATGGTCGTCGGATAGAATAAACTTGCGCGTGTTTTGATACACTTCGTCGTCGAGCGAAACGCAGCCGAGATAGGGAAGGGAAATGAGCGAAGGCAAGTTTCCGTCGTCCATGAAGTATCGATTGCCGTAGCCGTCGGTCTCGAAAGCGTAAGCGTAGCCATGCTTCAAATGAAAGGCTCTGCCGTGCTCGTAAATGAGCGGCTCGATTTCATCGGCGAACTGCTTGCAGGCGTTTGCAAAGGCTTTGTCGCGCAGTTCAGTAGAAACCATTTCGGCAAGTTGTCGGAGCGAAACGACCGCGAAGAAATTCGAGGGAATTAAAAATGAAAACAAGCAGGCATCGTCGGAAGGACGAAAGGCAGAGTGAATTAAACCGACTTTTTTCGTTGGCAGTCCGAGTCCGTCGTTGGCGATGAAGTCGCCATACCACGCGGCGAATTCACGTTTGAATCGATACGAGCCGTCGCTGTTCATGCGTTGCTGTTCGCGAAAGACGTCGTAAATGCGCTTCATCGCCGCTTGCCAATCTTTGTCCATGAACGACGCATCGCCCGTCGTTTTCCAATAGAGGTAAGCGAGGCGAATCGCATAGCAGAGCGAATCGATTTCCCATTTGCGCTCATGCAGTTCGTTGCGCATTGCGGTTTTATCTTGATGCCAGCGCGAGGGCTCTTTGTCGTCGTAATTAAATGCGTTGGCGAAGGGGTCAATCAAGATGCAGTTGGTTTGGCGGTTAATCGCGCCCAGAATTAAATCGCGCAACTTGCGCTCGTCTTTGCAGAGCGGAATGTAGGGCGTTACTTGTGCGGTTGAATCGCGGAGCCACATCGCGGGAATGTCGCCCGTGATGATGAAGGTATCGAGTTTGCCGTTTAACTTGCCGTGATGCTCAATCGTCGTATCCAGCGTATTGGGAAAGCAGTTTTCAAAAAGCCATGCAAGTTCTTTATCGGCGATGACTTTTTTCATTCGTTCAATCGTAGCGTCGACAGCGTCGCTTCTAAATTTGCGCTTGTTCGGTTCGGGACGGTTGGTTTTAAATTCTGAAAGTTCCGATGAAAATTTGAAATCGTTGATGCCTACTGCAAGACCCGTTAAGGCGAGTGAAGTGGTTTTGAGGACGTCGCGGCGAGATGGCATAGTTTGGATAGAAAATGTTGATTTAATCGGTTAAAAATTAAAATAAATTCTTTTCACCAAATCGCAACCCTTTATGACCTCGCTTTATGAGCAACTCGGCGGCGAAACGAAAGTGCGAGAGCTCGTCGATATTTTTTATGATGTCATGGACACCGACCCCCGTGCGAAGAAAATTCGAGACCTTCACCCAAAAGACTTGCGCGTTTCCCGCGAAAAACTTTTTATGTTCCTTTCCGGCTGGCTTGGTGGAGAGCAACTCTACATCAAGAAATACGGGCATCCGCGCCTGAGAGCGCGACATTTGCCGTTCCCCATCGGTGAAGAAGAGCGCGACCAATGGATGCTCTGCATGAAAGAAGCGATGAAAAAAATGACTCTGCCTGCTGAACTGCAAGAAACGCTCGAACAAGCCTTTTTCAGAACGGCGGATTTTATGCGCAATCAAGCCGATTAAGCCAAATCATTCAAACGATGACTCAAACGCTGACAAGAACAAAACGACGCAAAGAAAGACCGAACACCAAAAAAGCGTTCGAAGAAAAGTCCTTCTATACCATTGAGGACTTGGAAGAGCGGCAAAACGAAACGAAGAAAAATCATCATCTCATCAAAGGAAAACTTGTTGAACTCATGCCAGCGGGTGACTTGCACGGATATACTGCATCGACGATAAACATTATTATCGGCGGATTTGTCCGTCGCCACGACTTGGGTTTAACATATGCCGCAGAGACGGGATTTATCGTATCGCGCATACCTGAAAAGCAAACCGTGATGGGCGCAGATTTCGCATTCATCTCCAAAGAGCGATTGCCAAAGCAAATGAAGAAAAAAGGCTACGGTGAAATGATTCCCGACTTTGTCGTTGAAGTTCAAAGTCCAAACGACTCGCTGAACGAAGTGTTGATAAAAATTTCAGAGTGGATAGCGGGCGGCGTAAAGTTAGTCTGGCTCGTCAATCCCGAAACAGAAACCATTACAACCTTTAATCAACACGGGGAAGTCAAAACTTTCACAGGGAAACAAAAAATCACGGGCGAAGAAGTGATTAAGAAATTTGGGATTGAGACAGGCAGTTTTTTTGAGTGAAGACAGCGAAACATCAGCCTCTTGAAAACCTTAACCGAAGGGAATGCCGAAGCAAAAGCCAAACGCGAGAACCAACGAAAAGCCGACTGCTGAACTCGATGCAAGAATTGCACACGCGATTGCTCGAATGCAGGAAGACATGCAAAGCGCGCTGAAACTCACCGAAGAGGCGCGCCAACAGGCGGTTTCCGAAAACGATGAATCCGTATTGGCATGGTGCGATTGGATTGAAGGCTTCGCCGCCTACTTCCGCGCCGACTATTCTCAAACGCTTGAACTTGCCCACCAAACCAAAACCCGATTTGAAGCGCTCAACGATAAGTTGGGGCTTTGCGCCGCATTACGCCTCGAAGGAATGACACTCGTCAATCAAGGAAATTATGAGCAAGCGATAAAGACGCTCTCGCAAAGCATAACCCTTGCTGAAACCATCAATCACCCAAAAAGCATTGCCGACGCGCTGATGCACCGCGCCATTGCCGAAGAAAACTTGGGCAAGAAAGACGAAGCGGCGACGGCATATTTCAGATGCTTCGCGCTCTACGAAAAACTACGAGACAAGCGCGGATACGCCCGTGTCGCCAATAACCTTGCCGCGATTTATTTCAACATCGGCGAGTATCGCAACGCACTTGAATATCTCTTTGAAAGTTTGAACGCGTCGGAAGATTTGGGATTGAGGCACAGCCAAGCCGCGTCGCTGGCGAACATCGGAACCGTGTATGGCGCAATGGAAGAGCACGCAACAGCGTTGGGCTACGAACTCGAAGGGCTTTCCATCTACGAAACGCTCGGCGACAAACGCAATATTTCCGTTTGCCTAAACAACGTCGGAAACCGCTACCGCTCGCTCGGCGATTACGCAAATGCCATTCGCTATCACCGAAAGGGCTTGGCGACGGCGGAAACCATCGGCTATCAAAAAGAACACTCGCAAGCCGCTTGGAACTTGGGCGTCGACTATGCCTCAATGAAAGACTTCGCTTCCGCCGAACCTTACTTTCAAACCGCACTCGCCATCGCCGAGCAAATCGGAAATAAAGTTCTCGTTGTTGAAATTCAAATCGGTTTTGCAAATATGCTCGCCGCCAAAGGCGACCTCGCCACCGCTTTAATCGTGCTTGAAAAAGCCGACACGCTCTCCAAAGAATTAGGCTCAAAGAAAAATCAACTCGCACTCCTGACAGAATTCAAACGAGTCTATGAACGCTTGGGAGAAACCGAAAAAAGCAATGCCTTCAAAGAAGGCGAGCGCAAACTCAAAGAAGAAATTTTCGGCGAAGAAGAAAAGCGAAAAACCAAAGCCTTGATTGAACGGTATGAACTTGAAAAAGCCCGACGCGATGCGGAAAAGTATGGAGTTCCAACAAGTGAACTCACGTCCTTTCAGGAGGCAATTCGCGTAAGCGTCGAGCAAAAATTCAAGACGAGTGACACGCAACCGCAACAGGAAAAGAAACCTATCGTTATTCGAACTTTCGGAAAATTTGAAGTCGCGCTCAATGGGCGCAAACTTTCAAAAGAAGATTGGCAACGCAAAAAAGTGCGCGACGTCTTCAAGTATCTGCTCGTTCATTACCGAAACGCCGTAACGACGGAAGAACTTGCCGAACAACTTTGGCAAAGCAGTTCAAAAGAAATTGCAACCGCCCTCAAAACCACCATCTCCCATCTACGAAAAGCCTTAGAGCCTAATCTTTCCGCCTATCAGCCCTCGCGATACCTCACCGCCCAAGACCACGCCTATATGCTGGACTTCGGAGATGAAGCGGAAATTGATTTCGTCGAGTTTAAGTCGTGTCTCGATGCGGCGAAAAGCGAAGCGGGCGACGCCAAAACGAAAAAACTCAAACAAGCCGTGCGGATTTATCAAGGCTATTTTCTCAATGAAGACGCATTTGAAGACTGGGTCGCATTTGAGCGCGAATCGCTGAATGAAAATTTTTTTTCCGCAGCAATGGAATTGGGCGCGATTTACGAGCAAGAAGAAAAGTATCAGGAAGCGATTGCAATTTGTCGTCGAGTGCTGGAAATCGATAGAATCTACGAGCCTGTCTATGACCAACTCTTTCAACTCTTCTCTAAAACAAATCAACATGCGGAACTCAAAAAACTTTACGAAGAGTGCAAAGCCTCCTTCAATAAAGAATTGAACATTGACCCTCCCCAGCGATTCAAGCAATACCTTCGTTAAATCCAGACCCTCCCTTTGAACGAAGCACGTTTGAACGAAGATTTTCCTTCACGGCTTCGGCGTTGCGTTTCATTCGGCGCAGTCCCGTTCTGAAGATGGGTGTTTCTCCAAAGACGCGCTGAAAAGAGGATTTCGTCAAATCTAAAACATCATCGGCGGAAAGGCGTTGAACATCGGGATTCGGCAGAAACTCTGGAATTGCGGTTGGTTTCGAAAAGCGATTCCAAGGGCAAACCTCTTGGCAAATGTCGCACCCGAAAAGCCACTCGCCGAGCATGGACTTTTCTTCGTCGGTGAAGTTACGTTTCAGTTCAATCGTGAGATAAGAAATGCACTTTCGGGCATCGACTTGACCGTCGTGCGTGATGGCTTGTGTCGGGCAAAGGTCAATGCAGGCTGTGCAAGTGCCGCAGTAGTTTTGAAGGTAAGGGGCGTCGTAATCGAGTTCGCAGTCGAGCAGTAAATTTCCGATGAAAAAAAACGAGCCGAAG
Organism: Chloroherpetonaceae bacterium; assembly: GCA_046719715.1. GTDB lineage: Bacteria > Bacteroidota > Chlorobiia > Chlorobiales > Thermochlorobacteraceae > JANWWM01. The sequence continues at coordinate 19,674 of JBDNCJ010000052.1, read as the reverse complement.
CGTCGCGAGATAAGGTTCGTGTGCTTGCCAATCCAGCCCAAGCCCGAACGCTGTGCAAGCACTTTATCCATCGTTGGCGCGGAGTCGACGAAGGCGCGTCCATTGACACGTCCAACGAGGTCGCAGATGAACGAAAAGAGTTCTTGTAATTTTGATTTGATAACCGAATGATAATCCTTGCCTTGTGCGTAGATGGAAACTTTGCCTTCGGTTGCAGTCGGCATTTCGGGCGGGACATAATTCGCAAGAACGGAAACAACCGACTTTGCATCAGGAAAGAGAATCGTTGGATTCACACGTTTTTCAAAATGCTCTTCCATGTAGCGCATCTCGCCGTGCATATCTTTCGCAAGCCATTGTTCTAATTTTCTCGCCTCATCAGAAAGGGCTTCGGCACGCGAAATGCCGGCGGCGGAAAATCCAAGTTCAAGTGCACGCGCTTTGATTTGACGAGAATAATCTCGCTTTGAAAGTGTCATAAAAAAGCATTTCCTAAAAATACAAAAGCGTCTGTTGTCGCAGACGCCTTTGTGTTAAATCCTTTGTCTCAAACTTCGAGTCAGCAAGAAAGAGCGAACGAGAAATTAGTTTTGCTCAGGGATTTCGATGATGCGTTCGTTACCGTCGGCGTCAAAGAAGCGAACCTTGAACGGACCAGTTTTCGTGCTGGTGGTTGCAGTGTTGAGCTCGTTTTGAGTGGCTTTACGCTTTCCGGATTGACCCTTTTCATCGACGAAGGCAGTTTCGCCTGAATTGACTTCGAACTTCTTGCCATCTTTGGTTTCAAACTCGCCTTTGCCCTCGACAATCGTGAGCGAAGAGCCATCGGTGCCGCTGGTGTAAGCTCCGTTGGTGCCTTTGATGGAAGCGACCGAAGTCGGCGATGTGAAGCGGAACTGCTCTCCCGGTTTTTGTTTGACGTTGAAGCCGAGTTTGCCCAAGTTGATGTCGACGGTCTTTTCCATTTTGCCGTCGGCTTTTTCGCCGCGCACTTTGATTTCTGAATTTTCTTGAACGCGAATCACCGAGCCATCGACGAAGCGAAGAATTGAGAACGATTTTTCGCCCGTTTTCACGGCGTCGCCGGAGTTCAAGTTTTGTCCGCGTTGTGCGGGCTTGAACGACGTGCTTCCGCTCTTGGCTTGAACGTCTTTGACGGCTTTAATGACAATCGCGACGTCGGCGGCAGGCGTGCGATGGGGTTCAGACGATTTCGTCTTGTTGGTGTTGGCTGTGGCAAGGCTCACGGAAAAGAGCAGCGTGAGCGCGCTTAAAATCGTGCGGTTCATGAATAGTGTGTTTAGAAGTTTCATCGTTAGTTCCTCCCATTTACTTGTTTAAGGCTCTTGCGAGCGCTTCACCGTCGGTGCTGTTGGTATATTGAACGCCTTCAATTGGTCCGTCAAATGAAACAAAGCGCGTGCGCGAATCGCGAAGCCAATCGGGCGCGCCTGTGCCATATTTTTCGAGCAAGAGACGGCGGATTTCGTCGGAAACTGCCGGGCTGTTGCTTGCCGAAGCACTCGTTCCTGAAAGATTTTCCGACATACGGAACACCGCAATGACCTCAGCGCGTCTGCCGCCGCTGACTTCGCCTTCAATGAGAAGCACGTATTGCTGTCCCGCTTGCAACTGACGCACGCCGCCCGTCGGATATTGGTAGCTCGGTGAAACCACTGTTTCATCGACCATTGCAACCGTGTTGCGTACCAAGCCGATGTTAGCCGAAAGCGTCGGGTCTTGGAAAATGCGCACGCGATAGGAATTTGCATTGCCTTGCCAACGAATCGTCGGATACGGCGTGTTGATTTCCGTCGGCTCAATGCCCGCCGTCGGATAAATCAAATCAATATATGCCTCTTGTTGGTTTTGAACGACGAAGGTTAAAGGCAAGACGTCAACGGCGTTGAGGTCGTTGTTTTCGGTGAAAAGCTCAAAGAGCATGGTGTATGTGCCCGAAGGGAAGCGTCCGCCTGCTTTTTGAATGATGTCACGAATGAGGTCCGACGCGCCATCTTCCGTTTTGCCGCTAAACCGCCAAGGTCCGCTTGCAAGGCTGTTGTTGGTATGGCGAACAGAACCTGTGAAATTCTGAACCCAAGGGCTACGACCTGAGCCGACTTGTTGTCCATTTCGCGAGAACTTCATGGAGAGCCGCGTTGGAACGGGCGCGCCATTATTTTGATAGGCAATCAAAAATACCGAAGGCGCGTTGCCAGGGATATTGCCATCGAGAATAATTTGAGCAAAGGCGGCAACCGTGATTTGAGCAGGGTCAACTAAAAGGCGGCTCTGAGCACGGTCAAATTGAACCTGTGCAAAAAGCGGCGTCGCCGTAGCCAGCAGAAGCAAGGTGAGTTTTAGAAAACGCATCGTTAAATCCTCTCGGTTTAGATTAATTATGGATATTGTCGATTAATAATTTATGAAGTGATATTACGCCTGTTTTTGGCTCTCACTTGTGATAGTTATCACAAAACCCGATGAATATCACGATTCAGAACCGCTTGAAAATACAAGGGTTTAGCGATTTTGAAAAATCAATTCGCACTTAAAAATTTCCGAACCGCAACAAAACTTCCAAACAGTCCTAAAAACAAGCCCAGCACAGCGAGAATCCCATAAACGCGGTAATCTGGCAAGGCAATCGCCTCGTAAAGGTCGGGATAAGTTTGATAGAGCGACAGATTGACGAGCGCGAGCAATCCAATGGCGAACACGCCGCCTAAAAATCCCTGCAATGCGCCTTCAATCAAAAACGGCGAGCGAATAAAGCCGCTGGTCGCGCCGACAAGAAGCATCGTGTGAATCATCTCTTGCTTGTTCATGATGATTAGCCGAATCGTGTTGGAAATTAAGGCGACGGCGGCGATGGAAATCAACGCGCCAATCGCGCAAGTGATGTAAAACAAAATTCGTGCATTGCGGTCGAGCCCCGCCAAAAACTCCTTGTTGTATCGCGCTTCCAAAATGCCGTTTCGATTTTTGACCTCTGCAACGAACGTCTCCAAACTATCGAGCGTCGCATAATCGGATTTTAATCTGACTTTGATTGACGCCGGAAGCGGATTCGTGCCGAGAATCGCGACGACGTCTTCTCCAAATTCCGTCTTGAAAATTTGCGCCGCACTGTCGCGCGAAATGTATGTCGCCGCTTGAACCGATGCGTCGTTCTGTAAAGCATGTGCAAGCATTCTCGCATCTTTTTCTTTGAGCGATTGGCTTAAAAAAAATTCAACCTCCACGCGGGAGCGAATTTCGGAAAGCACCCGCGAAGCGTTCAGCGACAGCGTGGCGAAAACGCCGAGCAACACCAGCGAAACGCTAATGGTGAAAATGGAAATCGCGCTGGCAAGTTTGGCGCGCCGAAATCCTGAAACGCTTTCTGCAAAAATGTATCGCAAATTCATCGTTCTAAACAAGGTTGATGTTGCGTAGAAAAGCCGTGCGACCGAATGATGTTGAATATAGACTCCTCACTTCGCTCGGAATGACGGGCTTTTTCGGACGCGGTCGTTCCGACCCTGAAGAAAGTGAAGGCGAAGAATCCACGCCTCAAAATTTTGAACCCTTCAAACGCAACATAAAATATGAGTATAAAAGGCTACTTCGCCGATTTGAACATTGCAAGGGCTTTCTCGCGCCGTTCGGCATGGTCAATAATCGGAAAGGGATAATCTTTTCCAAGTTCAACGCCAAGTTCTTTCGCCAAAAGCGGCGACTTTTTGAGCAGTTCATGCGGCGCGTGAATATACTTTTCAGGAACGGCGCGAAGTTCGGGCACGAAGGCTTTGATGAACTTGCCGTGCGGGTCAAATTTTTGCGACTGCGAAGCGGGATTGAAAATTCTGAAATAGGGTTGCGCGTCGGTGCCGGTGCTTGCACTCCATTGCCAACCGCCGTTGTTTGCCGCCATATCGCCGTCAACAAGCGTTTGCATAAAGTATTGCTCGCCCCATCGCCAATCAATGAGCAAATCTTTGGTGAGAAAACTGGCAACAATCATGCGCAAGCGGTTATGCATCCAGCCCGTTTGATTGAGTTGGCGCATCGCGGCATCGACAATCGGAAAACCCGTTTTGCCCGACTTCCACGCTTCAAAGTAATCGTCGCGATTTTCCCAGCGCAAATTTCGAAACGGCGGCTGAAAACTTTCTTTTTCAACGACGGGGAAGTGTTCCAAAATCTGAAAGTAAAAGTCGCGCCAGATGAGTTCGCTTACGAACGTCTCAATGCTAACTTTTTCCGTCTCGTGTTTGGCGTCTTCCAAAAGTGAAAAGGCACGGTGAACAATCGCGCGGACGCTGACGGTGCCAAAACGCAAGTGTGCCGAAAGCAGGCTTGTGCCGTTTAGGCAAGGGAAGTCTCGGTCTTGCTTGTAGCGACGAATTGTCTCCGAAAGAAACGCTTCGAGTTGGGCTTCGCCGTGCGTTGAGCCGCCTTTGACGAGCAACTGCTGTGAGCATGGAAATCCGAGTTCGTCGTTTGTGAGCGGCGGAAGCGAGTTTATCGTGGGCGTTGTCAAGCGCGTGGGCGCGGAAACCGGTTTAGGAATCAGATGCGCTTGCAAGAGCCATGCTTTTTTGTAAGGCGTGAAGACGGTGTAGGGCTTGCCTTGCTTGGTGAGAATTTCTTGTTTAGCAAAAAGGGCTTGGTCTTTGAAGGCTTTGACTTGCAAGCCTTGTTTGATGAAGGTTTCAATCACCGCACTGTCGCGGGCTTTGGCGTCGGGTTCGTAATCTTCATTGAAATAAATCGCACGCGCTTCACTGTCGCGCACAACTTCGCGTAGAACGTCAAGGAATACGCCGCGCCGAAGAATGAGTTTGCCGCCAATGCGTTCATATTGCAAGGCTAAATCGTTGAGCGATTCGGTCATGAACTTGACGCATGCGGGCGAGAAGTCGTTGCGTTGTTTCAAAATATCGTCGGCGAAAATGAAGAGCGGAACGACGTCGGCGGTTTCTTTGAGCGCGTTGGAAAGTGCGGCGTTATCGTGCGTGCGCAAGTCGCGCCGATGCCAAACAATAATGCGGTTCAATTCAAACGGCGGTTTAATTGAAAAAAGGTGTGCGAAAAAATTTATGTGAATATAGCACCGAAACACGCCTCCTGTGCGACGCGAGAGAGGTTTGCAAGAGAGCGTTTGAAAAAATCGACATCAAGAACCTGATGTTCTAATCGGCGGAAATGTTGTGTAAATTCCAATTGTCTTCAAAAACAGTAAGCCAGCCATGTTGCTCGTCATTGATAACTACGATTCATTCACATACAACTTAGTTCAATACTTCGGCGAACTCGGCGCGGAAATGGAAGTTTATCGCAACGACGAACTAACGCTCGATGAGATTGAACAAAAACAGCCTGAAAAAATCGTCATTTCGCCCGGTCCTTGCACGCCGAATGAAGCGGGCATTTCGCTTGGCGTCATTGAGCGATTTCAATCGCGGATTCCGATTCTCGGCGTTTGCTTAGGGCATCAATCCATTGGGCAAGCCTTAGGCGGAAGAGTGGTGCGCGCTCCGAAACCGATGCACGGCAAAGTTTCAAAAGTTCAGCATTGTGTCGCAGGTTTGTTTGAAGGGGTTGAAAATCCCTTTGAGGCAACGCGCTATCACTCGCTCATTGTGGAGAAAGAGACCTTGCCCGAAAGCCTATCCGTGACGGCGTGGACAGACGACGGAATTATTATGGGATTGGAATCCAAAGAAAGGAAACTTTACGGCGTGCAATTTCACCCCGAATCGATTATGACTGCTGAAGGCAAAAAAATCCTAAAAAACTTTCTAACCATTGAACGCCAAAGATGAAAAGCACGAAGAAAAAAACGGTAACGAAGTTTTCAAGGACGGGCAACGTCGTGCTCAAAAAGAGCAATGGTGCGCCGCCTAAGGTGGTCAATGCCGCAGAGAAGGCATCGGAATCGCTCAGAAGCAAAATGGAAAAATGGGCGGATTTGAGCCACGACGGGTGGCGCATCTTTCGCATCATGGCGGAGTTCGTTACAGGCTTTGAGAAAATGGCGGAAGCCGGTCCGTCGGTTGCCATCTTCGGTTCGGCGCGCGTCAAGCCGAACGATAAGCATTACAAAATGGCGGAACGAATGGCGGAACTTTTGGCGGCGCACGGGCTTGGCGTCATCACGGGTGGTGGACCGGGCATTATGGAAGCGGGCAATAAAGGCGCGAAAAAAGCGGGCGGCGTTTCCGTCGGCTTGAACATCGTTCTGCCCTTTGAGCAAGAAGCCAATCCGTACATCGACAAAGAACGGCTGATTTGGTTCGATTACTTCTTTGTCCGAAAAGTCATGTTCGTCAAATACTCGCAAGCCTTCATCGTTATGCCCGGCGGATACGGCACAATGGACGAATTTTTTGAAGCCATTACGCTGATTCAAACGCAGAAAATCACCATGTTCCCCGTCATCTTGATTGGCAAAGACTTCTGGGGCGATTTATGGAAGTGGATTAAAAAAACGTTGATGGAAGAGCATCGCTACATCGGCGAAAACGATATGGACTTTATTTTCCTCGTTGATTCGCCCGAAGAAGCGATGGAGATTATCAAGCAGTTTTATCCAGAAAATCGATACACGCCGAATTTTTAACGTCGCCGTCATCATGAGCCCTGACGAGAAAATCCAATCGCTTGAAGCGCGCCTTGCACAAGCAAGTGATGAGCGGGAGCGAATCGACTTGATGAACGACCTCGCCTATCATCTGCGCTCAAAGGATATGGAGCGGGCGGAAGCCTTATCCGATGAAGCCTTATCGCGTGCGATGCGCTTGCGCCACCGCGTAGGAATGGCGTCGGCGTTCAGAAACAAGGGCGTTTTTGCATACAATCGCGGCGATTATCAAGAGTCGATCAGCCATCTGAACGAGTCTTCAAATTGGTTTCAAACCATTCAAGACGTGCGCGGGCACGCAAGCGTGCTCTCCAATAAAGGCTTGGTGTATTGGAAATTGGGCGAGTATGGAAAGGCAATGGAAGCCTATATGTCGACGCTGGCAATCAATCTGCAAATGAACGACAAGGTTCAGCAGTGCGGCACGCTGATCAATATCGGCGGTCTGTATCAAACGATGGGAAACTTGGATAAAGCGCGAGAGTTCTATGAGCAAGCCTTAGAACTTGCCAAAGCCGGCGACCTTTACTTGGAGTGGGGAACGGTTTTGAGTAACATCGGCACGATTCATTACTACAACAACGAAAAGCAAAAAGCCCTCGAGTATTTCTTGCAGTCGCTTGAAGTTCGGGAGCGAACCCATCAAGAGCGGGAACTCAGCATCTCGCTTCTCAATGCTGGCGCGGCATACTTTGACTTAGGCGATACCGAAAAAGGCTTGGAGATGATGAAAAAAAGTTTAGAGCGGCGCAGAGCAATGGGCGATAAAAGCGGCGAAGCGCATACCTTTCAAGCTATTGGACATGCGTTGTTCTCAAATAAAGAGTATGAGCAGGCTATATCGTATTTGATGGAAAGTTTAGTTATCGCGCAAGCCATTGGAGCCAAACCGATTGAGAAGCAAACGCAACAGTTGCTCTCCGACGCCTATCGCGAGTTCGGCGATTATCAAAAAGCCTACGAGCATTTCGTCAGATTTCATGAACTTGAAAAAACGCTCTTGCTCGAGCAATCCGAAGAAAAAACCAAGAAACTCACGCTCAAATACGAATTGGATAAATCGCAACGCGAAGCCGAACTCTATCGCTTGAAAAACGAAGACCTCGCTCGCCTTAACGAAGAACTTCAACAAGCTAATCAACTCAAAACCGAACTGCTGGGCATCGCGGCGCACGACCTTAAAAACCCGCTTCAAACCATCATGGGCTTCGCCGATTTGATTGGCGAAGAATCCAAGCAACTCGACGCTATCAACAGAAAAGCCTCCTTAATCCGACGCGCTTCGCAAAAAATGCTTGGCTTAATTCAAGACCTTCTGCAAACGGCGGCAATCGATGCCGGCAAATTGGAATTGAACCGACGCAACACCGACTTGGGCTTGCTGGTTCAACACACCAGCGAAAACTTTTACTTGACGGCGGAAGCCAAACATCAAAAACTGGAATTGAGCATTGAAGAGGATTGCATCGTCAGCATCGATGTGGAGCGTATGAAGGAAGTCGTCGAGAACTTGATTGGAAATGCCATTAAATACTCGCCGCACGAAAAAACGATTCGCGTAACGGTAGCGCGAGACGAAAAAGGCAATGCGCGATTTTCGGTTCAAGATGAAGGACAAGGCTTAACCGAAGACGACATGAAAAAACTCTTCGGAAAATTTCAACGCCTTTCTGCCAAGCCAACAGGCGGAGAAAGTTCAACGGGGCTTGGACTTTCCATCGTCAAGAAATTAGTGGAATTGCACGGCGGAAAAATTTGGGCAGAATCAGAAGGCAAAAACAAAGGCGCAACCTTCACGGTTGAACTCGCCGCAGTGCCAAATGAATAAACCATAAAAATATGCTAAACCACGACGACAACGCCATTCGCGAAGCGGAGTTGCTCTGTGATAAAGCAAACGCCCTTTATCTCAAAGAGCCGAAAGAAGCCTTAGCCATGCTTCTGAGCGCAGAGACGTTGCTCAACGGACAGTGCTCCGACGAGAGGACTTACTTCAAAATTTTATCGCGATGTTTGAGCCTGCAAAGCACCGCCTACCAGCGTTTATCGGAATTTGAAAAGGCAAGTCAAGTCGCATTGCGCACGCTCGCCGTCGCTAAGAAGGTCAATGACTACAAAACAATCGCGAATGCATTTCGCATATTGGGGAGCGTTGCGTTTTTCAAAGGCGAATATGACGTCGCCTTGGAGATGTACGAAAAAGGCTTGGAGCAGAGTCGGTTTTTGGATGATAAAAAATCACTTGCCTCTTTGCTCAACAACATCGGCACGGTCTATCATCATCTTTCGGATTATGCCCGCTCAATGAATTACTGCAATCAAAGTTTAGAGATTCGAATTGAAAGTGGCGACAAGCGTGGCGAAGCCAATTCCTACACAAACATCGGCAACAACTACTACGCCCTCGGCGACTATGCAAACGCGCTTGACTATCAATTCAAAGCCTTGAAAACCTATCAAGAAATCAATGACGAGCAAGGAATGAACGTTGTATATAACGGCATTGGACTCATTTATGAGCGATTGGGCGAGTATCAAAAAGCCATTGAAAACTATCAAAACTGTTTGAAGTTTGAAGAACGCTCTGGCAACCGTTGGAGCTACGCACTTACGCTCAACAACTTGGGCAATGTGTATGCTTCCATCAACGATTATCAAAACGCATTATCAGCCTATCAAGAAAGTTTATGCATCAAACGCCAAATTCTTGACCGACAAGGCATTGCTCATACATTAGTCAACATCGCAGAACTCTACATCAAGCAAGCGCGCTACGACGATGCATATAAGGCGGTGAGTGAGAGTTTAGAAATGGTTAAAATGATGGGCGATAAAAGTAGTCAAGCCTCGTGCTTGATTACTGCCTCAAAACTTTTCGCCGAAAAAAAATTTGAACAGTTCAATTTGGATACGGCACTGCAATATCTCAATCAGGCTGTTGAAATTGCTCGGGACGTCAAAGCCAAAGGTGTGCTTGTCGAAGCGTATCAAGCCCTCTCTCAAATTTATGAGCAAAAAGGTGATGCGTTAAACGCGCTGGATTATTACAAGCGATTTCACGCCGCTGAACAGGAAATCAAAAGCGAGGAAAGCGAAAAGCGAATCCAAAATTTGAGCATTGCTTACGAATCCGAAAAAGCAAAAAAAGAATCCGAACTCCGCAAACTCGAAGCAGAAAAATACCGTCTGGAAAATGTCGAACTCGTTAAAGCCAATCAATTCAAAACTGAACTCCTTGCGATTGCGGCGCACGACTTGAAAAATCCCCTGCAATCGATCATGGGATTTTCAGAACTGATTTTGGAATACGGCACAGATGAAACGGTTGTATCACATGCAACTGTGGTGCGTCGCTCTGCTGAGCGGATGCTCAACCTTCTCAATACACTTTTGAGTGACGCAAAGTATGAGATGATGAACTTCGAGATGAAGAGAGAAACTGTAAATCTGACCGAGTGCATCAAAAAAATCATTAACGAGCAACTCTCACACCTTGCCGCTCAAAAATCGCAAACGCTGTTATTTGAGCCTGCCGAAGAATATGTCGTGCGAGGCGATTTAGAATTACTCAAACAAATTTTTGAAAACTTAATCAGCAACGCCATTAAATACACGCCAAAAAGAAAAAGCATTACAGTCAGAATTGAGCGGGTAGCCACACAAAGTGATTCAACGCAAAGTGCAGTGCGCGTCTCTGTTCAAGATGAAGGACAAGGCTTGACGGAAGACGATATGAAAAAACTGTTCGGAAAATTTCAACGCCTATCGGCAAAGCCCACAGGCGGCGAAAGTTCCACAGGGCTTGGGCTTTCCATCGTCAAAAAATTGGTGGAACTGCACAGCGGAAAAATTTGGGCAGAATCAGAAGGCAAAGACAAAGGCTCGACATTCATCATCGAACTGCCTATGCAGTAATCTATTTCGAATTTCCTCGCGGAACTTCTATCTTAGTTCGCAATTCATCTTGAAGTTTTTAATCACCTTTCAATTTCTACGACAATGAATTTCACACTCACCGAAGAACACCTCATGATTCAACAAGCCGCGCGCGACTTTGCTCAACAAGAAATCAAAGACGCCATTGAGCGCGACGAAAAAGAAGAATTCCCTTACGAGATTGTCCAGAAACTCGGCGAACTCGGCTTTCTCGGCATGATGGTGCCACCTGAATACGACGGCGCCGGCATGGATACGATTAGTTACGTGTTGGCAATGGAAGAAATTTCAAAAGCCGACGCCAGTGTCGGAGTGATTATGTCGGTCAATAATTCGCTCGTCTGTTGGGGACTGAACGAATACGGCACGCCCGAACAAAAAGAAAAATACTTGCGTCCGCTGGCGAAGGGGTTGAAAGATGGAAAACTCTACATCGGCGCGTTCTGCCTCTCTGAACCCAATGCCGGAAGCGACGCCACTGCCCAAACCACAACCGCCGTGCGCGATGGCGACCACTACATTCTCAACGGCACGAAAAATTGGATTACCAACGGCACAACGAGTGAAGTCTATCTTGTCTTCGCAATGACGAACAAAGAAAAAAGAGCCCACGGGATTTCTTGCTTCATTGTCGAGCGTGGCACACCCGGATTTGAAATTTTGAAGAAGGAAAAAAAACTCGGCATTCGTTCAAGCGACACGTGCTCGCTCGGATTTACAGACTGCCGCGTTCCCGCCGACAATATGCTCGGACCCGAAGGCGAAGGCTTCAAAATCGCGATGCGCAGTTTGGACGGCGGACGAATCGGCATTGCTTCACAGGCACTCGGCATTTCCGCCGCCTCGCTGGAACGCGCGTTGAAGTATGCAAAAGAGCGGCACTCCTTCGGCAAAATGATTATCGACCACCAAGCCATTCAAATGAAACTCGCCGACATGGCGACCGAACTCGACGCCGCACGACTCCTAACGCTTCAAGCCGCTTGGATGAAAGACCAACATTTGAAGTATTCACGTCAAGCGGGCATGGCGAAACTCTTTGCCTCGCGCCTTTCCGTCAAAGCCGCCTTAGAGGCAATTCAAATTCACGGCGGATACGGCTACGTGCAAGAGTATGAAGTCGAGCGATACTTGCGCGACGCCAAAATCACCGAGATTTACGAGGGCACCAGCGAAGTACAACGCATCGTAATTGCGCGCGACTTGCTACGCGCTTAAGTTAGCAGTGTGTAATCTTGAAAATTGGGACGCTAATGAAACGGATTGAACAGACGCCCACAGATTTCTTTCAAGAAAAGTCTGCGCCTCATCTGTTCAATCTGCAATCTCTCCGTTTCATTTTTCAGCGAACCAAAAACAAACCGAATTTCAAATACTGGGTTTCGGGCATGGCAAGCAGGACGGGGTGGTCGGGGGCTTGTGAAGCCTTTTGAAGCAAGACGATTTCGCGTTTTGCATCACGGCTGGCTTTCTGAACGGTCTCGAAAAACTCTGATTCGCCGACATGGTGAGAGCAAGACGACGTCGCAAAAAATCCGCTTGGCTTAACGAGCGAAATGCCTAATCGATTGAGTTTGCGATAGGCTTGAAGGGCGGTGGCGACGGTTTTCTTCGATTTCGTCAGGCTTGGCGGGTCAATCATGACGAGGTCGTATTGACGCTGTTCTTTGACGAAAGTTTCCAGCACTTCGAAAGCATCGGCTTTGAGGGTTTGCAGTTGTGAGAAGCCGTTGCGCTGGGCGTTGTGTGTGGCGCGGGTTAGTGCGTCGTCGGAAGCGTCAATAGCTAGGACTTGGTTTGCGTTGGCTTTGCAGGCGTTGAGTGCGAATCCGCCGTCGCTGGTGAAGACATCGAGCACGTCGGCATTGTGGGCAAATGGGCGAATGGCTTTTCGGTTTTCGCGTTGGTCTAAAAAAAATCCCGTCTTGTGTCCATTCAGGATGTCAACTTCATAAAAAATCTCGTCGTCATAAATCTCAACTTTTCCGTTGACGGAGCCAAACTCGACGCGTTTGTATTGGTTTAATCCCTCGAGCAAACGCAGGTCGGATTCGTTGCGAATGACAATCGCCGTCGGTGAAAAGAGCGATTGAAGCGCGTTGCAAATATCGCCGAGATGCTTTTCCATGCCTGCCGAAAACGTTTGCACCGAAAAAACAGAATCAAATTTATCAATGATTAGACCGGGAAGGCGGTCGCTTTCAGCATGAACGAGGCGAAAGGCATTGGTGCGGCTTTCGGGATAAAGTGTTTTGCGAAGGTTATAGGCTTGTTTGAATCGCTCTTCAAAAAATGCTTGTGAAACATCTTGTTGGATTTCTGAAAGCAAACGAAACGAAATGAGCGAGTGCGGATTAAAAAAGCCGATGCCGAGAAAGCGGCTCGAGTGCGAATAAAGCGCGACGACTTCGCCGGCGGGAATGTGTTTCGGAACGTCGGCAAGTTCGTTGCTGAAAATCCATTGATGCCCGAAGTGAAGTCGCCGCTCTTCGTTCTTGCGCAAGGTGAGTTTGTGCATATCGAGAAAAGTTGAAAACGAAAAAAGTTGAAATAGGGCGGATTGAAACGAATATAAAACTCGAAAGCGTTTGTTAATTTAGTTGTAATCAAAAACGAAGTTCGAAGAGCGGTTACGCCGACACAACAATCATTTTACTTCGGACAATGCAAACCAATACTTTTCAAGTCGGTGCGCAAATTTGCACCGTGTATGATGTCCCGATTGAAAAAAACCGTTTAATGGAATTCCTCGCAAACCCCAAAACATTTGAACTGTATATGCCGAACGTCAAGGCGGTTCGTCCCGTTGGCGAAAGTCCCGACGCCAAGCCGCTTTACGAGTGGGAATATGAAATTCCAATGCCGCTCGCCGCGCCGATTCAGCTCAACATTCTCACGGAGTATTATCAAAAAGCCGATACGTTTTATCATCGCGCGTTGCAAAACGGGCAGAAAAATTTGATGAATTGCTCGCTTGCCTTTGAATACATTGCGCCTGAGCAAACGTTTGTTACGATGAATCTCTCGATTGAACTGCATCGCAATTCAGGAACGGAACTGCACCCGCTGGGAATCTTGATGGGAGAGGCGTTTATGTCGGCGCAAATGAAAAACAAAATGCAGACGATTGCGACAGAGTTTTTGCAGAATACCGTCAACGCGCTCGGTCGGTTGGAAATGGCGTAATCTGGATTCAAGAAGTGCGACGAGAGAGAGAAAGTTTGAGCCCGAGCTCAGTGGCGCAAATGAAACTTGAAGCGTTCGCGGTGCCTTTTCCTGCAATGTCAAAGGCTGTTCCATGGTCGGGCGAGGTGCGCACAAATGGCAATCCCAATGTCAGATTAACTCCCGTTTCAAAGGCAAGCATTTTGAACGGAATCAAGGCTTGGTCGTGATACATCGCCAGCACGGCATCGAAGTCGCGATAGCGTTTGGCTCCGAAAAAGCCATCAGCGGCAAAAATGCCATCAAGTGAAAACTTGCGCTTTAAGGCTTTCAGCATCGGCTTCAAAATGTCTTCTTCCTCTCTGCCGATGACGCCGCCGTCGGAAGCGTGCGGATTGAGTCCCAAAACGGCAATGCGCGGCTTTTGAATGCCGAAATCGCGCCGCAGTGCGTCGTGAAGCATTGAGACTTTCTCCGAAATCCCTTGTGAAATCAAGCGTTCCGAGACGTTGGCAATCGGAACATGAACGGTGGCGAGCGCAACGCGCAAGCTTGAACGCTCATCGACAAGAAGCATTTGAACTTTCCGATTGCAGAGATGGGCGAGAAAATCGGTGTGTCCTTCGAACTTCCAACCGGCTTTTGAAATTGCTTCTTTGTGAATGGGTGCAGTAACGATGGCATCGGCTTTTTGTTCAAGACAAAGCCGCGCCGCAAATTCAACGGTTTTCATGGCAAGGTCGCCCGCCTCGGCACGAATTTTCCCGAAATGGGTTTTGGCTTTGTGCTCAATGTTCAAGACAGGTAGAACGCTTGGCGAGAGCGTGCGTAGTTCGTCAAGCGAATGAATGTGAGCGAGTTTGAGGGGAAAGTTGAAATGTGCGCGCTGAAACTCAAACGCTTGAAACGAGCCGACGGCACAGAAGCGAGCCTTTAAGCGGCGCAGTGTCGGAAACGATTTCAGAATGAGTTCTGTGCCAATGCCGTTGAGGTCGCCTTGCGTGAGTAAAATGGTTGGAATCATCGCATCGTCGTTAGAGTCGTTGGTATGCCGTCGCAATTTCTTCATCTCTTAAAATCGCGCGAGCCGAAACGAAAAAGAGAATTGGAATAGCCGCCAGCGCGTAAAAGCCGAGTTCCGCCGTGCTTTCAACTGCATCGTTGCCAAGTTTGGATTTCAAGGCAAACGAAGCCAAAAGCGCAAAGGCAAGGGCTACAAACGAAACAAGCACGCCAACATAACAAACTAACGCTTGGCGCTTGCGATTCTTGAAAAGAAAAAGCGAGATAAGTGCAAGTGCCGCACTCAAACACAAGGCGATATTAAACACATAGAAAACCACGCTCACTTCGCCACTGCGACCGAAAATCGACAGCCCATACAACCACATTGGCTCTGAAAGCAACGCGCCATCAGCTGCACGAAAGTCGTATCGCCAAAATGGATAAAAATTCATG
Source organism: Chloroherpetonaceae bacterium (assembly GCA_046719715.1). Lineage (GTDB taxonomy): Bacteria > Bacteroidota > Chlorobiia > Chlorobiales > Thermochlorobacteraceae > JANWWM01. Next base: position 4,487 of record JBDNCJ010000052.1, on the reverse strand, counting down.
TTCAAGAGCGCACACACAAGCGCAAGCAAAAGGTAAAGACTTTGAAGACGAAAAAACATAGACTAATCGGAAGAAGAGAGTTTTAGAGATGAGCGTTCATAAAACTGAACACCCCAAATGACAAGTTGCGAGAAGAATAAGCCAATCGCCGCTCCCGCCAAAATATCAATCGGGAAATGCGCGCCGACATAAACGCGCGAAACGGAAGTCAAGGTTGCCAAGCTGTAAAACAAAATTTGCAGAATGCGCACGTGGGTTTTTAGAAGTAAAGTGCGGTTGAGAAGAAATGAAAAAATATGCGCAAAGGTGAATGCGGTTTGCGCATGTCCTGACGGAAATGCACGGGCACGCAACGGTTCAAACATCACATTGACAACCACTTCACCGCGCTGAATTGCTTCGTCAAAAAAGGCAAGCGGACGCGGCGCATTGAAATAAAACTTCAAGGCTTGCATCACCGCACCGCCGAGAATCGCCGCTAAAACAACAAGCCCGAAGTTCGCCCAAAATCGCTTGCGGTCTATCAAAAAGAGTCCGAGAATCGCGATGGGGTAAAGCACCATGCCGTCGCCCAAATACGTTGTATAGCCCAAAAGCACATCGCCAAGCGGACTTTTAAGCCCGCTATTAATCGCGAAGAAAAGTTCAAGGTTGAAAGCCTGAAGGGCGTCCATGCAGATTCAGTTCGTTGTTTTACAAATGTAATCAACCCAAACATTCAAACATAAGAGCGCATAAAAACAGAAAGGCGGAAAACACTTCTGCCTCAAATTTTCTCGAGCTACTTCTTCAAACTCCACGCATTGAAAAGTTCTTCTTTGGTTTTCAAGCCGCGTTGTGGAATGCAGTGGTTGCCGACATAGTTACCGGCTTTGTGCTTGTTTTCCCACATATCTTGGTGCGCTTGCGGGATTTCATCGAAACTGACGATATATGGTTCGGTAATTTCAATCACGCCGGCGTCAACCATATCGTTCATGACGGAAACCTCGTTGGCGTTGCACAGGTGCGTGCCGAAGATGTTGGCAGACGGCATATAAATTCGGCGTTGACGCATCCAGACTTGGGGCGCGTAGAAACTGTATCGTTTGCCGTTCATGTCTTCGCAGTAAATCACTTTGCCTGTGAAGGGTTTAACGACGGCAGTCGAGACGGCAAGCGCATCGTGACCAGCACGCTCAAACACAATGTCGGGATTGCCTCGCGGATTATCGGGCGAGCGCAAAGCTTTTCCCACTTCGCCGCCAAAAGGCTTGAAGACCTTGTCGTTAAACTCTTGAACGGCGGCTTTGAACTTAGCGGTTTCTTTGCGCGCATCGGGCAGGGCTTTCATGGTTTCGTGCCACTCGAAATCGTCTTGATAACGAATTTTCATGGCTTCAATCGAGAGCACGCCTTTAATGGAATCGCCGAAGCCGAGCGATTCGATAAATTCCTTTTGCGCGTTGGTGTAACAAGCAACGACGATTCGCGCCTTGCGCTCGCGCAGGGTTTCAAGAATTTCCAATCCGATTTCATCAACAATGCCTGATTTATCGACGCTTGTGCCGTAGTAGCAGAGTGCCGATTCATTGGCGCGAAAGCGGATTTTGGAAAGCATTTCGTCGGGCGTTGACGCGCCTTTTTTGCCGAGAAAAGTAAAATGATAGCCGCTCGACGCGCCGTAGAAGGTGAGCGTTCCGCCTTGGGCTAAGGCTTGAAAGGTTCGCGGAAAAGATTGCTCGCCCGCGTGCGAGACGGCATAGTCGACAAGTTTGCCGCCGTTGAGCGATTTAATTTTCTTCAAGAATGCTTCGCCTGCTTTCGCCCACTTCTTGATGTCGCTTGGTTTTTCGGGAATCTTCGTGAAAATTTTCTCGATGGATTTGTCTTTGCGGTTGATGTACTTTGCGCCTTGCGCTTCAATTTGTTTGCCGCGCTCGTCGCTTGAAACAAGTCCAATCACATTCAAGCCTGATTTGACGGCGATTTTGAGGGCTTCGTTGCCTGTGCCTGTCGCCGCGCCTTCAATGAAAATGGATTTATTGCTTTCGATTTGAAGCGTTGTGAAAAGAGCGCGAAAGACAGTGCCGACATTGAGCACATAACTGCCAGCGGCTTCAAGCGTGAGGTCTTGCGGCTTTTTGTGGCATTGCGGGGCTTGCGAGACCATAAACTGCTGATGTGAGCCGTCGCCTGTTTCATAGCCTTGAATTTTGAAATCGCAAAACATCGGGTCTAAGGCGGCTTGCGGCGAAAGCAAATCGGATTGTCCGGAATAAACTGTAACCATATCGCCGACCTTCAAGCGTCCTTCGCGCAAGACTTCCGAGCCGACGGCGGCAATGAGTGCAAGTCCGCCGCTTCCCGTGATGTAGATGTCTTGGTCGTTTCCTTCCATCTGCGAGACGGGAATACCTTGAATGCCCCAAATGTCGTTAAAGTTGATTTCGCTGGTGAGCATATAAAGCAGAACTTCATTCGGCGAAGGTTCGGGGACGGTTGTGATGATTTTGATTTCGGCTTTAATTGGGTCGCCGTGCGGAATCGCGCCCGTCTTTTCATCGCGCACAACGGCAAGCGCATATTGATACTTCGGAATTTTCGTAACGCCCGGAAAGAACGGCGCATCAATCGGAAGGAGGTCGCCTGTGGCTAAAAGTGCTTGCTCTTCTTCCTTCGAAATTTTTTTGCGCGCTCGCGGCGGGAGTGGTTTAGAGCGTTTTTCAAGGAAGGCTTCAATGCCTGCTTTGCCTTCGTCTGGCGAAACAACGGCTTGGGCGAAAAATTTGGCTTCGGCTTCAATGCCTTTTGAGATGCCCTGTTCAAAGCCAATACGTAAGGCAGTGAGAATTTTCTCGACGGCTTTTTCGCGCCCAGAGTGTTTGAGTGCGCCAATCAGCGTTTGGATTTCTTCATCTTGCAAAAGTGAGTCGGGAAAAGCGGCGGGCAACTCCCACGATTGCACAGCGGCTTGACGCGCTTCAAATGCTGATTTCAATGCGTGTCCGTTTGTTCCAGTGATAAACTCGCGTGCAAGTTCAGTCGCACGAATCACAGCATCGCCCTCGGTGAGTTCATCGACCAGTCCGATGTCTTTTGCAGTAAAAGCATCAATCGAGCGACCAGAAAGAAGAAGTTGAAGGGCTGTTTTTAAGGCGTTGTGTGGCGTCATAGTCGTAGAATTGGAATGGTGAAGAACTAACGTTGTGTCGGTTGAACTTTGAATCCAGCTTGAGAAAAATGTTTGTCAAACGTTAAGGCTGTGTTTATTTGAAATTTCTGCATCACAAGAAAAGAAAGGCAATCTGTCAATGAAAACTTTTTATCCGAGTGCTTTTGAAAGTATTGCCATGCTTCATGAAAGAGTGTTTCATCAACAAAAACCATATTCACAGAGGGGCTGTCCAATAAATATCCACCGATTTCTAATGCTTTTGAGTGGTGCCTGCGCGTATTAAAGAAAGTTACGATTTCGTCAAACACATATGAGGTGGTTACTAAATAAATTGGTTTTGAAATGAGGCGATTCCAGTGCGATAATGCTTGCGAATGATGCTGGTCGTCTGAAATCTCTAATGCGATGATATAGCTCGTATCAATGAAGTAGCGATTATTTTGCTTCATACAAATAACGGTCTAAGTTTGTAGAAGCATCTTGAATCCCCATGTGAATCGGACGTTTGCCGAGATTTAAAATCGCATCGTTATTCAAAATTGGCGTGATGATAATTTTTCCGTTTTCCTCTAAAACTTGAACTTTGTCGGCATTTTTAAGGAATCGTTTCGGAATCAATAATCCTGTTTTCTGAACTTTCAAAGTTTTCATGGTTTGTGATGTTAATGTGATACGGTCGTGGTATCGTTGAGCAACTTACTGTAAAATCAAATGCGAAAAAAGTTATTGTTCTGCTTACTGCTTCTGACGGCGGCTTGTTCTGAAAGCGACTCTTTGATGCAAGAGCACGCAAAGACTTACACGGATTCTGAACTGTTCAGCCTTGCACGCGCTGGCGACTTTACATTTTACAAGAACAACCCCGATACGCTTCCGTTTACTGTTGGCGGCGGCGGACACGGCGGTTTTATTCGCGTCAAATTCAATCCAATCGCTTCGGCAGTTTTAACCGACAGCGGAAAGTTGCCGCTCAATTCAACTTTTCCAAATGGCTCTTTGGTTGTCAAAGAAATCTACAACAACAGCGGCGATTCGCTCGTCTTTCTTGCCGTGATGCTGAAAAACTCTGCCGCCACCAACGCCGCACAAAATTGGGTGTGGGGCGAATACTACGCCGACGGACGCGTGCTTTGGCCTGTTAATCGCGGAGCCGATTGCGTGCCGTGCCACAGTCTCACCAAAACAACTTCGAACGTGCCCGGTGATTTCGGTCATCGCGACTTCGTGCGAACCTTCGGATTGAGACCGTAGGTAGGTTCAAGGCGTTGTTGTTTCTCCTTTTTGCAAAACTGCTTTGAGTTGTCCCAAAAGTTTCTCCACATCGTTTAGC
>JBDNCJ010000051.1:0-25173 GCA_046719715.1 Chloroherpetonaceae bacterium | reverse complement strand
ATTTTGAAATGGAACTTATCGGATATTTGGCTTCAATTTTAATCGGCGTTTCGCTTGGGCTGATTGGCGGGGGCGGAAGCATTCTGACCGTCCCCGTCTTGGTTTATCTTTTTGCGCAATCGCCGATTGAGGCAACGCTCTACTCGCTTTTCATTGTGGGGCTATCGAGCGCGATTGGCGCAACCACTTATTTGAAAAGCGGATTGGTGAAAGTGAAAAACGCACTCGCCTTCGCCGTGCCGTCCATCATTTCGATTCTCTTCACGCGCAATTTTATCTTGCCCAACTTGCCTGATACACTTATTTCATTCGGGGCGTTTTCGCTCACGAAAAGCGCGTTTCTGCTGGTGCTCTTTGCCACGCTGATGATTCTTGCTTCCGTCAAAATGATTCTTCCTTCACCTCTGAAACAATCGGAAACAACACAAGGTCAGAATCTTGTCTTGCTTGCGCTGAACGGTTTTGGCGTTGGGTTCATTACGGGGCTGATTGGCGTTGGCGGCGGGTTTCTCATCATTCCTGCGTTGGTGCTTCTTGCGAAGTTGGAGATGAAAGAAGCCGTTGGCACATCGCTTTTCATCATTGCGCTCAATTCGCTGATAGGATTTTTCGGGAGTTTGCGCGGCGTTGAAGTCGCGTGGCTGTTTTTGCTTTCGATTTCTGCACTGGCGATTGTGGGAATTTTTATTGGCACTTTACTCGCTCGACGCATTGATGGCAATCGGTTGAAGCCTGCATTTGGTTGGTTCGTGTTGGTGATGGGCGTTTTCGTGTTGGTCAAAGAAACGGTTTGGAAGTCGTTCTGAAGAAATGCGTGATTGGAGCTACACGCCGTCAAACAAGCCCGCCGCGCTTTTGGGCTTTTGAATGTTGAAGCGTTGGTAGGCAAGGTCGGTCGCAACTCGTCCTCTCGGCGTGCGCATTAAGTAACCTTCTTGAATCAAATAGGGTTCATAGACTTCCTCGATTGTATCTGGCTCTTCACCGACGGCGACGGCTAAGGACGACAGTCCGACTGGATTGCCACCGAATTTTTCCATCAGCGCGAGCAAAATGCGTTTATCCATTTCATCTAATCCGTAGGCATCGATTTCAAGGGCTTGAAGTGTGGTTCGGGCGATGTCGAGCGTGATTCGATTTGAGCCGCTGACTTGGGCGAAATCTCTGGCGCGGCGAAGCAAGCGATTAGCAATGCGTGGTGTGCCGCGTGCGCGTCGGGCAATCTCAAACGCGCCGTCTTGTTCTATTTCAATGCCCAGAATTCGTGCGGAGCGGGTGATAATTTTCTCGAGTAATTCTGCTGTGTAGTAATCCAGCCGTGCTGAAATGCCGAAGCGTGCTCGCAAAGGCGCCGTGAGCAATCCTGCTCGTGTGGTTGCGCCGACCAATGTAAATTGTGGAATCGCAATCTGAACGCTCCGCGCCGACGGTCCTGAATCAATCATAATATCAATCTTAAAATCTTCCATCGCCGAGTAAAGATATTCTTCCACAACGGGATTGAGTCGATGAATTTCATCGATGAACAGCACATCACCTTTTTCAAGGTTTGTGAGCAATCCCGCTAAATCGCCGGGCTTGTCTAAAACGGGACCTGATGTGGCTTTGACGCTCGCGCCCATCTCTGTGGCAATAATGTAGGCGAGGGTGGTTTTACCGAGACCCGGCGGTCCTGACAGTAGCACATGGTCTAAGGCTTCGCCGCGACCGCGTGCCGCCTGAATAAAAACGCGCAAGTTATCGACAATCTTCTGTTGTCCCGTGAAATCTTCAAAGCGAACGGGACGAATTTTTTCCTCAAACTGCGCATCAATAAGGCTCTTTGTTTTCTCTATGCTTTCGTTTCTCACAATTCTTTCAGATATTTTTTCAATTTACTTCAATTCAACGAGAGCATCAATGATGCGCATACTTCTCTTCATCAGTTTTCTCTTTTTCGCGTCCCACCTTCACGCGCAACGCTTTCCTGCAAAGCAAGGCGACAAATGGGGCTTCATCAATTCAAATGGTAACTTCGTCATTCAGCCAAAGTTTGACCAAGTCAAACCGTTTTCCGAAGGACGCGCGGCAATAAAACTCAACGACGCTTGGGGATTCATCGATACAACGGGCAACCTTGTCATTCAAACGCAATTCTTGAACGCCGAATCGTTTTCGCATGGGTTTGCTGTTGTTCAAAACAAAAACTTCGTTGTCGGAACGGAAACGCGGCTCATTGGCGCCGACGGTCGTTATCTGACCAACGAAGTTTTCACAGACGCAGGTGGTTTCTCGGAAGGTGTGTCGTGGATTAAAATCGCCGACCGAAAAAATGTGCTTTTGCGCCAACGCTTTGGCTTCATTGATACAACAAGCAAAATTGTCATTCAACCCATCTTAGAAAGAGCGTCTAATTTTTCAGAAGGACTTGCCGCTGTTGAGTTCAATGGAAAGTTCGGCTTTATTTCCTTAACCGATACGCTCAACGATTCCGTGCAGGCTTTTACGATTGCGCCGAAGTACCGATTTGCTAGCATGTTTTCTGAAGGCTTGGCGCGTGTGCGCTCTGAGGCAACTTGGGGCTTTATTGACCGAAGCGGAAAAGCCATTATCCCTGAACAGTTCGATGCCGCCGGCGATTTTCATGAAGGGTTGGCACGCATTCGCAAGGGTGAAAAATTCGGCTTCATCGATAAAAGCGGCAAAACCGTGATTCCCATTGAGTTTGATGCCGTAGGCGATTTCAGCGAAGGCTTGGCTTGGATTTCCAAAAATGAAAAGTATGCGTTCATTGACCGTTCCGGAAAAGTCGTCATCGACATCGGGCTGACGGGCGTCAGAAATTTTCAGGACGGACTTGCACTCGTCAACATTGGCGGCAAACAAGCCTACATCAACAAAGAAGGAAAAATTATTTTTGAGTTTAATTGATTCAATTTGGAACCTCAACAGTCAAACAGATGCTTGACGTATCACCAAATCTTTCGCTCATTTTACTTTTTGCACTTGAAGGCGTCGCTCTTGTAGCGGCACTGGGTTTGTATTTGCTTAAACGCTCGTCGCTTTCCGAAGCGCGTTGGGCGTGGTGGGCTTGGTCAGGCTTGGGTGCAGTCGCGCTGATTGGGTTGATTTTGATTGTCAAAGAATCCAATACGCTTTATGACATTTCCGAAAAAAAGAAGTGGACACAAACCACTGGGAAAATTCTCGCCTCAGAAATGCGCGGCAAGAAAGCCTACATTCCGTTTGTTAAATACGAATATGAACTGAACGGAAAAACCTACACTGCCGAAACTGAACTTTACTCGCCACAGTGGGGCGGCAAACTTTTGCGCAAAGAAACGTCGGAAGGCATTTTAGCAATGTTCAAGCCTGAAAGCGCGATTACGGTTTATGTTAATCCGAAGAATCATACGGATTCCGTGCTTGAAATTCTTTTCGGGTGGGATTTATTCATTCGCTTGGGCGTCGGAATACTCTTGTGGCTTGTTTCAACCGCAACGCTCTACTTCGGCGCGTTCAAGCATGTTCTTCACGGTTCTACTTTCACGCCGCGCCAAAACGCCACATAGCCTTTGATGTTTTTCGCCGCATCTTTGGGTTCGGGGTAATACCACGCCGCATCTTTGTTTTTCTCGTTTCCAACAACAATACTAAAATAACTTGCTACGCCTTTCCAGCTGCACGTCGTATGCGTTGTGCTCTCTTCAAAAAATTCTTTTTTAATTGAATCGGGCGGAAAGTAGTGATTGCCTTCGACGACGATGGTGTTTTCGCTTTCGGCGATGATTTGTCCGTTCCAGATTGCTTTCATTGTGCGTTGAGTTTTTTCGGGTTAATTTTGTTTTACGAATCCCAAAACATCAATCTATTCTTATCGGTTTTACCACTTTTATGCCGACACATGAGTTTGACGTGCTGATTATCGGCGCAGGACCTGCGGGCGCAAGCGTCGCGCTTTCTCTTTCCAAATACCCTGAACTTCGAATCGGCATTCTTGATAAAGCCAAATTTCCTCGCGATAAAATCTGCGGCGATGCCTTGAGCGGCAATGTGATTTCAACTTTAAAATCGCTTTCGCCCTCGCTTTATGCGCGTTTTCAAGCCTTTCCTGATAAAATCGGCTCGTTTGGAATTCGCTTCATTGCGCCAAATGGCAAACATCTCGATGTTCCGTTCAAGTCGCCGAAAGTCAAAGTTGTCGAGCCGCCCGGCTTCATTTCAAAGCGAGTGGATTTCGACAATTTTTTGGTTTCGGAAGTGAAAGCCTTGCCGAATGTAACCTTACACGAAGAAACCGCCGTTGAATCGGTGCACATCACGCACGACGGTGTTTTTGCGAAAACGAACCGTTCAACGATTTCCGCCTCGCTCTTGATTGGTGCCGATGGGGCAAACGGCGTTACGACGCGAACTCTTGCCAACTTCAAAATGGAAGACGCACACTTTTGCGCAGGACTTCGGGCTTACTACAAGAATGTTTCGGGAATGCACGCACAAAATTTCATTGAACTTCACTTCTTGCCCGACCTTCTGCCCGGCTACTTTTGGATTTTTCCGCTTCCGAACGGCGAAGCCAACGTCGGCTTGGGGATTCTCTCGCAAGTCGTCAAGAAAAAGCGATTGGATTTGAAGAAACTGCTCTTGCATGTGATTGAAACGCACCCCGACATTGCCCCGCGCTTCAAAGATGCTGAAATGATTGATACAATCAGGGGTTACGGTTTGCCGCTTGGTTCAAAGCGCCGCGCACTTTCAGGCGAACGATTTATGCTCACGGGTGATGCCGCCTCACTCATTGACCCGTTTTCAGGCGAAGGCATTGGCAACGCGATGAAGTCGGGCAAACTTGCCGCCGAAGTCGCATTTGAAAGTTTTACCCAACAAGATTTCTCACAAGCTTTCTTGAAACGATATGACGAGCGCGTCTATCAAAAACTCGGAAGCGAACTTTGGCTTAGCCACACCTTGCAACGGCTGGCAAACTTTCCCGCACTTTTTAACTTCGTTGTCAATCGCGCCAGACAAAGCCCGACACTTTCCGAGACAATTTCGTGTATGTTCGACGATTTGGAATTGCGTAAAGAATTAAGCAAGCCTTCATTTTACGCCAAGTTGCTTTTAGGGAGATGATGATTCGAAAGATGACTTTTGCGCCTCTGTGAGCATTCTTGCTGCGCAAATCCCGATGCTGACGAACGTCTCAACAAGCCCAAACTTGTTTTCAAGCCTCGTATTTATCTCGATGCTTTTTTTGAAATAGGTCGTTGCCCGTTCATACCTGCCCAAACTCATAAACACGTTTCCAAGATTATTCAGCACGCCCGCCTCTGAATGTTCATCGCCCAGACGTAGGGCAATCGTCAAGGCACTCTCAAAGCAGGTACTCGCTTGTTCATACTGCATCAATTTAGCATACACCACCCCGATATTTTGATAAACATTTATTAACAGCCTGTCTTCTTTCATTTTCACTGCAATTTCCAAGCACTTTTGGTGAATGTCGCGTGCCTCCGAGAGCATTTTTTGTTTTTCCAAAGTAACCCCAATGTTGTTCATGCATGCAAGCATATTACGCTCGTCGTTAAGTTCACGGCGAATTGCGAGACTTTCATAGTAGCATGATAGCGCAGTAGAAAATTCACCGAGATATGAATAAATGTTTCCGTAGCTGTTGAGTGCCGCTGCGATTCCACTTTTGTAGTGGTGTTTTCTAAACAGGTTCAGCGCAACTTCAATCGTGGTAAGCGATTCACTCATGTCGCCCAAAATGCATTGCAATCGTGCTTGAGTCATTAGGACTTTGGCGAGCACGAGGTCGTCTTTCGCACTTGTTTGAGCCTGTTCAACCGCTTGCGCAATCAACGCTTTCGCCTCTTTCGGATTCTGATTCAACAGCGTTAAGGCTTCTTGTTGGAGTTTCAAGATTTCATCGTTTGAAGCGTTCTGCATAGCATTCTTTCTTTTTCATAATAACGATTCACAATAGCAAAAAAGGGAAGTTTTCAGACTTCCCTTTCGTGTCGAATTGCTTGATTTCATTCGCTCGTTTGTTTGGCACTTGCGTACTTACTTCGCGACGGCTTCTTCGGCACCGGCGAAAGCGAGTACGCGTTTGACGATGCTATCCACGTCCAATCCGACTTCCTTATGCAGTTCGGCAGGCGAGCCGTGATCGATGAATCGGTCGGGTAAACCGATGACGCAGACTTTGTTGCTGTAGCCTTTTTCTTGCAAGTATTCAATGACCGCCGAGCCGAATCCGCCCTTAATCGTATTTTCTTCAATCGTTACGATGCGCTCGAAGCGTTCCGCGATACTATCGATTAACTCCGTATCTAATGGTTTAACGAATCGCATATTGGCGACGAGCGGCGAGAGCCCTTGTTCTTCCAAGCGTTGGGCGGCTTTGAGCGCGTTGTTCGTCATCACGCCGATTCCGAGAATTGCCACATCTGTGCCGTCTCTCAACACTTCGCCTTTTCCGATTTCCAGCTGTTTGAATTCTTTGCGCATTGGCATGCCAGTTGCATTGCCACGCGGATAACGAAGCGCAATCGGTCCGTCGTCGTATTTGATGGCGGTGTAGAGCATGTCGCGAAGTTCTTGTTCGTTCATCGGAGCCATGATGACCATTCTTGGAATGAGTCGCAAGTAGGAAAGGTCAAACGCGCCATGGTGCGTTGGTCCGTCGGCGCCGGCAAGTCCGCCTCTGTCCATCGCAAAAACGACGTTTAGATTTTGAAGCGCGACGTCGTGAATAATTTGGTCGTAGGCACGTTGCAGGAAGGTCGAGTAAATGGCGCAAACGGGCTTCATGCCTTGTGTGGCAAGTCCAGCGGCGAAGGTGACGGCGTGCTGTTCGGCGATGCCGACATCGAAGAATTGTTCGGGCAAAGCTTTGCCTAAAATTTTGAGCGAGGTTCCCGACGGCATTGCGGCAGTGATTCCGACGATGCGTTTATCTTCTTGCGCAAGTTCCGTAATGGCATTTCCGAAGACATCTTGATAGAGCGGCGGCGGCGGCGTGGTCGGCGGCGTGGCAAGTGATTTGCCCGTGATTTTATCAAACGCCGTGCTTTGTGCGTGCCATTTGAGTTGGTCTTCTTCGGCGGGTTTGAAGCCTTTGCCTTTGACCGTAACAATGTGCAAGAGTTTTGGGTGCGGCAGGTCTCGCAAATCTTTCAGCACTTTGGCAAGATTGACGACGTCGTGCCCGTCAATCGGACCGAAGTATCGGAATCCAAGGGCTTCGAAGAACGCGCCGGGTGTGAGTGCCGCTTTCAAGCCTTGCTCCATGTTCAGCACGAACTTGCGGGCTTTTTCGCCGAACTCGTTGTTACCGATGCGATTGAGAAAGTCGGCGAAGTCATTGCGAATTTTGTTGTACGTCGAGTTGGTGGTAATTGCGGTCAGATGCTCTTTCAAGCCGCCAACATTGGGGTCAATGGACATGCAGTTATCGTTGAGCACGACGAGCACGTCGGTTTTAAGGTGTCCGATGTGGTTCAATCCTTCAAACGCCATGCCGCCAGTCATTGCCCCGTCTCCGATTACAGCAACGATTTTGTAATCTTCTTTTTTCAAATCGCGTGCGATTGCCATGCCTGCGGCGGCGGAAATCGAGGTCGAGGCGTGTCCGACGCCGAAGGTATCGTATTCGCTCTCGCTTCGTTTAGGAAAGCCGGCAACGCCCTTGTATTGGCGATTGGTGTGAAAGTGCGCTTTACGCCCCGTAAGAATTTTGTGAATGTAGGCTTGATGCCCGACGTCCCACACCAATTGGTCTTTCGGCGTGTTATAGACATAGTGAAGAGCGACTGAAATATCCGCCGCGCCTAAACTTGCGCCGAAGTGTCCGCCGTATTTTGAGACCACTTCAATGACGAAGTCTCTACACTCTCTTGTGATTTCGGGTAGGTCTTCAATCGGAAATTTTTTTAGGTCGTCGGGAGAGTTGATTTGCGAAAGCAGTCTTCCGAAACTCTTAAGTTCTTCGGAGACGGGAAAAGGTTGTGACATAGTCGCACGTGTTTAGGTTCAAGGTTGATTCGTCAAACGACCGAATGCGTTCAAGTTTTGAGACAGATAAAGTTGGTAACGAAAAGAACACCTAAAATAATTTCATCACTTAAACTTCACCGGGCGGAATCGGTGCATGGTTCAACTCCCTCAAAGTTACGACAATCCGTCGCCAATCTGAATGAACGCCGCGTTGCTCAACCTCTCGCCCAATGCCGTTTTGACCGATACTGTTTTGATGACATTCTCCGCCGAAATTTATCCGTTGGTATAGACGGGTCCGCCGCCGCCTTCGGGCACTTTCCAAGTGATAGCTTGATACGGGTCGGCGATGTCGCACGTCTTGCAATGTACGCAGTTGGAGGCGTTGATTTTTAATTTCTTCGCGCCCGTCAGTTGATTAACGACTTCCATTTCATAGACGTTTGCCGGACAGAAATGCTGGCATGGATTTCCATACTCGACTGTGCATTTTGTATTGCAAATGTCGGTAATCAAGTGCGGCTGAATGAAGAGGTGGCAGGGTTGGTCTTCTTCGTGCGTTGTGCCGCTTTCATACACGTTGGTGAGTTTGTCGAAGGTGAGTTTGCCGTCGAATTTGAACTCGCGTTTTTCCAACACGTATTTGCGTGTCATGCTTGAAAGCCGTTGCATGTGGGTGTGGTCGGGGTCTAAGAGCAGTCGTTCTTTGATGATTTTTCCACCCAAAAGCATTTGCAAACCGACGCGTGCCATTCCCCAGTATAAGCCGACGTTGAAGGCTTGGCGGAAGTTGCGCACTTTATACATTTCCTTTTTTGCCCACGAGTTTTCGAAGCGGGTTTCGTAGCCTTTGAGGGTTTCTTGGGAGAAATCGTTTTTGAGCAGGGCTTCGAAGATCGTTTCCGCCGCGAGCATGCCAGATTTCATTGCGAGGTGAATGCCTTTGAGCCGCATCATGTTCATAAAGCCGCCCGATTCACCTGTGAGCAACAGCCCATCGTGATAGAGTTTTGTCATGGAAAAATAGCCGCCGCCTGAAATGGTTTTGGCACCGTAGCCGACGACCTTCCCGCCATCCAGAAGCGTGCGCACGAAGGGGTGTGTCTTGAACTTTTGCAGGTTGAAGTGCGGGTCGTTAGCGGGCGAGGTGGCGTCGAGCGCGGTTACAAATCCGATAGAAAGCATCGTTTCGCTCATCGCATAAATCCAACTGCCGCCATACACTTCGGGTGGAAGCGGATAGCCCATCGTATGATACACTGTGCCTTTCTTGATTCTTCCCGCAGGAATTTCCCAAATTTCTTTGACGCCGGTCTCGTAAGATTGAGGATTTCTCTCTTTATCCAAATTCAGTTTCGAGACGATTTGCTTTGTCAGCGAGCCTCGCGGACCTTCGCCCAACACCGTTACTTTGGCGCGAATGTTCATGCCCGGCTCAAAGTTCGGTTTCGGGTTGCCGTTTTTATCAATCCCTTTGTCATCGGTCTGAACGCCGATGACTTTTCCGCCTTCCAAAAGCATTTGCGCCCCTGCAAATCCCGTGAAAATGTTCACGCCTTTTTCTTCGGCGATTTTGCCCAGCCATGCGCCGAACTTATTGAGCGAAATAATGTAATTGCCATGATTGTTGAGCGGCGGTGGTGTAATCGGAAAGGGAATCTTCGTCTTTTCCGTCAAGAACATCACTTTCTCGTTGGTTACTTCCGATTCAATCGGGCAACCTTTCTCTTTGAAATCAGGCATTAATTCTTTGAGCGCGATAGGGTCTAAAACCGCACCCGAAAGCAAGTGCGCTCCAACGCTTTGACCTTTTTCAAGAATGGCGATTTGCGGCGTAAGTGGGCTATCGGGGTGTTTGGCGTTATACTCGGCGACTAAATTTGAAAGATGAATCGCGGCGGAAAGATTTGCCGCGCCTGCACCGACGAAGAGCACGTCCATCTCCATCGTCTCGCGCTGTATCATGTTACTCATAAAACTTCTTGGTATTTGAATTGAATGTTAAATTTCGGAGCAAAATATAATGCTATCGTAGTTCTCAAAAACGATTTTGTTATATTCACCACTTGAAAGCGTGATTAACAAATTTCATTGCCGCAACGTTTGCATTTTAGTAGCACGACGCTTGTATGGCATTTAACTTCTCCAATTCAGAACAATATGACTCGAAAAATTCTGCTTGCCGACGACGACCAAGATATTCACCTTTATATTCAGTCGGTGCTTCAATCCCAATGGCTTTCCATCAAGTCCGTCTACACAGGCAAGGAAGCTCTCGACGAATTTCAAGCGATGAGCTACGACTTGATTATCACCGACCTTTCCATGCCGGAAATGAACGGTTTGAACTTCATGAAAGCCCTGTTCCAATCCAAGTTCTCCGTTCCGCCCGTCGTGGTGCTCAGCTCGATTTCGGACACAAATTTGATTATGAAATGCCTCAACGTCGGCGTTTCCGATTACATCTTAAAGCCTGCCGACCCGACGCGCATTCGCAAAACCATCTACGGCATTTTGCACTTGGATGAAAGCGGTAAACCGATTGAAAATCGCTCTCTCTCGAGCTACATGGGCGAAATCACCTTGCAGAAACTGACCGGCAAACTTTTCATCGAAGATGGACGAAACAAAGGCGAATTGCACTATGAAGAGGGCAAACTCCGACACGTAACCTTTGCAGGTCTTACCGGTCTCGATGCTCTTGAAGCGGCAAAGAGCGCGAAATTTTTGCAAACCAAGTTTGTTCAAGGTGAACCCGTTTCGCCTCAATAATGAGCTACATTGAAACACATACTGCTTTGAAACCGTCTCTCGATACAACGATGCAAGAGAATCTTTCACAAGCCATACCTCGCAAAATTCTCATCATCGATGACGAAGAAGACACTCATCTTTTCCTTAAAGCCTCCCTTAAACATTTTCCAATCGATTACATCGACCTCTTTGACGGAGAGAGCGCGATTGCTCAAATTGACAAGACGCGCTACGATATGATTTTTCTTGATGTGATGATGCCGAACGGTTCGGGCGGCGATTTTCTTCAATACGCCCTTGATAACGCCGTCAACTTGCCCACGATTGTTTTACTGACGTCGCTTCGCGATGCTTCATTCACGCGAAACGCACTCGGAATCGGAATCGCCGAAGTGCTTCATAAGCCCGTTCAGCCCGACGAGCTGCGCCGAATCGTCAGCAAGTATCTTTTCCCGAATTTTCAAGTCTAATCAACCTCAATGAAGTTCGTTATGCCTTGCCGCTCGCCCTTACTCGCGCTCTTGGCTTTCTTTATGGTCGTGATTTCAGGGTGCGCTTCGTCGCAATTTGCCCTTGAAGATGCTGAAACAAAAGAGAACATGATTTTGGGCACTTGCACTTGGAACGAGTGGAAACAACATGCGGCATGGGTAACCTACGACACGCCCGATTACACGCCCGACGCGGAAGTTCTCGCGCGCCTTGCACCGCTCATGAAACCGCCCGATATTTCGCTCCTCATCTTCGGCGGAAGTTGGTGCGGCGATACCAAAGCCGAATTTCCGAAATACTTCAAACTCCTTTCTGCGCTGAACTTTCCACACGCTTCGCTCTCGCTTTATGGACTGTCGCGCAAGAAAAAAGAGCAGACGGGCATTGCCGAGCGTTACAACATCAAGCGCGTGCCCACGCTGGTCGTCTTGAAGGGCGGAAAAGAAATCGGTCGGATTGTCGAGTATCCGACCGAAAGCATCGAGAAAGAGTTGCTCAACATTCTGACGAAATAGTCTTTTCGTTTATGCCACCGCCGATTCAATCACGCGCTTGATGCGCTCCGATTCAGGCGCGACGCCACTCTCGAAACGCGCCACAACCTTTCCGTTTTTATCCAGCACAAACTTCTCAAAATTCCATTTTACATCGCCCTTTGTTTCGGCGTTTTCTTTGAGCCACTTGTAAAAAGGGTGTGCGCCTTCACCATTGACATCAATTTTTGCCATCATATCGAACTTCACGCCGTAGTTCGAAGTGCAGAATTTTTCAATCTCTTCATTTGTGCCCGGCTCTTGACGTCCGAATTGATTGCACGGAAATCCAATCACGCTTAAGCCTTTGTCGTAGTAGGTTTCGTGCAACGATTCAAGCCCCGTGTATTGCGGCGTGTATCCACATTTTGAAGCGACATTCACCACGAGCAAGGCTCTGCCTTTGTAGTCAGAAAGACGCTTGGTTTCGCCTTTGATAGTTTGAAAAGTAAAGTCGGTCATTGGGAAATGATGTATTTAAGTTGATGTTAGACATGAACGATTGCAAAACGCCACAAAACGCCCTGAACATTCCACCTCACTTTTTTTTCTTCGGCATATAAATGAGCGTAGAAAACGGACGCTCACTGAAAAGCGATTCAGCGACGGCGCGAATCTGCTTGGGCGAAACGGCGTTGATGGCATCTAAGACTTCGGTATCGGAACGGAATCGTCCGAAGTAATACAAATCGCGCGCAAGGTGATTCATCCGCGCCGACATATTTTCTTGGCTCATAATGATTCCACCTTTGAGTTGCGCCTTGCTCAGTTCGAGTTCCTTTTCAGGCACAAGTTTATCAGCAATTCGTTCAATTTCTTGGCGAATGAGCGCGAGCGACTTTTGCACTTTGTTGGAGTCGGTGCCGATGTAGACGCTGAACAAATTGACCTCATCACCCGAATTGAAATTTGAAAATACGCTATACGCTAACCCATGCTTTTCGCGAAGTTCCAAGTTGAGACGCGAACTCATGCCGCCGCCTAAAATCATGTTGAGCAGCAGCACCGCATAAAAATTTTCATCGTTTCGCTCAAACGGAAATCCAGTCACGACGTGGGCTTGTGAAATCGGTTTTGCAATTTCTTTCGCGAAGGCTTTGTATGCGCCGACGGCGTATTGCTCCCGCTTTCGCGCGGTGCTTTGGCGCGACTTTGGAACATACTTTTCAGCGAGTTTAACCAGTGCCGAATGTTTGAGATTGCCTGCCGCCGCCAAAATCATTTTGTCGGGCGTGTAAAAAGTTTGAAGATGCTCTATCACTTTTTTGCGTGTGAAGGAGCGGACGGTTTTCTCTGTGCCAGCAATCGGCAGTGCAAACGGGTGGTCGTTGTAGGTGAATTTATCGAAGTCTTCGAAAATGACGTCGTCGGGCGTATCGTCAGCACTCTTGATTTCTTCAATGACCACGTCCTTTTCCTTTTCAAGTTCTTTTTGCGGAAAGGTTGGATTAAAGACGAGGTCGGTGAGCACATCAACGGCGACTTCGCTGTATTCATCAAGCACGCGGGCGTAAAAACACGTATTTTCTTTTGAGGTAAAGGCGTTCAAATAGCCGCCGACGCGCTCCAAACTTTTTGAGATTTCAATGTAATCGCGTTTTTTCGTGCCTTTAAAAACCAGATGCTCAATGAAGTGCGAAATGCCCGCTGTCTCTTTGGTTTCGTCGCGCGAGCCGGTTTCCGTCCATAATCCAATCGCCACCGAGCGAACGGTCGGCACGTATTCCGTAATTACGGTCAGTCCGTTTGGTAATACGGTTTTTTCAACTTGATTCAGTTGCGATGATTTTGCGGTCGGCGTTGTAAAGCGTCCTCGTGTGTGCATGTCGGAGAGATGCGTTTTGAAAAGTTACAGTTGAAAGCGTGCGAATATACAACGAAAAATCGGGCGCGGCGGTTTTTCGTGCAACGGCTTTATTTGAACCTAAACTTTTCTCAATCGGTGTTTGATTAACTTTATGACGAACAAAACCTACTTCGAGCTTTTCGGCTTGGAAGAAAAACTCACGCTCGACATCAAGTCGCTTCAAAAACAGTTTTACGCGCTCTCACGCGAAGTGCACCCCGACTTTCATCAAGGCGGCACAAAGGCAGAGCAATCTCAAAGCCTTGAAACCTCATCGTTTCTCAATCAAGCCTTTCTGACGCTCAAAGACAAAGAGAAGCGGCTCTTGTATGTGCTTGGGCTTCACTTGGGCGACATTACTGAAGCCGAAAAAAAACAAACCCCACCCGAACTTTTGATGGAATTGATGGACGTGCGCGAACAGCTCGAAGAATACCACCACGCGCCAACACAATCGCTCCGCGCTTCGCTTCTCGCCGCTCTTTCCGACTTGCAATCCCGTCAAAAAGAGTGCGACGAACACATTGACCGTCTCGCCATGCAGTTCGATTCAGAACCCAATCCCGACAGGCGCAAAGCGATTCTTTCTGACATTCGTAAAATTTTGCTCAAAAAAAATTTCTTGCGCTCACTTGCTCGCACGATTGATTCCGACTTGAACCCCTCGGAAGTCTAAGCCGAGACTTAGTTGTAAAAAAAGTGTAACTTGCATCACTTTCAAAACGCTGTGCGTTATCACATTCCTTGAACATTTATCAACCAACCGAATGAAATACCAAGCCAAAATCAATCAATCCGCGTTCGATGTTGAGCCGCTGGGAAGCGACGCTGTAAGCCTGAACGGCGTCAAAAAAGAATCTCGCCTTGTTCAACTTTCCGAACGGTTTTATCACTTCATTTATGAAGGCAAAGTGTTTCGGGTTGAATCGGTCAAAACTGACGACGGATTTAATTTCAAAATCAACGGCGAATTGGTTTCAGTTGAGCTTAAAGACGAACTTCAACTGATGCTCGATAAAATGGGCGGAAGCGCGAAAAAGAAAGCCGCATCGGGCGACATCAAAGCCCCAATGCCCGGCTTGGTCGTTAAACTTTCAGTTGCCGTCGGCGAGAGCGTCAAGAAAGGGCAAGGGCTTCTGATTTTGGAGGCGATGAAAATGCAGAACGAAATTAAATCTCCGATTGACGGCGTTATCAAAGAAATCAAAGTCTCCGAAAAGCAAGCGGTTGAAAAAAATTACCTCTTGATGAAACTTGAGTAGCGTGTGTCCAAAGAAACCATTCTCATTACAGGCGCGACGGGCTACATTGGCTCGGCACTTGCGCATCATCTTCATCAAGAATACGGCACTTCCATTCGCTTAAAAGCATTGGCGCGTTCTTCTTCCTCGCGTCATCATTTAGAGTCTCTTCCTATTGAATGGGTTTATGGCAACTTGCTCAATCCTGCTTCACTTTGGGACGCAACCGAAGGCGTCGATGTCGTCTTTCATAGCGCGGCGTTGGTGTCGTTTCATCAAAGCGATTATCGGCGGCTGTATCGCGCGAATGTGGTCGGCACGCGCAACCTTGTCAATGCGTGCTTGAAAAATCGCGTCAAGCGGCTGGTGCATTTAAGTTCAACGGCGGCGATTGGCTCAATCGGATTATGCACAGCAGACCCAAGCACCGAGCAAACTCCGTTTCAGGGCTGGCAAGAACGCATCGGCTACATGCTCTCAAAGCATCTCTCGGAATTTGAAGTCTTGCGCGGCGTCGCCGAAGGGCTGGATTCAGTTATCGTTAATCCTTCCGTTGTGCTGGGCGATTTAACGCATCAACTTCATTCGGCTTCCGAGTTTATTGCAGATTTATTTCGGGGAAAAATTCCCTTCGTGCCGAAAGGCGGAACGGGCTTTGTAGATGTTGGCGATGTTGTGCTTGGAATTGAACGCGCTTGGAAGCACGGCAAAACGGGCGAGCGTTACATCATCAATTCCGAAAATCTTTCTTATCGCATGCTCGTAGCACGCGTTTCACAGTTTCGCGGGGCGCGCTCACGAGGCGTTGCCGACCTGCCGCCCGCGCTTGGGTTCATTATCGGCGGCGTGTGCGATGCGCTCGCCTTCGTTTCAAACTTCCGCTCCGCCATTACCTTCGACACCATGCGCATTTCTGAAAAAATGCTCTGCTACGCCAATCAAAAATCTATTGCGCAACTTGGACTCCACTACCGCGCTTTTGACGAAACGATTGAGCGAATCCTTCATCGTCGAAATCTCTTGCGTTAAGTTTTTGTTAAGCCGCTCCGCCCGCCAAACCAGCGTGGTATATTTGAGTTTGCTTCTCAATTCTATGAAATACCTTCGCTACGCTTACACGTTGATGTTCCTATTCTGGCTCGGGGCGTGTGCTTCCGACGAAGAGCGTCCCATAACCGTTCGCGGCTCGGATACGATGGTTGCCATTGGTCAAAAGTGGGCGGAAGTATATATGAACAAGTTTCCCGAAGCCACGATTCAAGTTAATGGCGGCGGAAGCGGCACGGGCATTTCCGCGCTCATTAATCGCATTGCCGACATCTGCCAATCCTCACGACCGATGAAACCGCGCGAACGCGAAATCATCAAAGCCAAATACGGGCGCGACGTCGTTGAAATCCCCGTCGCCAAAGACGGCATCGTGATTTACGTTCACGAAACGAATCCTCTTTCTGAGATTTCAATCCCGCAAATGAAAGACATCTACACAGGGAAACTTAAAAATTGGAAAGAACTCGGCTGGGAAGACCAACCGATTGTCATTTACGGGCGCGAGAACAGTTCAGGCACTTACGAATTTTTCAAAAAGCGCGTCTTGGACGGCGACGATTTTGACGCACGCGTGCAAACGCTTCCGGGCACAGGCGCCATCGCTAATGCTGTCGCACAAGATAAATACGCCATTGGCTACGGCGGCATTGCCTATTCGCGTGGCATCAAACTTTTAGCGGCAAAAAGAACGAACGATTCGCCTGCCGTTGTCGCTTCCGAAGAAACCATTGCTAATAATACTTACCCTGTTTCGCGCGACCTTTACTTCTACCTTGTCAAAGAGCCACAAGGCAGAACCGCCGATTTTATCAACTGGATTTTGAGCGATGAAGGGCAATCGCTTGCCATTGAAGAAGGCTACTTCCCGATTCGTCCGATTCAAGCCCGACGTCCAGAAACCGCTTCAACCAAATAACTTGCCTCAATGACGACATCGCCAACCAACGCATTAAAAGTCAACCAAACGGCAAAGCGATTAGACCGTATTGCTAAGAATGTGATTTTCGGCGTCTCGCTCATTTCCATTTCCATCATCTTGCTGATTCTCATTTTCACGTTCAAAGAAGCGCAAGACGTGTTTTTTAATGCGCATGTTCGAGAGGAAGTTTTACCGACGCTGATTGGCACGAATTGGCAACCGGTTTCGGATTCGCCCAAATATGGGGTTATTCCGCTTCTCATCGGCACGGTGAAAACGACGCTGGTTGCGATGCTGATTGCCGTTCCGATTGGCGTTTTATCCGCGCTCTACTCGGTGATGTTCGCGCCGAAGTGGACGAAGGAAGTCTTGAAGCCTGCGGTTGAATTGGTGGCGGGATTGCCGTCGGTTGTGATTGGATTTTTCGCGTTGGTGGTGCTGTCGGGGTGGCTTCAAGCCTTGACGGGGTCGCCCTTTCGTTTGAACGCATTGGTGGGCGGCGTGGCGATTTCGCTCACGGCGATTCCAATTATTTTCACGATTGCCGAAGAAGCTCTTTCTGCTGTGCCGCAATCGATGAAGGAAGCCAGTTACGCGCTCGGCGCAACGGAGTGGGAGACGGCGTTTTATGTGGTGCTTCCTGCCGCGTATCCGGGCATTTTCGCAGGCGTTTTACTTGGGCTTGGTCGCGCTTTCGGCGAGACCTTGATTGTGCTGATGGCAACCGGCAACGCCGCGATTACATCTTGGAGTTTGCTTGATTCTACGCGCACGCTCACTGCCACTATCGGCGCCGAAATGGCGGAAGTCGTTTTCGGAGACCCGCACTACAATGTGCTTTTCCTCATCGGCACATTTCTCTTTCTCTTCTCCATGACCCTGAACCTGATTGCCGAGTTTTATGTGAAGGCGAAACTTCTTAAAAAATTTCGTGGCGGATAGCCCCTAAAAATTTCCTCGTCCGAACCACCACACGAGTTCCAAAAATGTGGCGGAAAATCCCAACGAGCCGCCAGCAATGGTTTGCATCGGCGTATGCGCCTTCAAGCGAACACGCGCCCATGCCAGCGGCGGCATCAAAAGCAGAAGCCATAATGATTGTAATCCGAACACGTAGGTCATTGCCGCAATCGGTCCGCCCAGCGACGTTACATGCACGCTAATTTTCCAAACCAGTGTGATGAAGAAAATCAGCACGGTGTTTATGGCGTAGCACAGCATGAACCCGACAATAATCGGCGGCGCGTTCAAAAGGTATAGCGTTAATGCGCCGAGAAAGTATGCCGCCACACCGATTAAAAATGGAAGCGTGCGATTTTCACGTTTTGAAATATCATAATCGTTCACCTTGCCCAATTTTTTGAGGACGACGACGACAAGCGCAGGCGTTACAGTGCAAAACACCGCTACGACCAGCAAATACACATACATATTCGGCACAGGCTCGCCGAATCCAAACCGCATTAAAATCCAAAACGAAACAATCGGGAGAACAATCGGGTGAATGGTGTTAGAGATGAAATGTGCGAGTGTCGTCATTGAAGAAGTTTTCCGATAATAACGGAGTTGAATCCGAACAGTATTTCAGCCGTCAAAAAAAGTTTGCGTGCGGTGTTGCGATTGCCATTCCGATTTCGTCGAGTGTTTGTTTCCAACGATGAGGTCGATGACGAACTGCCCTTCTTCTTCGCGAAGCCCTGTAATGCCAACGATATTCATGATGCCATGCCGAATGAGCAGCGAGGCAATGGTCTTTTCCTGTAAAATTTTCTCGATGTTGATGCACAATCCGATTGGACGCACTGCTTTGCCGCATAAATGGAATCCCGGCTCCAAAGTCAGGCACGGCACACTCTGAGCCAGTGAAGTGAGCAGTCGTCGCTCGCCAAAACGGCTGTTAAAATACGCCTGAACGAATTGATAATAAAATAATTGCCAAAGAGATTCCGACGCGATGCGCAATTTTCCGGCTCGCTCTACCACCGCAACCGATTCATTTTTTACAACGGTCAACTCTGACACGTGAAGCGGCAAGCGGCACGAGAGCCAATCACCAAAAATACCTTTGAATGAAAAATGGAGTTCGGATACGTTGGGGTGAAATTTGACGGAAAAATTTTGCACGGGTGCGTCAGGCTTTTCAGACGAGCGCAACGCGAGATTGACGGCTTTTTCCGTCAGAACGAGTTCCGTCTCAAAATACGATGGACGACGCTCCCGTTGATACTCCTGAACTATGCGTGTTAGTTGCGTAATTCCAGACACAATTCCGGCGACGTTGCGAAGAAATCCTCCTAATCCCATCAGGCTACTCCTTTCAATTCACTTGACTTTTGCCGCTTGGCTTTGTATAGACTTCTTCCAAACGTAAGCGCGGCACGCTGAATTTTCATCGGTAAATCGCTTCAAATACAGTCGTTTCAGCCGAATCATGCTCGCATTTCATTGCTTTACTTTGTGTTCAGATTCGTTACCGCCACATTTATTTTTCGTTAAACCGCCTTCACCTGAAATTTTTTTTGTTGTTTGCAACTTCTCAATGATGGATTGCGTTTCAAAAACCGTTTAGCAGTATCAATTCTCGTTATCAACAATTAAATCCTATATCACAAAAAATGCTGACCATTGGAGACAAGTTTCCGGAGTTTGAACTCGATGCGGTTGTTTCAACCGAGAAGAACAAAGAGTTCGCTAAAATTTCAACCGCCGAACATCGTAAGCAAGGCAAGTGGGCGGTTTTCTTCTTTTGGCCCAAAGATTTCACGTTCGTTTGCCCGACGGAAATCAAAGGCTTCAACGACAAATTCAGCGATTTCCGCGACAACGACGCCCTCCTCTATGGCGCAAGCACCGATACCGCCTTCGTCCACCTCGCTTGGCGTAAAGACAATGAAAATCTCAAAGATTTGAAGTTCCCGATGCTCGCCGACCATGGCAAACATCTCACGCGTGCACTTGGCATTTTGACCGGCGCGGAAGAAGTTGCCCTTCGCGCAACCTTCATTGTCGACCCGCAAGGCACGATTCAATGGGTGAGCGTCAATAACCTCGATGTCGGTCGCAACATCGAAGAAACCGTCCGCGTCTTGGAAGCCCTTCAAACTGGCGAACTCTGCCCGTGCAACTGGAAAGAAGGTGAATCAACACTTAAAGTTGCAGGCGGCTCACTTGTTGAAGCCTAAGCATCAGTGCATTTGCGTCATTCATACCGAAACTTCAAAAGGCGGGCGACAATCCGCCTTTTGTGTTCAATCTCATTCAACAATTCAAGACTTTTCAAGTTATGGAAGACACCAGAAAAGATTTGCTCGCCGATTTGGGAATTTCCGCCGATGCCCATTTCGCAGGATTAGATGCCTTCGTCAAAGGCGATTACAAATACATTCGCGATTTGCGCGTCAATTTGAAATCGACGCTCGACAGCGCGAGTTTGGGTGGCAGAAAAAATGCGTATCTGATTGCGCTCGCCGTCGCCGCCAATGAACGCAACAACGCTTTGATTTCGGCTTTCACCGAACTTGCCAAAAAAGAAGGCGCAACGGAATCGGAAATCGGCGAAGTTCACGCCATTGCCTCGCTTCTTGCCACGAACAACGTCTTTTATCGCTTCCGTCATTTCAGCGAGAACAAAGCCTACGAGCAAATGCCCGCCGGAATTAAAATGACCATCATGATGCGCCCTGTTTTACCAAAGATGTTTTTTGAACTCATTTCACTTGTGGTGAGTGCGGTTAATGGGTGCGAAGTGTGTGTGAATAGCCACGAAAAATCTGTGCGCCACGAAGGCGGCTCGGAGCAGATGATTTTTGATGCGATTCGCTTGGGCGCGGTTGTCAGAGGCTTATCCATCTCAATGAACGACCATCAAGCCGTCTCGGTATGAGACCAACATCATTTGGAAAAGATAAAGTCATTCTAAAAAACAGAGCGTAGCAAAGTGAAGAGTCCAAGTGGATTTCTCGCTTTGCTACGGTCAGTTTAACAAATTTTTGTGTTTGTCATTATATCGTGGTCATTCTGAACGAAGCGTAAGCACAGTGAAGAATCCATAGCGAGCCTCGCCGAGCTCGTCAAATGGATTCCTCGCTATGCTCAGAATGACAATTCACTTCTTCATTACTCATTGCTCATCATTCATTAGCGATGGATTCCTCGCTTCGCCCGGAATGACAAATTTTGAAAGCCCTATCCGCTTCAAATCATTTTGGTATTCACTCTCCACTTTCCACTTTCAACTACTTGACCAGCATCATTTTCTTCGTTTCTACGAAACTTCCGCCCTGCGAGCCTGACGAGCGCGCTTCAAGACGGTAGAAGTAAATGCCACTTGCCAAATTGCTTGCGTTGAAATTGAAATTGTATGTCCCCGCTTCTTGACGACCATTGACCAATGTTACGACTTCCTTGCCGAGCACATCGTAGATTTTCAGCGACACATTGCTTGTCGTCGGAAGTTGGTAGTTGATAATCGTCGTCGGGTTGAACGGGTTGGGATAGTTTTGTTCAAGGGCGAATTGCTTCGGCAAGCCGGCGTCGACTTCAATGACGGGGCTGTATTCAAATTGTCCGTCAAAGTCAAGTTGTTTCAAGCGGTATTGGACTTTGCCTGATGCGGTGCGGTCTAAGAACGAGTAGGATTGTGCTTCGGTGGTGGTGCCGTTGCCTCTGACGAAGCCGAGCGTGTTCCAAGTTGCGCCTTGGGATTTGCGTTCCACTTCAAAGCCTGAAATGTTCAATTCCGGTGGAGTTGACCATTGAAGTATCACGCCTTCGCGGTGTTGTCCGCCAATGAAACTGACGAGCTCGACGGGCAGTGAGTTATCGTCGCTGCCTAAAATGAACTCGCTGAACGCAGTGGTTGTTGCACGCACCTCGTTCGGGAAACTGGCATTGTAGCTATTGGTCAGTATGCTAAACGCACCTGTGCCGACGGTTGGACGGCGGTAAACATTCACGCCTGCCGGATTAGCGATGCCGGAATTTGGAATCTCGGTGCGATTGAAGCGTAGCAGTGCGCTCGTGAAGGTGAAACCAGTGTTCGTGATGACATATCGGTATGGACTGGTGAAGGTCGGCGGTGTGCCGCTGAACGAAAGATTTTGTGCAGGGCTGTTATCAAATCGCTGAACGGTGCAATTCCCACCCGTGCCGGTATTGACCCCTGAAAACTCGATGGTAAGACCTGTTTGATTAAAAACTTGTGAGCCGTTACCAGTAACAGATGCGGCGGCGTAACCAGAGGCGCGGCGAATGTTGTATCTTTGGAATAAATACTCCTCGACGCTGTCCCGCTGTGGCGATGTCAGTTCTCGATTGTAAATAATCAGTTCTGCAATCTGACCGTTTAAGCCGAGTGAAGCATTGGCTCGCGCGCCGATGTGCAAACGTTGTGTGGCACTTGTATTCGCAGCAAGCCCCGCCGTCGTAAGTGGGAGTTCAACCCCATTTGCCCGAAGCACATGTTGCGGCGCACCCGCTCGCCATTGATGTGTAACGACTTTGAAGGCGTTATCCGACGCCCAATTCGCGACATATTCACCTGTGGAAAAGTTATCGCGACGGGTTCTCACGGTGTTATTAGTAGTATTGGTCAAATAAAATCCGTCGTTGCTGTTTGCGTCTATTCCGTGTTCATAAATCAAGGCGGTGGAGAGAGAAGAAGATTTGAAGACACTGAAAACGGTGTATTGCCCAATCGCTAAATTTGATGTGACCAACAAGTCGTTCCCGTCAAATTCTAATGCAGGTCTGCCGTTAATCGCATTGGTGATGTAGCGCGGACGATTGTTTACGTTGGATTGAACGGCGGGGTTGTTGCTGAAAGCAAGGTTTGCACAAGATGTAACCTGACCCGACGCCGTAGTATCTGCGCTGGCATCGGCACGAATCCAATAAATCAAATCTTGTAAAGGAATGGTCGGAAAAGCAATCGGATCGGATTGAACCGTTGCGCCGCTTGATGTTTTTACAACAAGTCGATACACACCGCTGGGAATTCCAACGGTCGCACTAACGGCAATCGGCGTAAATCCGCTTTGTCCAATCACATTCGGGGAGACATCGATTGAATCAGTCAGGTTGTTGAGATTTGTGCCGTAAGCCATTTTCGCATATGTGATAGCGGATGAGCGCGGGGTTAGGGTTGCGTTGAGCGTCGCAGAAGTTGCCGTTAAGTTGGTCGCGCCTGTTGAGATTGCAACTGGTGCAACGGGGATATTGTATTTTGCAGAAAGAGCCGCTTCAACGCTGTCGATTTGCGCCGGCGAGAGTTCTCTACTGTATAAAATAATTTCAGCGACCCTGCCTTGTAAGCCGAGCGTTGGTCCGACACGCGCGCCGATGTTTAAGATTTGGGTTGTAGTAGTTGCATTTGCACTCCCTTGAACAGAAAGGCTCAAAGGTGCGCCGTTGATTCGGAGAGAAATTTGAGGTGCGTTAGGACGAAAGGTATGCGCGACAATTCGATATTGTCCGTCGTGTGCCCAATTCGCTGTGTGATTGACTAAAGCCGTTTGGCTTCCACGCCGAACGGCAACGGTGGAGTTAATTGATGTGCTTAAAAAACTGCCGTCATTAGTGTTGGTATTTGCGCTATGCTCATAAACAATCCCCAAGCTTGTGTTGGTGGAGTTGAACACGGTAAAGACGGTGAACGAGCCTAATGACATTGAGCTTGAAGATCGAAGAATATCGTTGCCGTCAAATTCAACCGCGGGTTTGCCGTTGATGGCATTTGTGATGAGGCGTGGTCGGTTCGCGGCAATTGATTGTGCCAATGGATTCCCACTCACGCTTGAGTTCGCCCATTGTGTTACGAATCCGCTGCCGTCGGTTGTAACATTGCCGTCAGCACGATACCAAAAATCAGGTAACAGAGGGATATTGTATTTTGCGGAAAGAGCCGCTTCAACGCTGTCGATTTGCGCCGGCGAGAGTTCTCCGTTGTGAAAGATGATTTCAGCGACCCTGCCTTGTAAGCCGAGCGTTGGTCCGACACGCGCGCCGATGTTTAAGGTTTGGGTTGCAGTAGTTGCATTTGCAATCCCTTGAACAGAAAGGTCCAAAGGTACGCCGTTGATTCGGAGAGAAATTTGAGGTGCGTTAGGACGAAAGGTATGCGCGACAATTCGATATTGTCCGTCGTGTGCCCAATTCGCTGTATGGTTGACTAAAGCCTCGCCGGTTCGCCGAACGGCAACGGTGGAGTTAATTGATGTGCTTAAAAAACTGCCGTCATTAGTGTTGGTATTTGCGCTATGCTCATAAACAATCCCCAAGCTTGTGTTGGTGGAGTTGAACACGGTAAAGACGGTGAACGAGCCTAATGAAATTTGGCTTGAAGATTGAAGAATATCGTTGCCGTCAAATTCAATTGCGGGTTTGCCGTTGATGGCATTTGCGATGAGGCGTGGTCGGTTCGCGGCATTCTGTTGTGCCAATGGATTCACACTCCCGCCAGAGTTCGCCCATTGTGTTACGAATCCGTTGCCGTCGGTTGTAACATTGCCGTCAGCACGATACCAAAAGTCAAATCCTGTTTGTGCCTTTGAGCCGATGGGCAAAAGCAGAAGCAGCAGCAGTCCGAAAAGAAGTCGTTGATAGGTCATTGTTTTTGTTCCTGATTAGGTTGAAAGAAAAAAGCAATCGATTGTGGATTGCTCGGAGCAAAGATGAGGGGGCATCGGGAAAAAAGCACTACGATATTTCTACGATATGTTGAGCGTGCGATATGAACCCAAAAAAAAGCGTCCCGCCGTTTCCAGCAAGGACGCTCTCAAAAGTTGAGAATGAAGAATTAAAAGTTGAAAGTTATCCCTCCCACTCTCAACTCTTCACTTTTAACTCTCAACTATTTGACCAGCATCATCTTCTTCGTCTCTACAAAGTTTGAACCCGACGCGCCATTCGTCGCGCTTGCTTGCAGACGGTAGAAGTAAATGCCACTTGCCAAATTGCTCGCGTTGAAGTTGAAATTGTATGTCCCCGCTTCTTGACGACCATTGACCAGTGTTACGACTTCCTTGCCGAGCACATCGTAGATTTTCAGCGACACATTGCTTGCCGTTGGAAGTTGGTAGTTGATAATCGTCGTCGGGTTGAACGGGTTGGGATAGTTTTGTTCAAGGGCGAATTGCTTCGGCAAGCCGGCGTCGACTTCAATGACGGGGCTGTATTCAAATTGTCCGTCAAAGTCAAGTTGTTTCAAGCGGTATTGGACTTTGCCTGAGGCGGTGCGGTCTAAGAACGAGTAGGATTGTGCTTCGGTGGTGGTGCCGTTGCCTCTGACGAAGCCGAGCGTGTTCCAAGTTGCGCCTTGGGATTTGCGTTCCACTTCAAAGCCAGCGTTGTTGAGTT
>JBDNCJ010000050.1:0-25320 GCA_046719715.1 Chloroherpetonaceae bacterium | reverse complement strand
ATACGTCAATGCGTAAGGGCGTAGAGAACAAGATTGACGGCGAATTTCGTGTTATCCTCCGCCAGCCACCGCTTGTTGCGATGGTCGTAATCCCACTCACAACCGTAGTCTTTATTGCTGTATAAAATCGCGATGCGTCCGTTGATTTCAACGGCTTTGAGATAGTCATGCACCAAGTCGTCGCCCCAGCCGTTGAGTTCAAGCGATGTGGTTGGCGGTCCGTTCGGAAAGTCAAAAAAGGTATGATAAATCGGGTGCGAATTGGGAATCTTTTTGAGAGCCGTCGCCCCAAAGATGCGAGCGAGTTGCGCTTCAAACGACTTGGCAAAAAGCCCATCAATATCGTGATTGCAATCATCGACGAAAAGAAACCCGCCGTTTCGCACATACCGCTCGAAATGCTCTCGCTCTTTCGTAGTGAATTCAACCAATTTATGCCCGCTCAAATAGCAGAACGGAGAATCAAACATTTCGGGCGAATCAAGTGCGACGACTTTTTCCTTTTGAGAAACGCTAATAGTCGTGTATTGCACAAGCGAATGAAGCACATTGGAAGGCATACGTTCGTCAGTGTTCCAATTTCCAGAGGTATAGGCGAGGCGTGTGAATACAAAATCTGACTTACGCCGCTCAAACTGTGAGGCAAAGAGGTTTGCAAATGGAGAAAGGGCAATGCTACTTGCGGCTAATGCTGTTGCTTTAAGAAACGCTCGACGGTTCATCGCTCATGTTCTCCCAAACATTTTATCTAACTCGCTGAGCGAAAGTTTAATGATAATCGGTCGTCCGTGCGGACAAACGTAAGGCATTGAGGTTGCAAAGAGTTGGTCGATGAGAAGCGACATGTCGCGCTGCGAGAGTTTATCGCCCGCCATAATCGCGTTGCGGCAAGCATATGACTTGGCGATGTTGTCGCGCTTTTCAAGTTTGAGCGACTGTTGGTAATCCAAATACTGCTCGATGAGTTCGAACAAAATTTTCTCTTCCGCGCCCGGTTTAACATCGGAAGGCACGCCCTCTACAATCACCGAATTGTTGCTGAATTGGCGAAATGAAAATCCCAATTTTTCCAAGTCGGCGCGCAAGTCTTCCAACACCTTCATGTCCCAAGGTTTGAGTTCAATGCGGTGCGGGAAGAGCAACTGTTGAGAGTTTGAAATGCCGGCGTCCATAACGGTCAGTGCGCGTTCATACAAGATGCGTTCATGCGCAACGTGCTGGTCGATGAGCATTAATCCCGATTTAATTTGCGTGAGAATGTAGCGGTTGTGAAGTTGCACGGGGAAGGCACCTTTGAGCGCGTCAGATTCTTTTTCAGAGGATTGAAAAATGAGTTGATACTCTCGCGATTTCGGCGCGTTGGTCGGCGTTTCAAACGAGACATCATCGAACGAGACTTGTTCGGGCGTGGTGTCGCGACGTGGCGCAGGTGATGGCGCTTCGATTTCGCGCTTGAAGTCGGCGTAAAGTGCGTTGCTACTTCGCACTTCAAAATCGCGCTCGTTGTAAGAGAGTCGTTTTTGAACGCCCGGAAAGTCAGAGGAAGGGGGTTTGTAAAACTTCGCATACTCTTCGGCGCGAGTTGGGGGAGGCGTTGTCGGCACGGGCTTTTCTTCAATGGCAACGCTTGGCGAAAAATCCATTCCGCTTACGGTTTTTTTGACGACGGAAAGCATAAGGCTATACACATTGCGCTCGTCCTCGAAGCGCACTTCCATTTTGGTTGGGTGGACATTGACGTCAAAGCGGTGCGACGCCATTTCAAGAAAAATCAAGTAGAACGGCTGTTCGCGCTCGCCTAAGAGTTCGCCGTAGCCTTGTAAAATCGCGTGGTGGAGTTGGCGGCTCTGCGTGATGCGACGGTTGATGAATAGGAACTGCTCGTTCTTGGTGCGCTTCATCATCGCGGGCTTTCCGAGAAAACCTTGCACGTTAGCGAAATCGTTGGATTCGTGAAATTCAATCAAGCCGTTTGAAAAATCTTTTCCGAAAAAGTAATTGAGTCGTTCGGTTAGGCTGTGTGTGGTGAGATGAAAGACTTCCTCGCCATCGCTGATGAACTTCCATTTGATTTCAGGGTGAGCGAGGGTTTGAGAGAGAATCGTGTCGTAGATGTGTTTGAACTCCGTAGTATCGGATTTGAGAAACTTGCGTCGTGCGGGAATGTTGTAAAAGAGATTGCGCACCGCGATGGACGTGCCATCAGGAGCTTGGGTTTTGGACGTCTCTTGAAAAACGCCGCCGTCGAGGCGCAACAGTGAAGCAAGCGCGTCTTCGGGACGTTTGGTTTTCAGTTCGATTTGCGCGATTGAGGCAATACTGGCGAGGGCTTCGCCGCGAAATCCGAACGTGTGCAAGTCGTCCAAATCTTCCGCCGTTGAAATTTTGCTGGTGGCGAAGCGTTCAAAGGCGAGCATGGCATCGTCTTCGCTCATGCCGCACCCATTATCAATGACCTGAATAAGTGTTTTACCTGCGTCTTTGATGATGAGCGTAATTTCGTCGGCGCCAGCGTCAATGGCATTTTCGAGCAATTCTTTTACTGCTGAAGCAGGTCGTTGAACCACTTCACCTGCGGCAATTTTATTGGCGACCTCATCAGGCAGTTTTTTGATTGAACCCATAGTCAGTTTCTTGAAATCAAATCGTCAGATGGATTTTCCGAATAAAAACAAAATGGGAATGGGTAATCGTTTTCGCCACGCGCGCTCGGAGTGCTCGTCGCCGATGAACTTTTTCGTGAGCCAATTTTCGCCATATATGTATCCTTTTTGTGCCATGAGGCTGTCGGCGCGTTGTTGATACGGTTCGTAGTCTTTGTCGAGGGTTTCCGTTCCGAAGTCAAAATAAATTTTGTGCGATTGCGGGTCGGGAAGATGCGTTTTGAGGTATTCAATCATAATCCCGTTGCCGGCAGGAAAGTGCGTTGAAATGCACGCGGCTTTTCCGAAGACCGATGGATATTCGCAAATGGCGTAAAGCGAAATGAGTCCGCCCATGCTTGAGCCCATGATTGTCGTTGAGGCAGGGTCGGGGTTGGTCGAATAGGCGGAATCGATAAACGGTTTGAGTTCATGGACGATGAATTTGAGATAGTTATCGGAAGCCATTTTCGCCATTGGGTAGCGGGATTGCATGGAGTCGCGTGTCGTTTTCGGAAGCATTTCATATGCTTTTTGCGGCATATACTCGCCATAGCGGTTGGGCGTGTTCCAAATCCCGACGGCAATGACGTCAGGAATTTTATTTTCAGCGCGAAGCGTGGTGAGGGTTTCATCAACGCCCCAATCAATGCGCGTGTAGGAGGTAGCGGAGTCGAAGCAGTTTTGTCCGTCGTGCAGATAAAGAACGGCGTAACGCTTGGTCGAATCGTAATTGCTCGGAAGCCACACATCAACCTGACGTGGCTGAGCATATTTGGACGCAAAATGTTTGTGCTCAATCAACTTGCCCGTGACATTGCGTTCAACGGCGGTGCGTTCAATGTGGGCGCGTTCAGGCGATTGATTCGAGCACCCAAGCCAAAACAGCAGACAAATCAAAAGTGGTCTTGTGTTCATTTGACGGATAAATTTGACGGATAAGTGGAATGGTGAATTTGTGAAGATAATGAAAGCGGACAAGGAGAGGTTGGTGGGCAATACTAGATTCGAACTAGTGACCTTTCGCGTGTGAAGCGAACGCTCTAACCAACTGAGCTAATTGCCCTTGCACATTTCTAACGAACTTGGGCGGCAAAGATACAGAAGCCCTTGAAATTTCAAAAAACATGAAATGTCATGACGAAGCGCAGGTGCGAAGTGGCGCGGTAGAGAAGTTGGTATCAATCGCCATTTCTTTTTCGCACAAGTGCCAGAGTTTTTGACACGGGAAAGTCTCTTCGTAAAGGGCTTTGCCGACGATGACCGAATCGACAAGCGGCATCAGTTCGTTGAGTTTCATCAAATCGTGGTAAGAAGCCACGCCGCCCGACGCCGTAACGCGCAAGCGAGTGGATTCTGCAAAATGCTTGATGGCTTCATAACCGATGCCAGAAAGCATGCCGTCTTTGGAAATATCGGTATAAATGACGCGCTCCACGCCGAGCGATTTCATCTTCAAGCCGAGTTCCACATCGGTCATGCTCGAGCCTTCAAGCCAGCCGTGAACTTTCGGAATCCCGTCTTTGGCGTCAATGCCAACGACCACTTTTTTCGGACCGTAATGTGCGAGTAAATCTTCAACAAGTTTAGGATTGGTAACGGCGGCTGAACCAATC
This sequence comes from Chloroherpetonaceae bacterium, assembly GCA_046719715.1. Classification (GTDB taxonomy): domain Bacteria; phylum Bacteroidota; class Chlorobiia; order Chlorobiales; family Thermochlorobacteraceae; genus JANWWM01. The sequence continues at coordinate 21,062 of JBDNCJ010000050.1, read as the reverse complement.
ACAACGCGATAGACGCCGATGTCGAAATACGCTTTGGCACTCTCGAGACTGCGAATACCGCCACCGACTTCGACAGGAATATCGAGCATCTCGACAATGCGCTTGATTTCATTGAAGTTTTCAAGTCTGCCCGATTTCGCCGCATCTAAATCTACCAAATGAAGCATCTTGGCATTTTGCTTGCGCCAAACGACTGCCATGTCGCAGGGGCAATCGAGGTAAATTTTCTCACGGTCATAATCTCCTTGCGAGAGGCGCACGCATTTTCCGCCGCGAATATCAATCGCAGGAATAATGAGCATAATGGTTACAGTCTTGCAAAATTTTCCAGAACTTTCAAGCCAATTAATCCTGATTTTTCAGGATGGAATTGGACTGCAAAGATACCATTTTTTTCAATGGCGACGGCGAAATTTTCTTGAGCGTAAGAAGCACGTGCGCTGACGGCGTCAGGCTCATGGACATTGCAAAAGTAGGAGTGAACGAAATAAACATGTGCGCCGTCGTCAATGCCTTTGAAGAGAAGGCTATCGCGCCGAATGTCGTGAAGACTGTTCCAGCCGATTTGCGGCACTTTGGCGTATTGTGAGTTAAACTGTTGGACTTTGCCTGAAATCAAGTTCAGTCCTTGATGCAGTCCCATTTCTTCGCTCTCTGAAAGAAGCAACTGCATGCCGAGGCAGATTCCCAAGAGGGGTTTGGCTTTGGCGAGATGTTCGCCGATGGCAGAATCGAAACCGCGTGCACGCACGGCGTTGATGCCTTGTCCGAAAGCGCCGACGCCCGGGAGAATCACCTTATCGGCGTTGGCAACCGTGCGGGCGTCGTCGGAAACCGTAGCGGGAATGTGGAGGTAGTCAAAGGCTTTTTGAACTGAGCGCAAATTACTCGCGCCGTAGTCGAGAATGAGAATCATGTTAGAGATGACCGTGCGCAATCAAATGCACAAGCGGTTTTTCATTTTTTGAAGCCAGTTGTAATCGATGTGCATTTTGCCGAAGTGCTCTTCGTCTTGGGGCTTAACGCCGTGATAATCCGAGCCGCCCGACATCAGCAGAAAATACTCGTTGGCAATAGAGCGATAATACTCTTGGCGATGCGCGTCGTGTGAAGGGTGAACGATTTCAAGCCCATCGAGTCCGCTGTCAATCAAATATCGGACGGTATCATCGGGGACTTGCCGTCCGGGGTGGGCTAAAAACGACAAGCCGCCAGCTTCGTTGATGAGTGAAATCACTTCGGCGGGTTTCGTTTCAACGCTTTTCTCATATGCGGGGCAATTTGTGCCGATATACTTCGAGAAGGCTTCGTTGTAGTTTTGCACGTAGCCGTTTTCTTGAAGCACTGCGGCGATGTGCGGACGACCGACCGAGCCGCCGCTTGCTTTTTCAAGCACATGTTCAACATGGATTTTGACGCCTTGTTTGTTGAGACGTTCAACCATGCGCTCCGTGCGCGCAAGGCGTTGCTTGCGACAATGAGCAAGGTAATCGCTCAATGGAGATGTTTCGGTTTTGATGAAATAGCCCAAAATGTGAACATCGCGCTCCTCATGAGCCGTGCTGACTTCAACGCCTGCAATTAATTCAACGCCGAGTTCTTCGGCAAGTGGCTTTACCGCATCAATGGCGGCAAGGTTGTCATGGTCGGTGATGCTGATGGCGGTAAGTCCGACTTGTTTCGCCTTTCTGACCAAGTCCTCAGGAGAGAGCGCACCATCGGAGCAAGTGGTATGCATGTGCATATCCACAAACTTCCGTTCAACTGCTTGGGCGGGTGCGGTATCGGTGTTCATTGGTCTGTATCGTTGTAAATAATTAAGTGAATGATGATTAAAATCGTTTAAGCGAGCCGACGTCAAGCGGGGCGAGTTTCACTTAATCGCCTCCAACTTTTGTTGAAGCGAAACGCTTGTCCGATTGATTTGCAAGGCTTTTTCGTAATAGCGTTGTGCGTTTTCGCGGTCGCCGAGTTTGAAATAGACGTCGCCCAGATGCTCCAACACGGCGGGGCTTTCGCGTCCCGACTGCACGGCTTTTTCTATCCAATGTTTCGCTTCTTGATAGTTGCCCATCTTGAAGTAAATCCAACCTATCGTGTCTAAGTATGCGCCGTTATTCGGCTCTTTGGCGACGGCGACTTTCGCCATATCCAAAGCGCGAGGCAATTCTTTGTCGCGTTCCGAATAAGAATACGCAAGGTTATTGAGCACTAAGGCGTTGTCGGGTTCATAAACCAACGCGGTTTCGTAGCTCCGTTCGCTTTCGTCGTATCGCTTTAAGCGGTCGTAGCTAAGCGCAAGCGTTGTATAGGCTTGAACAACGATGCTTGTGTCTTCTGTTTCCATCTGCGAGAGGGCTTCGGTCAAAACGCGCACGGATTCGTCGTCGCGGTAGGCTTGATTGAGCGATGTGCCGAGCAACACTTTCATGCGAAACGAGGGCTTCAGTGCTTTTTCAATACCGGATTTGAAGGTGTTAATCGCCGAAGCGATTTCATCGGTCGAGAGGTAGGCGATGCCTAAGTTTTCCCAAGCGGGTATGAAATCGGGCTTGATTGAAGTCAGTCGTTTGAGTTGTGGAATTGCCAGCGCATAGTTTCGCTCGCGAAGGTAAATGATGCTCAAAAACCAATACGGTTGCCATTCGTTCGGATAGGCTTTTTGCAAGCGAAGCATGACAATTTCCGTCGGCTTGAGCATGGCGGTGTCTTTTTCAGCACGCTCGATGTAGAGGTAGCCAATGTTGAGCTTATCTTCTTTTGTAAAACCGGGATTGACGAACAAGTCGTTGACGGTGGCTTCAAAGCCGTTCCAATCTTTTTGTTTGGTGTAGATTTCGCAGAAGGCAACAAGGGCGCGCAGGTCATTCGGATTGCGCTCGAGGAGGTCGCGGTAGGCGCGTAGCGCGTCGTCGTAGCGTTCAAGTTTGATGTAAAGTTCGCCGAGCATCTGATACAAATCCAAGTTTTCAGGGTCGGAGACAATCATTTCAATCAGTGTAAAAACGGCTTCGTTATCCATTTTAAGTTGGATTTGCAGAAGCAATTTTTTGTAAAGCACATCGAGGTCTAAACCGACAAGCCCCAAGAGCCGCGTGTAAGTGTTGAGGGCTTCTTGCATTTGTCCGCCTGCGACTTGTGCGGCGGCAAGTTGATAAAGGGCGGAAGAACTTTGAGGGTCTTTCAGTGAAAAAAGCTCGAACTGTTCGGCGGCGGCGGCAAAATTTTGCATATCAAAATAAAGATTCCCCAAGAGTTCGTTATACCACTTGTTGGCTGAATCGAGTTCGACGGCTTTCTTGGCGTAGTAGAGTGCCGATTCCGGCTTACGCATCGCGCGATACGACTTTGAAATTGCAAAGTGAATCGCCGCCTCATTTGGCATGAGTTTCAGCGCGTCTTGAAATTCCAAAATGGCTTGCGCGTGTTGCTCTTTGGCGGCAAAAAGTTCGCCTGAAACCAGCAAGTTTACAGCCCGCTGTTTAACCAACGATGAAACTTCAGCTCGAAGCACCGGCACAGTTTCAACGGGCTCCGACGAGCGGCAACCTGCAAGCCCCACGAAAGGCAGCGCGAGAAGCATCGTGTATCTGAACGAAACCCGTCCCATCTTGACGAGCAATTCAATGAAATGCATGGTGGCTGTGAAAATGAGTTCTGTGTTGAAGTTTAAATCTGAACCTTAAAGTTGAATCTCAAAAGAAATTAAAACTCTTTTGGAAGAATTAAAATGAATTGATTCCGAAATCGACTCAAAAATAATTGACGCTTTAACTGAACAGAATTTCCGATAACTCTTTAAACAAGCAACAGTGGTTGTCGCGCTCACCAAACGAAACGCCACCATTAAAAGCCATCAAACTTCGCGATCTCGCGTTGTATTTAGCGGGAGCATATCGAGCGGGATAAGAAGCAACAGCGACGCAAGTCTTCACGCCGATTCAACAAGCAAAACGAACGGTGAAAAAATCGGCGTGAAGGCGACATGTTGAAAAAAGAAACACATTTTAGAAATCAACCTCAATGCCTTCGGAGACGGCGCACATACGGCAGATGTTTTTTTCTTCGTGATGCGCAAACCAACCTTTGGCGGCGTTATACCACAAGTCGCAACCCTCATTTTCACACTTCTTGAATCCAATCAATTCGGCAAATTCTCGGATTTGCTCGTCGGTTGGCTCTTCGCTCAGCGGCTCGCCCGAAAGCTCACACTCTTCAATCAAGGCGGCTTTAAGGACCCCCCAAGTCGCAACAGGCTTAAAGAGTTGCAATCGCTCCAATGCCGTATATTTATTCGGAATCATATCTTGTTTTTTTAAGGTTCTAAATGAAAACCAGCGAGGATTTTAACCAACTTGGCGAGGTAAAGCGTTCAAAAGTGGCGTCATCATCAACGAAAATTTTGACGTTTTCCAACGCGCTTTCGCTCTTGCGCGTCGTGCTTTTCTTGCCGTTCGTTTATTTTTATGAGCGAGATGAAAAAGCCGTCGCTTTTGCGGTGGTGCTCCTTGCGATTTCAACCGATTGGTTCGACGGCAGAGTGGCACGGTGGACGAACACCGTTTCGGAGTTGGGAAAAATTTTAGACCCACTCGCCGATAAACTCAGCACAGCACTGATGGTGCTGTATTTGTTGTATCGGGGGGAACTGCCGTGGTGGTTCGTGGCACTTGTTGTCGTGCGCGATGCAATTATTTTTTTCGGAGGAATTTATGCTAAACAAAAAAAACATGTGATTACGACGGCTTTACCAGTGGGAAAATGGGCGGTCGGATTTTTAGCAGGGGCAATCGGTGGCACTGTTTATCCTTATCCATCGGAAGGCTTGAAAACAGCGGTGGAAATAACGATTTACTTGGCAAGTGCGTTGTTTGTCGTATCTTTTTTGCAATACGCAAAACGCTTTTTTGATATTCTTCAAGATAAGCCCGTGCAAAATCTCTAACACAAAACTTCTCAACATCACGAACCAGCCATGCTTGTCAAAGATTTTTTAGCGCAACACAAAACGACTTTCAGTTTTGAATTCTTTCCGCCCAAGCAGGAAGCCGATTGGGAAAAACTCTTTCAAACCATCAAGGAATTGATGCCGCTCAAACCCTCGCACGTGAGCGTAACCTACGGCGCAGGCGGCACAACGCGCGAGCGCACGCACAATCTTGTGGTGAGAATCCAAAAGGAAACGGATTTGACGGTCGTTTCGCACCTGACCACCGTCGGCTCGAGCCGAGAAGAAATTTTTGAAATTCTCAAACGCTACGACGAAAACGGCGTGGCGAACATTCTCGCGCTTCGCGGCGACCCACCGAAAAACATTCCCGATTGGAATCCGCTTCATCAAGACTTCAAATATGCGACCGAATTAGTGACGTTTATTCGCGAGCACTTTCCGAAGATGTGCATTGGCGTTGCAGGCTTTCCAGAAGGGCATCCAGCAACACCGAATCGGCTTAAAGAGATGGATTACTTGAAAATGAAAGTCGATGCGGGCGCGGATTATATCGTAACCCAACTCTTTTTCGACAACCATGAATTTTATGATTTTGTCGAGCGGTGCGAATTGGCGGGGATTCGGATTCCGATTATCGCGGGTATTATGCCCATCTTAACGCGCAACGGCATGAATCGAATGGCGGAACTTTCGCCCGGCACGCGCTTTCCAGCGCGATTGCTAAAATCAATCTATCGCACGAAAACCGATGACGACGTCGAGAAAGTCGGCGTGCATTGGGCAACGGAGCAAGTAAGCGATTTGGTGAGCAACGGCGTAAGAGGCATTCACTTCTACACCCTCAACAACTCGCGCGCAACGCTCAAAATTTATGAATCGCTCGGTGTTCAAGATTCACTGCAACTGATTTCATAAAAACTTGCCGATGGGGCGCGAATGTTGTGGTATCGAAAAGGTAAAGCCTCGCGAGGTGCGAGGCTTTGTGTTTTTTTTGCTTTTTGTTTGAGACGAAGCGTTACTGTTTGCCGATGGATTTGACGGCGTCGCCTGCGTCGCCCAAGAATTTGGAAACCCAGTTGACGAGTTTGCCTTCGGTCGCTATTTTTCTTGCCACGTCGCCCGATTGAACGAGCGCGAAGTATGGAAGTCCAATCGTCGCCAAAATCGGCGCGCCGAAAAGCATGGAAATGAATTGAATGTTGCGGTCGCGGTGCGTGAGGTCGCCGATGGTGCTTGTAACGCGGTAAGTGCCCATCAAAGGCAGGAACGGCGTCATCATCACATTGGTCACGGCTTTGGTTGCGCCGTCGGCAAAGGTATTGACGGGATATTTCTTGTCTTCTTCCGACATTCCCGCGCTTAAAGTGGTTGGGATTTTATCCGCCATTTCAAGGAAGGCTTTATCCAATCCTTGTTCGCGAATACGCGCCGAAGTAAAGTTTGCCGCTTCAAACAATCCCATAATCACGTTGAACGGCGCGGTGAGAAGCAGTGAAAGAATGCCCGCCATCCATTTTTGCGATTCGTCACCCTTAACCATGTCTGCGCCGATTTTGAATCCGCGATAGATACCGAGAATCGGGATATAGGGCCAACTCGTGTTGAGCACAATCCAAGCCGTAAGCCAATCGTTCATGCGGCGTTGCTCATCATCGTCGATATGCTCCCACTTCAAATCGCCTTTGATGTAGTCGCCGAAAGTCTCGAAGACGTTCTTACCGGTGTCTTTCAAATTCACACGCATACCAAGCGATTCGGTAACTTCGGGAAGGAAGTCAATCGTGTGCGGAAGCGTGAAGTGATAGACGAGCGCGGTCGGAAGCACGCGGATTGCGTCGCCCGTCCCTTGCGCCATTGCAGTTGATTCTGGCATAGTTGATTCTCCTCTGAATAAATGTTGTTTAGCGAAATGAAACTACGTTTAAGTTACTGAAAAAAGTTACCGACGAAATTTCAATGCGCCGTGTGTTGCGAATACTTCTCTTGCAAGGTCGGCGACAATGCCCTTTACTACTGCGTTCAATTTACGCCCTTAAACCTCTAAAAGCAAACATTTTCTCGAATGGCAAACGGCTGTAAGTGCCGATAATGACAATGCTTACGGAAAATAAAATCGTCTAAATCGTCCGTTTGAAACGCAAAATTTATTTCTTCCTTGAAGGAAATGTAAATTGCGTCAACTTTACGCCGTAGAGATTTAACCAAACACAGCCATGACGCCAACCCTTTCAAAGCAAATTCAACTCGTCGACCTCGTCTCGCTTCACAATCGCTTGAAGCCTGAACTTGATGCGGAAATCGAGAAAGTGATTTCGAGCGCAAGCTTCATCAACGGAAGCGTGGTCGGAGAATTGGAGTGTGCGCTTTCAAAATATCTTGGAATCCGCTTTGCCGTCGGGTGCGCCAACGGGACGGACGCGCTGCAAATCGCGCTCATGGCACTCGGTATAGGCAACGGCGACGAAGTCATTACCACGCCGTTCACGTTCGCCGCAACCGTTGAAGCCATTTTGCTTGTCGGCGCAACACCGCGCTACGTCGATATCGACGAGCGTACCTTCAACCTCAATGCGTCACTTCTGGCGCAGGCAATTACCCCGAAAACAAAAGCCATTATGCCCGTGCATCTCTACGGACAAGCGGCGGAAATTGACCGCATTACGCATATCGCGTGCGAACACGGATTGAACGTCATCGAAGACAACGCACAATCCTTCGGCGCAACTTACAAAGGCAAGAAAGTCGGAACATTCGGACGCATTAGCACCACGAGTTTTTTTCCTGCCAAAAATCTTGGTGCCTTTGGTGATGCAGGGGCGATGTTTACTGACGATGAAGAACTGTTTATAAAGCTCAAAATGATTGCGCAACATGGCGCGAAAATTCGCTACACGCATGAATACTTAGGCGTCAATTCGCGATTGGATTCCATTCAAGCCGCCGTGCTCAAAGTGAAATTGAACTACCTCGATGAGTTCAACGCCCGCCGCCGCGCCGCCGCCGACCTCTACGACCAATACCTCGCCGATGCAAATCTGAAAACGCCGTATCGCGACCCAAACGGCACGCATATCTTTCATCAATACACGATTCTTTTAAGCAAAGCAGGCGAGCGCGAGGAATTGCAAAAATTTTTGAGCGCGCACGGCGTTCCAAGTTCTGTGCATTATCCCATCTCGCTCAATCTACAAAAGGCATTTAGAGACGACGCCTATCCGAAAGGATCGCTCCCGATTTCCGAAAGTGTTTCCGAGCGCGTCTTGTCTTTGCCGATGCACACAGAGTTAGACGAAGAGCAAATTGCTTACATCGCCGAAAAAATTACCGAGTTCGTCGGAAGGAAATCATAAGTCTCAATCGTTCTGGCGAGCAAAGGCACATGATTCCGCTAAAAGGCACTGCACACAGTTCGGCGTTTGGGCTTTACAAACTTGCTTGCCGTGCCGAATAAGGTTGATGTGAAGCGAATAGGACTTGCCTTTTGGAATGAGCGATTGAAGTTGAAGAAAGGTCTCGTCGGCATGCTTAGTTGAAAGCAGTCCCAAGCGATTGAGAATGCGATGAATGTGCGTATCGACGGGGCAGAGGTCGCGATGAAGTCCAAACATCAGCACGCACGCCGCCGTTTTGAATCCCACGCCGTTGAATTCTTGCAAGTAAGCCATTGCCGCGTTGGTGTTCATCTCGTGAAGGTGAGCGAGCGAAAGACGCCCGTTTTTCTTGTGAAGTTCGGCGAGAATGGTTTTGATGCGTTTGGCTTTGATGTTAGCAAGTCCGCCGATTTTGATGGCGTCCGCGAGTTTTCTTGTTGGAGCGGAAAGCACGCGTTCCCAAGTTGGAAATGACGCTTTGAGCGAAGCGAAGGCGCGCGAGGAATTTTTATCGGTGGTGTTTTGAGAGAGAATCGTGCCGATGAGTTCATCGAGCAAATCGGACTGAAAGTGAACGGCGCCTTCGGCGTCGCGCTTTGTGCGTGTCGGCACGCCATAAAGTTTTTCTAATTGCCAGACTAATTCTCCAAACGTGAGTTTCATTGTTGGATTGATAAAATTGAAACGCTGACGAAATGGTTTGGGTTATGAAGCGCAGTTGATTAAATCCAAAATCCTATCAATCAATTTCAATGAAATTACTCAATAAAGTCGCCGTCGTTACAGGTGCGGGGCGGGGAATCGGCAGAGAATCGGCGCGGCTCTTTGCCCGTGAAGGCGCGAAACTCGTTTTAGCCAGCCGAACCAAAGACGAGTTGGAATCGCTCGCCAAAGAACTGATGGATTATCACGATGCCGATTCGCTCGTCGCGCCGTGCGATGTGACGAAATCAAGCGACGTCAAAGCCTTGATAGAGAAAGCCGTTGCGACCTTCGGGCGAATCGATATTCTTTTGAACGCCGCCGGCGTCGGACACTTGAAGCCGATTACGGAACTCTCGGTCGAAGAATTTGATGAGATGATTGACGTGAATTTGAAAGGCACATTTTACGCTTCAAAATTCGCTTCGGAAGTGATGGTAAAACAGAAGGGAGGGCATATTATCAACCTGCCCGGAATTTTGGGTAAAGCCGTGATGCGAATGTCGTCGGGATACTCTGCATCAAAATACGGCGTAACGGGATTGTCAAAAGCCATCACACAAGATTTGATTCGAGACGGCGTGAAAGTAACGCTCTTGCACTTCGGCGGCGTGGATACGTCGTTCTGGGACAAAATCACGATGCGCGTTCAACGCGATAAAATGCTCACCGTTCAGCAAGCGGCAGAAATGGTTTTGATGAGTGCAACACAGCCGAGCAACCTCGTCTTGGGCGAACTCGTCTTACAGCCTGAAAGCCATCAACTCTGAACGCGCAAATGCTCATCGAGCCACGCTGGTTTGAAATGGATTGAACGGCTCTTGACCGGCGACTTCGCGTACTTTGGCGAGCATCTCGCTGACATTAAACGGCTTGTGAATGACGGCTTCAGCGCGAAGTTTTTGAAACGAAAGCTCCATGCCTTTGGTCGTGTAAGCGGAAACAAGAATGAAGCGGGTTTTCAAGCGGCGGTCGCGCACGAATTGAAGGAGTTTGAAACCGTCAAGGTCGGGCATGTTGAAATCGGCAATCACCAAGTCAAAGCGTTTTTCGGAAAGCATCTCTTTGGCTTGCCGACCGCTCTCGACGACGGTAAGGTCGTAGCCTTCTTCGCCGAAAATCATTTTGTAGACGTTGCAAATCATCGCGTCGTCATCAACCGCAAGAATTTTAAGTGATGAAGTCATAGCCGAAGTGTTTTAAGATTGCAGTGCTGTAAGATGATTGAATCAAAGCAAGATTACTTTTTTGTGAAGTTAAGAGATGTGCGCGCTCTCACAAAGGGTGCGTTTTATTAAAAAGCCCGTATTGAACCGACCACAAAAAAAGCCCCGCCGGGTTTGCCGCCGCACCAGCATAGTCGACATTTTTAGCCTTCAAAGCCTGTTCAAATTCCGATACACTCCGCTTCTTTCCGCCCACTTCAATCAATGTGCCGACAATCAAGCGTACCATTGAATGCAAAAAACGGTTCGCGGTGATTTCAAACATCAGTTGATTCCGCCGCTCAACCCAGCGAACACCATGAACGGTACACTCGTGTGAACGCCGATGCACCCCAATTTTTGAGAAAGTGGTGAAGTCGTGCGTACCTAAAAGCGCTTGACTGGCTTGGCGCATGGCATCAACATCGAATCGAGGAATATTGAAAAGGCGAAGGTTGATGTAATGGGCGAAGCGTTGTTTAATAGCGGATTGCTCCGTGATGATGAAGTAGCGATAAGTGCGGGCGCGTGCATCAAAGCGAGCATTGAAGTCAAGCGAGGCTTCTTCAACCTTTTTGACGACAATTCCCGCTGGAAGCATACGCGAGCACGCATAGCGTAATTTCTCGAGAGAGAAAGTGTGATTGTGCGTTTTGAAGTTGGCGATTTGTCCGACGGCATGAACGCCGGTATCGGTTCGTCCTGCGCCGATAATTTCAATCGGCTCTTGCAAAAGATGAGAGAAAAGTTTTTCAAGTTCCCCTTGTATCGTGCGCTGGTGCGGATTTTGGGGTTGGCGTTGCCATCCTGCGTAATCCGTGCCGTCGTATTCGATGTAAAGTTTGAGATTGCGCATAGATGAAAATGCTCAATGAGTGCGAACCATGTCGGAAGGTTTCCCTTTGGAGACAAACGGATTGTCTGCAATAAAATAACGCCAAGGCAGGTGAGTTCCTTTCGTGATGCCGACGCGCGACGAGGTGCAAATCTCGCTCGTTGGAATCGGCGGCGCGTCTTCAATGTAAATCAAATCGCTTTGCAAACTCGCGCCGTTCAATGTGCGCTCAATCTGAAAGGCTTGGGTGAGTTTGCCTGGTCCGTTGGTGAGGTCGGTAACTTTGGCGACTTTACGGCGGGCGTAGAGAAAGTCAAGTTCACAGAGCGGTTCGAGCGCGCGAATCAGCACAGCGGCGGCTTCGCCTTTGGGCTCAGTAACGATGTTAAGCATGAAGTGATTGCCATAGGTGAAATACACATAAACCGTTCCCGCTTCGCCAAACATCGCCTTGTTGCGTTCCGTCATGCCGCGATAAGCATGGCAAGATTCATCGCCGTAACGCGGGTGAGCCAGATACGCTTCGGTCTCGACAATTTTTCCTTTCAAAATCACTTCACGCTTCGGCAACTGAATTCGGCGCACTAATACTTTGCCAAGCAGAGCCGTTGCAACAGAAAGTGTCGGGCGTTCATAAAACGACGGTGGCAGTTTGGACATGAGTAGTTCGGACGAGCACAGAGATGTGTTACTCTTTGAGTTCGTCAAAGTCGTAGCGATAAATATCCTCAATTTCCGATTCAGGCGTGAAAAGATAGAGCTGTTTGATGTATCCCGACTCCAAATCATAAACCCAGCCGTGCAGATAGGGTTGCTGTTCTTTCTTCCACATGCGCTGGATAATGGTCGTCTCCGAGATATTACGCAGTTGCTCAAAGATGTTGATTTCTACAAGGCGATTGAGCCGTGCGTTTTCGTCTTGAATCGTAAGGAGTTCGTGTTTATAGAATCGGTAAATATCTTTGATATGCCGAAGCCACTTGTTGATTAAGCCGAAGTTTTGATGCGACATCGCCGCCTTCACGCCGCCGCAGTTGTAATGCCCGCAGACAATCACGTGTTTGACTTTAAGAATTTCAACCGCGTATTGAAGCACGCTGAGCATGTTGAAGTCGGTGTGAATGACGAGGTTAGCGATATTACGCTGAACGAACAATTCGCCCGGGTCTGCGCCGATAATTCTATCCGCAGGCACGCGGCTGTCGGCGCAACCAATCCAAAGGTATTCGGGCTTTTGGTCAGATTTAAGACGCTCAAAATAATCGGGACGAATTTGCAAACACTCTTGAACCCACGCTTTATTGGCGAGAAGAAGTTTTCGGTAATCGTCCATTTCCGGTCGGTCTGGCGACTGATGCGTCGGCTTGTTCAATGGTTTGTTTGACGTATGGTCGTTCATTGTTGTGCTCCTTTTGTCGTTCGGTTGGTGTTGAAATTGCCGTAATCGGTGCGGCGACGGACGAGAGGTTGAAAATCGGCAACTTCTTGCCATGGAAATTTTTCAGCTCGACTTGAATGCCTCGCAGTGCGGCAGAAGATTGAAAATCGTTGATGATGTCGTAGATGTCGTGGTCGATGAACAGCGAGCGCGTTCCGTCAATGTAGAGCCGAGCGTCGTTTGGAATGTGGGAAAGTGCGGCTTTCAGTTCAGCCTTATTGACAAACGACATATCTTTGTTGAATTTTAGCAAATACATATCGCCGTCATTGACAAGAATTGTTGCCGAGTGATGATTCGCGCGCAAAACGAAAAAGAGCCCCACCATTGAGCCAATCGCAATGCCAATCAGTAAATCCGTGAAGATGACCGCAACCACCGTAACGATGAACGGCAGGAATACATCTCGACCTGATTGATACATTCTGACAAACAAGGCGTAATGGGCAAGTTTATAGCCGACCATAATCAAAATGCAGGCTAGGGACGAAAGCGGAATCAGGTTAAGCACGTGCGGAATGAAAAGCACAGAAAAGAGCAGAAGCAATCCGTGAGTGATTGTCGACGTGCGTGTTCTTGCGCCTGCATAAACGTTTGCCGACGAGCGCACAATGACGGCAGTAATCGGCAAGCCGCCAAGCAGTCCTGAAAGAAAATTTCCAATCCCTTGCGCTTTCAGTTCGCGATGCGTATCGGAGATGCGCTTAAACGGGTCTAATTTATCTGCCGCCTCAACGGAAAGAAGCGTCTCTAAACTGCCGACAATCGCAATCGTAAGTGCGACGATATAGACATCTTTTTTAAACAAGCCTGAAAAATCGGGTGTGGAAAGATGGTCGGGTAATTCTGAAATCGGAGCGGCGGGGAGCGTAACCAAGTGTCCTTCCTTGCTTGTAAGCGCAAAGTCAGGCATGTAGAACTTAAACAACTCGTTGATTAAAATGCCAAGAAAAACCACCAAAAGCGGCGCGGGAATCAATTTCAAAATGCGATGCTTTTTGATGCGAGGAAGTTCCCAAATGGCGAGCGTGGTCAATGAAAAAAGTGTAATCAAAACGGCGGCAGGTTCAAGGGCAGTAGCGGCGTTGTAGAGTGAGGTGAATGTATTTCCATCTTCGCCGAAAAAACTGAAATTGCCTTCGTAGTCTTTATCCCAGCCAATCGCATGCGGTACTTGTTTGAGAATAATCACGATACCAATCGCCGTAAGCATTCCCGTAATCACGCTACTCGGAAAGTAGTTGCCGATAATGCCCGCACGCAGATAGCCTAAGGCAATTTGAATGACGCCCGACAAAGCCACCGCAACCAAGAAAAGTTCAAACGAGCCGAGTTTTTCTATCGAAGTTGCCACAATGACGGCAAGCCCCGCCGCCGGACCGCTCACGCTAATTTCTGAACCGGATAAAATGCCCACCACAATTCCACCAATAATGCCTGAAACGATGCCCGCAAAAAGCGGCGCGCCCGAAGCCAATGCAATGCCCAAGCAAAGCGGCACAGCAACAAGAAAGACGACTAAACTTGCAGGTAAATCGTGGCGAAGATTGGGGAGAACGCCTGAATGAAGTGATGAATCTGCTTTCGTCATACTACCGAAAAGTTGAACCGAGAACGACACCTATTAACTGTCGACAATACCTAAAATCAGATTCTAAAACAAATCAATCATCTGCTATAAAGAGCCGATTTGGTCGATTGAAATCAAATGAATATCGAAGAGTTTCGCGCGCTTCAAGTTGTTGGGATTTGTGGCAGAACTTTCTTTCATCAAGAAATGGATTTTTGCCGTCAAACCCTCAAAGCGTTGATGAATGGCGAAGAGTTGTTCGAAAATCCCGCCGCGAATGTTCGGATTGCCGCGAGAGACGACAATGTGAAGCAAACCGTCTTTGAGAAAAGCAAGGTCGATGTCGCGCGGACTGCCGCCCTCTCGCACGATGCGAAGCGCAAGTTGAATCGAGCCTTTGTATTTGGGAGAAAGTTGCTGAAACATAAATAACTCCGCAAGCGACTCTGCCGAAATGAGCTTCTGAAAACCGCTGGTTTTAATGGCGATTTTACGCTCTTCGCCTTCAGGCGCATCAACTTGAATTTCAAGGCGTCCGGGCATTCTGACCAAAAACTCTTTATCCGCCGCACTGTTGAGTTTTTGAAGATGGCTTGCCGTAAGGTAGCCACTCAGTACGCCCAAAAGTTTTTGCGCTGCCGTCATATCTTCCGAGTTTTTAATCACTCTGAACCCATGCAGTTTGATGTATTCTTCAATCGTGAAAAGTGTTGGTAAGTCGGATTTTACTACGCCGCCTTCGTCAAAAGAGGTAACGGAGTTGTATTCAAAAAAATATGCTTTGTAACCCCGACGTCGTGCGGCATCTAATCCAATCAGTTGCATGAGCGGCGTGCCGTTTGAAAGGTTGAGCAAGACTTCATCGCCTTGATGTGCGACAAACGTCTCGTTCAACGCCTTTGTGATGGATTCTGTCGTGTTTGAAACCACCTGAAAGGAAGCATCGGTACCGAAACGTTTCACCAAGTTGAACGGCGTTTCGGTGTGCAAAATAACATGCCTGTCTGGCGCAAGATATTTCTGCGCTTGATGAGCGGGAAAAAAATGTTCGCTTAGAAGTGAAATAAGGATTTTCATGAATGACTGCCGAGATGACGAAGATTGGTTGAGAACGTTATCGTCAAAGATAAAACTTGTTTTCAATTTCTACGTATAAAGTGTCTTCAAATTTGAAACGCGTGATATGCCTGAATACGAGTGAGAGCGGCGCATGAATCACTTGAAGAGCGAACATGTTTCGTAACGACAAAGAACTTAGCGGCGTAGCAATCCAACCGAGCCTCGTCAATACAGGCGAAGAGGGATTGCTTCGCTTCGTTTGCAACGACGTCGCCGTAAAAACTCAACCTTTTGTAAATGATTTGGGAGCGGCGCACAAAAGCATACTGAATTTGATTTTGAGACTTACTGAGATTCAGCGGCTTTGGAAATTTGCCGTAGGTAATCCCACCCGTAAAGTCCCGTGTGGTGTCCGTCGCCCCAAAGCGGCTGAATGGCGTAGTTGCCAATGACGTCGATTTTTTTGAGTTCATACATACCTGGTGTGGCGATGGGCAGTTTGACGGGCGTGTAAGATTCGAAGAGGACGGTTTCGCCTTTGCAACCCGCGCAAGGGCATTCGTCGCGCAAGCGTTTAATGGGAATCGTGGTTTGAACGCCGTCGCTCCACCAAAGTCCAAGTTCCAAATCGGAAAGTTTTTTGAGTTTTGTCAGTTGAAGCATGTGCTTTAGAAGTTTGATTCCCGCTTCAAACATCTAAACCGTGTTTATGCGTTCAATTTGCGCGAGCCTTGACGCGCTGAATGTAGGCATCGGCGTTGGCTTTGATGAGCGCGTGAAGGTCGTTCAAGCGCGCCTCGCCCAATTCGCTTCGAAGATATTCCCAATTTAATTGACAAATTTTCTGCTCATGCTCGCTTAGGGGCGCGGAAAGCATTTTAGCGATGTAAAACTTCTCGACAGCAGTCGGCATGTCTTGCGTTTCGAAGGCAATCATGCCGAGTTGAGCGCAAATCGAGACAATGCCCGAAAGGTTGTGGTGCGTTTCATGCTCGCGTAGCACGGATTCAAATTCGCGGCGAGCGGCGTCGATATCGCCTTTCATGGCGTAAAGATTGGCTAATTGCGATTGCGCCGCAAGTTTTCCAGCAAGATTATCGCCATGAGAAAGCTCTTGAACGACTGTGCGAATCGAGGCAATCGCGTCGTCAAAGCGTTGCAAGTTGAAATCAATGACGGAAAGTTGGTGCAAGAGAAACACGCGCAATTCCTTATCGAAGTTCGACATGTCGGAAAGTTCCGATGAAATCAAGCGCCGAGCGGCATCGAATTTTTTTTCTTTGACGAAGGCTGTTGAGTAAGCAATCGCAAGTTGCAAGGCTTCCTTAATCAATCCTGCTTTTTTGAGGTAGTGATGCGCTTTGGGGATTTTTTCTTCGTCGGGCAATTTGGATTGAGCAAAATAATTGGCAATCGAGACGCACGCGCTTTGTTTATCGGCGTCGGAAAGTTTCCAAAGAATTGAGCGTTTGACGTGTTCGTCAAGAGAAATGCCCGATACATTGTTCTGAACAAAACTCACGCGCTGAAGTATGTTCAGAGGCGTGGCGATTGAGGGCGGAAAGGTTTCGTCCCAAGCCATGCCTTTCCAAATGCCAGCGAGATTTTTTTCCGAAAAGGGTTCATCGCACTGCGAAAGCAGAACGCAAGTTGCGTAAAGCACCGGCGGCGCGTCAGAAAGAAGTATGGATAGGACGCGTTCAACCAGCGATGACAGTGCAGATTCAAAATCCTGTTCAAAATCTTGCGCCAAATCCAAAATGGAATCGGGGTGTTCGCTTAAATAGGCGGTGCAAAGTCCAACGGCGAAAGGGTCGTTTCGAGTGAATTGCAAAAGCAAGGCTTTGGCGTCGTCGTCAAAATCAACGGCGAAAGTACGGAGCGGTGCGAGTGTCGTTGCCATAAGGATTGTTCATTTTTTGAAGTCGATGAAAGTTAAGAACAATCACAAAGAATGGGAAACGCACTCATGCTGAACGAAGCAACTCTAAAATTTCTTCGGCGTGCGTTTCAGGCTTGACTTTCGCAAAGACGTGCGCGATTTTTCCATGCTCGTCAATCAAATAGGTTACGCGGTTTGTGCCCATATATTCCTTGCCCATAAATTTTTTCTTGCCCCAAACGCCGTAGTCTTGAACGATTTTCTTTTCGGAATCTACGAGTAAGCGAAATGGAAGATTATATTTCTCGGCGAACTTCTTGTGCTTTTTCTCGTCATCGATGCTCACGCCTAAAACTTCCACATTGAGTTTTTGAAACTTCGGTAAATGGTCGCGAAATGCACAGGCTTCTTTGGTGCAACCAGGGGTGTCGTCTTTTGGGTAAAAATACAGCACAACCTTTTTGCCTTTGAAATCCGAGAGAGAGACGGTGCGTCCGTCTTGGTCGGTCGTCTTGAAGTGAGGCGCCGTAGAGCCAACGGTGAGTAGTGCCATAATGGAGATGGGTTAATTGATGAAAATTATGAGAGCGGAAAGTAGCGATTTTTCCCGTGAGAAATCAAAGAAAACTTATTGCAAAAGTCGCCAAAGCGAGGGAAGCGTAAGGAAGGAGAGAACGGTGGTGGCGGCGATGGTTTGCGCCAAAAGTTCGGAGTCGAGTTTGAATTTGTCGGAGATGACCATCGTAAGCACCATCGTCGGCATGGCGGCTTCGAGGACGGTGGCGGCGAAGGCGTTGCCTGAAAGTCCCAGTGTTTGTGCGGTGAAATAGGCGACGAGCGGCGCAAAGCCGAGCTTCAAAATCAAAGCGGGCAGAATCCAAACGAGCGAGTGTGGCGACGAAAAGCGCAAGGCTAATCCAACCGAAAAAATCATCACGGGTGCGACGGCACTTCCTGCAATTTTACATGCGCTTAAAAACACCTGCGGAAGCGGAACATGAAGGGCATTGAGCAAAACGCCCAGCGTCGCCGCCCAAAGCGGAGGCAATTTGACAATCGAGAGAAGCGAAGAGGATAAATCTTGTTTGAAGTCGCTTTCGCCATAAAACGCGCCGATGCTTGCGCCGACGGTCAAAAGAAGCGGGGTAATGGCGAGCAAGTCGTAGAGAATCGGAATGCGGGCGTAATCGTCGCCGAGCAGAAGCGTAACGGTCGGCAGTCCCAAGTAAGTCGCGTTGCACCACGCCGCGCCGAGCAAGAGCGCGCCGAAACTTGCTTTCGCAAATTTCCCCTTTGAAAATTGAAACAGCGCACGATACAACAGCCACGCCACAACAAGCGTTGAAAGGCAAACGATGATGGAAGTGGTTGGAACAATCCAAAGTTCAGCGTTGAGTGGCGCGTGGTAAAGCACATGAAACGACAGCGCGGGAAGAAACACATTCAAGACAATCGCACCAATCGAGGCGCGAATCGAAGCGCGTTCGGGCAAACTCGGAAAAAATTGCCACAGCACGCCGAAGCCCATCAAGATGAGAAATGCGCCGAAGGTCGTTTCCATTACAAATCACGCTGTTTGAAGAGAAGGTAAGTTGCCCCGCCAATCAAGCCGATGTAGAGCAGTGCGAGCAGAAATCCGACTTCGCTTTCAAACTGTGGCAGTTGTGCATAAACCGCGTCGGGAATCGTTTGCCCCATCTCTTCGGCGCGTTTGATTTGCGATTGAAGGTCGGCAAGTGATTCGGAATCAAAACGAAATGGATTGACGAGGTCGTCAAACACTTTGGTCGGGAAAAATTTCACAAGAGGTTTGAGCGTGTTTGAGAATTGGAGCAATCCGCCTGCCAAGCCTTCCAAGACGAGATAAAGCACATAGAAGGCAATCGCACTGCCCGTCGAGCGCGTCAGGAAGGCGAAGAACAATCCCAAAAAGCCGTAGCCTAAAAGTGCAAGAAGGTATGTTCCGAAAAGAACAAGTTCATGAGTGGAGATAAAGGCGCGTGCGGTTTGTGTTGGCTCTGTATCGGTTGCGCCGAGATTGAAGAGCGTGCCCAACACAAGTGTGAGCAGGAAGTAGAGAAGCGTCAGTGCAAAGGTTGTGAGCAATTTGCTGATGAGAAATGATTCTCTGGAAAGTCCGTCAA
Organism: Chloroherpetonaceae bacterium; assembly: GCA_046719715.1. Taxonomy (GTDB): domain Bacteria; phylum Bacteroidota; class Chlorobiia; order Chlorobiales; family Thermochlorobacteraceae; genus JANWWM01. The sequence goes on along the minus strand of JBDNCJ010000050.1, from coordinate 1,905 downwards.
TGACATTTTGGCGTGCAGTTTTGAAGGTAAATTCGCTTGCCGTAAGCAGAATGAGCGAAATCGGAACGAAGATGATTTGCAAACCTTTGAACTGCGAGAGCAATCGAGCCCAATCGCGCGGCAGAAGCATATTTGAGACCTCTTGCCCGTTGACGACCGTTGTGGCAAAAAAACTAAACCACAACATAAACGAACTGAACAGCGCGAAAATACCGAGCGACACCCAAAACGAAACGGCGCGCGTGGTTTTGATGGATTCAATAGCAATCAGCGATGAAGGAGTCATGATGTGTAATGAATAAAATTTGACCGAAAAAAACAGGCGACTTCGAAAGCCGCCTTGAACGCTTGAAACAAAATACTTAATCGATGTGAATGTCGGTGAGTTTTCCCAACAGCGTGTCGACGTGTTTCAGGTGTTTTTTCGGAAGACGAAAGACGACCTCAACAAATTCACCGTCGTATTTCTTTTCGAGCACTTCGGTTGCATCGTGTAGTTGGCTGATGATTTTATACTGCGAGATGTGCACACGTGCGGTTCGGGTTTGGAATTCGATTTCCATCACTTCGCCGATATGCGCTTTGAGGTGCTCAATGTTGATGCCGCGCTCCGCCGAAACGAAGACGGCGTTTGGATATTGCGCACGAATCGAGTTGAAGTTGAAATCGTCGGGAAGTGCGTCGGCTTTATTAAAGACCATGATCACTTCTTTGTTTTCCGCGCCAAGTTCGTGAAGCGTTTGATGAACGACTTGAATTTGCTCTTCGTAATTCGGGTGGCTGGCATCGACGACGTGCAAGAGAATATCGGCGTCGCGCACTTCATCGAGCGTCGATTTGAAACTTTGCACGAGTTTATGCGGCAGTTTGCGAATGAAGCCGACGGTGTCGGAAAGCAGGGCATGCTTGTTGGTTTTGAGGCTCAGCCGCCGCGAGGTGGTGTCGAGCGTTGCGAAAAGGCGATTTTCACCTTGAATGCCGGATTGAGGACAAAGGGCGTTCATCAAGGTAGATTTGCCAGCATTTGTGTAGCCGACAAGAGCGATGCGCGTGATGTGTTCGCGCCATTTGGTTCGCGTTTCTTGTTGGCGCGAAATCGCCTGCAACTTGCGTTTGAGATAAGAGATGCGTTGCCAAACGAGGCGACGGTCGGTTTCGATTTGCGTCTCGCCCGGTCCTTTGGTGCCGATGCCGCCTTTTTGTTTGGAAAGGTGCGTCCATTGGCGCGTCAGGCGCGGCAGGAAGTATTCAAGCTGGGCGAGTTCCACTTGCAATTTGGCTTGCGCCGATTTTGCACGAAGCGCGAAAATTTGAAGAATGAGCGCCGTGCGGTCGAGAATCTTGCACTCCAAAAAAGTTTCGAGGTTTCGCGCTTGGACGGGAGAGAGGTCTTCGTCGAAGATGACGAGGTCAGTCGCAGTCTGCTTGACGAAATCCGATAGTTCATTCACTTTGCCTTTGCCAATGAAGAAGACCGGGTCGATGTGTTCGCGCTCTTGAATGAACTTTTCTAAAACGATTGCGCCAGCGGTGTCGGCAAGTTGTTCAAGCTCCGAGAGATAATCTTGAACCTGCCACTTGTAAACTTCAGGCGGGTGGCTTACGCCGACTAATACCGCCTTTTCACGAAGCAAGGTGTCGATAGGTGTGATTGATTTAGGTTTGAAGAAGACTCACTTTGAAACGGTTGAATTTAGTAAAAAACGTTTGAAAGCAAACTTAGTGTTAGCCTAAAAAGCATTTCTTAAACGCACGCATTTCCTAACCAAGCAAGATAATCGGCGCAAACGGTTATTTCGTCTTGTGCTGTTTGAGCAACATCGTTTTTTTTAGAGACGATTATCGCTAAATTCTTTCGTGTTAGAGACGAACGCAAGGACGAACGCAAGGACGAACGCAAGGACG
>JBDNCJ010000005.1:0-92884 GCA_046719715.1 Chloroherpetonaceae bacterium | reverse complement strand
TTCTCAATCGCCGCAAAGGCTTCCACCAATTGATTCTTGCGGTTTTCTTGAGTGAGTTCTGAATTTTTACGTTTTGCCATTGCTCTAAAAGATTTTCGCTGAAAAATTTCTCTCTAAAAATTTTCAAATTGAGGGCGGCGTCGACCGAGCACTCGGTTCAAGTCAATACTGTGCGTCCGTGTTGCGTTAAAACTTCCACTCCTTCTATTTCAAAATTCCACTTCTACGGTGGCTTCCACAAGTTGGGACAAGGGAAGCGTCAAGCGTTCAGCCTCCATCTGTTTTCCTTTCTTATCCGATACACGTTCTAGCGTCAATTCAATTGGCGCCTGTTCGGACAGATGCACAAGGCGACCTTTGACCACTTGATACGCTTCATTTGAATCTTTATACTTCACGCGCAACAGCCGCCCGATGTTTTTGCGATACTGCCGCTCCAACTTCAACGGTCGCGACAAGCCGGGCGAAGAGACATCGAGTCGGAACCGATTCGGCAAAAGGGCTTGGAGTTCAGGCTGAACTTCGACTTCTTCCGCCAATTTTCGGCTTAGCCGTGCGCACATATCAATCGTAACGCCGCTGTCGGTATCCACATAAATCTCGAGATAATCTGTGCCGTTCACATTTCGGAAGAGAATCTCTACAAGAAACAGTTCCGTTTCATTCGAGTAGCTTTGCTCTCTGTTGTGTTCCGACATTGCACGCGTAATCCACGCGGTTAATTGTTCAAGACGAGACGATGTCAATTCCGCACAAACATTGATAGTTTCTTTTCCGATAACAAAAAAAGTGGGAAGCGCGTCCCACTTTTTAGCACATAAATCTAAATTGACTGCGCCGCAAATATAACACTTCAACGGCTCAACGTCAAAATCGCTAAAATCCGCATCGCTCCAAAGAAAATTTCTTGACAAATTCCGAAGTTTTTCCTATTTTAACCCCGACTGATTTAGTCGGATTTTTTTTGACTTCTCGGAATTTTTTAGTTACACGCTTTGATTCTGTTCTCACTAAGTCGTCCGAAACGACTTTTTTGATGACGAAAATTCGGACTAAAATGGTCTTATTTAGATTGAATCTAATCTTCAAATGTTAAAACTGACGAAGAAATTTGAATACGGGTTGCTGGCGATTCGCTACATCGCGCAAACGCGAAACGGCGACATTGCGACGGCGAAGGAAATCGCCGACAAAGCCGGTATTTCTTACGAGTTGGTTGCCAAAATTTTACAGCAACTCACGAAAGCGGAAATCGTCTCGTCCGTTCAGGGTGTCAAAGGTGGCTATCGGCTCAATAAGCCTGCGTCCGAAATTTCTTTCACGGAAATCGCCGACGCCATAGACGACCCGATTCAACTCATCGATTGCGCCGACGACCCAAATGGGTGCTCGGCATTTTCAGGATGTGGCATAAAAAAACCGCTTACGGAAATTCAGACGCGCTTTCGCGAAATTTTTAACGAGGCGAAAGTCGCGGAAATTTTGTAAACGACGTTTTGTGAACTCGAACCGACGTCATTTTATTCAACTTTTAAAACGGAAATAGAACAATGGCTCTCGACAAAACTTCTTTGGATTTGAGCAGACCGATTTACATGGATAACAACGCCACAACGCCGATGGATCCGCGCGTCTTGGAGGCGATGATGCCTTATCTAACGGATAAATTCGGAAACGCGGCTTCTCGCAACCACGCTTTTGGCTGGGAAGCGGAAGAAGCCGTCGAGAAAGCGCGCGAGCAAGTCGCAAAGGCAATCGGCGCAGATGCAAAAGAAATCATCTTCACCAGCGGCGCGACCGAATCCGACAACATCGCGCTGAAAGGCGCCGTTGACATGTATGCTGAAAAAGGCAATCACATTATCACACTACTCACCGAGCACAAAGCCGTGCTTGATACCTGTCGGCGATTAGAGCGTGAAGGCAAAGCAACCGTAACCTATCTCGCGCCCAAGCAAGACGGCATTGTGGATTTAGAGCAACTCGAAGCCGCTATTACCGATAAAACCATCATGGTCGCCATCATGATGGCGAACAACGAAATCGGCGTGATTCAGCCGATGGCGGAAATTGGTGACATTTGTCGCAAACACGGCGTGCTGTTCTTTACCGATGCCGTTCAAGCCGTTGGCAAAGTGCCAGTTGATGTAAACGCCATGAAAATCGATGTGCTCGCGATTTCAGGTCATAAAGTTTATGGACCGAAAGGCGTCGGCGCGCTCTATGTTCGCCGTAAAAATCCTCGCGTGAAATTAACAGGCGTAATTGACGGCGGCGGTCAAGAGCGCGGCATGCGAAGCGGCACGCTCAATGTGCCGGGCATTGTTGGGTTGGGAAAAGCGTTGGAAATCGCAATAGAAGAAATGCCCAGCGAAATGAAGCGTTTGACTTATTTGCGTGATAAACTCAAAGACGGCGTGATGTCTCAACTTGAAGACTGCTACGTGAACGGCTCAATGGAAAGTCGATTGCCCGGAAACCTGAACATCAGCTACGCTTACGTAGAAGGTGAAGGATTGCTCATGGGATTGAAGGGTTTGGCAGTTTCTTCTGGCTCTGCTTGCACGAGTGCGTCGCTTGAGCCGTCGCATGTGCTTAAAGCGTTGGGCGTCGGCGATGAACTCGCACATTCCTCGATTCGCTATGGGCTTGGACGTTTTACGACCGAAGAAGAAGTGGATTACGCCATCAAAATCACGGTTGAAGCCGTTAATCGCTTACGCGAAATGTCGCCGCTCTACGAAATGGCGAAAGCAGGTATCGATTTGAAATCGGTTCAATGGAATCATCACTAATCCGAATATTTTTCAACACACTAACGCTAAACACATTCTTATTATGGCTTATTCAGAAAAGGTCATTGACCACTACAATAACCCCCGAAATGTCGGTTCGCTTGATGTCAAAGATGCAGCGGTTGGAACAGGTCTTGTGGGCGCGCCTGAGTGCGGCGACGTAATGAAACTGCAAATCCGCGTCAACGAAGAAACCGGCATAATCGAAGATGCGAAGTTCAAAACCTTTGGTTGCGGCTCGGCGATTGCCTCGTCTTCACTCGCGACCGAAATGCTCAAAGGCAAAACCGTCGAAGAAGCGGCAAACATCAAGAACACCGAACTGGTGCAAGAATTGAACTTGCCGCCCGTCAAAATTCACTGCTCGGTTTTAGCCGAAGACGCGATTAAAGCCGCGATTGAAGACTTCAAAAAGAAGCAGACCGCAAAACGCGAAAAAGCCCAAGAAGCTTTAGCGAACGCATAAGCGATTTTTGATGCGTGAAGTCTTTCCAATCCAATAAGATGAGTGGAGCTTCGCGCGTTTTATTCCATTCAACAAGCCATTAGATTTTATTACCGAATACAACCATGATTACTGTATCCGAAAAAGCACTCGCACAAGTTGAGCGTCTCAAAGCGCAACAAAATCTCGGACCTGATTACGGCTTGCGCGTCAGTGTCAAAGGCGGGGGATGTTCAGGACTTTCTTACGGGCTTGACTTTGACAACGAAGAAAAAAAAGGCGACCAAATCTTTGAAGATAAGGGCATCAAACTCTTCGTCGACATGAAGTCCTTTCTTTACCTTGCAGGCACGCAGCTGGATTTTTCAGACGGATTGAACGGTAAAGGATTTCACTTCGTCAATCCGAATGCCGCTCGCTCATGCGGCTGTGGTGAATCGTTCTCCGTCTAAACTAACCTTTCAAACGACAGACGCGCATATATGGCATCGGTTATGCTTTCATCTTCAACCGTTCAGACCCAGATTGATGAAATAGACTATCCTGTGGAGGAAAAGTTGGGTCAAGGAAAGCAACATGAGATACGGTTCACCGAACTTCTGTCGTTCTTGCGTGTGATTTTCGCAGACGCGAAAAATTACATCGTTGCTGGCGACCGCTTTATTTACTACGAGAAAGGCAGACGCGATAAGTGCGTTGCGCCCGATGCCTTCGTTATCAAAGACTTTCACGGCGAAGAGCCTGACGCCTTCAAACTCTGGGAAACCCCGATTGACTTGCGCTTCGCCTGTGAAATTTGGTCCGCACAAAACACCGAAGCCGAGCGACACCGAAAGTTTGCCACCTATCGCGACGTGCTCAAAGCAAAAGAATATGCCGAACTGACCGAAGATGGTCGTCTATTCGTCTATCGTCTCGAGGACGACGGCGACTACACGCAACTTGCGCCGAACGAGCGCGGTCGGTTTTATCTTCAAGAACTTAACGCCGAACTCGTCTTTGAAGACGACTTGATTCGCGTCTATAAAGACGGCAAAAAAATTCCAACGCTCAAAGAAGCACTGCGCAACGCCTAATGGGAGACATCATAAAATTTCCGGTGAAGTCGCAAGAGGACGTTTGGTTTTATGAAAAGCAAATCAATCTCTTCGACGTTTTAGACTTCTTTCCGATTGATGCGATTGAAACCGCGCAAGGCGAAGGGAAAAAATTGCTCATTGAAACTGACTTGGGCTGGTCGTTTGAAACTGATATTGAAAAGGGAAAATTTTGTTTTCGTAAGAAATCAAAGACGATGAACGGCACAGGCAAATGGGTATCAGAATCAGGCTTGAAAGTGGGCGATGTGATTTGCATCGAGAAATTAGGAGACTATCACTATAAACTTCTCAAATCTCAACCTTGACGATGGAGATTCTTTCAACATTAAGCGGCGCGGCGCTATTTTTAGGACTTTGTCTGGATTTTCCGCGCCACATCGTGCAATCTTACTTCCGGGATATTTTTCGTGTCAAAGAGAGCGCATTGCTCTCACTCGAGCTGAATCCAAATCAAAATTAACCGTAGGCTATGGAAAACAAAGCGTTGTTGGAATTTGATATTCAAGATTTTTTATGGAACGGGATTTTGAAAGAATCCGTCTTTCGTGAAAAATTGGAAGCGCATGATTGGTCGCAGTATGACGGCAAAAAAGTCATCATCAAAGGGTGCGGTTCAACCCCGATTCCGACTTGGGCGTATATGGTGGTTACGGGCTACTTGGTGCAACACGCGCAAAAGGTGATGTATGGCGAAGCGTGCGCCGCCGTCCCGATTTTCAAAAAGGGCAAGGAAGTTGAACAACCCGCATAGGAGATTATTCCGAACGATTGAGCCGCTCTCGAAGCGGCTTTTTTGTTTAGACTTTCCCCAAAGCCACCGACGCGATTCCAAACGACATGGCGACTTTGAGCAAGGTGTTTTGTCGATACAAATTTTCCTTTGTCGGATTGCGCCACGCTTTAACCATCACATAAACCAACGGGAGATTTGTGCCGAGCATGACGGCGAGAAAATAGGTCAGTCCGTATTCTCGCGTCCAATAGGGGATAAGGGTTGCGCCAATCATCACGGCAAAAATAAGCGTTGTCAGCGAGAGCGTTGCGGTGGTGCCGAAGCAAATAGGAATCGTCATCGCGCCTAAGGCTTTATCGCCTTCAACATCTTCCAAATCTTTGAGCATTTCGCGCCCCAAGTTCAAGAGAAATGAAAAGAGGGTCGGATACAAGACATTTTGCACATTGCCGGTTGAAGCGGCACCGTAGAGAAATCCCAAACTGACCAATATGGAAATGACAAGGTTGCCGATGAAAAGCATGCGTTTGAAGTATCGGCTGTAAATGTAGAGCAGAGGAATCGTGAACGTCGCCATGAAGATGTTGAGCGGCGTGAGCAAAAGCGAGATGAGGAGTGCGGCGAAGTTGAGAATGAGCCAATATCGAAAGGCTTGTGAGCGAGAGAGCGCGCCTCGAGCAAGCGGACGCTTCGGCTTGTTGATGCGGTCAATTTCAACGTCAAAGTAATCATTAATCACGTTGCCTGCGCCGCCGATGAGAATGGTCGCAACTGCTGCAAGGTAAGTCTCGAGTTGGGAAAACGCGCCGCCGCCGACGGAGACGAACGCTCCAAGCAATGTGCCGAAAAAGAGGATGACGATGTTGGACGGGCGAAGCAGTTCAAGATACGCCATGCGGTTCAGGGCTCAGATGTGGCACTGTTGTTTGCGTCGATATCCACCATTTGAATGCCGTCGTTGTATGTTTTAACGCGATAGTCTTTGAGGCTGGTGAGTTTCTTGACGATTTCGCCGATGCGCTTGCCTTGTTCGTAACTGCGGTCAATCATCTGCAAAATTCGGTCGACGTTTGTTTCAGCAATGTCGTCGCGTTGAATTTTTTTCTTGACGAGTTCGAGATAGCCGAGTAAGCCGGTCAGCGGGTTATTGATTTCGTGGCTCACTGCCGCCGCCATTTCGGCATAGGTCTGCATTTTTTGATGATGCACGAGCTGCTGTTGGAGTTTAATAATGCGCTTGGCAACAATAATACGTGCCTGTAGTTCAGCGATTTTGACGGGCTTCTCAAGATAATCGTCAACGCCTTGTGTGAGCGCGGTGATTTTATCTTCTGTGCCGCCTCTGCCAGTGAGCATAATGAAGTAGATAGACGAAGTCTCTGAATTTGCGCGAAGTGATTTGACGAAATCGAGTCCATCACGGTCGGGCATTGACCAGTCGCAGATGATGATTTCAGGCTTTTCTTGCGCGATGTGTGCTTCTGCACTGTCCACGCTCATGGCGGTTCTAGGTCGGATGCCTTTTCCTATCAGTTGATATTCTGTGGCTTTGAGCGAGGATTCATCATCATCGACGACGAGAATTTTCGGAACGTCGCTTGAATGTGTCATGATGCAGTTGAGTTAATCGGTTCATGCGTTCCGTTTTGGTTTGATGCAAGTGAGTTCCACGATAAGGCTTCGGCAACGGTCGGAAATTGGTCGATGAAGATGTCGCGGGCGGCGAGGGCGATGTCGCGATGTTCTTTTTGCGTTGCAGGGTCGCATCGAACCTGAAAATAATGAATCCAACTGCGTACTGAGCCTTTCATATACATTCGGGTAATGGTGTTGAGCGGCAGGAGCATACGCGCCGATTCTTTGGCGATGCCTTTTTCTATGGCTTCTTCATATCGCTTGTAGCTATGCTCCCAAACTTCGCGTTGCGCTTCTTTGAACCACTGCTTCGTGGCTTCATCAAAATCATCGAACGAGTTTTGACGGTTTTTCTGGTCTTGCCGACGCGCCTCGTAAGTCTCGAAGGCGGAGGCTTTGGCGTAGCGTTGGCTGAACTCCTGAAACGAGAAACTTCGATGACGAAGAATTTGCGGCGCAATGGCGCGCGTCGTCGTGATTTCGAGCGTCATATCGACCATTTCAAAAACGCTCCAATGCCCTTCGCGAATGCAGAACTGCAAGAGTTTAGCATAGTTCGGATTTTCTTGATTCGGACTTGAAACACGGGCGCAGTAGGCAATTAAGCCTTCGGGAGAGAGTTGCGTGCCGTCAATAACGATATCGGGTTTTGTAACGGAAATCAAACGAACGTTCATGACCAAAAGAATAAGTTTGCGCTGTTGATGTGTGAAGATAAAACGAAGATACTACTTTCCCTTACAGTTCGTAACCGAAAACGAAGTAGTAGACGGTCGGGGCGAATTTAATCGGCGCGGGATCAGTGGGCAATCCTAATCGGAACGCTTTTGCAACTGCCAGCCGCGCCGCACCGAGCGGGGTTTTCAAAATCAGTTCCGCTCCGACGCCGTGCGTGAACTCTTGTAGCGCAATGCGGCTTGATTGCGTCCAAATGTTTCCCAAGTTGTATTGCAGACTCATCGTCGTGGGCGCGACCAATTGAATGGGCAATGGAAATTCTAAATCATACCCCGCGACAATCACCTGTCTGCCTCTGAAATCGTCGAAGCGAAATCCATAGAAGGGAATGCTGAAACTCGCCCCGATTCCGCCCAAACTAAATTGCTCGGTAAAGGGCGTGAGATTATCGGCAAAGCCGAGACTGAATCGCCATCTGCCGCGCGCATTTTTGCCAAAGCGCTGGGTTTCTTGATGCGAGAGCAAAAATTTTGAAAAAGTAATCGGGTTGCCTAAAAATTGCGGATAGAAATCGAAATAAATTTCGGTGTAATTGCCCTTTGAAGGCGAAAAGGGATTGTCGCGCGTGTCAATGGTAAAGCGCGTTTTGAGCGACGTCAGGCGGGCGCGTTGATTGGGCGCAACGCCGTCGTTATCGAAGAGCATGGCGTTTTGATGAGTGAGCTCGAAGAAAATGTTGCCGTCTCGGTAGATTTGTCGCCCAAGCCCAGCGGTTATGCCGTAGTGTTGCTGTCCGTATTCTGCGCGCTCGTTTCGCTGCGATTGTAAAGTTGGACTTGAAAAGCGGATATCGGTCGCGAAGAGTTTTCGGGATTGGTAGAACGCTTTGGTGAAAAAGGTGAAGTAAGTATCCCATAATCGATGCGCGTGATACTCGGCTTGTGCCGATGAAATGCGGTCGGCAACCGTAATCCACCCGCCGAGTTCCGTCGCCGTGCCTAAAAAGTTTTCATTGCGAAAATCAAGAAGCAGTTGCGCCGCATAGACGTCATCAACTCGGAATCCGATGCGCAGTTGCTCGCTGAATTTTTCATTCATTCGAATCGTAAGCGCGGTTTTCGTCTTTGATGTTGAATCCACTTCGCGCTCCGCCCAGAGCGAGACGCGATTGAAAATGCCCGTGTTGTAAAGCCCACTTACCGTTTGTTCCACTTGCGGAAGCAACAGGGGAGAGAGCGTATCAAATTCAATTTCTTTTTCAACGACGCTCCGATTCGTCCAACCGCGTGAGAGTTCGTAGCGAACTTCCGAGAGCCTGCCTTCATCAATCGTGATAAAGAGCGTATCGGAATCCACCTTGCACGATTCGACGCGCAAGAGCGGATAGGTTTGTTTGAGTTCTTGCACGAAACGCTCAATAACGGCTTCTCCGGCGCGGTTCGTCATGGGTTTTTCCTCGAGGTTCGGCACCTCAAGTCGCGTAAAGTTCGGCTCGCATTTGCTCATCACTTTGACGACTGAGAACGTCGGCACTGGCGTGAGATGATAGCGCACTTTTTTTTGCAGCGTATCGACCTCTGCAAACGCATCGGTGAAGAAATCGTAGTTCAGGGCGGCTTTCAATGTGGCTTTGACTTTCGTTCCGCTCTGAAGCGTCGTGCGCACACATTCTGGGAGAGGAATAGGCGCAAGGATTTGTATTTCAAACCCACACACATCAATATCGTTTTGGGGTTCAATCTCGATGAGGCGAAGCAAACTATCGGCGAGTTCAAATCCTGCTTGGTAGCCGGCAAGAATAAGCGGTGAGAGATTTTTGAAATTGCCTGATTCGCGGTTGCCAATGTTGGGCTTGATGACGACTTGCGCCTTGCGGAGTTGCTTTTCGTTCTGCTCTTGCATCATAATGCCCATAATTTGGTCGGCGACTTTCCACGGCAAATCTACATCGCTTTTTTGTTGATAAAGCACGCCCAAGGTATTGACGGCGACGCTCACGTCGGGCGATTGTTCGTTCAGCACATCGACGGCGATGTTGGAAACGAGACCGCCGTCAACCAACTGTTTGCCGTCAATATCGACGGGCAAAAAGAGCAACGGCACCGCGGCACTTGCGCGCAGAGCCGCCGAGAGCGAGCCTTTGGATAAGACTTCTCGCTTGCCTGTAACTAAATCGGCGGCAACGGCACGAAACGAGACGGGCAAATCGTCGAAACTTTTTTCGTGTTGATACGGTGCGGCAAGAGCGAGTTTGTCGAGCGTTTCGGTGAGTTCTTGCGCCGCACTCAGCGATTTAGGAATTACAAGTTTCAAGCCATCGAATTGAAGCGTCAGCGAGGCTCTATCGCGCACGCGCTTTTGCTCGAGAAAGAGGTCTTGGCGTCGCGTGCTTTCTTGTAGTGCTGTGAGTTCGTCCCAAGAAAGCGTTTTGACAAGCGTTTCTAAATAGGCGGGCGAGTAGCCTGTGCTGTATAAGCCGCCGATAATCGCGCCCATGCTTGTTCCAACGATATAGTCAATCGGAACGCCTTTATCTTCGAGGGCTTTGAGCACGCCGATTTGCGCAATGCCGCGCGCGCCGCCGCCAGAGAGGGCAAGTCCGAGCGTTTTCCGCGCAGGCGTTTTATACGGCGCAACGGCGTAGCGTTTCTGTGGTGCCGCGAATGTATCCACATCGACGCGAAAAAAGCGCGGCATGGGTTGCGCAACCGCTTTTAAGCAAAGAAAGGCAAGCGATACGGCGAGAAGAATAACGCGGGACAACCTTGCGTCTCCTTTTAATTTTTCAAAAATAAAAAAGCCGCACAGCATAATGCAATGCGGCAAGACGTCTCTGTCATCATCTGTGGTGAAGGAGGGAATCGAACCCTCGACCTCAGGGTTATGAATCCTGTGCTCTAACCAACTGAGCTACCTCACCCTGAACTTCTAAAACAAGGGCGCAAATATACAATACTCCAACGAACATTCAAACTCTCTTTTCGTCATACTTGGTGCCTCTTTAACATCGCTATGCTTCACCCTGCGACCGTTTCCCACTCGGCATAGAGCGTTTCCAGCTCCGATTTCAGGCTGTTGTAGCGGGCGGTTTTGGCTTTTGAATCCGACTGTTTGAAAAAGTTAGGCGACGCCATTTCGGATTCAAGCGATTTTTTTTCGGCTTCTAACTTCTCGATTTGCTTCTCGAGTTTTTCAAGTTGCTTTTTGTTGGGATTGGCTTTGGGCGGCGGCGCGCTGGCAGGTTGCAGAGACTTTGCGGATTTAGGTTGCGCTTTCTGACTCTCCTTTTGCCGTTCCAATTCGGCTTGTTCTTCGGCTTCCATACGCTTGACGAAATCGGCGTAGCCGTCAAGGAAGGTTCGGAGTTTGCCGTTTTGCACCAGCACGACTTTCTCGACCAAGCTATCGAGGAAATGTCGGTCGTGCGAGACGACGATAAGCGTGCCGTCGTAATTATCCAACGCTTCGATGAGCATTTCTTTTGAGCGCATATCCAAGTGGTTCGTCGGCTCGTCGAGAATGAGAAAGTTGGAAGCGGTAAGGAGCATCTTAGCGAGTGCGACGCGCGACTTTTCGCCGCCCGAGAGCACGCCGATTTTTTTATTGACCGCGTCGCCGGAAAAGAGAAAACAGCCCAAAATATCTCGCACTTTCATGCGTGCTTCCGAATCGGGGGCGACGGAGAGCATCTCTTCCAAAATCGTGTGCTGTTGATTGAGCATTTCAGTTTGATGCTGACCGAAAAACGCAAGGCTGACGTTATGTCCGACATGGCGTTTGCCTTCAAAGTCAATTTCGTTTGAGACGATTTTACAGAGCGTTGACTTTCCCGCGCCGTTTGAGCCGACGAAGGCGATGCGCTCGCCGCGCATGATTTCAAGGTCGATGTTCTTTAAGATGGTTTTCGTCGAATGGTCGGGGAGCGTGTAGGTTTTCGTAACGCCTTCGAGCGTGAGCACCATTTTGCCGGAGGGTGCGGCTTTGGGAAATGAAAAGGCGATTTGCGTTAAATCTTCTTCGGGTGCTTCCAAGCCTTGTTGAAGTTTTTCAATCATTTTCATGCGGCTTTGCGCCTGTGTCGCTTTGGTGGCTTTGGCTTTGAAGCGGTCGACGAATTTCTGCAAGTGGGAAATTTGCTTGAGCTTGTTTTCGTATTCCGCCATCAAAATCTCGTAGCGTTCCGACTTTTGCTGTTCGTAGTAGGAGTAATTGCCTTTGTATTCGGTGATGCGTTTGAAACTGATTTCAAGCGTTTTCTTCGTGAGTTTGTCGAGGAAGTAGCGGTCGTGCGAAATGATGACGTAGGCGCCGGAATAGGCAAGCAGATAGTTTTCAAGCCATCGAAGCGAATCGATATCGAGGTGGTTCGTCGGCTCATCGAGCAGAAGCAGGGTGTTGTTTTGAAGAAGCAGTTTTGTAATCAAGAGCCGCATTTGCCAGCCGCCTGAAAATTCTTTGACCTTTTTGTGAAAATCGTCTTTCGAGAATCCCAATCCTGAGAGGACTTTTTCGGCGTCGGCTTGCATGCGATAGCCGCCGAGATGCTCGAAGTCGTGCGTGGCGTCGGTGAATTTCTCAATGAGTGCGTGATAGGCGTCGCTTTCGTGGTCGATGGGCAGGGCGAGTTCTTTTTCCATGCGCTCGAGGTCTTGCGAGAGTTGGAAGAGCCGCTCGTTGGCTTGCATCGCGTATTGAAGGGCGGTTTTCTCGAGGTCTCCTTCAAAGGAAATTTCTTGCGGCAGGTAGCCGATGGTGGTCGCAGCGGATTTCATCAGTTGCCCCGTGTGGTGCAAGGTTTGCGCGGGCATTTGTCCGGCGATGAATTTCATCAAGGTGGATTTGCCGGTGCCGTTCAAGCCGACGAGTGCGACTTTTTCGTCATCGCCGATTCGAAACGAGGAATCAATCAAGAGCTCCTTTGTGCCAATGGTGAGCGACAGGCTACGTGCTTCAAGCATGACAAGAATATTTTTTGATGTGCGAAGATACAATAAATCCCAACAGCATCGGCGCAAAGCGTCTTGAGAAACGTTTTGAAGCCCGTTTTGGACTCGTGCGCGCTGCGAAGGGATTCGGAGGCTTTGGCGTATATTTGCGCCCTTTATTTAAGGTTGTTTAAGGTCGTATTCAAACAAACGTCTTTTAATTTTTGCAGGTATGATTACGGTTTCAGGCGTGAGCAAATCGTTTGGCGGACGCACGCTGTTCGAGAATGTAAATGTTCAATTTACGCCGGGCAAACGCTACGGCTTGACCGGACCGAACGGCGCGGGAAAGTCCACGTTCATGAAAATTCTTCAAGGCGATGAAGAGACCACCTCTGGAACGGTGAGCGTGCCGAAAAAAATCGGCATTCTTCGCCAAGACCAATTTCGATACGACAACTACCGCATCATTGATACCGTTTTGATGGGCAACCCGACGCTGTGGGCGGCGTTGGAAGAGCGCGAACGGCTCTACGCCGAACCGACCCTCACCGACGAAATGGGCGTGCGGCTCGGCGAATTGGAAGGCATCGTCGCCGATGAAAACGGCTACGTCGCCGAACAGCAAGCCGCCGAACTCTTGGAGGGCATCGGCATTCCCGAAGCCAAACACACAGACCTGATGAAAAGCCTTCCGACTGACTTGAAATTTCGCGTCCTGCTCGCGCAAGCCTTGTTCGGCGAACCCGAAGCACTCTTGCTCGATGAACCGACGAACTACTTGGACTTGCAGTCGATTCATTGGCTCGAGGAAAATCTCAAAGCCTATACCGGCACGCTCATCGTCATTTCACACGACCGACATTTTCTCAACGCCGTTTGCACGCATATCGCCGACATCGATTACGAAACGGTGATTATCTACACGGGCAATTACGACGAGATGGTGGCGACGAAAATTCAAGGGCGCGATAAAATCGAAGCCGAAAATCGAGAGAAGCAAAAGAAGATTGCTCAACTGCAAGATTTCGTCGCACGATTCGGCGCAGGCACGCGCTCGAGCCAAACGCAGTCGCGCCTCAAAGAAATCAAGCGGCTTGAACCGACGGAACTCAAAAAATCCAACATTCAACGCCCCTACATTCGATTCGAGGTCAAACGCCCCTCAGGCAAAGAAGTCGCAACGCTGAAATCGCTTTCCAAGTCGTATCCGCAACCCGACGGCACAACGTTGCACGTGATTAAAAATTTTTCAATGACGATTGGGCGCGATGAACGAATCGCCGTCATCGGCAACAACGGCGTGGGCAAAACGACGCTTCTCTCAATGATTGCCGGCGTGCTGAAGCCTGATGCTGGCACGGTCGACCTTCGCCCCGAAGTCTCGATGGGTTATTTTCCACAAGATTACAAAACGGGTATCACGCGCGGCACAACGGCGTTTGAGTGGCTTCAAAGTTTTGCGACCGACGAAGGCACGGAAGTCTTGCGCGGGCTTTTGGGGCGAATGCTTTTCAGCGGCGAATCGGCGTTGAAACAAACCGACACGCTTTCGGGCGGCGAATCGGCGCGGCTCATTATGGCGAAGTTGATGCTCGAACAAAATAATTTTTTGGTGATGGACGAGCCGACGAACCATTTGGACTTGGAATCTGTCAGCGCGCTCGCCGACGCGCTCGAGCGATTCAAAGGCACGGTGATATTCGTCAGCCACGACCGCGACCTCGTCAGCCAAGTCGCCACGCGCATTGTCGCCATGACGCACGAAGGCATCGCCGATTTCGCCGGCACTTACGAAGAATACCTCGCCGCCCTTGAAAGCGGAAAGCCCAGCGCGAAGCCGCGATTTCTCATCGCTTGAAAGATTACCTTCTTGCATCGTTGCCTTGCGGTTATCAAATTGTTTCGCTTGCCGCGTCGCACTTGGATTTTGTGTAGTTTGCTTGCGCTTCGCCAAACTTTTTTTTTCGATTGAACCATGATGCACCATTTACTTCGCTCAAATTCACTTGTTTTAAGTTTGCTCGTCTTTCTGCTTGCTCACTCCGCCGCTATGCAGGCGCAATCGTTTCAAAGCGGCGTCGTCAGGCTTTCAACGGCGTTCTTGGACTTCGACCTCGATGGCGATACAGTGCTTGCTGGTCGGAAAGACAGCCTTTCGGTTTGGATTTACAACGGACTTACGCAACCCCTCTCCATTACCGACGTCAATTTTGGCGACAGCGTTTTCACCGCACGCGACACGGCGTTCAGCGTGGCTCCGAGCGACAGTGCGCGGCTTTGGATTCGTTTTCTCACTCATCACAACGTCACATGGCGCGACGTCGGCGTGGTTGAGACCGGCTCAAACGGCGCGCTTGCCTTTCAGGTTAAAGCCACCGCCCGATACAGCTACACGGGCACCGACGCTCGATACCGACCGACACAAAACCTCTGGGGAAGCGCGCTCAAAGCACAACTGAAAACGATTGCGACAACGGGCTTTACACAAGTCGGTTACAGCAACCGCCTGCCGATGTTCACGGTCATCGATAATTGGCGCGTGAACGGGCGCGGCTCAAGCGTCGATAAAGTCGAGTGCGTTTATACCGGCAGAACGATTGAAAATTTTCCGTTCAGCACTTCGACTCTCGCAAACGCGCCCTGGAACTTCAACACCGAGCATACTTGGCCTCAAAGCCGATTCAGCCAGAACGAGCCGATGCGCTCGGATTTTCATCACTTGTTTCCGACCGACGTGTCCGAAAATAACAGACGCTCCGACTTTCCGTTCGACGTGGTTACGACAGTAACCAACATCAACGGCGGCTCGAAATTTGGACAAAACGCGCAAGGCAAAACGGTCTATGAGCCGCGCGATTTTCACAAGGGGCGCACGGCTCGGGCAATGCTCTATTTCGTTACACGCTATCAAGACTTCGGCAATTTTTGGAACGATAACGGTGTCAATCAAGAAGCGGCGTTCCGCTTATGGAATCGTCAATTCCCGCCCGACAGCATCGAGATTCGACGCAACAACGCCATTCAAACGTACCAAAACAATCGCAATCCCTTCATCGACCACCCTGAATTTGTAGAGCGCATTGCGGCGTTTACAGGCAACGCGGATTTTCCGACTGCGCCCGAAGTCGCCGTCGCACCGCTTGCTTTTAACTTTGGAAGTGTCGCAGTCGGCGACAGCGCGGATTTCCGGTTCGTCATTGCCAATCAAGGCACGGCGAACTTGACCGTTTCCGTTTCGCCTGCGCCCACGGAGTTTGTTTTGCTCAACGTGCCGACGGGACTTTCACCCAAAACATTCGCCTCCGTTGTGCTTCGTTTCAAACCGACAACGGCGCGCACCTTTTCGGAAATCATCAGCATTGCGACAAACGACGCCGATGAGCCGCTCACCACGATTGCCATTTCGGGCTCAAGCACTTTGAGCACGACGCCGATTGCACAAAAGCCCGACGCCTTCGCGCTCGAGCAAAACTATCCGAACCCGTTCAACCCGACCACCGTCATTTCATATCGCCTCGCACAGACGAGCGACGTGCGGCTCGAAGTCTTTGATGTGCTGGGAAGAAAAATTGAGACTCTCGTTCAAACCAAACAAAGCGCGGGCGCGTATTCATTCACCTTTAATGCGGGGCGGTTCAACCTTTCGAGCGGAGTATATTTTTATCGACTTTCAGCCGGCTCAAACTCGGGCGCATTTACGGCAACCCAAAAAATGATTCTCGCTAAGTAAGATGAAACGCTACGCGTTGCCGCTCAAACTCCTGCTCTCGCTCGCGCTTCTGTGGGCGCTTTTTTCAAAAGTTGACCTCAATGCCGTTCTTCACGCCTTTGTAGACATTGATTATTCCTTTCTCTGGCTTGCTTTTTTGCTTGTGCCTGTGAGTTTCTTGTTGGAGTCGCTCAAATGGCGCACTTTGATTGCACGACAAGTGCCGCGCCTTACACTTTTTGAATCGCTCCAATCGGTGCTGATTGGCACGGCGGGCGCAATTACGACGCCGTTGCACGTCGGCAAGTACGCGGCGCAGATGTGGTTTCATGCCGAAGTGCCACGCCCACGTTTGCTTGCGCTCGTCTTCATCAACGGGCAGATTCTCGGCGTTTTCACCTTGCTCTTTGGATTGGCGTCGCTCGCTTACTTTTTCCATCTCACTCATCATCATAATCTTGCGCAAGTTTTTCTTTGGCTTTTTCTTTTCGCGCTCTTTTTGCTCACGGCTTTGATTTGGGTTTCAACATCGCGCTTTCCGTTTCCCGATTGGTTAAGATTCTTGTTGGATTACACGTCGGCGGAGTGGCGCAAAGCGGTGCTTTATGGCTTCTTGCGGCACATGGTTTCTACGGTTCAATTTTGTTTGCTTATCAATGCGTGTTTAAGCGAAGGCTCAATGCCGTTTGAGATAGCGTTTATTGCGGTTTCGTCGGTGTGGCTTGCGAAAGCGGTCGTGCCGTTTTTCATCGGCGATTTGGGCTTGCGCGAAGCGACGGCGGCGTATTTCGTTTCCGCGCTCGGCTATTCGGCAGAAGCAGGCGTTGCCGCCTCGCTTTTGATTTTTACGATGAACTTACTCTTGCCCGCGCTCGTCGGACTTTTAGTGATTCCCAAACTTCGCTTTTCAACGCCGTGAGCGGTTTTCTCTTTTTTTTTCTCGCCTCACTATTTGTGTATGTGAGTTTTGTCGTTTGGATTCAGTTCGGACTTCGAAACATGAATCCTTCAACAGAGCCGCGTCGCACGACTTCGCCGATGATTTCCGTTGTGATTGCCGCCCGAAACGAAGCCCAAACCATCGCCCAATGCTTGCAATCGCTTAGCGCGCAAACGCTTTCACCATTTGAAATCATTCTCATCGATGACGCTTCCGATGATGCCACCGCAGAACTTGCACTTCTCCAAAACATGAGCCATTTACGTGTGATTCGGAACGAAACGCCGAGCGGAAAGAAGCCGTCGCTTGCCAAAGGCATTGCGATTGCACGCGGCGAAATTATCGCTTGCACCGATGCCGATTGCCTTATGCCGCCAACTTGGCTCGAAGAAATTGCAACCGCTTTTCAAGATGACGCTCTTGGATTTCTCTCTATGCCCGTTATGTATTGCGGCGAAAAAAATTTGTTCGCGCAGTGTGAGTCGCTCGATTTTCTTGCGCTGGTCGCCATCGGTGGCGCATTGATTCAACTTGGCAAGCCTGCCATTTGCAATGGGGCAAACATCGCCTATCGCCGAAAGTTGTTTTTTGAAACGGGCGGATTTGGCAAAATGAAACTTGCATCGGGCGACGACGAAGCCGTCATGCGCAACATCTTCAAAGCTGGCTACGCCGTCGAGTTTCTCTTGTCAGAGCACGCTACTGTGAAAACGGCACCCGTTGGTACGCTTTCGGGCTTTCTCAAACAGCGAATCCGTTGGGCGTCGAAAGGCACGGCTTATGGCGATGTGAGTTTCTTTTTTCTCATCGCACTGGTCTTGATTTATGCGTTCAACCTTGCGCTGTTGCTTTCGCCGTTTTGGGCTTGGCTCTGGAACTTGTGGCACGTTGCGCTTCTGGCTTTCATCATCAAGTTCAGCGTCGATTACTTGGCAGTTTGGCGTATCACACGCTTGTTTCATCGCACCGACTTGCGGCGCGCTTTTCTTGCGGCAGAGTTTCTGCAAATTGGTTACGTTTCGCTCGCGCCGCTTTTGGCGGAACTCTTCAAACTTGGCAAAGGCTACGAATGGAAAGGCGTCAAACGAAAATAACCATCGTTCGAAAAGTTCATCAAAAGTCGAATACGGAAGACGAGGCGGCTCTTTCGCCCGAAGAGGCACTTGGTATGATGTGGCAACTGACTTGCAACGCATGGGCGTTTATGCCCGATTCAGAGCAACCCGATGACTCGATTGAATCAAGACATCAAAGATTTTCTCGCGTGTTTAAGTCTCGCAAAAGTTGAGTATTTGGTTGTTGGGGCTTACTCGCTGGCGGCGCATGGCTATCCGCGTGCAATCGGCGATATAAACTTTTGGATCAATCCAACGCCTGAAAATGCCGAGCGCATCATTTCTGCCTTGCAGTGCTTCACCTCGCCGTTGCAACTCTCTGCAAAGGATTTTCTTGATGCAAATATCGTTGTTCAACTGGGTGTCGCGCCGAATCGTATCGACTTGCTTACCTCCCTTGATGGATTGCACTTCGACGACGCTTGGCGTAATAAACTCACTTTGACGATTGACGGCGTGCCCGTGTTCGTGCTTTCCAAAGAAGATTTGCTTACAAACAAACTTGCTACTGGGCGCGACAAAGACCAGAGCGATATTCGTTGGCTCATGAAGCAACTTGGAACATCTTAATCCTGTGCCACTGTGTTTTATCCAAAGCGCGTTCCAAAATTTGTTGATGCTTTCTTCCCGCAATGCCTGTGGCGCAAATCCGACGACGCGCTCTATCTTACTTTCGATGATTCGCCTTCGCCTCATACACCCGAACTGCTCGCGCTACTCGCGCAGTTCAACACCAAAGCCACCTTCTTTTTGATTGGCAAACAGATTGAACGCTATCCTGATTACGCCGAAGCCATTGTTCAGCACGGTCATCGCATCGGCAATCACTCCTACTCGCACACACGAAACTTACAAGAGGCATTTTTCCGCGATGAGGTCACTCGAACTGAACAATTAATGCAGGCTTTGAATGCCCCGAATGTTATGCAACAATCTTTGTTTCGTTTTCCTTACGGAAGGTTTAACTTTGCTTCGCTTCGGATATTGAAAGAACTCAACCTAACGCCCGTGATGTGGTCGCTTCTTACGGCGGATTTTGACGCAAGGGTTTCCGACCAAACCGTGCTCAACTTGCTCCGCTCGGCGGTCGGCGGCGACGTTGTGGTGATGCACGATGGCGAGAAATCCATTTCAAAACTGCGTGCCGTTTTGCCGATTGCGCTTCCTGAACTTTCAAGACGTTTTTCATTAAACCTTTTGTGTTAAACCTTTTGTGATATGTCTGTCATTGAACCGATTGTTGCCGCTTTGCAAATCCTTGCGCTCGGCATGATTGGCATTTATGCGATTGAAACCCTCGTTTTGGTCGTGGGTATTCAGCGACGATTTCCGATGAAATCTTGGAGCGCGTTGCCGACCGTGAGCGTCGTCGTCGCCGCACGCAACGAGGAACAAAACATCGCCCGCTGTTTAGACTCCCTTGTCAATCTCGATTACCCCAAAGAAAAACTCGATATCATCATCGCCGACGACCACAGCACCGACCGCACCGCTGAAATCATTCAAGACTTTGCACGTCGATTTCCTTTCGTGCGCTATTACGCCGTTCAAGCCTCCGACATTAAAGGCAAAGGCAACGCTATTCATCAAGCCGTGTTGATTTCAAAAGGGGAGTTCGTGCTGATGACCGATGCGGATTGCGCCGTTCAGCCGACTTGGGCAAAAGAAACCATCAAGTATTTCACCGATGAAACAGGTTTAGTCTGCGGCATCACGACGCCGCGCAGTTCGCGCCTCTTTGAGAAAGTTCAAGAATTGAATTGGACCTATTTGCTCTCGACGGGGTCGGCAGTTGCGGCGATGGGCTATCCGATTGGCGGCATCGGAAATAATTTCAGTTTTCGTAAACGCGCCTATTTAGACGTCGGGGGCTATGCCAAAGTTCGATTTAGCGTAACCGAAGACTTCGCGCTCTTTCAAGCCATCAAGAAAACCAAGTGGAAAATTGCTTATCCCGCACTTCGCGAAACGCAAAACATCACCGAGCCGGTGCAAACCGTCTCCGAACTTTACAAGCAACAAAAGCGATGGATTTTGGGTGGCACGTCGGCGGATTGGAAAAGTTGGATTACGCTTATGGTCGGTTTTTGCACGCATCTTCTTTCTGCACTCTCGTTTGTGATGTTTCCGATAAAAACTGCCTTAACGATGCTTGCCGTTAAATGCAGTGCAGATGCACTCTTTTTGCTCACGCCGCTGATTCGCTTGCAGATGTTACGCCTTGCGCCGAGTTTTTTCTTCTTTGAACTCTACCAATACGTGCTCATCATTTTCGTCCCGATTGCGCTTCTCTTCGACCGTAAAATCGTCTGGAAAGGTAGAGTCTACGGCTAATGCTTGCTCACATGGCTTCCCGCATCACGCCCGCGCATTGGGCGATGATGGCGCAAACGTTTATCGCGGGTTCTACTTTCTCTTTTGCTCGAACAGCCTCCGTCGAGTTTAATCCGCTTGTCTTGGCGTTTCTTCGCCTCACGGGTTCGGCGTTGATTTTCGGCGTGCTGTTCTTTTCGCGCGGCGGCTTAAACGGCAAGCGTCCAACCGTATCGGAATGGATAAAACTTTTCGCGCTCGCCTTTGTCGGAATTACATCGGGGCAATTTCTTTTTCTTTACGGATTGAAATTCACCACGCCTGCAAGTAGCGCGGTGCTTTACGCTATGACGCCGCTTTGGGTGGTGCTGATTTCGGTGATGCTGAGCAAATCGGAACGACTCACGACGCACAAACTTTTTGCGATTGCGATTGCCATATCGGGCGGCTTAACGGCGCTTTTCGGTAGCGGAAAAACCATAGATTTTACCGAGAACGCATGGCTGGGAAACTTTATCACGCTTGGCGCAGTGTGGTGTTGGTCGAGTTATCTCGCATTCGGCAAAAAAATTTTAGTCCATTACGACGCAATTCAAAGCACCGCCCTCATGATGATGCTCGGCGCGCTGATGTTTTTTCCGATAGGGATTGTGCCGACCCTTTCGTTTGAGTGGTCGATGATTTCGTCGGGCGCGTGGTTCGGCGTGGTTTGGGTTACCGTGCTTGGCTCGGTCGTCGCTTACGGCTTGATTAGTTTCGCGCTCTCAAAACTCACCGCGTCGCAAATTTCGGTGTTCATGAACGCGCAACCGGCGATTGCGGCAAGCGTGAGTATGATTTTTTTCGGCGAGCCGTTCTCGCTCTTGCTCGTGTTGGGCGGCACACTCGCCGTTACAGGCATTGTGATGCTCCAACAAGAACGCTAACTTATCGCTCTATCGCATCGCTATCGTTGAAGCGCCGTGATTAACTTCTTTTCCTTTTCCGGCTTCAAACTCGCTCCTAAAAGTTTTTGCTGAACGTCGGGACTTTGTGCTTGATACCACTCAAATGTTTTTCGTATCGTCTCCTCGAGTGGGCGAAAGGTCAACCCTGTTGCCAACGCTTTCTCAATGCTCACTTGTTCAAGTGCCGAATAGGCTTTCGGCAACCACAGGGGCAGTTCGGTATAGGGAAGAATTTGATTGGCTTCGAGGATTTCGTCGGAAATTTCTACAAAGATTGCATCGCTGTTAGAGACTTTTTTGCACGTCTCAAAAACGCTCTTGCGCGTAAAGTTGCCCGTTACATTGAACGCACCCGTAAGGTTATTTTCAATGCTGTTCAGTATCCAATGCGCTAAGTCGCGGACGTCGATAAACTGCGTCCTGCCATCACGCGGCACGGCAACCTCACCGCCTTTTGCAATTCGACTCACCCAATAAAGAAATCGCCCGCTCGCGTCGTATTCGCCCACGATTAAGCCTGCGCGCACGTTCAGCACTTGATTCGCGAAAACGCTCTCGACAGTTTTTTCACACAAGGCTTTGAGCGCGCCGTAAGTTTCGCCCGTAATTTCTTCGGTCGTCTCGTCCGCAAGCGTCGCGATGGCGGACTGCTCCGTCAGTTGCGACACGGATTCGGCATAAACGGAGATGCTTGAAACGAAAGTGTAATGACGAACTGCATCTTTAAGCAAAGTTGCCGTTTTTTTCACGACGCGCGGCACATAGCCCGATGTATCGATGACTGCGTCCCAAGTTCGACCGCGTGCCACTTCGGCTTCAAGTGCGGAAAGGTCTTTCGTTCTATCACCGATAAGCGTCTCGACATCAGGGAACACGGTGGCGCGCTTTCCACGATTGAAGAGCGTGAGGGTGTCGCCGCGCTTCAGCGCGTCTTCGACAATCGCCCTGCCGAGAAAATAAGTGCCTCCTAACATGAGGAGTTTCATTTTTTCAACTCCTTTTCCGCCTCTTGCAGTTGCTTCAAGGCGTCGTCAAATTCTTTTTTGAGCGCGTTGAATTTTTCTTCGCTCGAGTTTTTCAATTCTTCTGCTTTCTTCTGCAATTCTTCGCGCTTCTTGTTCAGTTCCTCCATTTTCTTTTTGAGTTCTACGGCTTGCTCTTTTCGCTCGAGGGCGCGCTGTTTCATTTCTTCAAGTTGCCGCTCGACGCTTTTGAGCTCGTCTTCGGCGGATTTGAGCAATTCCTCTTTGCGCGAAGCAAGGTCTTTGATTTTTTCAACGGCTTTTCCCGCTTCTTCTTTGACGCGCTCCGGCGTAACGTTTTCTTGTTTGACAAATGTGAAATAGACGAACAGCCCGATAAAGACGACGAATAACAGCCCGATAATCTGCTTCATTTTTTGTAAAGGATTAAGGATTGACGTTCAAATCTGCGCATTTTTTCGGAAAAGATAATGCCTCCTTCAATACCTCGACGACGTTGAACACAATCGGACAAATCGGATACTTTTCCATCACGGATTGAAATCGATACTTGAAATGCTCGCCTTTGAGGTTCGGAAACGTGCGGCAACAGACGGGACGCGCGTCGTAAGCAATACACAAGTTTTCTCGAAGCATCGGGCAAGGTTTGGTGCGGAAATAATACGCCTCTTTATACGGCTTGACGAATGTTTCTTTGAAGCCATCTATCGACATGCCTTTTGCTTGTGCAAGTGCAAGAAGTTCGTCCTCGTGGGCGGCGGCGTAAAGCCCTTTGCAACAGTTCGCGCACGCTTTGCAGTCGATGTCGGGTTCAATCGCGTCAGAGAGCGACTCAATGAGCGGGTCGAGGGTTGATGAAGGAAATTGCCGGAGAAATTTTGCGAAGGCGTTGTTTTCAGATTCTTTTTCCTTCGCTTGTGCTTTGATGCGCGAGAGGTCGAGCAGGAGCATCTGCATTAGGGTGTTGAGTCAGTGCTTTTTCCGATGTCGGTTTCCAAAATTGAAAATCCAACAATCGTGCCTTGCGCGGTGTGAATCATAAGGTCGCCGTCGATGAAATCAATCGGCTCGAAGTCATAACTATGGTCGGCGTCGTGCTCTTTGTCAAAAACAACATGCAAGGCGCGCTCGGCTTCGTCATAAAAAGTATCATAGTCCTTTTCCATAAAGGCTTGCAAGTCGGGGACTTCGCGAAGCAGGTGCGCGATGAATTCGTGTAAGGTCATTTACTCAAATTGTTCAAGCATTCGAACGTCATTTTCTAAAAGATAGCGAATGTCAGTGATGCCGTAGCGCAGAAGCGTTGTGCGCTCGATGCCCATGCCCCATGCATAGCCGGAGTATTCGTCGGGATTGATACCGCAGTTTCGAAGCACATTGGGGTGAACCATTCCGCACCCTAAAATTTCAAGCCAGCCCGAGTGTTTGCACACGCGACAGCCTTTTCCGCCGCAAAGGTAGCATGTGATATCGACTTCCGCCGAAGGTTCGGTAAAGGGAAAGAAACTTGGTCGGAATCGAAGTTTGACCTCACTGCCGAACATTTGTTTGGCAAACGAATAAATCGTGGCTTTCAGGTCGGCGAAGGTTACGCCTTTATCGACATACAATCCTTCGAGTTGATGAAACACGCAGAGGCTTCTTGCGCTCACGGCTTCGTTGCGATAGACTTTGCCCGGCATAATGAGTCGGAGCGGCGGCTTTTGAGAGAGCATCGCACGGATTTGCACGGGCGAAGTGTGGGTGCGAAGCACAATGTCGTTGCCTTCGCCTTTGCGAATGAAGAAGGTATCCTGCATATCGCGTGCGGGGTGGTCGTCGGGAAAATTGAGTTTTGTGAAATTGTAATCGTCGAGCTCGATTTCAGGTCCCGTCGCTTCGCTGAATCCCATTCCAAAGAAAATGCGCTTCATGTCGCCCAAAACTTTCTGAACGGGGTGTTCAGAGCCTAAGAAGGCTTTTCGCCCTGGAAGCGTGAGGTCGAGTTGTGGGGTATCGCTATCGCGTGTGGCGAATTGGCTTTTGGCTTGCTCGAACTTTGCTTCGGCAAGTTGTTTGAGTTCATTGAGCAATTTTCCGACGAGCGGCTTTTCTTCACGCGAAACCGATTTGAGTTGCTCGAAGAGTTCGGCGACACTGCCTTTGCGCACAAGGTATTTCAGCCGATAGGCTTCAAGCGACGGCGCGTCGGAAATCTGAGTGGATTCAATTTCCGCTTTGAGTTGAGCGATGGACTCTTGCATCATGTGTTCTGACGAATCTTTTTTCACAAAAGAAGGCGAAGCGGGTTCATCAACCGCTTCGCATCTGGATTCTTTTATTGCGAGTGGCGTTTAAGCCAACGCCGCTTTGACGACGGCGGTGAAGGCTTCGGGATTTTTCACAGCGAGTTCGGCGAGCGACTTGCGGTTGATGTCGATGTTTTTCGTTTCCATTGCCGCAATGAGCTTTGAGTAGGTTGTGCCGTTGAGCCGAGCGGCGGCGTTGATGCGCGTAATCCACAGGGCGCGGAAGTTGCGTTTTTTGACGCGACGGTCGCGATACTCGTACTGACCCGCTTTATCGACGGCGTGTTTGGCAATCGTGATGACGTTTCCTCTTGCGCCCCAGAATCCTTTGGCTTTCTTCAAAACTTTTTTGCGGCGTGCGCGCGAGGCAACCGCATTTTTAGCGCGTGGCATATTTGTGTCTCCTAAAAAATTTTAATGGTTGAATGTGTCGTTGATTTCAGATTAGGCAAGCAACATTTGCTTAATCGTGGCTTCGTGCGTCGGTGCGACGAGCGTATCGTGTTGCAAATTGCGCTTGCGCTTCGCGCTCTTGTGTCCGAGATTGTGTCGCATACCGCTTTTTTTGCGTTTGACTTTTCCCGATGCTGTTACTTTGAAGCGCTTTTTGGCGGCACTCACGGATTTCATCTTTGGCATAGTGGTTATCTTTTAAGTTGAATTGATTAAAATTTGAGTTTAGTTGTCTTCTTACGCGGTTGTGTTGCGTTTTTCGTTTGCTTCTTGCTGTTTTCTCTTACGCTCTTCGGCTTCGGCTTTCAGAGAGACTTCTTCTTGGGCACGCTCTTGCGCCTCTTTCTTTTCGAGTGCTTCGATTTTTGCTTTTTCAGGCACATAAAACACATAGAGGTTTTTGCCCTCTAATTTTGGCGGAGACTCTTCCTTCCCAACGGTTCCGAGTCGCTCCGAGAGGCGTTTCAAGAGTTCATACCCTTTTTCTTTATAGACGATGGCGCGACCGAGAAAGACAACGGTTGCACGAACTTTATCGCCCTTGCGTAAAAATTCTTCGGCGTGGTTGGCTTTGAAATCAAAGTCGTGCTTGTCCGTATTTGGGTGAAACCGAATTTCTTTCAGCGTCGAGGTTTTGGTTTTCTTCTTGGCTTCTTTTTCCTTTTTCTCGATTTCGTAAAGGAACTTGCCGTAGTCGGCGATTTTGCAGACGGGCGGTTGCGCGTTGGGCTGAATTTCAATCAAATCAAGCCCTAACTTTCGCGCTTCGCGGAGCGCATCAGGTGTTCGCATCACTTGCTGGTCGCCTTCGGGAAAAATGACGCGCACTTCGGGAATGCGGATTTCGTCGTTGGTGCGATGCGCTTTAGCGTTGCGATTTTTATCGCGGGTATCTCTAAAATCTCTCATTCGTTTTTAACTCCGATTGTTTACGATTGTCAGTGGTCTGTCTTGTTTCTTCAATTTCAGTGAGCGGCGCTTCGGGCGAGCGAGGATTCGGATACACGCCCAAGCTACGCGGCTCGACGATTAAATCGAGCGTTTCCATCACAATCGCGCCGACGAGCGCGTAAGATTTTTTCGGCTCGACGATTGCCTCGAACCACGCCTTGCGTCCGCAGATTTCAAGCTCGACCGCGCCCACGACGTCTTTTTCCGCCCGCGATTCATCGGCATATTTGACCGGCGTTTTTCGAACAAACGGAAACTTCAATTCATCGGCGACTTCGCCGGGCAAAACCAACAGCGTCGCGCCCGTCTCAATTTTTGCGTCCAGTTCAATCGCTCTGCTCTGCGTGAGCGGATTGCGCACTTTGATTTTCGCGTAAGTGATTCCCATCGTTCTATAATTTTGTCCCATCGTAAATTTCCTCGACGCTCATTTCAGCGTCGATGGATTTCAATTCCAACCGCATCGTCTTGTCGTTCAATACCATGTAATCCCATTCGTTCTTCGTTTTGCGTCGAAAGAGTTCCACTTGCACTTTCTCCGTCGAGACCAACACATATTCTTTGAGCGACGCGAGCGTTTGATAGTCTTCAAACTTTTCGCCTCTATCGATATTCATCGTCGATTTTGACGAGACTTCAAAGAGCACAACCGCATTGTCCAGAATGTCGCTTTCAAAATCTAAATTTTCAGACGGCACCACCGAGACATCGGCATATCGATAATTTCCAAAGGCATTGATGTCAATTTTCACGCCGCTCGGCAACGCTCGATAAATTTTTCCTTTAAGAACAGCGTTCAGCAAAACAATCAAATTTCCAACGATAATTTCGTGAATAATTCTTGGCATCTCCCGTTTAACCAATTCGCCGTTGACAAATTCGTATCGCTCTTCGGAATTGCGTTCAAAATCCAAATACTCTTCGCGCGTCATCTTTTTTGCTAATACTTGCGTCATCGTTGCCTCACAAGTTGATTCGTTTATAAATCTCCGCTAAAGCCATCTCAACGCCAATCGATTGCAGTTCCAACTTATCAGACTTGTTCTGCAAAACTTGATATGTCCATTCTCTCCGATTCTGTCGGCGATAAATTTCTACTTGCACTTTCTCCGTCGAGACCAACACATATTCTTTGAGCGACGCGAGCGTTTGGTATTCTTCAAACTTTTCGCCTCTGTCTATTCCTTCGGTTGCCTTCGACAAGACTTCAAACAAGACCGTTGCGTCGTTGGTAATATCCTCTTCGACAAACGACGCCTCACCGCGAATGATGGAGACGTCGGCGTAGCGATAATTACCAACGGAATCGATGCTGATTTTCAAGTTGCTTGAATACACGTTCCATTCCGTCCCGCGAAGTTTCGGAAATAAAATTGCGGTTATGGTAGCCACCAATAGCTCGTGTAATCGTTTTGCCACTTCTGCCTTAGTCAGTTTGCCGTTGACAAATTCGTATCGCTCTTCGGAATTGCGTTCAAATTCCAAATACTCTTCGCGCGTCATTTTCTTTGTCAATACCTGTGCCATCGTTTTCTCACTTTTTTAATGCGATTTCTTCTTTGAGCATAGCGATAGTGTCGTCGAGCGATTTTACGCCTTTGTCGCCTTCTTTGTGTTTGCGCACTGCAACGCTGTTTGCTTCACGTTCTTTTTCGCCAATCACGAGCATATACGGAATTTTCTTTAACTCCGCGTCACGGATTTTCTTACCGATTTTTTCATTGCGTTCATCGAGTTCAGCGCGAATCTTGACGGCTTTTAATTTTTCTACAACGTCCGCCGCGTAATCGCTAACGGCATCGACAATCGGCAATACGGCGACCTGCACGGGCGAAAGCCACAAGGGAAAATCGCCCGCAAAGTTTTCAATCAGCACGCCGATAAATCGCTCCATTGAGCCAAACGGCGCACGGTGAATAATGACGGGGCGATGCTCTTTGTTGTCGCTTCCTGTATAAACGAGATTAAATCGTTCCGCCATCACGTAGTCAACTTGCACTGTGCCGAGTTGCCATTTGCGCCCAATCGCGTCTTTGACGATGAAATCGATTTTCGGTCCGTAAAAACTCGCTTCGCCGATGCCGATAAAGTAATTGAGGTTCATTTTTTCAGCGGCGGCACGCACGTCATTTTCGGCTTGTTCCCAGAGTTCGTCGGTGCCGCCGTATTTGGCTTTGTTGGCTTTATCGCGGAACGAGAGGCGCGTTTGCACGTCTTTGAATCCGAGCGTCGAGAAGACGAGTTGCGTGAGTTCAATCACGTTGCAGAGTTCGGCTTGAAGTTGGTCTTGTCGGCAATAGATGTGCGAATCGTCCTGCGTAAACCCGCGCGCCCGCGTCAGTCCGTTGAGTTCGCCCGATTGCTCGTATCGATAAACCGTGCCGAACTCTGCCAAGCGAATCGGCAAATCCCGATAACTGCGCGGCTTCGCATCATAAATTTGATGATGGTGCGGACAGTTCATCGGCTTCAAAAGATACTGTTCCTCTTTGCCCGTCTCGTCAGTGAATGTAACGGGTGGGAATTGCGAGTCTTTGTAATACGGATAATGCCCCGATGTTTTGTACAGTTCAATGCTGCCGATATGCGGCGTATAAACGGCTTGATAGCCGCGCTTGAACTGTTCGTCTTTCAAAAAGTTCTCGAGTTCTTGTCGAAGCGTCGCGCCTTTCGGGAGCCAAATCGGCAAGCCGCTTCCGACCTTCGGCGAAATGAGAAAGAGTTCCAACTCTTGCCCGATTTTTCGGTGGTCTCGTTTTTTGGCTTCCTCGAGTTGCGCGAAGTGCTGTTTGAGCAATTTTTCCGACGGGAACGAGATGCCGTAAATGCGTTGCATTTGTTCGCGGCTCGAATCGCCGCGCCAATACGACGCGGAAATGTTGGTTAGGCGAACCGCCTTGAGTTTCGAGGTTCGCGGCAAATGCGGACCGGTGCAAAGGTCGGCGAACTCGCCTTGATGATAAATCGAGACGACGGGTTCATTGATGCCTCCGAGAATTTCAACTTTATACGGGTCGATGCGTTTAGTTTTGAAGTATTCAATCGCGTCGTCCTTTGTCAGTTCTTCGCGCGTGATAACCAAATCACGTTTGGAAATCTCCAACATTCGCTCTTCGATTTTCCGCAAATCGTCTTCGGTGAATCGGTGTTCCGACGAAATGTCGTAATAAAATCCGCTCTCGATGGCGGGACCTGCGCCGAACTTTGTTCCGGGAAAGAGTTCTTCAATCGCTTGTGCCATCAAGTGACTTGAACTGTGCCAATAGAGGTCGCGCCCTTCGTCGGAATCGAAGGTGATAATTTCAATCGTTGCATCTTCTTCAATTGGCAGATTCAAATCTCGGAGTTTGCCGTTGAGTTTGATGCCCAGCGCGGCTTCGAAGAGTTTATTGCCGATGGATTTTGCGACGTCATTTCCCGTCGCGCCTTTTGGATATTGGCGAATAGAGCCGTCGGGCAGTGTTAATGCAACCTGCTCCGTTAAAAGTTGTGTATCGGACATATTCCGTCATTCCTTTCTAAACCGTGCCTGTGTCGGCAATCGGTTTCCAAATCGTTAGTTGAAGATGATGTAGTTATCGACCTTGCGTCAATACGCTTGCGAATAAAAGCAACAAGTTAGCGGCGGAAGTCCGCCGTTATTTTGAAGGAAAGTTTTGCTTTCAAATCGCCTCTCATCATTTCAATCCAAAAAACGTGTTCGATTTGGTGGCTACTTTTGGTTAGTTCATCAATCATCAGGAGAGCCTAACCCCGCGCTTTCACATCGGAAAGCCATGATTGGTGAAGATGTCGGGTGAAGATAAGCATCTTCGCCCAAACTTGACAGTCATTTAATCTGAAACATTCGTTAGTCAGCTGACTCGGCTTCGACTTCGAGATTCAATTTTGCAACGACGTCGGAATACAGTTTTACCGCAATTTCGTGCTTTCCCACTTGCTTAATCGGTGGGTCAATGGTGATTTGCTTGCGATCGACTTCGAAGCCTTTCGACTTTAAGCCATCGACAACCATTTGCGTGGTTACCGTGCCGTAAAGCCGACCTTCTTCGCCCGCCTTCACTTTGACGTTGAGCAGAAGCCGTTCAAGCGATTCCGCCAATTCGCGTGCGGCTTTGCGCTCGCGCTCGATTTTGAAGGCTTTTTGCTTTTTCTCGATTTCGATGGCTTTTAACATTCCGTCGGTGGCACGAACCGCAAATCCTTTTGGAATCAAGTAATTTCGGGCGTATCCGTCTTTGACGATAAGCAAGTCTCCGATTTCACCGAGCTTGTCGACTTCTTTTTTCAAGATGATTTTCATAATGCTGAATCGTTTTGTGATGTTCCCTTATTGATGAGCAAGTTCTGGATTAGCGAATTTCGTCGGAAACAAATGGAATGATTGCCAAGTGCCGCGCCCACTTGATAGACTTCGTAAGCAGGTTTTGCTCTTTTGCGGAAAGTCCGGTGATGCGACGAGGAATAATTTTTCCTTGTTCATTGATGAATCGGCGCAATTTACGGTCGTCGCGATAATCAAAAAACGCGATTTGATTTTTCGGAGGGGCTTTGCGTTGCTTTTTCGCTTGTTGCGCACGCGAGGATTGCTTTCCCTTCGTATTATTGTTTCGATTGCGTTGTTCTGCCATTATTCGATAACTGGTTGAAAGTATTGGTATAAGCAAGGGCGGGAACGTTCCCGCCCGCGTTACGCTGTTGAAAAATTGATACGGTTATTGTCCGTTGTTTGAAACCTCTCCGTCCGTCGCTAAATACTTGTATTCATACAAATCTTTGCTATTGACGTTGGCGTCGTCGTTGATTTCTTCAACCACACTCACATCGTCGTCGTTTCGACGGCGCTTGTTGAGAAATTGGATTCGGCGCGCTTTAATTTCAACGACGGTGCGCGTTGAGCCATCTTGGAGTTTCCATGTGCGACTTTGAAGTTCGCCGTCGACCAAAACGGCACTGCTTTTATGCAGGTTATCGCGGCACGATTCCGCCAACTTGTTCCACGCCACAATTCCGACATAGCAGACGTCTTCCTGCCACTCGTTGTTGCTGTCGCGGAATCGGCGATTGCACGCGATGGTGAAGTTCACCACTGGCGTTCCCGTCGTGGTTTGTCTGAAAATCGGGTCTTTGGTCAGGTTGCCTGCAATGACCACGCTGTTAATCTCTGGCATTTTTAAATCTGCCATATCATATCCTCCAAGGATAAAAGGTTTTCAAGCTATCTTATGGTATCAGAAAAAAAACAGAAAGTCTGACTTGGATTGCGTCTTAAACTTCCACGCATAGCCGTGTTGCGCATTAAGCTTTTTCGACTTCGGATTGCGGGGCGGATAATGGTTGCGCCGTGCCATAC
Organism: Chloroherpetonaceae bacterium; assembly: GCA_046719715.1. GTDB lineage: Bacteria > Bacteroidota > Chlorobiia > Chlorobiales > Thermochlorobacteraceae > JANWWM01. The sequence continues at coordinate 61,518 of JBDNCJ010000005.1, read as the reverse complement.
TTGGCAACGCGCTCACGAATCTCAAGCAATGGCTTATCCAGCACAATGGTAAGATAGCGAATGACTTGTTCATTGAGGCGGTATTGCCGCTCCAATTCCGCAATCGCCGTAGCGGGTGCCGTAAATTCGATGTGAGCGTAATATCCGATGGTTGATTTGCCGATTTTGTAGGCGAGTTTCTTGCGACCGGGTTCAAGCACGTTCTTGATGTCGCTTCCGAGAGAGGTTAAAATAGACTTGACCTTTTCAATCACGGCTTGCACGGCTTCGTCATCTAAATTGCCGTCAATCACGACCGTCGTTTCGTAAAGTTTGTTCTCCATTTTATTTCAAACATGAATTTGATTTTGGCTGACTTTAATCTTCTACACCATCAAGACAGTTTTCCTGTGGCTTGTCAGACTAAAATCACCGCAACGCATTTGCCGATTGTTCAGTTGTTGCGGAATCACAAAAAGGATTGCAAAAATAGAGGTCGAGTTTCGTATTTCCAAATGTTGTCTTACTTTTCTTTTACTCCGCGATTGAACTTAATTCATTCTCAATGACCAAGAAAATAGCCGTTATCGGCGTCGGCAACTTCGGCGCACATCTCTGCACAACTTTGGCGCGTCAAGGCGCAGAGGTGATGGCAATCGACAGCGACATCAACAATTTAGACGACGTCAAGGACAAAGTTACCTACACCGTTCGCTTGGACTCGACCGAAGAAGAAGCCCTGAAAGCACAAGGGATTGCAGACTTCGACGTCGTCATTGTCGGAATCGGAGACGATTTTGAAGCGGCGTTGCTCACCGTTGCCGCACTCCAAAATCTCGGCGTCAAGCGCATCATCGCACGCGCCACCACCACCACGCACGAGCGGATTCTTCACCACTTGGGCATTGAGGAAGTCATCTCTCCCGCCGTAGAAGCGGCGGAACGCTTGGCGGATAGTTTGCTCTATCGCGGCGTAATTGACTCTCTTGAACTCTCTTCAGATTACTCGATTGTGGAAGTCAATGTTCCCGAACCCTTCGTGGGAAAAACCGTCGGCGAGTTGGAACTTCGCGAACGCTTTGGGGTCAATCTCATCACCATTAAACGCACCGAGCGAGAGACACGCACCTTCGGCTTACGTTCAAAAACCGTCGAAAAAATTTTAGGAATCCCAACGCCGGATATGACCATTAAAGCCGGCGACGTATTAGTGCTCTTCGCTCAAAAGCCCGCGATTGATAAACTCTGCAATGCAGAATAAGACAAACTACTCGCGAATCGCAACGCCCGCAGGGAAGGAGAGCATCTCGACCACCTTAACGACTTGATTAGTTCTTGAATCAATGATGGACGACGTGCCCGCTCGCAAGCCGCCGTCAGTTGGGTGATGTCCGACAAAGCCAATCAAAGATTCGTTTGAAACATAAACGAAGCCGTCGCTTGACACGGCAAGTCCGTGCGGCTGAACGCCGACGTTTTCAATCGTCGCCGCTACCGTTTCACTTTGAACATTGACCACCGAGACCGAATTGCTGTTTCGATTGGCAATATAGAGCCTCGATTTATCGGGCGTGTAATCCATCAGAATGGGATATTTGCCGACGGGCACGGATTTCACATCGAGTGTTTCCAAATCGATAATTCGCAAGTCGCCATCGAAGGCGGCGTCGCCGTTGCATGTAACGAAGAGTTTTTTCTCGTCAGGCGAAAGCATCACTTGATAGGGGCGGTAGTTGCGCGTGCTTGGTTCACCTATGCGGCGCAAGGGAAATTGGCGCGTTGAGAACGTTTCTAAATCCAACTCGACAATGCGGTCGCTCTCATATGCGGTTGCGTAGAGCCATCGTCCGTTGCGCGAGAGTGCAAGTCCATGCGGCGCGGTGTTGATTGGCGGTGAAGTGCGTTTGACGGTCATCGTCGTTGCGTCAATTATCGTGATGCGATTAGCCGATGCGCTGAAATTAGACACATACAGCGTTGAATCGTCAGGCGAGCAAACAATATGTGCGGGCGAACTTCCAACGCTTACTTTCGCCACGAGCGTGTCAGTTTCAGCGTCAAACTTCCATACTTCTCCCTTTGCAATCAGCGAGACATACCAATACTTTTTGTTGTTGGAAACGGTTACGTAATGCGGCGATTGCAACGGGTTTTGTGAAATGCCGCCCGGTGCGGATACATCGACATAGCGCATCAATAGCCCCGTGCGCTTGTCAATGACGGCGACTAAATCCGCCGCTTGGTTCGTGACGTAGATTTTCGCGTAACTCTCTTCAAATGGAACTTTGCCGTTACGATTTCGCGCGCCGTTTTGAATCCAGTTGTAAATCGCCATCACATCTTCACGCGACAGCGGATTTCTGCCTATCGGCATGAGCGGCGGCGCAACCGGCGAAAGCGTGGTATCGGTGTGAAGATGCTGAAATAAATGACTGAATTTTGGGTGAAAAGGAATCACCATCGCGCCGTTTTCCGAACCCATCAAGAGACTTTCCCAAGATTCGAGGGAGAGACGACGCACGGCATTTCGTGATGAATGACATTCAACACAGTGGCGATTGAAAATCGGCTGAACATTTTGCTCGAACTCGCCGACCGGTTCAGGCACTTTGCTTACTTCCTCTTTGCATGACGACAAGCAAAGCAGGACGGCGAGAATTGATTTTTTTAGGAACTTGAACCGACGAAACGGCAGAGTTTGCATGTATAACTTCTACGATTGACTTGAAGGTTAATGTAGCACGTTCTCAGGCTTCTCGCAACGGACGGTTTTTGGGGCGTTAAGGTTGAGCATCAGGGTTGATTGCGCTCGCGTTCTCGGGCGCGCTCGATGGCGTCGGTAATGTCGCGCAGAAAATCGCGCTCAAAGAGAATCAAATCCGCCGTTTGGCGTGCGGTCAGCACTTGACGAAATTCATCGAGATATTTGGGTAAAACATCGCTCACGTTTTTCCGTTCTGTAATGACAGCTCTGATTTCTCCATCAAGGTCGCTTTCTTTTGCATTGGATTGATGTAACTCTTGCAAGCGCGAGAGCCGCATTTGAAGATTTTGCACGGCGTCGGTTAATTCATCTTGATAGCGATTGTATCGCGGAAAGAATTTCATGGATTGCTCTTCGGAAAGGTTCAGTCGCTCGGTGAGTTTCCACATTTGAAGTTGCTTAATGCGCTTCTGGAGTTGCTCGCGTGGCATGCGTTGTCCAAGCTGTTCTGCACGCTGTTGGCGTCGGGTTTGAAGGTCTGCGCCGCGCTCGGTCGGGCGATTTTGCGCCGAGAGCGATTCCGCTCCTAATAGGAGCATGGCGATAAGAAGAATTTTCACTTGTCTCATGGTTAGTTTCCTCTGATGAACTTGCCTACATCGGTTTGAAGAGCGATTCCGCTTCCTCTTCCGTCAGCACCTTGTAAGTTTGTTTTCTTGTTGGAAGTTTGTTTTCCAAGATGTTCAATACCTCTTCAGCTTCATGCGCCTCGATTTGTGCAACGACGAGTTCGGGCGTTATTCCCAGCGCGAAATTGCTGGTGGCAATGAGCAACGCCGGCTGTTTTTCGCTTGGTTTGCCGCCTTTTGCGAGAATTTTTCGGCGCGCGTCGTCGTCCAATTCAGAGGCGAAAACGATAAGCACGAGCGCAAGGGTTGCGCCGACTAATCCGCCCGCCCACTGCCAACGCGGTGCTTCAAAGAGCGACGCCATATCGGTTTTGAAGGTCTGCCACCATGTTGCTTTTTTCGGAACGGCGCGTGCAAGCACTTTTTTGGAAAGTGCTTCGAAGTATGCAGGCGTCGGTGCATCGGGCGCGTGCTCAAAGGCACGGTTCAAACTCGGCGTCGCCACTTCTATGAGCGCTTTCATTTCAAGATACTCGGCGCGAAATGCGCTATCGGTTTCAATCAGCCGCTCAATCGCGTGCGCCACATCGGGCGATGACTTCCCCAAAATGAAATCGGGCAGTTCGTATCGGTAGTCGTCGTAGGTCATGGTTCGTTTTTCAAGGCTCGTTTCAAATACTCACTTATTTTTTTGAAGGCGTGAAAGTAATTGGCTTTCAAGCCGCCGACGGTGCCGCCAAGGGCTTTGGCAATTTCTTCATATGACAGTTCATCGTAATAGCGCATCACAAAGACTGCACGCTGTTTTTCAGGAAGCGAGGCGATTGCCGCATCGATGGCGTTTCGCTCTTCGGCGCGCATGAGTTCTTCGTCGGGCAATCTGCTGTCGGCTTTGATGTCGGTGTTTGCTTCTGATGACAAGGCATCAAGCGACTCGGCATGTCGGACGGCTTTGGCACGCAAGAAGTTCAAACTTTCGTTGGTTGCAATTCTGTATGCCCAAGTTGAAAACTGCGCTTCTTCTTGAAAATTTGGCAATGCCCGAAAAATTTTCAGGAACACGGTTTGGGTTACATCGTCGGCGTCCTCATGGGTGTTGAGCAGTCGTCGGCAGACCCAATAAATCGGCTCGCGGTGTCGGCGTAAGAGTTCGGCAAAGGCTTTTTCTTTTTGTGCCGCTGTGCCGCTCTTGAATTCCGCAATAAGTTCGTCATCGGTTTTTTTTGGATTCATTTCCGCCTTTACGCGTCTCGAATTAACGATGAGGCATTGCCTTACAGTTTGTTAGACGCTTACATGCGTCCAGAGGTTTAATTGGATTTATGATTTTGGGACGTCGTCTTCACGCACCCCGCCGTGCAAGCGTATGTGCGGATTGTGAGACTCTGACGTGCGCTCGACCCACACCTCTTCTCCCTTTTCTCGTGCTTGCTCGTTACGCAGAATTGAGACTCGATTTTTAGCGAGCGCAATTACTTCACGAGCAAATTCAAGATTGTGCTTATCGGCTTCGGTTGCTGTCTCATCGCGCACTTTCGCGGAAAGACTTTCATATTTTTCGAGTAAGACTTCGGCGATGGTAATTTGTTCAAGAAAATGGTCGCTTGACATGATGTTTATGATGTTTTGCTTTGGCTTCTGTTTGCGGGGAGATGCGAGGATAATTTACGACTTAATTCGTTCTGTGGCTCTCTCACTTGTTGTTTCATTTTCTCAACTGACTATCTTCACTTATTCTAATTCATATCTTTTCTTTCTATGCCCGACGCAATTATCGAAAATCCGATTATCAATTCGCCCTTCGCCGAACCCGCGCGTCACTTCAAGTTCGAGCATGAGGGGATTTCAAATGAGATTATCGAATCGCGACGCGAAAGCATCTACTTTGTGCCCATCGCGCGCGCCAAATCGCGCAACAAACATCAACTCACCTTTGAAACGGAATGGACGCTCGACTGAAAAAGTTTGAAAGGCCAGAAAAATATCATCGTCATTAACGACGAAGCGCATCACTGCTACCGCCGAAAAGCGCAAAAATAAAAACCCAATCGGGCGATGTGCTGAACGTGATTCTGGAAGTAACCGGCAAAAAAGATGCGGCGAAAGAGGCAAAAGTTGAAACCGCCAAAACCCTGTGGATTCCCGCCGTCAATAATGCGGGCAACTTCTGCAAGTGGGCGTTTCTGGAACTGCGCGACGTGTATGATTCAATAAATCTCATTCGCGCTTTCGTTGCGTCGATGTGAAAAGCGGCGCAGTCACAGCAATAAGCCTGCAAGTTTTTCTTTCAATTCGGCGATGCGGTCTTCGGGCAAATTCCCGATTTTTCCGGCGATTAGCGATGTGTGCAGCGTCATCAATTTATCCGGTCGTATCACGCACGCCGCGCGCAAGCCTGTCTTGTCCCATTCTTTGTGCGTGGGTAATACCGACACCGCCGACGGCAAAGATCGTGCGTCCGATGATGACGATATAAACGCAACGATGTAATCATCGGGCGTATCGCTTTGAGCAAGCACAACGCACGGACGTTTCTTGAAATCGGTCATCGCCGTGAACGGAAAATCTGCAACAACAATATCGCCCCGACTAAACTTCATGGGCGTTGAGAACGATATTTTGGGTTGCGATTTTCAGGTTTTATATCGGCTTCGCTGTAAAGGTCAGGCTCGGCTTTCAAGAAATCAAATGACGGGTTTGCGTCGGCGAGTTTCGTCAAATCGAGTGTGGATATGTCGTCGCCCGACTCAAGCAAGAGCAATGCTAATCGTGAATGTTTCGGCAGTTCTACATTCGGCGCAAGCGTTATCACGCCGTTTTCTACGGTAACCTCAATTGTTTTCATCTTTAGCGTCGTCTAAATTGTTGCGATTTTGATACAAGAATTTAACAAACTCATTCTCTTTCGTAAGCATTGAAAAATTTATGACTCAAAAAATCTCATTCGCGCTTTCCTACAATCATTGTAACTTTTTGAAAATAACTTTTGATAAGCATGAACACCATGAGACCACTGTAGACATCGGCGGCGACCACATTCTTCGCGCCGACCTGCGCGCCAGCCTTCCGCTTGAAAAAGGAAACCAATTACAACGGCGAGAGTTTTTTCGTGCGGCAGGCGTATTTCACGGGCGCAAACGACCCGTATAAAAAACTCAAGCGGGCGTTGAAGGCGGAGGTGAGCGAAGAAAAATGGGCGCAACTTTACACGACGGTTTCAGTCCCGTTTGACAAACCGAAGTCAGGCAAAATCGCCGTGAAGGTGATTAACCACTTCGGCGATGAGGTGATGAAGGTCTATGAGGTGTGAGAGTGATTTAATCTCGCCGACGCGAAAGGCGTAAATGCCGCAATCCCAAAAGTGATTTCCCGTTTTAATGTTGTAAAGCACGTCTTCGGGACGCTCTGAATACTTTGTCTCGATTGACCGACATTTCTTTAAGCGAGAACGAGGCGTGCGTTAATTTGCCGTTAATGATGGCGGGCTTATTCTGTTCGGTTTGCGCGAATCGGCGAAAGAGTTTCTCATCGTCGGCAAATTGTGTACCGAGCGATTTGCCGTTTGCGTGCAATCTTTCGGGAATGTCAAAACAAGGCATTGGTTTTGTTGGCAGAAATTTGAGCTACCGCGTTTTGAATATCCCACTTTTGTAAATCGACCACATCTCGCTTGCCGTTTTGCTTTTTCAAGAAAACAATATCGCCGTTGTTGAAGCATTCAAACAAGTAAAAACCGTTTTCTCGTTGAAGCTGAACAACGATGCTGTCATCGCTTGTTGCATTGACAAAATCGGGAAGCGTCTCATTTTTGAAAAGTGCTTCGAGAACGAATAGCGCGTTGCTAATTGCAAGTTGAGAAGGCTCAGATGTTCCGAGTCCGTCCCAATTATCAGACAAGTTCGCAAAGGCGGCGATTTTGCTTTTGAAGTCAAGAGCCTCGCTGTCTGTTTTATCCGTTAATCGACTCATTGGTTTCAAGTTTGTTTTGGGAGTTGGGTAATCAAACGCGTCTCATTTTCCAATGCAGAACTTGGCGAAAATGTTGTTGAGAATATCGTCGGTAGAAACTTTGCCCGTGATAGTGCCGATGTGATGGAGCGCGTCGCGCAGGTCGGAGGCGATGAGTTCCGTCGGCGCGTGCCGTTCAACTTGTGCTTCGGCTTGCGCTAAACTTTGCAGTGCATTGCGAATCGCCTCGTAGTGGCGAAGGTTGGTGAGCATGATACTTCCCTCTGAGAGTTTTTCTGTGCCAAGTGCGAGCGATTTCATTCGTGTTTTCAATTCGTCCATGCCTGCGCGTGTGAGTGCAGAGATTTTCAATGCTTCTATATTCTCAATCCTGAATTCTACATTCTCAACCTTATCCGCTTTATTCAACACGGTCAACAGTTTTGCTTCTGCATTTTTTTTGCGCATCGCTTCAATCTCCCTTTGTTCATCGGGGTCTATGGGCTTTGAGGCATCGATGAGATAAAGAATTAAGTCGGCTTCTTCGATTTTTTCGTAACTGCGTCGAATGCCTTCGCCTTCGATTTGGTCGTGCGTTGCGCGCAGTCCAGCCGTGTCGATGAGTTTGAACAAGACGCCGTCGATGACGAAACTTTCCTCGATGTAATCGCGCGTGGTGCCGGCGATGTCGCTGACAATGGCGCGCTCTTTGCCGAGCAAGGCGTTGAGCAAGGTGGATTTGCCCGCGTTAGGTCTGCCGACGATGGCAGTTCGCACACCCTCTTGAACGAGTTTTCCAAACTTAAACGAATCGGCAAGTTCTGTGAGCGTTTGGTTTAGGTTTCGCATTTTGGCTTTGAGGTCGTCTCGGCTTTGAAACTCGACGTCTTCTTCGCCGAAATCGAGCTCGAGCTCGAGCATGGAGCAGGCGTTGAGCAGGTCTTCGCGCAGGGCGGCGAGTTTTTTAGACAAGTCGCCTTTGAGGTGCGAGAGCGCAGAGCGATACGCCGCCGCCGTTTTTGCATGAATCATTTCGCCAATCGCCTCGGCTTGAATTAAGTCAATGCGCCCGTTGAGAAAGGCACGGCGCGTAAATTCGCCCGCTTCAGCAAGGCGACAGCCTGCCTCGAGCAAGGTCTCGAGAACAGTCTGCGTTACAATCACCCCGCCATGACAGTTGAACTCAACCGAATCTTCCATCGTGAAAGAGCGCGGCGATTTGTAGACGATTGCCATGACTTCGTCAATCATCTCGCCTTTGGCATCAATGAGTCGTCCGTAATGCGCCGTGTGAGAATCCGTTTTCAGGAATGAAAAATTTTTATCGCCCGCTTTGCGAAAGACTTTATCAGCGATTTCCAGCACACCCTTGCCACTCATGCGCACGATGGAAATTGCACTTTCGCCCGCCGCCGTCGCAATGGCGGCAATCGGCTCTTGTTCAAGAAGGTTCATTGCTCGTCTGATGACTGAAAATCGTTCGTGGTTAATCGTCCATAGCGACTTCGCGCGCCCGAAGAGAATTTCGGAACGTATTGAAAAGCCCTTATATTCATCATGGAAATAATTTTTTACAACCATTAACCACAACGGAGGACACTGCTATGGCAGCAGCCGTGAAAAAGCGTGCGAAGAACAAGTACGACATTATCGAGAACTTGTGCATCGCATGCGGATTCTGTTTAGACCAATGTCCGCCCAAAGTTAACGCCATTGGCGTCAAACTCTACGGCGACGTGCAAGAAGGCGGCTTTCGGTATTACATCGACCAAAAAGCCTGCATTTCTTGTCAACTTTGTTTTGATGTTGATGCATGCCCATCGGGTGCGCTCATTGAGGTTCGCCCCGAAGGCGAAATTCTCGATTTTCGCTTTACGCCTGAAAAGCGGCTTGAACTTTACGACAAGCCCTTCTTTGCGCGATAAGCCACATCAAACGAAACGCAAAACGGACGCCTTGAACGCGTCCGTTTTTGTTTTATGCGGATTTTCGGAAGCGGATTTTAATTACTTCACCAAAAACATTTTCCTCGTCTGCGTAAAGTCCTGCGTTTCTAATCGGTAGAAATACACGCCGCTGGAAAGCGCAGTTGCATTGAACTCGGCTCGATAGCGTCCAGCACTTTGACGCGCATTGACGAGTGTTGCGACTTCACGTCCCAAAACATCAAAGACGCGCAGCTTGACTTCGCTTGGCGAAGCCAATTCATACTGAATCGTCGTGGTTGGGTTGAAGGGGTTCGGATAATTTTGTTCTAATGCAAATTGATACGGCTTGCTCGTTTGCGGATTGGTCGAGAGCGTGCCTTGCGAGAGCGCAATATCATCGATGAGCCAACCGAATCCGCCGCCGCTTGCGCTGCTGAGCAATCGGAAGCGGGTTACAATAGTATCCGTGTTGAAACTGGAAAGCGAGATGCTTTTTTCGAACCACACATTTTGACCTGCCGCCCATTCGGGGTGAGTGTTGCTCGATAAGGTCAGAACGGGCGACCATGTTGCACCACGATTTTTCGAGATTTCAACGACACCGGAGTCATTTGCGCCGGTGCGGCAAATCGTCCAAAAGCGTAATTCGCCGCCATTGAGCATGCGCGTTTGCGGAATGTAGGCGGAAGCGTCGAGGTTTGCGCCGTAGTTTAGCGCGCCAAACGACCAAGTGCTTTGGTAGGCGAGGGTGTTCGTGCTATCCCACGCGAAGTCTTCAACCACGCTTCGTCGGCTGGTTTCGAAGGTTTCGGTGTAGTTCGCATTTTGAACAACGCCCGCGCGAATGTTGGACGTAGAGCGTTCTAGACCGACGGCATTGACGCTTGGCGGCGCAGCACCAATAAACTGTGCCACGTAGTTGTAGTTTGGAATTGGGCGACGCGGTGGCGTATCGGTGAAGGTGAAGGTTTTTCCGGTGTCCGTCGTTGCGAGGGTCAATTCAGTCACCAAGTTTTGAGGCTGTGTATTGAGACGGAACAAACGAATCGCGCTTAGGTTGTGCAGCGTTGTGCCGTCGTCATGGACGGTCGGGGCGGTTACTCTGACAACCACCGTGCTTTCGTTGCTTCGTGCAGTAATTTCTGTAGGCGCGGCAGGGCGCGGCGAGCCGCCAACAGTGATGTCTCTTGAAACGGGGAATCCAGAGTCTTCTAAGTCGGGGTCGTGCGCGTAGATGGTGTAGGTCGCCGTTGCATACTGCGTTAAGCCGGTATCGCTGAATGTAACGGTTTGATTGGGTTGCGCGCTCGCGAACGCCGTGATGAGTTGATTATTTCGGAAGAGCAAGATTTCAAGGTTTTCAATCGTGCCGCCGCCGACTGTGAATTGCGGATTCGTCCATTGCAGTTGAACGGAGGTTGGAGTTTGGAAGTCGCTGGTTACTTGAACGTTTTTGACTTCTTCGATTTTAGTTACTTGCCAGCCCATCACGCCGAGAGCTTTCCAGTCGGCGAATTTGAGCGTGTCGCGCACGCCTGCGGCGAGGTTTGGATCCATGATACCGATTTTGCGCTCCAGAAGCGGCACATTACCGCGTTGAGCGTCGTCGCGCCAGTGTGAGGCTTGCTGACCATCGCCGCCGGTGCGGTCGCCGCGTGCGGTTGAGACTTCCCATTCGCGCGTGCCGTCCCAGAAGACTTGGTCGCCGCCGCTTGGGCTCGGCCCCGGCGTGTTGACACGTTGAGCGGTTGCGAAGGTTTGCAGATTGGTAACGGCACCTGGACGAAATCGGAAGAAATCCCACGTGCGCAAGAAGTTTGTGTTTGAGCCAATGACGGAGACAAACCCTAACGCGTGCCCGATTTCGTGAACCGCTACTGCGTCAAAATCGGTTTGTCCAGGTGAAATACCGTTGCTGGGGTCAAGGTCAAACGGGAAGTTTGAGTTAAATCCAATGCTGGGCACAGGGCTAAGCAAGTTGCCGTTGGCGTTCAGAATGCCGAGGGCTTGAAGATTTGGCGTCGTGCCAGAGGGCAGTGGATTTGGCGCGCCCGCCGTATTTGGAACGGGTTGCGGAATGGCGTTGTAGATTGGCGCGTAGCCCGGCGCACGCGCAATGAGCGAATCCGCAAAGCGACGAACCGTGTAGCCCGACAGCGAAATAACGGCTGAACTCGTTGAACCTAATACGCCAGGTCCCCAAGGCGAACCGAAGCGCGTTGGACCGTAGTCGACGTCAATGACGACCGTAATGGGATTGGCAATGTAGGCTTCGAGCCGTTGTGCCGCGACTTCAAATGCGGTTACTGCGGCAGGAAATTGGAGCAGTTGCGGCGTGCCTCTCAACACAATGTCGAGCCCTTGCCCCTGTGCGCGTCTTCCAACGGTGTTTTGTAACACGACCATTCCCGCTTTCGCCTTTGCTTCTTCCAGTGCGGCGGCTTCTTCAGCAGTTCGCGTGAATTGCCTGCACGATGAATTTCCATTTTCATCGATAAATCGCACAAACTCGACGTGTTGAATTTCGCCGATAGGTTCCTGCCTGAAATCTTGCGCTAATACTGTCTGCGACAAACATAAGAGTAGCAGGAGTTGTTTTCTTTTCATTTCGTTCTTTCCTTTGTTAGTTGTTGGTGAATGAGCCTAACGCTGATTCTTAAAACGTGCACGACGTGCAGGCGTCTCTTCTATCAGCGAAAACAGAACTTGAACATAAATGTTCAAACAATCAAAAATAATTTCCTTTGGTCTACATTTTTTCTGAAAGAGCTTTGAGCTTGAAACTTTGTCGGTGAATCGCGCACCGTCCGTATTTCTTTATTGCATCGATGTGTTCGCGCGTGGCATATCCGACGTGCTTGGCGAAGCCGTATTGCGGATAGTCGGCATCTAATTGCTTCATCAAGTTATCACGGTGGACTTTGGCTAAAATGGACGCGGCGGCGATAGAGAAGACGCTCGAGTCGCCTTTCACGACAGTTTGAAACGGAATTGGAAGCACGGGTTTGAAGTAATTGCCATCAATGAAGAGAAAATCAGGCAAAGGCGAAAGTCGCTCGATGGCTTGGTTCATAGCACGCATGGTTGCGTTGAGAATGTTGTGTTTATCAATCTCGCTTGGTGGCACTTCGGCGAGGGCATAACTTTTTGCGGTTTTCTTAATTGCAGCGGCAAGTTCTTCGCGCAAGGACGGCGGAAGTTGTTTGGAGTCGTTGACCTGTTGCAAGATGCCTTTTGGCTTGAAGTCGCGCTCAAAAACAACGGCGGCGGCAACTACCGCACCCGCCAAACAACCGCGCCCGACTTCGTCAACGCCTGCAATCTGCGAATACATCTGCCAATACGGCATCTCAAAATCGGTTTTCATTTCTGACTGTGCCCGTCGATTTTCTTTTGTGAAGCGAGAAAACATCTCTAACTTACTAAACCTGTTGCGGCAGTTCGGCTTGCATCCGCAATGCTCACACGGTTCAAGTTCATACAAGAATCTGCCTCCTTCATTAAATCTTAACGTCACTAACGCTAAACGGAACTCGATGTATGACTTCACCAACACTCTATAAGAAAGACATCGCCCCCGAACTCGTGCACCAAATTCTTTCCAAATCCATGCTGGTTGATGGATTGGATATGATTTTAGACATTCAGAAAAGTAGCGGCGCGTATCTCTACGATGCCGTCTCCAAGCGCAGTTTATTGGATTTCTTCACCTTTGTCGCCTCTGCACCGATTGGCGCGAATCACCCCGCCATTTGGAACGACAAAGTCTTTCTGGATAAACTCCTTTATGCGGCGATTGTTAATCCCTCAAACTCCGACATCTATTCCGTTGAAATGGCGGAATTCGTCGAAACCTTTCGTCAACTGGCTATGCCAAAAGGCATGAAATACACCTTTTGGATTGCAGGCGGCGCGCTCGCTGTTGAAAACGCCATGAAAGCCGCCTTCGATTGGAAGGTTAAGAAAAATTTTAGAAAAGGCTACAAGACCGAGAAAGGACATCAAGTCATTCATTTCAAACAAGCCTTTCACGGACGAAGCGGCTACACGCTCTCCATGACGAACACCGACCCTGCGAAAACTGACCTCTTCCCGAAGTTCAATTGGCCTCGAATCACGAATCCGAAAATCACTTTCCCGCTCAACGATGCTCATCTTGAAGAAGTTCAAAAACTCGAGGCACAAGCCATTGCAGAAATTAAACAAGCCTTTCATGACAATCCTGACGACATTGCCGCGATTGTTATTGAACCCATTCAAGGCGAAGGCGGCGACAATCATTTCCGTCCCGAATTTCTTAAAGCCTTGCGTTTGCTCTCGCTCGAGAACGACGCCATGCTGATTTTTGACGAAGTGCAAACCGGGTTAGGACTTACAGGCACGATGTGGGCGGCGGAACAACTGCTGAACACGGGCAATCCGTGCGCCGTTGGCGATACGACTTGTAAAACACTCGGTCGTTGTGTTGGCGAGGAACTCTGCTTGCCCGATATGATTGCCTTCGGTAAGAAAACCCAAGTGTGCGGCTTTATGTCGACCACGCGCATTGACGAGATTGAAGACAATGTCTTTCATGTGCCCAGCCGCATCAACTCCACTTGGGGCGGAAATTTGGTCGATATGCTTCGTTCAAAAAAGTATCTTGAAATTATCGAACAAGAAAACTTACTGACAAACGCAAAGAACATCGGCGCGTTTTTGCTCACCAAAATTCAGTTGCTCGCCGAAGAATTTAAGGGAACGGTCTCCAATCCGCGCGGCAGAGGTTTAATGTGCGCTTTTGATTTGCCCGACAAAGCCACGCGCAACAAGTTCATCAGCGAAGCCATGAAGCAAGGCGTCGTGATGCTTGGCTGTGGCGAGCGCACCGTCCGATTCCGCCCGCCGCTCACGCTCACGCTTGCCGAAGCCGAAGACGGCATGGCGCTTGTTCGTAATGCTATCAAGTCAACGCTCTAACCTTGACGACGCAGCGCAGAGTAAAACTCCAACAACATTGAGTAACGAGCAATAAGCAGTGGATAACAATTTCTTTCCATTCTCCATTGCTTATTGCTCATTTTTATCTCTCGATGTAACCGCAACTGTTTCTTTGTTTCTTGTGTAGAGAAAGACTTGAATTGCCGATAGCGCGGTCATTGAGATTAGCATTGCTACTGCCGCGCCCATTTCGGCATAGTTTGGAATGAGCCAAAAGTTCATCACCAGATTTGACGCTGTGAAGACAAGTGCGACGCGCAGAAGCACATCGCCCATACCCTTTGCGGAGAAAAAATAATTGTAAGGCTTTGACAGTCCGTTCAGAAGCATCGCCAAAAGAAGCGGATAAAGAAGCACGGTGTGTTCGCTGTATTTTGGAAATAGCCATTGAATTAGCCAATGTCCTGCCACAAGATACATTGCGCTCATGGTCAGAAGCACCAAGGCGTTGGCTTTGAGAAGCGATGTCGGAATGACTTCCAACGACGAGAGTTTTTTGAACCGCACCACCAAGTAAGCATCAGAGAACATCTGCATTGGCGAAACAAAGAAGACCATCACTGAATAAACACCCACATTCACACTGGTGAAGAATGTTGCGAGTAGCAAGGAATCTAAATTTTGTGTCAAGACGGCGAGCGTGCGCCCGATGTAGAACTTCGCGCCATACCGCTTGATTTCCTCCCATAACTCCGCTTTGAATGTCCCCAATGGCACCATACTTGGTTTGCCTTTTGCAATCAGGAAGAGCGCGACCACGCAAGAGGAGAGCGAATAAGCCGCAATGACGAAAAACGTTGTTACACGCTCCTGCCACCAAAGCACAGCCAACAGCGCGAGAAATACGATTTGCACGCTGGCGTTGTAGAACGAGAGTTTGAGCATCTCGTTTGTGCCTTGATAAAGCAGTTGAAAATAGATTTTGAACACGATGAACGCGAGCGGAAGCGAAAAGAGCGCCAGCGTTGCGCCAATCGGCTTGCTGGTTTGAAAGAGTGCATCAACGAAAAAACTTGCAGCAAATAAAAAGAGTGCAAAGAGTGAAAGCAATATCAATGCAACCCAGAGCATTAAGGAAAAGAGTTGTCGCTCTCGTGCTTTATCGGGTTGGATTGCCAGAAGCCTTGCGCCCGCCGTTAAGATTCCGAACTCAAAGAAGCCGCTTGCAAAGACGGCAAGTTTCATAATGACCTCTCGGTCGCCGAAATCTTCTTTGCTCATTTCACGCGCCATGAGAATGTAAGCCAGCACGCCGAAGCCTGTCATCACCAATTGCGAGCCATAAAGCAAGAGCGTTTGCTTGACGAGATATGAGTCGCGAAGCGATTGGAGCCACTGTTTCATCAACGTTTTTGGTGAAGTTGTTTCGTGACGGTTTCGTAGACCTTCAAGACCGAGCGCGCGTTTTCTTGCCATGCATATTTTTCAACCACATCACGGCGTGCATTCTTTGCGAGACTTCTACAAAGTGACTCGTCTTTTGCAAGTCGGCACAGTGCCGCCGCAAGTTCCGACGGAGCGTTCTCCTCGACCAGCAGTCCATTAACTCCGTCCTGAATCACCTCTTGAATTTGACCGACACGCGAGGCAACCACTGGCTTTTGCATCGCCATATACTCGAAGAGTTTGATAGGACTTTGGAAGAACGGCACATCGGGATTGTTAATTGCGGAAATCACGAGCGCGTCGCAGGCGGCAAGGTATTCAGGCACCGTCTCACTTGGCATCATTCCTGTAATCGTTGCTTTGTGTTGAACGCCGTCTTTTCTTAAAATCGCCTCGACTTCGCCACGCAAAACGCCGTCGCCAATAAGGAGCACATGTGCCTTTGGAATGCTCCCCACAATCTCTTTGACTGCCTTCGCAAGCACTGTAATCCCGTGCCAGTGCCCAAATGTGCCGGCGTAGCCAATTACGAATGCTTCTTCCAATCCTAATTTTTTGCGCACGGCTTCGCCGGAAATATCAGGCGAATATCGCTCGGCATCGACGCCGTTGGGAATCACCGTGATTTTTTCCGCACTTGCGCCGAGTTCAACCAATTGCGACTTCAACACCGACGAGACCACCACAATTGCATCGGCTTGCTCAAACTGAATTTCCTCCGACCACTCCAACGCTTTGGCGAAATACGTCTTTCCCCAATTTTTTTTCACCCACACTTCCGACCCCTCGACTTGCAAGAGAAACGGAATCCCCATTTCGCGCTTTAGGAGCGCACCCGCATAGTTGAAAATGCTGTGGCGTTGGTAGAGAAAGTTCGGCTGTTCACGCTTAATGATTTTTTGGGCTTCGCGAAACGATTTTCGGTTGTAAGGGAAAAACAGCACTTCGGGTAAATTCTTAAAGAACGCGGGATAAGGGATTGTGTATTGCTTGACATGTTGAGAGAGAGGAAGCGCTCGATTTGCCGCGACGATAGGCACATGTCCCAGTTTTAACAATCCGTCGGTGAAGCCTTTGGTAACAGCCAGCGAGCCGCCTTCGGTTGTTGCCCCGAAGTATTCCGTCCTGAAAAAAAACACCTTCATCGGCGAACTTTGCAAAAGGCACGTCTGTCAAAAAAAATTTGACCATGAAACCAAACTACAACAAGAAGGCTCACAAGCAGTTCAAGCAAGAACAACGGCATTTCCACCAAAAGAAACTGCAAGGCGGTGTATGACGATTTCGCGCCGATTTCATCGACGATTCCGCCGCGCCGTGTTGTGATGGCGATAAACAGTTTTTGAACGAAAGCAAAGCGATGCGCCCATAGACGGTCGCACCCAAAGTAAAGCGCACGGTAAGGTTTGGTGCGAATGAGATGCCAGACCGCCCTTGGCGATGCAAAGACTTTCTCATCAATTTTGATGACATCT
Source organism: Chloroherpetonaceae bacterium (assembly GCA_046719715.1). Classification (GTDB taxonomy): domain Bacteria; phylum Bacteroidota; class Chlorobiia; order Chlorobiales; family Thermochlorobacteraceae; genus JANWWM01. Next base: position 44,489 of record JBDNCJ010000005.1, on the reverse strand, counting down.
GTCTCGCTTGGCGACAAGCCATGCGCTTGAAGAATTTTTGTGCCGTTTCCGCTTAGAAGGAGTAGCAAGTTCAAGTTACTTCTTGCCATAAATCATGATGTAAAAACCCGCCCAATTTGCAAACACGGCTTGATTGAGCGCATTGAGCCATTTCGGAAATCGCGGACGCAGGTTGTCGCACACTTTGAAGTTCACCCCGCTAAACTTTGAAAACATCTTTCTTAACTCGCTACGAGAATAGGCTTTGCCGAGCGGATTTTGTTTGCCGTCGTAAATGCGCACCCACTCGTCATAGCCCCACAGTTTGCCTTTTGTTAAACCGTAAAGAAAGTAGAGCGGCACGCCCAGCCACACGTGAAGCGAGTGTTTGTGATAGAGCATCACGACGATTTCGCCGCCGGGTTTGAGCACGCGATAAACTTCATCAATGGCTTTTTGCGTGTTTGGCGTGTGATGCAATACGCCGAAGGAATAGACCACGTCGAATGAGTTGTCCGCAAAAGGTAGGTTTTCAGCGTCGGCGGTGCGAAAGGTGCCTTGCACGCCGTAAAGATCGAAGCGTTTTTGTGCGAGGGCAATGCTTTCTTCGGTCAAATCGACGCCTGTAACGATGGCACCATTGCGCGCAAACTGAAGCAAATCAGTTCCCAATCCGCACCCGATTTCGAGCAAGGTTTTTCCGCGAAACGCCTTGAATTTACAGAGCGATTCGGCGTAGGGCTGTGTGGCATAGCGATGCCTTTCAACGCCATCGAAAAATTCTTTCGTGCCGCGCTCGTCGCTCGTGAATTGTGTGCCGCACGGTTGTCTGTTCCAATAGTCGTGAACGGTGGTTTTGAGTTTCTCGTCTGTGGTTTCAATCATCGTTGGCTTCAAGGTTATGAGATGAGCGGTTGAACTTCACGAATGCGTTCGCTGGGTATGAAGGCGACGTTGTCCGCAACATGTTCCTCTTCAAGTTTGACCTTATGCAAGGTTCCAGATTCAGAAATTTTGAAGGGTTGCATTTGAACATTCGTCGCTATCCATTCCTTGACGGATTGTGTCGTGTAGCCTGCACGCGCTTGGTGCTCGGCGCAGAGTTCAGAAATCACAATCGGGCGAAAGCGGGAAAGCGTTTGGCGCATGCCTCTGAACGCGCTCATTTCCGCGCCTTCGATATCGATTTTAATCGCATTGAGTTTTTGAACGCCGCGTGATTGAACGAAGTCGTCAATCGTCGTCGTCGGAATCTCGATGAAGTCGACGGAGTGCTTTTCGCTCGGCAAGGTCGAGTGTGCGCTGTCGTTGAAATCAATGATTGATTTGTAAAGTCGAAGTGGCGCGTTGGTGTCAGAAACGGCAAGCGCAATCGGCTCAATGTTGCAGTCGGGATTGAGCTCGAGATTGCGTTTGAGCAAGGCAAAGTTTTTTGCATCAGGCTCAAAGGCGAAGACCTTGCCCGACGCTCCGACGCACTTTGCCATTTCCAACGCAATGTATCCGACATTCGCGCCAATATCCAACACCATATCGCCTGATTTGAGAAGCCGTTTCAGCACTTTGACCGTTGCAGGCTCAAAGTTGCCAAAGAGGTAAAGTTGCGATTGCACATACTCGTTGAGTTCCAAGTCCATTCGAATTCCACTACTGAGCGTAACGACTTCTCTCGACGGCGGCAGAGGTGCAAGATATGGGAAATAAAATTTCATCAACAGCGAATACTTGCCATACTCGCGCGGATAAAGTCGAGTTGCTGCGCGAAATAACGCGCGAAGCGGCTTTTTCACTAATTCGGTCATGGCTTCGTTGCAAGTTGTCGTTGTCGCACCACTTCGTAGAGCATGACGGCGGCGGAAACGCTTGCGTTAAGCGAACTTGTTTTACCGCGCATTGGAATTGACACTAATTCATCACAACTTTTTTTCACGAGGTCTCTCATGCCTTTGCCTTCCGAGCCGATGACGATGCAAGTGTTCATTGTGAAATCAAACTCGGTGTAAGTTTTCTTGGCTTTCATATCGGCTCCAACTACCCATATACCTTGCTTTTTGAGCCGTTCAATCGTTTGCGCCACATTGCCGATTCGGCAGAGCCGTGCATGTGAGACTGCACCTGCGGAGGTTTTATGAACAGTTGAATTAATCGGAATGGCGTTGTCTTTTGGAAGCAAAATCGCCGTTGCGCCGGCACATTCGGCGGTGCGAATGATTGCGCCTAAGTTGTGTGGGTCTTCGAGGTTGTCGAGCAAGACGAAGAAAAACGGTTTGAGCGATTCATCTTGAAGGAGGTCGTCAAGCTCAATCATTTGCACGTCGCTGGTGAGTGCCACGACGCCTTGGTGCTTGTTTGTTTTGGCAAGGTCGCCGAGTTTCTGGTTGCTGGCTTTGCCGATGGAAATTTGATGTTGCTTGGCTTTGATAAAGAGTTCCAGAATCCGCTTTTCGTCGGTGTTGAATTGGAAATAAATTTTTGAAATGCGGTCGGGATTTGAGTTCAGCAGTTCTGCAACGGCGTTGCGCCCGTAGACGATTTCTTGGCTCATGGATTCGGTTCAGGTCTCTTGGTTTAATCGGCTTCGGTTGGCATTGAAATTTTCAGCGTAACGGGTTTCGCCGCCGGCAGTGCGCCTTCTTTGAAGAACGGATTTGGAATTGGCGCGAATTGGAATTGATGTGCTTCGTTGATTTCTACCAAGTGGTTAATTGGAAATTTCTGCCAACTTGTGTCGCGATAATCAAGCGGTTCAGACGCAACGACGACAGCATCGGGAAAGAACGTGCTCGATGTGGTGTAATAAAGCGTTGCGGATTTGTCAATGTTCGTATAGCACGTGGCGACGGTGGTTTCGCCGTCGGTAAATCCGAAGTTTAAAATTAAATCCGCCTCGTGTTTTTTGCCGAGATGATTTAGCCGTTCAAAGAGTTCGAGCACGGCTTCGCGCATGGTGAGTTTCGGCTGTTCTTCGCGAATGGTGAGATACAAATTGAAGATATGCTCCGAATCGGTCGTGCCTTGCAAGTGCGGATAAAAAGTGTCGGAAATCATTTGTCGGATAGAGCGCATAAAGCCCTTTTTGAAATCGCTCACGATGCCGTTGTGCATGAAAATTTGCTCTTTAAACTGAAACGGGTGTGCATTGGCTTGATGAACAGGCAAGCCGGGCGAGGCGGCGCGAATGTGCATAAAGATGGTATCCGAGATGATTTTCCCAGAAATGTTTGCCGCGTTGATGTCGTGCCAAAACGGTTTTTCCGATTTCATCACGGCAGGTTCAGGGTGAATGTCGCGGTTATACCATGCCAGTCCATAGCCATCGACGTTGATGGGCGTGATAATCATTTCGCGCGGCGTGCGCGCTTGCTCGACGAAGTTGTGTGGTGGGTCAAAGATGAAGCGTTTGAGCGTAATCGGCTTGCCACGATAAATTCCTAATCGGCACATGGTTTCTCCTTTGTTTTGCAATGTTGTTAGCGGAGCAACTCTTCCAAAGACGTTGCTTTATCCGTTTTTTCGTCCCGATACTTAATGATGATGGGCGTGTAAATCGAAAGTCCGTGCGCTTCGGCAAATGCGTTTTTGATGGCGCGCGCGCCGGCAACCACGACCGCTCCCTTTGGAATGACGAGGGGCTGTTCGGCGGTTTTTCGCAAGATGCGCTCTTGCACGACGTCATAAACGGGCGTTGAGCCGTTCAAGATTACCCCTGTTCCAATCACGGCTTTTTCCTCGATAATTGTGCCTTCGTAGATGCCGCAGTTTCCGCCAATCATGACATCGTCTTCCACAATCACGGGCAGTGCGCCGATAGGCTCGAGCACGCCGCCGAGTTGCGACGCCGCCGAAAGATGCACGCGCTTTCCCACTTGCGCACAACTGCCGACGAGCGCATGCGAATCAATCATTGTGCCTTCATCAACAAAGGCACCAACATTGATGTAGGCAGGCGGCATCACCACTACCGATGGCGCAAGATACGCCCCGCTTCGAATCGCCGTGCCGCCGGGCACAATACGCACTTTGTCGGTCTCTTGATAATGTCGGACGGGATAGGTGTCTTTATCAATGAAGGTGAGTTGTTTGGGTTCGCTGCCGACTTCCACTTTTCGCAGTTCTCCCAAACGAAAGCCTAACAAAATGCCTTGCTTGACCCAGTGGTTGACGGTCCAACTGCCGTTCATTTTTTGAGCGGCACGCAACTCACCCTGATTCAGCCGATTCAGAAACTCGTTGAAAATGGTGCGTGCTTCGCGCTCGTGCCGAAGCGTTTCCAATGCTAATGGCGAAAGCCGTTCTATTTCGGATTTTAGAAACTCAATGCTGTGCATAATTGAATTTAAAGCGAAAATTCTTGGGTAATGTCGACGCCCGTTTTGGGTAGAACAAATCGAAAGTCGTCGCTTCTCAAACTTTCATCTTGTTTAACTTTTACAACGACGAGATGTTGAAGAAACCATTTGTATTCGGGCTTCAACTGCTGGTCTTTGTAGAGCGGCTCGATGAGCGTAGGGCTGATGTAGAGGTCGATTTTTTGGAATCCGCCTTTGGTGTTGAGCGCGAATTTGCGAAGCCATCGGTCAATTTGGTGGACGGTGGTTTTTCGCGCTTGCACAATGCCGGTGCCGCCGCAGGCGGGGCATTGGTCGCCCATGCGTTGCATCAGGCTTGGACGCACGCGCTCGCGGGTGATTTGCATAATGCCGAAATCCGACATCGGCAAGATGTTCGATTTGGCGCGGTCGCGGCGAAACTCTTGCTTGATGGTTTCATAGACTTTTTTCGCGTTGCGGTCGTCGAGCAAGTCGATGAAATCGACGACGATAATGCCCCCGATGTCGCGTAGTCGGAGTTGTCGAGCGATTTCCTTGGCGGCTTCCATATTGGTGCGGAGCGAATTTTCCTCCTGCTCGCGCTTGGCGGCGAAGCGTCCGCTATTGACGTCAATCACCACCATTGCTTCGGTGTGCTCGATAATCAAATACCCACCTGATTTAAGCCACACTTTGCGCGAGAAAATTGATTCCACGTCTTTGGCGATGCTGTAACTTTCGTAGAGCGGCAGGCGTCCTTTGTAGAGTTGAACTTTCTTTTCCATTTCAGGTGCCGCCCAACGAATAAAACTCATCACTTCTTTGTGAATGCTCGGCGAATTGGTTACGATTTCATTGACATCTTCGGTCATGTAGTCGCGCAACGCGGAGGCAACGAGGTTATCTTCTTTGAAGATGACTTTCGGCGGTTGTGAAGATTTGACCGCTTCTTCAATTTGCTTCCATTTATTGAGCAAAATTTCCAAGTCGGTGCGGAGCAGTTGCTCGTCTTGCTCTTCGGCGACGGTTCGCACAATCGCGCCGAAGTTTCGGTTCGGAAGCATGGAACGCACGATGCCTTTGAGCCGCTTACGTTCGCGGCGGTTCATAATTCGCTTTGAGACGGCGATGTTGCCTTGTCCAAACGGCAAGAGCACCATGAATCGCCCCGCAATCGTGATGTCGCTCGTGAGCCGCGACCCTTTGGTGCTAATCGGTTCTTTGATGACCTGCACCAAAATGCTGTCGTTGGGCTTGAGTTTGCCTGCAATCATCTGCGTGTAGGATTGCCGCTTCTCGCGCAATGCGTCGGCGCGTCGATCTTGCGCGGTTGCCGCACTCCCTTGTCCATTTTGTTGCGGTCGGCTTTTGGCTTGGGGTTGCTGGGCGGCTGGCTCGTCGTCGTCGTCGTCTTCATCGTCTTCGTCAAAATCGTCGCCGACAAGCGCACGATAATCTTCGCTCGTTGTGCCGACGTCGGAAAAGTGCAAAAACCCATCTTGCTCTTGCCCAATGTCAATGAAGGCGGCTTGCAAACCCTCGACGACTTTTTGCACGCGCCCCAAATAAATATCGCCGACTGTTCGCGAGCGATCTGGCCTATCAATAAACAGTTCCGCTAATTTTCCGTCCTCAACAATCGCAACTTGAATCTCGTCGCCTTGTTGGTTCATTAAAATCTGTTTCTTCATTTAGAATTGACTGAAATTTTCGGGATAAAATGATTTCACATTTGTGTTTTCAATGTAAGCGCGGAAAATAGCGTAAGTTTCAGAGGTAGGCAAATAGAACGATGTTTCGCGTGCCCTTTTCAAAAATAAAATCGTCATGCGCACCGATAAACTCATCTACCTTCTGCTTCAACTCTTGCCGCAAGGCTTCTTCTCGCTCATCGGTAGAAATCCCGACGACGCTTTGCGTTACCAATTCAAATCCGTTGAACTCAAAGAAACCGCCTTCCGCATCGACGGCGTCTTTGTTCCAAATTCCGATGATGTTACTTACTTCGTTGAAGCGCAATTTCAACCCGATGAGCAATTCTACGCCCGATTTTTTGCCGAAATCTTTCTCTACCTCAAACAGTATCCAACGGCAAAGTGGCAAGCGGTTGTGATTTATCCTTCACGAAGCGTGGAGCAAAAAGCGATTGAGCCATATGCCGATTTGCTTGCGCTGAAGCGGGTGAAACGGATATATTTGGACGAATTGACAGAGTCGGATTCAAACGCGGTTGCGCTCTATGAGTTATTGATTGCGAAAGGAGAGGAGGCGGGAGAGCGAGCGCAGAGATTGGCACAGAGAGCGAGCGTGTTGGAGTTGGATTTGATTGAACAGATTTTGAGTTACAAATTCAGAACCTTAACCAGAGAGGAGATACGAAAGATGTTGAAGATTCAAGAAGAACTTGGGTTGAAAGAGACGGCGTTTTACCGAGAAGCGTTTGAAGAAGGCAGAGAAGAAGGTAAGTTTGAAGGTAAAGAAGAGGGCAGGTTGGAAGGCAAACTTGCCACCGTTCCGATTTTGCGAGAATTGGGGTTGAGCAACGAGGCGATTGCTGAAAAACTCAATCTGCCACTCTCTGAGGTTCAGCGCGTATTGTAGTAACAGTTCAGTCAGAATCTGTAAGGCAATAGCATCTCTCATGCTTCCGACAAAGCCTGCTCGAAATCCGAAATCAAATCATCACTATGCTCGATGCCGACCGAAAGCCGAACCAATCCCGTGTCAATTCCCGCCGCCCGTCGCTGCTCATCGGTGTAGTGATACCGCCACATTGAGGCGGGGTGGACGACAAGCGTTTCCACGCCGCCCAAACTCACGGCATTGACGGCAAGTTTCAGCCGCTTAATCAAGTGTTGAGCGCGTTCAAATCGCTCTTCTTCTGTTTCGCCCTTCACTTCAACGCTCATCATGCCTGAACAGCCGTGCATTTGTGCTTTTGCTAATCCGTGCTGTGGGTGCGATTGAAGAAACGGAAAATGCACGCGCTCAATTTTTGGGTGCGATTCCAAAAATAGAGCAAGCCGATACGCATTTTCGTTATGCGTTTTGACTCGAAGCGAAAGCGTGCGTAAGCCGCGAAGCAAAAGCCACGCATCAAACGAGGCAAGCGGTGCGCCCAGCACAATCATCATTTTCCAACAGTCTTCAACGATAGATTTTGAGGCGCAAATTGCGCCAGCGGTGAGGTCGCTGTGTCCGCCCAAGTATTTCGTTGCGCTATGCACAATGGCATCAATTCCAAAATCGTGCGGTCGTTGGTTAAGCGGAGTTGCAAAGGTGTTGTCGCAAACGGTGATGATGTTGCGTGCATGTCCAAGTTTGCCGATAAAGGCAAGGTCTGTGAGACGCATCATCGGATTGGACGGTGTTTCGACATAGATAAGTTTTGTGTTCGGTCTTATTGCCGCTTCGAAGGCGGCGTTGTCGGTTTGATTCACAAAACTGACTTCGATGTTCCACTTCGGAAGCACATCGCGAAGAAGCACCATCGTTGCCGCATAGAGCGAGGACTGCGCCACCACATGCTCGCCCGCCTTGACTTGCGAAAGCACCACTGTTGAAATCGCGCCCATGCCCGAACTCGTCAGCATTGCTGATTCCGTGCCCTCGAGCGTCGCTAAAATTTCTTCAATTTGCTTGTTGGTTGGATTGCCGTGTCGCGAGTAAAATTCGCTTGGGTTCGTGCTTGCCGCCAGCGCCGAAAAGGCTTCGGGGTCGTCGGGGGCTTTATAGGTGCTGGTTTGCCAAATCGGCGGAACAACGGCGTTTGTTTCATTTATCGCGCTTCCACCGTGAATGAGCGTCGTTTCAGTGCGCTCGCGGTTTGACTTCATATTGAAAAGTGGTTTTGCTTCGCGCAATTTATGGAGAATTACGCTTTTTCCTTTTTGACGCACCACATTTATCTTCCTTAAAAACACATCTCAAACCCTAACTGCTGAATCGGCTTGATACGCACAACCTATAAACACAAAATTATTCGCTTAAAACTGCGCCTGAAACACAAGCAAAATCTTGTCTCCTTTTTGATTCAATTCTAATTTTCATCTCTCAAATCCCCATAAGTCCTCTTGAAATAATCACTTAGAACACCGTAAAAATCCCGTAATGCATGTTTAAGTTCATCGTTTTAGTTTTGCATCAGTAATACAACGCACTCCTATCCTTACTCCGTAAAAAAATGAACGCGCTTTAATGCTCTTGATAACCGAGTAAAGGTCATCGAGTGCAGAATTTTCTGGCATGAGGTCAGCAGTTTAGACTTGATGTCCATGTTTGTAGTTGGCTTTGTCGTTCAAAGTCAGTTGAGATGCTTTTTTGTAGTTCCGAATACACCAAACAACTTTAACAACTGTAACTCTGCTATGAAACTTAAGACACTACTTTTTAGTACCATTTCTTTCTGCGTTGCCACCATTGTCGTTACCGCGCAAGCGATAGAACAGAAAAGCGGAATCTCTCCAAAAGAGCAGGTTCGCAAGGCAATACGCCTTCACCTGACGAAAGTTCTCTTAAAGCCTGATAGTTATGAGGAAGAAGACTGGTCTGATTTAACCATTAACGCGGAGCATTATTACTGTATGATTCACGAATACTCGACTAAAACCCCTTCTGGAATTAGTTTGAGAAAGACAGACTACTTTGTGCTGGACGAAAACTTTCAAGTTATTGAGCAAATCGATATCAGTTGTGTGAAGCGATTCACTTGGCGGCGCGCTTTGAGAGCGATTCATGAAGTTTTCAGCGGCTCTGAAAACAAGGGTTCTAACGATTTGCCCAGTTTATCGATAAACTTTTAGATCAACTCGGTTTCCCTTTTCAGTTCGGCTTGACCATGCCAAACGGTCTTTTCCACATACCACTTATGTTTTCTCTCAAAAGTATTTTCAAGCATGGCTTTAACGCGATTGAGTCCTGCATTTATAAGTCTTCACTTTAAGTCTTCACTTTTTCATCTGAGTATAAAAGACGAGTGTGCTGGCTCGCCTTCTTTGGTTTCACTCCAACAAGAAAACTTACTTTTTGCTCAACAGTTCAGCCAGTTTGGCTTTGTCTTCGTCGCTCATTCGGCTGATTTTTTCGGCGAGTTCCTTTTCGCCGGCGGGCTTGTCGTTTGAAGTGTTTTTAATTTCTTCCTCTAAGCCTTGTTGAGCGCGTTTGAACTCGTTAATCCCTTTGCCCAAGCCGCGCGCGAGTTCAGGCAGTTTCTTTGCGCCAAAGAGCAGCAAAATGATGATGAAAATGATGAGAAGTTCCTGAAATCCTAATCCGAACATACTTCAAAATGCGTTTAAGTTGACGGCGATACGTTGAAACTGAATTTACCAAAACCTTATTTCACGAACAGCATCTTTTTTGTCCTTTGGCGATTTGCCCTTTCAGAAAATCCGTCGTGCGCGGCGCCAGCAAGCCTTGTGGTCGAATCTCTTCCATAAGTTGTTTCAATTTTTCTGTCGCTTGTAATTTTTGTTCAAAGAAACGCGGATTGGAAAGCAGTGCGAGTTCCTCATCGTGAAATGTCGGCATGGTATGGTGCGGGTATGGCTTGTCGGTTGATTCAACCATTATCCTTTATCATCTCAGCCACCACCCACAGCATCAGGAGGCTTCTCACGCTCCATGCAACGGTGCGAATCCAATTCGTGGCGACCAGCGACGCATGCACAGCGGCGTTGAATCCCGTGCTCAATTCGCTGTGCTTGGGCACTTGGACGAACATAGTCGAAATCCAAATCACGAGGAGCAGGAAAAGCCCCGCCCATAGTCGCCAGTCCTCTTTGTGATTGAGGAGCAGGAGTCCAGCCGAAAGGAGTTCAAGCATCATGGCAGGAAACACGACCAGCGTGGTGAGCGTCGCATGCATGGATTCATATATCGCGAACGTTTCCGTGCCGACGCGGCTGAAGAGCGGATAGTGCACCACTTGCACAAACCAAATTACGCCCGTCATAAAGAGCGTTGAGGCAAGATTGAGAAGCAAGATGAATTTCATAGACGGTCGCTAAAAACACAGTGCCGCCGCCCCCATGACGCCAGCGCGGTTTCCGAGTTGAGCGGGCAGAATTTCCAATCCGTCGTGCATGGCTTCGAGCGAAAAGCGTTTGGCTTGATTGAACGTCGGCTTCAAGACGAAATCGCCCGCGCCTGCAACGCCGCCGCCAATCACAAATTTTCTGACATCTAACACCGACACCAGTGTTCCGATTCCAACGCCAAGAATTTCTCCAACAAATCTCCACACTTGCAAGGCGACCTTATCCCCTGCGTTTGCCGCTTCGGTAAGCACTTTGGGTTCGAGCCGTGAAAGGTCGCCACCACACAGTTTTTCAATGATGGGCGAGGGCGATTGCGACAGCAATTTCTGTGCAAAGGCGGTAATTTGGCGATGTCCAATGAGTCCCTCTATCGAGCCGCGAATGCCAGCGTGCAAGACGTCGCTGTTGAAGTCAATCGTGATGTGCCCCAGTTCGCCTGCGCCGCCCGTCGAGCCGCGAAAAATTTGCTTGTTCAAGATAATTCCGCCGCCGACGCCAGTGCCGAGCGTAATCATCACGAAATCCTTAAACGGCTTGCCTGCGCCAAACGCCGACTCACCCAGCGCGGCGACATTCGCGTCATTTTCAACCCCAATCGGCGGCGCCACGCCAAACTTCGCCTTCATTTGCGTTTGTAACATCGTCGCCAAATTTGAGTTGTGCCAATCGGGAATGTTGGTCAGTGTTTTAATCACACCGTCGTAGCCGACGACGCCCGGCACACCCACACCCACACCCAAGAGCGACGACGGCTCAAGCCCGTCCATCAGCGTTGAAATGCCTTTAAGGAGATTTTGAACAACGGTTGCTTTTCCCTTCTCGCCTTCGGTCGGCTCATGTGTTTCGGAAAGAAATTCTCCCGCTTTGGAAACGGCGGCAAACTTGATGGACGTTGCACCAACATCAATGCCGATTGCAAACTGCGACATACTTGCAAAATTAAATTCTATAAATCGTAGTTCGTGAAGTTAGCACAACATTTCAGAGATTGTGAAAAAGTTTCGAAGAATGACGAGAAGATTTTTATATTTCTCGTTGAAGACAGCCACACCAAGCGCGCCGATTGTGGATTGATTGAAAATCCCAGTTTGTTGTAACATGACTCGCAAAAAAAATCTCGCAAAGTTTTTCGCCAATCAATGATGACCAGCGAAACGATTCATATTCTCGATGACGTAGGACTTTCGGCAACGATTACTCAGACCGGTTTGAAAGCCATGAGTTACGCCTTTGAGTATCATCGATACCAACAAGGCGTTGCATACTTGGGTGCGCGTCAAGCTCGCGGCGAGGGCGTCGTTGATATCTTGCTTTTGGTTGATGCAACGATGCTTCACCGCGCCAAGCAACGTGTTCCAGTAGAACTTCGCCGCAATCTTGCGATTGTCGCGCTCGGCTCACAAGACGATTTTACCGAACTCGGCGGCACGGAGGAAATCATCAATCGCTTTGGGGCGATCGATATTCTCGAGACGCCGGTTACGCCGCTCGCATTCAAGATGCTTCTTCATCGGGTTGAACATCTTTTCCGCCAACAACACCGCTTCGCGCTCCTTCAACACGAACTTTCGGAATCGCAGAATGAACTACAACGCATCAGCGATTTAGGCGCGGCACTTTCCAACGAAAGCGACACGGAAAAACTCCTCGATACGATTCTCACTTCTTGCATGGAAATGACAGGCGCCGATGCCGGCAGTCTTTACTTCGTTGAAAAAAAACCTGATACCGACTCCGACGAATACGATTACTTCGCCGATAAGCAACTGCGCTTTCGCTATGCCAAAAACATGAGCCGCAACATTCCCCTCGAAGGATTCATTATGCCGATTACGCCGAAAAGCATCGTCGGCTACGTCGCCTTATCGCGCGCGCCGCTCACGCTTCCCGACGTCTATCATCTTCCCGACGGCGTGCCGTATAGTTTCGGCGGTCGAGCTTTCGATGAAAAGTGGAATTATCAAATGAAATCGATGCTCACCGTTCCCATGCTCAATCGCGAGCGCAATCCGATTGGCGTTATTCAACTCATGAATAAAAAGCGCGACTTTCGCGTGCCGCTCTCCCAAAATTTAGACGAATGGAAAGGCTTAGTGCTTCCATTCTCAAAACGCGACGAACTCTTTATCTACTCGCTTGCCTCACAAGCCGGCATCGCTTATGAAAATAAACTCCTCTATGAAGAGCAAAAGATTTTGCTCGAGTCGTTCATCAAATTGATTGCCGATTCGATTGATAAAAAGTCGCCATACACGGGCGGGCATTGCAATCGCGTGCCGATTCTAACCGAAATGCTCGCACGCGCCGCATGCCTGTCGCAAGAAGAAATGTTCAAAGATTTCAATCTCACGCCCGAACAGTGGTATGAATTGCATATCGCCGCGTGGCTTCACGATTGCGGCAAAGTAACCACGCCCGTGCATGTGATGGATAAAGCCACGAAACTCGAGACGATTTACGACCGCATTCACACCATCAAAACGCGCTTTGAAATACTACGACGCGATGCTTACATCCATTACATCAGCGCATCTCTACGCAACGGCATCTCACAAGAAACGCTCGAAGCCGATTACAAAGCACGCTTGGCGCAAATTGACGACGATGAACGCTTCCTCGAGCAAGTCAATATCGGAGGTGAATACTTGGCTGACGAAAAAATCAATCGCATCGCTAAAATCGGAGCGCAGAAGATATTCCTCAACGGCGAAGAGCGCGACTTTTTAAGTGCCGAAGAAATTTACAATCTCTCGATTCGCCGCGGCACGCTGACACCCGAAGAGCGTAAAGTCATCAACGACCACATCGTGGTTACAATCCAAATGCTCGAAGAACTGCCCTTCCCGCGCAACTTGGCGCGCGTCCCAGAATACGCCGGCGGACATCACGAAAAAATGGACGGCACGGGTTACCCAAAAGGCTTGCGACGCGAACAAATGTCCATTCCCGCCCGCATCATGGCCATCGCCGACGTCTTCGAAGCCCTCACCGCCGTCGACCGCCCCTACAAGAAAGGCAAAACGCTCAGCGAATCCATGAACATCATGGCGAAAATGAAAGCCGAACATCACTTAGACCCCGACCTGCTCGATCTCTTCGTCAAATCAGGCGTCTACAAAGAGTATGCGAAAAAATTTATGTCGCCTGAACAAATTGATGAGGTCGATGAAGCCGCAATTCTCGCTGTCAAACCAAAACCGCTCCCAGAGCCCGAAGTTTCGGCAAAGTCGTGAGAACACTCGACACAAAAACTCATCACCTCTTAACGCAATTACCATGAACTCATGAAGCAGTGGATTCTACTTATACTCTTCGTTTCAACTTCGCTCTGTGCAACGGCACAAACTGCCGCGTCTTTTTTCCCAGCGCAACCAGTCTACACATGGCACTACAGCATCGCCACCTTGGATACGCTCCAAAACGTCATTCCCGGCACACAACGCACACAGACCGACTCCTTGCTTGGCGACACATTTTATCAAGGCAGACCTGCGAAAGTTATTCTCTCGCTTGACGGCGTTTTAGGGGATTCGTCGTTTGTCAGTTTAGACGGTTCAACCGCCTTTCAATACATTGGCGCCGAACTTCCTTTGGGCACGCTTCCGCCCGCCCTTGCCGATTCGCTCCAAACCTTGACCGGTTGGTATTCGACTTACCGCTTCGCCCAAGCCGTCAATCAAAACTACACGTTGCTGACGCGCTCATTTACCGTTCCCTTAGATTCAAATACCACGCTTCCGCTTGTGATTACTGTAACCGGTAGACGCCTTTCAGACCAAACCGTGAGCGTTCCCTTTGGCACTTTCCCCAATGCAAAACGCTTTTTGATTACAACGAGCGTCGGCACACAAGTTTTGCCGCCGCCGTTCCCGCCACTTCCGCTATTCTCAATTCCCGACACCACTTGGATCGCCTCAAACACATGGATTGTCAAGCGCGTTACGCCCACGGTTCGCATTGACCTTTCCACATTTGGCGTTCCCGCTTTTACGTTGCCCGGACAGATTACTGTGCTTTCGACGCCGCCGCTTTCCGCACCGCAAAGCGTGCCGATTGCATTTGAATTGGCACAGAATTATCCAAATCCATTTAATCCAACAACGACTTTCACGTATCGGCTCTCGGCGGCAAGCGATGTTCGCTTGGAAGTTTTTGATGTGCTTGGTAGAAAGGTCGCAACGCTTGTTCAGACACGACAGAGCGCGGGGGCATATCGGCTCATCTTCAATGCGGCTCAATTTAATTTGTCAAGCGGCTTGTATTTTTATCGACTAACGGTGGGCACGCAGTCGGAGATGCGCAAGATGATTCTCGCAAAATAACTTTATCCAAACTTTACTCTTGGAGACGATTAGAATTGGCATTTTAGGCGGCGGGCAATTAGCGCGAATGTCGGCATACAGCGCGTTTCGTTTAGGTATGACGGTCGCTATTTACGAGCGCACGCCCAATAGCCCTGCAAGTCAAGTTACCCCGTATTCATTTGTCGGTGAGTGGTCGGAGCAATCCGAACTCATCAAGTTCGCCGAGCAAGCATCGGTCATTACTTTGGAAAATGAATTCATCGCGCCGAGCGTGCTCGAGTATTTGGAATCGCTGGGCAAGTCGGTGTTTCCGAGTTCGCGAACGATTGCGCTCGTTCAAGATAAACTCGTTCAAAAAGAAACGCTTCGCCATAGCAACTTGCCCGTTGCCGATTTTGCCCCCATAAATTCGATTGAGGACGCCGAAGACTTCGGGCGACATTATCGCTACCCCTTTTTGCTCAAATCGCGCACAGGCGGCTACGACGGCTACGGCAATCGCACGATTCACGCGCCCGCCGATATTCCTGATGCCATGGCGGCGTTGGGATTTCCTTCTCGCGCCCTCATGGCGGAAGCCTTTGTGAAATTTGAAAAAGAACTCGCCACCATCGTCGCTCGCACGCGCGATGAATCGGTCAAAGTGTATCCGATTGTAGAGACGATTCAGGAAAATCATATTTGCAAAATCGTGAAAGCCCCCGCCGAGATTGGGGAAGAAACCGAGTGGGCGGCGCGCAACTTGGCGCAAGTCGCGATTGAGTCGATTGAGGGCGTTGGTGTTTTCGGTGTTGAACTGTTTGTAAAAGAAGACGGAAAAATTTTAATCAACGAGCTTGCGCCTCGTCCGCACAACTCCGGCCATTACACGATTGAGGCGTGCACGACGTCGCAATTTGAAAATCACATTCGAGCGATTTTGAACTACCCACTTGGCGACGTGTCTATGCGTTCACCCGCCGCCGTGATGGTGAATGTGTTGGGAAAAACCCATCGCCCCGTTTCGCTTCAATCGCTTCCTTCGGCGTTAGTATGCAACGCAACCGTGCATCTTTACGGTAAAGCCGAATCGCGCATCGGGCGAAAAATGGGACACGTCACTGCGGTCGGCGATTCGGTGGAAACATGCTTGAAACGCGCCTTCGACGCGGAATCCGCCTTAGCAATTTAAATCCAATCCGCCCGACACTCTTTTCTCTTCATTACGCCCTCTTGCACAGCAAACATCTTGACAATGCACGCAAAAACATTTATCTTTGCAACACTTTTAGCACTCTCTTCGTTTGAGTGCTAAAAAATTCACACGGTTTATTTCAAGCGCTTTACATAGTTTGTCGTTCAATTCATTTTTACTCACAATCATACCACACTTAAACTTTCGGAGGAAAATTATCATGAAACTTCAACCTTTGGCGGATCGCGTTGTTGTGAAAGCGGCACAAGCGGAAGAAAAGACAAAAGGCGGACTCTACATTCCCGACACGGGCAAAGAGAAACCGCAACATGGCGAAATCGTCGCGATTGGTTCGGGCAAAACCGCCGATAACGGCACGCTCATCAAGCCCAGCGTGAAAGTCGGCGACAAAGTGCTTTACGGAAAGTATTCTGGCACCGAAGTAACCGTCGATGGCGAAGAATACCTCATCATGCGCGAGAGCGACATTTTTGCCATTCTTAACTAATCTGTTTTTGCAACATCGTTCTAAAAAAATTTTGAAAACTTAAACTTATCCAATCATGGCATCGAAACTCATTCACTTTGACGTCGAAGGACGCTCGGCTTTGAAACGCGGCGTAGATAAACTTGCCGACGCCGTTAAGGTTACGCTTGGTCCAAAAGGACGCAACGTCATCATCGAAAAGAAATTCGGCGCGCCGACAGTTACGAAAGACGGCGTAACGGTCGCCAAAGAAATCGAACTCGAAGACCCGATTGAAAACATGGGCGCGCAAATGGTGCGCGAAGTCGCCTCCAAGACGTCCGACGTCGCTGGCGACGGCACCACCACTGCAACCGTTCTTGCACAAGCCATCTACCGCGAAGGTTTGAAGAACGTTACTGCTGGCGCAAACCCAATGGATTTGAAGCGCGGTATCGATATGGCAGTCACCGCCATTGTTGAAGAACTCAAGAAAATTAGCCGCACGATTTCCGACAAAAAGGAAATTGCACAAGTCGGCACGATTTCCGCGAACAACGACACTGAAATCGGCAACCTCATCGCCGAAGCAATGGAGAAAGTTGGCAAAGACGGCGTCATCACGGTTGAAGAAGCCAAAGGCACGGAAACCGAACTCAAAGTGGTTGAAGGTATGCAATTTGACCGAGGCTACCTTTCGCCTTACTTCGTTACAAATGCCGAAACGATGGAAGCCGAACTTGACGAGCCGTATATTTTGATTCACGACAAGAAAATTTCCTCGATGAAGGATTTACTTCCCGTCTTGGAAAAAGTCGCGCAACAAGGACGCGCCATGCTCATCATCGCAGAGGAAGTCGAGGGTGAAGCCCTTGCGACGCTCGTCGTCAATAAACTTCGCGGCACGCTTAAAATCGCCGCCGTTAAAGCACCGGGCTTCGGCGACCGCCGCAAAGCCATGCTCGAAGACATCGCCGTGCTCACAGGCGGAACGGTTATCAGCGAAGAAAAAGGCTACAAGCTCGAGAACGCCACAGTCGCTTATCTCGGTCAAGCCAAGCGCGTCGTGATTGATAAAGACAACACCACGATTGTCGAAGGCAAAGGCAAATCCAACGACATCAAAGCACGCGTCAATGAAATCAAGAACCAAATCGAGAAGACAACGAGCGACTACGACCGCGAAAAGTTGCAAGAGCGTTTGGCGAAACTCTCCGGCGGCGTTGCCGTGCTCAACATTGGCGCCAGCACCGAAGTTGAAATGAAGGAAAAGAAAGCCCGCGTTGAAGACGCGCTTCATGCCACCCGCGCCGCAGTTCAAGAAGGCATCGTGCCTGGCGGCGGCGTCGCGCTCATTCGCGCTTCTAAATCGCTTGAAAAAGTAAAGACCGACAACGCGGACCAAAAAACAGGCGTCGACATCATTCGCCGCGCCGTTGAAGAGCCGCTCCGTATGATTGTCGCCAACACTGGTACCACCGATGGCGCCGTCGTGCTTCAAAAGGTCAAGGAAGGCAAAGATGATTTCGGATTCAACGCACGCACCGAAGTTTTTGAAAACTTGATTGCCGCAGGTGTCGTTGACCCGACGAAAGTAACGCGCACCGCCCTTGAAAACGCGGCAAGCGTTGCAAGCCTTCTGCTCACCACCGAAGCTGTCATCTCCGAGAAGAAAGAAGAAGAAAAAGCTCCCGCAATGCCTCCGGGCGGCGGAATGGGCGGAATGTATTAATCTTCTTTCGCTCACGCGGTTATTTTTCAAGAGAGGCGAATTCGCATCGGGCGGATTCGCCTCTTTTTGCTTACCCGCTTTACTGAGGTTTCTTATTCAAGAATCTTTCAGAAAAGCACTTCAAAATGAAGTGCCGCTGTTTTATCTTCGTTTGTTCAAGCAATGCTTTTTTCCAACCTTTTTCAGATGAAACACACCTTCATTTCACTCGTTTCCGCGACGCTCGCTTCGGCGGCGATTTGCCTTGCGCTCTCGGGCTGTTCCGGCTGTTCGGGGTGCAAGAATCAAAGCGATATTGATTTGAAGCAAGCGCAAGATTTAGCCGCCGTCGAGGAGCAACGTCGGCGCGATTCCATTGCGGCGGCAAAACGTCTTTACGACGCGTCGCTCGCCGAGAAAAAGCGAAAAGACGACAGCCTCGCCGCCATTAAAGCCAAAGAAGACGCCAAAGCCCGCGCCGATACGCTTCCGCCTGAACTTGAAGGAAAAGTGATTGAGCGCGAGATGCCCGTCAATATTGACAAAATGAGCGATGCCACCGCCGACCTCGAGGACGAACTGCGTCCGACGATTGAAGCGGCAAAACGCCGAATGGACGGCGTGCGCGGCTATGTCTCGTTCAAACTCGTCGTTTTGCCTACTGGACGCGTTAAAGAAATCAAGTGGGAGCACAACGACCTTGACGCACAAGCCGTGCAAGCCATTCAAGCCACCGTGTATCGACATCGCTATCCCTCTTGGGACGGCACGAAGTTGCCCGAGTATCGCACGCCGACGATTAAATTTTCTTTCTAATCTCTGTGTTTTTCTTTTGTCGCTCTTTGTGCAGTGAAACGATTCGTTGCAGAGCGGCAGCTTAATTTCAACCTTCTCCGAAAAATGGCAAACATCAACTTTGGATTTGATTATCACGCGAACAAGCTCTTCAATTCGCGCATCGAGAACAGCATCAATCAAACGCGCAACATGCTTGTGCCGATGGTTGTTGAGACGTCGGGACGCGGCGAGCGCGCCTTCGATATTTTCTCGCGTCTCTTGCGCGAGCGCATCATCTTTTACGGCACGGTCGTCGATGACCACTCCGCAGGGCTGATTATAGCGCAACTCATCTTCTTGGAGTCCGAAGACCCTGAGCGCGATATTTATCTTTACATCAATTCGCCCGGCGGCAGTGTGTATGCGGGTCTGGGGGTGTATGATACGATGCAATTCATTCGCCCGTCTGTCTCGACCGTCTGCGTTGGCATGGCGGCATCAATGGGCGCGTTTCTGCTTTGCGCCGGTGAAAAAGGAAAACGTGCCTCGCTTCCGCACTCGCGTATCATGATTCATCAACCTTCGGGCGGCGCGCAAGGTCAAGAAACCGACATCTTGATTATGGCGAAAGAAATTCAAAAAACGCGCACCATGCTCGAAGAAATCATGGCGAAACACACCGGACAAACCGCCGAGAAAATTCATACCGACGCCGAGCGCGACAATTGGATGACGCCCGGCGAAGCCAAATCCTACGGCTTAATTGATGAAATTTTCGAGCGACGCCCGAAACCAGACGAGAAAAAATAACTCATCTGCGCACAGCACCATGCAGAATCGCCACCGCACTACGGTGGCTTTTCGTTTTTCTCACCTTATTTTCACGCAACTCTTTCATATCAACTTCATCAACCTTTAACGCCTCATTTATGCGAATCGGAATCGGTATTGACATTCACCCGCTTGTTGAAGGACGCAAACTTATCATCGGCGGCGTCGATATTCCCCACGACAAAGGCTTAGACGGACACAGCGATGCCGACGTGCTCCTGCACGCCATCTGCGACGCGCTCTTGGGCGCACTTGCACTCGGCGACATCGGCAAACATTTTCCGAACACCAATCCCGCCTACAAAGACATCGACTCCATGCTTCTCCTCAAAAAAGTCGGCAAACTCGTTGAGAAGCACGGCTACAAGCCCGTCAATGTAGATTCCATGCTCTTGCTCGAGAAGCCTAAAATTGCACCTCACATTTTGCAGATGCGCAAGAACATCGCCCGCGCCTTGCAGATGGAGCTCGATGCCGTTTCCGTTAAAGCCACGACTTCGGAAAAATTAGGATTCGTTGGAAAAGAAGACGGCGCTGTCGCGCATGCCGTTTGCCTTGTGGAGCGAATCATTGCGAAAGGGTAATGTTTAATGGCGAACGATGTCATCGAATGGATTTCGAGTCTACCCGAAGAATTGAGAACACAGATGATTGCGGCGACCGTCGTTGTGGTGTTTTATGTAGTGTGGTTCATCAAATTCTACGCGTCTTCTCTGAATTTTGGGATTGAAAAAATTCAGCAGTGGTTCAAAGTCGATGTTCGCTATGACCAAGTTTCTGGATACGATGTTTTCAAAGCACCGAGCTTCATCATATTGATATTGACATATCTCTCGTTATTCTTGTGGCTTATTGTCGCAACCCTTGCGCCAGCCGTTGTTGCATACAGCGTGCTAGCGTTTTTTTTCGGTGTATAGCGTGTGTTCATTTCTTCTGCTGCGATTCAGTCGCGCAAAATCCTTACCTTTGTCAGTTTCTTCTAATTCATAAAAACCCATTTTGTTATGCCAATCATCGAAAAAATCATCGGTCGTCAAATTTTAGATTCGCGCGGCAATCCAACAATAGAAGTTGATGTGTTCACGGAAAATGCGTTCGGACGCGCCGCCGTGCCTTCGGGCGCATCAACGGGGGAGCACGAAGCGGTTGAACTGCGCGACGGCGATAAAACGAAGTATCTCGGTAAGGGCGTGCTTAAAGCCGTTGAGCATGTCAATACCGTTATCAACGACGCCCTCGTGGGCATGCTTGTAACACAGCAAACCGAAATCGATCGAAAACTTATTGAACTCGACGGCACGGAGAATAAATCCAAACTCGGTGCGAATGCGATTCTCGGCGTTTCGCTGGCGTGTGCAAAAGCGGGCGCGGACTTTTCCGGACTGCCGCTCTATCGCTACATCGGCGGCACAATGGCGCGCGTGCTCCCTTCGCCAATGATGAACGTGCTTAACGGCGGCGCACACGCCGACAACAACGTCGACTTTCAAGAGTTTATGATTATGCCGCTTGGCTTCACCAAATTCAGCGAGGCTCTTCGCTGTGGCGCAGAAATTTTTCACGCTTTGAAATCGCTTCTCAAATCCAAAGGCTATAACACCGCTGTTGGCGACGAAGGCGGCTTCGCGCCGAATGTGAAATCCAACGAAGAAGCCATCGAGCTCGTCATCGAAGCCGTCGGCAAAGCCGGTTACAAAATCAAAGATGAAGTCATGATTGCCCTCGACCCCGCCGCCTCCGAATTTTTCGACAAAGAAAAAGGCAAATACGTCTTCAAAAAATCCGACAAGCGCGAACTCACCCCGCTTCAAATGGCGGAGTATTGGGAAACTTGGTCAAAAACTTATCCCATCATTTCGCTTGAGGACGGTATGGCGGAAGACGACTGGGAGGGTTGGAAATCTTTGACCGATAAACTCGGAAAAAGCGTTCAACTTGTCGGCGACGACCTCTTCGTAACCAACACCAAACGCCTTCAACAAGGGATTGAAAAAGGCATCGGTAATTCGATTCTCATTAAAGTCAATCAAATCGGCACGCTCACCGAAACGCTCGAAGCCGTCGATTTAGCCAAGCGCAACGGCTACACCAGCGTCATTTCGCACCGAAGCGGCGAGACCGAAGACACAACGATTGCGCAAATCGCCGTTGCCACCAACGCGGGTCAAATTAAAACCGGCTCGCTCTCGCGCACCGATAGAATCGCCAAATACAACGAACTCTTGCGCATCGAAGAAGAACTTGGAAGCGATGCGGCGTATTTGGGACGCAAGGTCTTTCGCGTTTGAACGCCTTGAACATTACCATGAAACTTCCGAATCTGAAATCATCAATCAAGTCCATCAACCTGAAAACACTTCGCCTGAAACGCAAGCCGAAGCGCGTTGAACCCACGACGAGTTCGCCCGTGTGCTTTATCACGGGCGGCTCTGGTCGACTTGGCAAAGCAATGTCGATAGAACTTGCTAAGCGGGGCTGGCGCGTCTGCTTCACGTATCGCTCCTCGCGCGAAGAAGCACTCGAGACGCTCTCCGAACTCAACGCCTTTGCGCCCGACGCCAAAATGATTCACTGCGATATTTCAAAAGTCAGTTCAATTAAACGCGCGTTCATGTTTTTCCGCCGTCGCTTCGAGCGACTGGATTTGATGATTTGCAACGCCTCAAATTTTTTTCCAACCCAACTCCCAACCGTGAGCGAAAAAGACTGGGATAGCCTCGTCGATACTAACCTTAAAGGCACGTTTTTCACCATGCAAGAGGCGGCTAAAATGATGATGAAACAGCCTTTCGTTTCAAGAATCATCACCATGTCGGACGTCTCGGCGGAGCTCGTGTGGCGAAATTACGCGCCCTATACCGCTTCCAAACTCGGCGTTCAGCATTTGACGAAGGTCTTCGCCAAAGAGTGCGCGCCGAAAATTCTTGTCAATTCCATCGCGCCGGGCACCTTGCTCTTACACGATGAGCGCGACAAGCAATACGAAAAAGACATTGTTGAAAAAATTCCGCTTCGCCGTATCGGCTCTCCAAACGACGTCGTCAACGCGATGCTCTTTCTTTCCGAAAATGATTACATCACCGGTCACGTTTTGAGCGTCGACGGCGGACGCTTGCTTTACTGACCGCCCCGCGCGCTCGTCTCCGCTACACTTTTTCTGGAAAGATTCAAACGATTTTTGTGCGAGAAATTTCGCACGTTTACTTCCGAATAAGAACATTGCTCAACATGACGGTTCTGGATTTACTCCGCGACTTTCTCTCCCAAAACACGATTGCGCTTTTATTTCTCACGATTGGCTTCGGCTACTTGCTTTCAACGCTTGAATTCAAGGGTGTCGGGCTGGGCGTTGCGTCCGTTTTATTTGTCGGATTAGCAGTTGGCGCGTTTGGCGAAGGACGATTCAAAGTGCCCGATGTGGTGGGGCAGTTAGGACTACTGTTGTTTGTTTATACAGTTGGCTTACAGTCTGGTCCCGGATTTTTTCGAATTTTGCGACAGCGCGGCATTTCCTTGACGCTCTTATCCATCATCTCGATTGGCACGGTTGCTTTTGTTGCGGCGATATGCGCAAGTCTCTTTTCGCTGAACGGTGCAATTTTGGTGGGCATGTTTTGCGGCTCGCTAACCAATACGCCAGCATTGGCGGCGGCGACAGAAGCCATTGGCGCACACCCCGATGCCTCGATGATTGCGGTCGGTTACTCGGTCGTTTATCCGCTCGCCGTTGTGCTTCCGATTTTAATTTCACTTGCGATTGCGTCGCTTCGCCGAGTTGATGTCGCTCGGGAAACGGTGCGCGCCGAAGCCACAGCAGGCACAAAGACCGAATCACCTGTTGGGAAAAATTTTGTGCTGCAAAATTCTGAACTCGTTGGAAAAACGGTGCGCGAGGCGTTGCTCATTCCCTTCGGCGTGAGGGTCAGCCGAATCAAACGTGGTCGTGATATTTTCGTCGGCGTTGCCCATACCGTTCTTCAACAGGGCGACGTGTTGCGCATTGTCGGCTCGGAGCATACTGTTCGCGCGGCAGGAAACGCCGTTGGAGAAGAAACCGCTGAAAGTCCCGAAGGCGAACGCAAACAAGTCGATTTCCGACGCATTTTGCTCACGAATCAAAGTCTGATTGGCAAACGTTTGAAAGACTTGGATTTGGAAAACAGTTGGGGCGCACTGGTTACTCGGATTCGTCGCGGTGATGTCGACTTCTTTCCAACAGACGACACAATTCTCGAGCGTGGCGACCGCTTGCGCGTCGTTGCTCCTGCCGACCGCATCGCCGACCTCACCAAGTATTTAGGCGACTCTGCCAAAGCCCTCAGCGAAACGGACTACCTCTCGCTCTCGCTCGGCATTTTGCTTGGCATTGCGATTGGACAAATTCCAATTCCGCTCGGCGAGTTTGAATTGAAACTTGGACTTGCAGGCGGCGCATTGCTCGTCTCGCTCGTGCTGGGCTACATCGGGCGAACCGGTCCGCTCATTTGGGATTTGCCGCTCGAAATCGATGCGACCTTTCGCCAACTCGGCTTGGTGCTTTTCTTTGCATCGGTGGGGATTAAATCGGGCGCGCAATTCGCCGACGCAATTAGCGGGCAAGGGTTAATGCTTATCAGCATCGGCGCACTGCTCACCTTCACATCAGCCTTTCTTCTGCTTGTTGGCGCAATGTGGATTCTGCGGCTTGATTGGGTAACGGCAACCGGCGCACTCGCTGGCGGACAAACACAACCCGCCGTACTCTCTTTTATCGGCAAACTCGCCAACAGCGAAGCCCCGAACATCGCTTACTCCGCCGTCTTCCCAACCGCCATGATTCTCAAAATCTTGCTCGCACAAGCCTTGCTCTGGTGGCTTCACTTGACGTGATTTTTATCATCAGGAATAAGCCTGCACGAAAGCGCGACTTGGTTAATCAATAAGCATTTTGCTCTATTCAGCAATTCTTCGTTTTTAGAGATGAAAGCAAAGGAGGTTTGCGCGTTGAGGTAAAAGGCGTGGAGATTTTTGTCTTTAAGAGATTTCAATTTGGATTCAATTTCTTTCTTTCTGTCCTTTCTTCTATCAAATGACTGGTCGTAGATAACCAAAAAGTTGTTGTTACGCGCTACCATTTCTATCTCATCATAATGAATATAGTTCCAGCCATAACTATCTTTGATTCCTGTGTTTGGATCAATGAAAACGATATAATCATTCAGGTTCGGGTCGTTAAAATAATTTCGTCTATTTTCGCCCTTTATCACAATCTCTTTTATCTTATCATCTGTTTCCTCTTCATAACTCGTCAAATTTTTGTAAAATGTCAAGTACTCCCCTTTAAACTCGTCAGTGAACATTGGTAGAACGTAAATGCTTTTTTTTAATCCTACCTTGAGTACTCTTAAAATATCTTTTTTCATAAAGTCGTAGGCGTCGCCGAGATGTACTGTGTTCATCGTGTTTAGGTTTTTGAGTTGTTTTGTTTTTTCAATCGTCCTACTTCAATCACGTTTTTCCAAATGTAACTAAACACGCCATAAGTCAAGGCGCCGCTTGCAACGCCGATGAGAAATCCGCCCAGCACATCAGAAGGATAATGCACACCGACATAGACGCGCGAAACGCCGACCAAAAACGCATAAACGCTCATTACCCACACAAAGCCTTTATCAAGCATCGTCGATTTTGCGAAAAAGAAAAAGAGCACCGTCGCCACAGCCGCCGTATTTGCCGCGTGCGACGACGCAAAGGAGAACGAGCGCGGCTGGTTGATGAGCAAATGCACATCGGCAAGTTCAAAGCACGGGCGCGTGCGCTGAATGAGCGGCTTGAAAAGATGCGAAGCCGTTTGGTCAGCAATCGCAATCGCGACAATGCAAAGAAGCAAAACGGTTACGCCTTCCCACTTGCGCCGAATGAAAATGAACACTGTCGCGAGTGCCGCAATCCACCACGACTGATTGAACTTGGTGAGGAATATGAAAAACGCATCAAGAAACGCAACACCCGTTTGGTCATTGACCGCGCGAAAGAGCGCGACATCAAGCGCATACAGCGTTTCCATTGGCGCGATTAATTCTTGAAAATTTCATCAAGATTGAGAGAAATGCTGGTGGCGGGGTCGCGCAACTCGCCTTTCGTGAAGACTTGGGGCTCTTGATTGGGAAGAAACACAGCGATGGTTTTGATAAACGGTTGAACCAACCAAACCGATTGAACACCCGCTTCGAAGTATCGCGGCAGTTTTTCATCAAAATTATCCATGCCTTGTGTGCCCGAAAGAATCTCAATCGCGGTAAGCGGCATTTCGGCGACGCGTTTTTCATCGCGCTGAAAATCCATTTTGCGCTTTTTGAAGATGAGAATGTCGGGCGTCATGCTCGGGTTCAACTCCAGCGTGATTTCACTACCAATCATAAAGTCATCAAGGCGTGAGAGCGCAGAGCCAATTCTCATTTGAGTGATTCCGTGAATGAAGCTGGGCATCGGTTTTCCTCGTTCAAGTTCGTAATCAGAGCGTTTCTTGGCAGAGGCGGTTAATTCGGTCTCTGTCGTTGGGTTTGGTCGCTTTTTTGTCTTCGCGGATTTGCTTGATGTCGTTTCTACGGTTTCCATTGCTCGCTTCTATCATTAGGTTCGAATCAAACTTACGCAACTTTCTCTTTTTTCTTTTTCGCGCCGCTCGGCGTTACGGCTTGAACGGGCTTTGCGGCGGGTTTCGGAAGGGTCGAGTTGGTGTAAACTTGCTGAATCAGACCAAAGACATTGAACATAAAGTAGTAGAGTCCTAATCCAGCCGGCAGGTTATTGAAGAAAAGGAGCATCATAATCGGGAAGATGTAGGTCATGATTTTCATTTGTTCCGCCATTGCGCCAGATTGTTGCGGCGTAATTTTTTGCTGAATGTAAATAGAAATCGCCATGAGAATCGGATAGACGGCGATGTGGTCGCCATAGAGCGGAATTGAAAATGGGAAATGAATGACGGCGTCAGGCGCAGAAAGGTCGTCCGCCCACAAAAACGATTCTTGGCGCAGTTGAATTGACGCGCTGAAGACATTATACATCGCGATGAGAAGCGGCATTTGTAGGAGCACGGGCAAGCATCCGGAAAGCGGATTGACGCCTGCTTCCTTGTAGATTTTGCCCAGTTCGTTTTGCAATTTGGCAGGGTCATTTTTGTATTTCTCTTGGACGGCTTGCAGTTGCGGTTGCAAGGTCGCCATTTTCTTCATTGAGTTTGTCGAAGCCGCCGTGAGCGGATAGGTTACCAGTTTGATGAGAAATGCGAAGATGATGATAATCAGCCCGTAGTTCGTAATGTATTGATTGAGAAAGTTAAAGACGGGCACAATCAGCCACTCTGCAAAGGGGCGTGTGAGCCACTCCCAGCCAAAGTCTATGGCGCGTTCAAGCCCGACGCCGTTGTCTTTGAGCAAATCATAATCAAGCGGACCGACATACAGCGCGAAATTTCCCTTGACTTCATTTTGCTTGAACGGCAAGTCCTCGCGAAGCGCGACGGTGTAATCCTCAAAGATGAGTTTTTCATCATCAGTGTTGCGATAGCCTTGCAGGTATGCGCCTTTGCTTTCGTTTTCGGCGATGACTGCGGCGATGAAATACTTGCTTTGAACGGAAACCCATTTCGTTTTGCCGTCGGGGTTTTCTTTCTTGGTTTCGCCCGCTTTTTCGGCGTCTAATTTCAAGAGTTCGCCTGCTTGAATCGCGTGGGCGTAAGAGCGCATGGCTTCATCGAGTCTATTTTTTTCGCTGTGCGCAATTCCGCCATTCCAGACCACTTGGTATTCTCCGTTTTGAACGATGTCGCCTAATCCAATCAGGTTTGTTTGATAGTCAAATCGATACAAATTGCCGACGAAGGTATAAGTGATTTCGATTTTTTTGCCATCAGCCAGCGTCAATTCGAAGGGAATTTTCCCCGATTGCTTTCCCGAAAGGGTTAATTTTTCCGAGTCAAATTTAGGCGCGAAGTAAAGGTCAGTGGTCGTAATGTTTTTGCCGTCGCGGGTCTGGAAGAAGAGTGCAGTTGCGCCGTTGGGCGAGGTAATCAAATCAAACGGCTTGCGTTCTTCGTTGAGGTATTTTTTTTGGACAAAGGATTTAAGCGTTGCGCCTTTTGAGGAAAGCACAGCGGTAAAGAGGTCGGTTTCAACCGTGATAAGTTTTTCTTCGCCTTCTGCCGCCGCACTGAACACGCCGAAGGTACGGGCTTTTTCAAGGGCTTCAAGTTTTTTGAGCGAATCTGAATCAATGATTGCGCCTGCTGTTGCGCTTGTATCCGTCTGCTTCGGAAGCGGTCGCTGTTTTGGCTTTGAGGGCGAAAGCAGTTGCATCCAAACGATAAAGATGAGCCCGATGAGCAGAAGTCCAATCAGTGAATTTCTATCCATGATTTGAAGTTGTGTTTGAGTTTTGTTGCGGCACAGGGTCGTGCCCGCCTTTTACAAAAGGATTACAACGCAAGATGCGCCAAACCGTCAGCCCTAACGCTGTAAAGAAGTTATGCGTTTTGAAGGCTTCAAGCCCGTAGTTGGAACACGTGGGGTGGAATCGGCAGGAGCCACCAAAATACGGGGAGAGCGTCAGTTGGTAGAAGCGAATCAGCGTAATCGGAATCGCATTGAGAAGTTTCCAAAACCAATGGAGCTGCGTGTTCATAGTTTCAATTTGAGTTCAAGCCCTTACTTCAATCGTGTGATAATTTTTTCAATTCCTTTTCTCAACACCATTTTCATCTGCTTGGTATTGACGATTTCGTATTGTGCAGATTGAAACAGGAAGGCAAGTCGCAACTGTCGAACCGATGGGCATTTTTGTGAGAGCGTTGAGCCGATTTCGGATTTTAAGTTCCTGTAGGCTTCGCGCATACAGCGTTTGACTCGATTGCGTCTCGCCGCGCTTTTCAAGGTCCGCTTGCTGACAACGAACATGACTTGTATTTGCAGTTTTGTCGCTTCCGTCTTCGCTCTGTTGGGCGGCGGCACCTGATACAGAATTTTGAGGGGAAGCACTTTGACAGACTTCCCCTCTTTGAATAATTCGTCTATGTCGTTTTTGAGCCGCAGGATTTCACATTTTTTCAGTGTGGCTCGCGATTGCATGTGCGGCGGTGATTTTCCGCATTAACCATTCACGCTTCGCATTAGCCTTTTACGCTTTTGCGCGGCTCGTCGCTGACGGTGAGTTTGTAGCGTCCTTTTTTACGGCGTGCCGCCAAGACTTTGCGCCCGTTTTTGGTCGCCATGCGCTCTCTGAACCCGTGTTTATTGCGTCGTTTGCGGTTTGATGGCTGGAAAGTGCGTTTCATGAGTTATGCAAGTTTTCAAATTTTGTGAAAAGAGCGCAAAGATATACGTTCCGTTCTTCAAAAACAACTTTTTACGTTACCCGCTTTCTCGTATTATTGCGCCCTTTTTCTCGATACTGAATCATCTTGAATAGCAATTCTCAAAAATTTTCGTCTTTGGTCAGGGGTTCAGGTATTTTCACGAGAGCGTTTTTTGGAGAAATCCCAATTTCAACACCTGTGGATAAATTGTGAAGAATACATCTCTCTTCAAGCCAAAAACGATAATGACTTTAAGCGTTATTTTTCAAACACGTGGATAATTTTTAAAAATCTTTGTTAAGCTACGAGAAAATAGATATTTAGTGGTTTAGGCTACTTGTGAATAAAGATTAGTTTTTATTTTTTAAGGAAGGAAGTCCGATGAACTTCCGTCCGATTTGCCCGACAATGTGAAAATGGATTGTTGATAATACCTTTTCCAACGTGGATAAATTTACTTACCATTCATTCAAGCCATTGGGTTATGTCTCTTGAAAGCCAATCAGCCGACAACACGGAAAAACTCGCCGCCCAAACGGCATGGAAAAAGTGTCTTGACATTATTCGAGATAACATCAACAATCAGCAAAGTTTCAAGACGTGGTTTGAGCCAATCGTGCCATTGAAGTTAGTGGGCGAGGAAATTACGATTCAAGTGCCGAGTCAGTTTTTTTATGAATGGATAGAGGAGAATTACTACACGCTTTTGAAGCGCACGATTATCGATGTTATCGGAAGAAATGCCAAGCTCACTTACTCGGTTGTCGTTCAGCAGTCGCCCGTTGAGCCGGTTACGGTAAAACTTCCGCAACAGCCCGTTGAGCAACCCCCCGTGCGTGAGGTAAAGACGTCGCGGGTTGCGTTTGACTTTTACAAATCCAACGTCCAACGCTACGAAAGTTACTTGAATCCGAAGTATGTGTTTGAAAGTTTTATCAAAGGCGACTGCAACGCACTGGCTTTTGCGGCGGCGAAATCAATTTCGGAAACGCCGGGCAAAAATACATTCAATCCTCTTGTGCTTTACGGCGGCGTGGGTCTGGGCAAAACGCACCTTGCGCAAGCCATTGGAAACGCCGTACGCGCTCGCCAAAAAGCCGAAATGATTCTCTATGTCTCGTGTGAAAAGTTCACGCTTGATTTCATCAACGCCATTCAAACCAACCGACGCAGCGAGTTTTCCGCCTTCTATCGCAATGTTGACTTACTCATCATCGATGACATTCAGTTTTTCGCCGATAAAGAAAAAACGCAAGAGGAAGTCTTTCACATCTTCAACACACTTCACCAAGCCAACAAGCAAATTGTGCTGACTTGCGACCGCCCCATCAAGGAACTACGCGGATTGGAAGAACGTCTGCTCTCGCGCTTTGCGTGGGGACTTTCCGCCGACCTCCAAGTGCCCGACTACGAAACACGCCTTGCCATTCTTCAAAAGAAAATGGAAGACAATGGCACGTCGCTTTCCACCGACGTCATTCAATTTATCGCCACTAACGTCGTCAGCAACATTCGCGAGCTCGAGGGGTGCTTGATTAAACTGATGGCGACCGCCTCGCTTCACGGACGCGAGATAGACCTCTCGCTCACGAAAACCGTTTTGAAAGACATCATTCGCGACCGCACCATTAACATCACGCTTGAAATGATTGAAAAAGTCGTTTGCGATTACTACAAACTTTCTCCCAACGACCTTAAAGGCAAATCGCGCAAACAAGAACTCGCACAAGCGCGTCAATTAGCGATGTTTCTTGGCAAAACCTTGACCAATTCTTCTTTCAAAACCATCGGCTTGCACTTTGGCGGACGCGACCACAGCACCGTCATTCATGCCGTCAATACGATTGAGAAGGGGCAAAATGAATCGCCTGAAATTCGAAAAGACGTCGAGGAGTTGAAGAAACGCCTTGAAATTATGGCACTTTGATTTTTTTATCAACGACGTGGAGAACGATGTGGAAAAGCCTTGAAAAGGTTGTTGAAGAAATGTGCCTAATGTGCTAAATTCTCACAGAGTGCTCATCAACGTGAATAAAGCGATATGTCCTTCACGTTTTTTCCACGTGGGATTAAGAAAAGTCATTCTCGTAAAGTCTTGTTTTATCAGCACTTACAAAGACGGAAAAAAGTTATCAAGATATTCACGTCGTCATGACGTATTTCATAATTAAGCAATTTTTCAAAACTCAAAACGTAATATCGCCGAATGAAATTCACTTCCTCGATTAAACCGCTCTCCGAAGCCGTAAGTAACGCCGTTCTCGCCTTGCCTCCCAAAGCCACCGACTTTCGCTACGAATCGATTGTCCTGACGCTTGAAAAGAAAGTGCTCTCGCTTTTTGCGACGGACGGAGATGTGTCATTTACGACTTCCGTTGCGGTGGAGTCGGGAGATAAAGGCACGGTGGCCTTGAGCGCGAAGCGGTTGCAAGATATTTTGAGGAACATGTATGACGCCGTCGCCGAGTTCAAAACCGAGAAAAAGGACGGCGAAGGGGAAGTGAGTTTTTCAATTAAGACCGATAGAGGCTCGTATCGAATTGCGGGCAGTATCTCAAAAGGTGAAAAGGAAGAAAAAGTCGGCGACTTCGATGTGGAATTTACGATTGCAGGAAATGAATTGAAGAAAATCGCGGACACAACGCTCTTTGCGGCAAGCACGGATTCCATGCGTCCGGCTATGATGGGCGTGCTCTTTGAAATTCAGCCGAATGAACTGCGTGCTGTCAGCACCGACGGGCATCGGCTCGTGCGGCTCATCAAACCGCTCGAAACAACGGCAACCGATAAAGTGAAGGCGATTGTTGCCGCGCGCGTGCTTTCCATCGTTCAGAAGTCGCTGTCAGGCAACGACGATGTGAAGGTGTCCATCAGCACGAAAGAAGGCAAAGTGCAGTTCGTCGTCGGCACAACGAGAATTGTTGCAGGATTGATTACGGAAAACTATCCAAATTATGAAGCGGTCATTCCGCTTGAAAACGACAAGCAAATGATTATCAACCGCGCCAATATGTTGGGTGCCGTCAAGCGGGTGGCGCGTTTTTCTTCGCGCGGCGACGTGCGCTTTCAGATTGAACCCAAAGAAATCCGAATTTCAGCGGAAAACGCCGACGAAGGCTCTGCGGCGGAAGAATCGCTTCCATGCGATTTCAAAAACGAAAATTTGCTTATCGGATTCAATGCGAAGTTTATCGAAGACGCGCTTTCACACGTTGAAGCCGAAGAAGTGAAGCTCGAGCTCAGCACGCCGACGCGCGCCACGATTATCAAACCGCACAACGATGAAAAGAACAACAACCTCTTGATGCTCGTCATGCCTGTAAGAATCAATGTGTAACGCTTGAAACTCCTCACGCTTCATATTCAAAATTTCCGCCGTCATGCTGATGCAAAGTTCTCGCTCGGCGACGGCGTGAATATCTTTTATGGACGAAACGGCGCGGGCAAAACGAACTTTCTTGAAGCCATTCACTACGCCGCACTCACCAAAAGTTTTCTCAACGCCGCCGATTCGGAATGCTTAAAGTTCGGCACGAATCACTTTGAGATTGATGCTGTTTGGCAAAACGATAGAGGCGTCGACGCATCTGTGAGGGTTTATTTTTCCAACGAAGAAGGTAAGACGGTTTTCGTCAATCGTTCGCCGCTCGAGTCGTTCTCGAAAATTGTTGGAGAGTTTCCATGCGTCTCGCTTTCGCCATTTGATATTGCGCTCGTTCAAGGTGCTCCGCAAGAACGCCGACGCTTTTTAGATTCCTCAATTTCACAAACCAATAAAGCGTATTTAGAAGATTTGCTCGCGTATCGACGATTGCTCAGTCAGCGAAATCGATTGCTCGGCGAAATGAAACTCTCTCGCGACAAGGCAAACCCCGAACTGCTCACGGTTTGGACCGAAAGCTTCGCCGCGCTCGTCGCCGCCATCATGTTCCGACGATTAAAATTCGTTAAGGAATTTTCCGAAGAACTTCTTAAAGCCTATCGGCTCTTTCACTCGTTTGATGAAACACCGACCTTGTACTACGACAGCGACGTCAAGATTAGCGACAAGGCAACAAAGGAAGAAATTTTATCGGAAGTACGCCTGAAATTAGCACAACTTGAAGAGGAAGAAATCCGACGTGGCGTAACCCTGTTCGGCACGCATCGCGACGATTTGAGTTTCTTCATCAACGACATGTCTGTAAAAAAATTTGCCTCACAAGGTCAGCAAAAAACCTTCGTCATCTGCCTTAAACTTGCCCAACATTTTTATATTCAAAGTATCTTGAACGAAAAACCGATTTTTCTTTTGGACGATGTGTTCAGCGAACTCGACCGAAGCCGCGCCGCCGACCTTATCGAGTTGCTTAAATCCATGGGGCAATCGGTCCTTACCACCACCGAGAAAAAAGAATTTGATGGTATCACACAAATTTTAATCGAACATTCCCGTTGAACGCAATGGCTTATACACGACCGCCGGATAAACTTCACACCGTTTTTGATGCGCTTTACAAACAGCTCAACTTCGAGAGCGCGACGGAAGAATTTCGCACGATGAAACTGTGGGCGGAAGTCGCCGGCACTTACATTACCAAAGTCTCCCAAGTCGAGAAAATCGAGCGCGGCTTGCTCTACGTGAAAGTCAAAAACGCCGCATGGCGCAACGAACTGATGTTCAAAAAGGCGGGCATCATTGAAGAAATGAACAAGCGGCTCGGCAAAGAATTCGTCAAAGACATCATCTTCAAGTAAAGGCTATGGAACTAAAAGTTTTGGAACGGCGACTCACGAAGGAGGATTACTTCGCCTTGGAAAAGGCAGAGCAAGACGTCAAGCATGAATTTTTTGGAGGAGAAATTATTGCAATGGCGGGGGCGGAACTTGCGCACAATTCAATTTGCGCCAATATCATCGGTGAATTGAGAAACGAAATCATCAGAAAGAACAAAAAGTGTCGCGTGCTTACCAGCGACCAGCGCGTAGGAAATTATTGCAAGGAAGAAGATGAATGGGGATATTTTTATCCCGATGTCGTGCTTGTCTGCGGCACGCCTGAACTTGCAGATACGACGCCGAAAACCTTGCTTAATCCGAGCGTTGTGTTTGAAGTCTTATCAAAATCCAATACCAGCCGCGAAATCTTATCCAAACTCAAATTCTACCGTGCAATTGAAACCTTAACCGATGTGCTTCTGGTCGATTCGGAGTCAAGGTTGGTGATGCACTTCAAGCGCACCCAAGAAGGCGACTGGCTCACGCGCTCCTACACGAAAGCAGAAGAAACCATCTACCTGCCGACGCACGGGCTTGAATTAAGGCTTGCTGAAATCTATCGCGACGTCGAGCTCTCGTCGACGAAGTCTTAAAAATTCTTGCGGCACATTGAGTTCAAACGCGGTTTGAATTGTATATTCCGCTTCAAGTTTAGCCACAATTTTTCCTCGTTTTCAAATGGAATTGATTGACACAAAAGAAGTTAAAAACGCTTCACCAGCCGTCGACTACGGCGCAGAAAACATTCAAGTTTTAAGCGGCATTGAACACGTGCGTAAGCGTCCAGCGATGTATATCGGCGACGTTGGGATTCGCGGACTGCATCACCTTGTTTATGAAATTGTCGACAACTCCGTCGACGAGGCGTTGGCAGGCTACAACGATTACATCTATGTTTCAATCAATGCCGATGGTTCAATCACCGTGCAAGATAGAGGGCGTGGTATTCCCGTCGGAATTAAAAAAGACACGGGAAAATCGGCGTTGGAACTGGTGATGACGGTGATTGGCGCGGGTGGAAAGTTCGACAAAAATTCATACAAAGTCTCGGGCGGCTTGCACGGCGTCGGCGCAAGCGTCGTGAACGCGCTCTCGGAGTGGTGCGAAGTTGAAGTGCAGCGCGAAGGCAAAGTTTATTTTCAACGCTACGAGCGCGGCATTCCTAACGCCGACGTAAAGGAGACGGGCAAATCCAAACAATCCGGCACCCGCACCACCTTCATGCCCGACCCGCAGATTTTCAAGAATCGCGAATTTCGGTTTGAGACGCTCGCGGAACGCATGCGCGAACTCGCTTACCTCAATCGCAATCTCACCATCATTATTGAGGATAAGCGCGACGGACAGCGCGAAGAATTTCACTTCAAAGGCGGCATCGCCGAATTCGTCAGCGACCTCGACAAAAAAGCCAATCGCATGGCGATTACGAAAAAACTCATCTTCATCGAAGGTGAAAAAGACAACACCGCCGTCGAAATCGCCTTCCAATACAACAGTTCGTATCAAGATAACGTCTTCAGTTACGTCAATAACATCAACACGCATGAAGGCGGCACGCATCTCACCGGATTCCGCAAAGCCCTCACGCGCACGTTCAACAACTACGCCGCGAAAAACGACCTGCTCAAATCGGCGAAGAACTTGCAACTGACGGGCGACGATTATCGCGAAGGCTTAACCGCCGTGGTTTCCGTCAAAGTGCCTGAACCGCAATTCGAAGGGCAAACCAAAACCAAACTCGGCAACAGCGAAACGCAGACGATTGTCGAGACGATGGTCAACGAAAAACTCTCGGAATTTATCGAGCAAAATCCGGGCGTGGCGAAAATCATCATCGAGAAAGCCATTGGCGCGGCACAGGCTCGCGAAGCCGCTCGAAAAGCGAAAGAACTCACACGCCGTAAATCCGCCCTCGATTCCTTTTCACTTCCGGGAAAACTTGCTGACTGCTCGATTTCCGACCCCGAACTGTGCGAACTCTACATCGTCGAAGGCGACAGCGCCGGCGGCTCAGCCAAACAAGGACGCGACCGACGCTTCCAAGCCATTCTGCCGCTCAAAGGCAAAATTTTGAACGTCGAGAAAGCACGCCTCAACAAAATGCTCGAGAACGATGAAATTCGAACCATCATCACCGCACTCGGCACCGGCATCGGCGAAGGCGATTTCGATACCGAAAAACTGCGCTACGGAAAAATTATCCTCATGACCGACGCCGACGTCGACGGCTCGCACATTCGCACGCTCCTGCTCACGTTCTTCTTTCGCTATATGCGCGGCATCGTCGAGGCAGGAAAAGTCTTCATCGCCCAGCCGCCGCTCTACCTCGTCAAATGCGGCAAAGAAAATGTGTATGCGTGGGACGAAGAAGAGCGCGATGAAGCCGTCAAACGCTTTGAATCCAAAGGCAAGGAGAATATCGTCATTCAACGCTACAAAGGGCTTGGCGAAATGAACCCCGAACAACTTTGGGAAACGACGATGAATCCTGAAACGAGAACGCTCTTGCAAGTCGGCATCGACAACGCCATCGAAGCCGATAAAGTCTTTTCAACCTTGATGGGCGATGAAGTTGAGCCGCGCCGTCAATTCATCGAAGCCAACGCCCGCTACGTGCGCCGCTTGGACGTGTAAGCAAGTGGATAATGAAAAGAGAAGTCACTTTGAGAAGGACAAGATTTGTCTGAACAGAGTTGCGTGAGGAGTCCAATTGGATTCCTCGCGTTGCTCGGAATGATGAACTTTGAAATCCCTCATCTTCAAATCATTTACAATCTGTTCCATCGGTGTTCTGCTTTCAATAGGGACGCAACAAAATCGTAATGCACGGGTTCTCAAGCAAAATCTTACTTTTGCTCCCAACCAACAAAGTCAGTTCGTTCATGAAACTTGTCTTGATTGCACTTCTTTTGTTTCCTGCGCTCCTGTTTGCACAAGCAAAATCATCAAAGCAAACGCCGAAACTCGAAAAGCCGAAACTCGTCGTCGGCATTGTCGTCGACCAAATGCGTTACGATTATCTCACACGGCTTGAAAAACACTTTTTGCCCGCAACAAAAGCATCGGGCGGATTCAATCGCCTCATCAAGAACGGCGCGAATTTGACTGAAGCACATTACACATTTTCAAACACACTTACCGCCGTCGGGCATCAAACCTTCCTTTCGGGCGTGAATCCTTCGCGAAGCGGCATGATTGCCAACGATTGGTATTCGAGGGAACTCAAACGCGAGATGTATTGCGTGTCGGATTCTACGGTTCAAGCCGTTGGAATTTCGTCTGAAAAAAATGCAGGGAAAATGTCGCCGCGAAACGCGCTCGTTGAAAACGTGTGCGACGCGCTCAAAAAAGAATCGCCACAAAGTAAAGTCATCGGCATTGCGCTCAAAGATAGGGGTGCGATTCTGCCCGCCGGCAAACGCGCCGACGCCGCCTACTGGTTCGACACCGAATCCGGCAACTGGATTACCTCGACCTACTACCGAACCGCGCTTCCCGATTGGCTCAATCGGTTCAACGCACAAAAATTGCCTGAAAGCTATCTCGGTAAAAGTTGGACTCGATTGCTTCCCGAAAAAAATTACACCAACATCGATAACGCGCTCGGCGAAGGCACGCTCATCGGCGAAAGCGAACCGATTTTTCCGCACAAAGTCTTTGACCTTCGGACCGCCGCCGATAATCCACTCTTCAAGCGTAATAAACTCTATGACCCAATTCCCGCCACACCTTTCGGCTCTGAACTCACGCTTGAACTCGCCAAAGCAACCATCGAGGGCGAATCGCTCGGCATGCGCGGCGTAACCGACGTGCTCACCGTATCCG
Organism: Chloroherpetonaceae bacterium; assembly: GCA_046719715.1. Lineage (GTDB taxonomy): Bacteria > Bacteroidota > Chlorobiia > Chlorobiales > Thermochlorobacteraceae > JANWWM01. The sequence continues at coordinate 6,982 of JBDNCJ010000005.1, read as the reverse complement.
TCTCAACTGTCGATTATTGCGGACACATCTTCGGCTACGAAAGCCACGAAGCGCAAGATTTAATGCTTCGCCTCGACCGCCAACTCGACGACTTTTTCAAGTTCATTGATAAAAAGATTGGTTTTGAAAATTGCCTCTTTGTCCTCACCGCCGACCATGGCGTCGCGCCGACTCCCGAACAAACCGCAGGCGGATTGCGGCTCTACGAAAAGCCGTTTCTCGATTCGCTCAAAGCCGCCGTCGATACGCTCTATCCAAATGTGATTGAAGCCTTTACAAACAGCGAAGTCTATCTCAATCAAAAAGAAATTGCTGAAAAGAAGTATGAATTGGGGGAAGTGGAAAAGTTCGTCGGCTTAATGGGCATGCACCTCAGTGGGATTGTGGATTACTACACGCGCCAAGAGTTGATGAACTTGCAAGAAGTGCTGGAATTTGACCCCGTCGGCACTATGGTGATGAACTCCTTTCACCCTGCAAGGAGTGGCGATGTAAAACTCGTGCTGAAAGAGAACGCTTTTTTTTCGTATCGCCAGACGGGCACAACGCACGGCACGCATCACCGCTACGACACGCACGTGCCGATACTCTTTTGTGGAAAAGGCATTAGGCGAGGAAAGTTCTCTCAAAAATCCGCTGTGATTGACATTGCGCCGACACTGCACGCCTTGCTTGGTCTGAAAGAGCCACATCGCTACGACGGGCGTATGCTAAACGAGATTGTGCGGTAAAAAGAGGTGCAGGAAAACGGCGTGAGCTTAGGCGATACCCAAGCCAAACTGCTTCAAAAAATTGAAGAACTGACGCTGTATATGATTCAGCAAAAAAAAGAATTGGACGCGCTGAAAGCCGCTTTGACAAACCAAAACAAATAAACGGAGACGACGATGAAACGAGCATATTTATTCATTATCACGCTTCTGCTCGTGATGGGCGCAAGCGTACCCTACGCCGCGTGAAACAGGAAGTTCTGAACAAGTTCGCTTGAATACACCTCGTCGCGCATCATTTTTTGCAATGTTGCACGGTCTCCGTCGTCGGGCAAATATCCAAATTGACCGAGATGGTTGAGCCGATGTTTAACTTCATCACAATGCATCTTGCAGAACTCCATGTAAATGTGCTTGATGCGCTTTTCGGATAAGACGCGCACGGCACCCTCAATGAGTTGGTCTTCCGCGCCTTCGATATCGACTTTCATCAAATCGATGTGCTCCAAACCCTTTTCCTCGAAGAAATTATCTATCGTGTTGGTTTTGACAATCGTGTGCTTGAACCTTGAATCTTCACCGAGATGACCCCAGCCGCTGTTTTGGTCTGAAGTCATTGAGAACACACTCTCGCCGACCTTGTCCGAAACCGCCCACTCCGCCACTTCAATAATGGGCTCAAACGCATTGAGAGCGATATTCCGCTTTAACTTTTCGGCAACAGACGAGTTGGCTTCAAACGCAAAGACTTTGCCTGTGCGACCAACCGCTCTTGCAAAATTGAGCGCATAGAAACCGACATTCGCTCCAACATCAAAGCAAGTGCTCCCTTCGCGAATCAATGTCAGGACTCTTTTCAGACTTTGCCGTTCATAGTAATTGAAGTAAATCATTCGTTGAATCTCGTCTTGCAACTCAAGTTCATACCTGATGCCGTCGCAGTCGGCAAGCAGGGTTTGCTCTGGAAAGCTGTTCAGGTCAATAAAATTAACGGCGACGGATTTTCCTTTGAAATGTATGCTTCTGAGCAGGTTACGACATTGAGATGAGCGTTCACAAAGGCGCGCGATGAATTTGAAGGGAAGTCGCAACAGCGAGGAGGTCGGCGCGACGTGTGTTTTGAGTTGGATTGCCATTTGCCTGAACCGCGTTTGATGTGTAAGGTTTGATTTGAAATGAAAATAGCGCGCATGAGCCGAATTGAAAAAAGGAAATCTTCCTAAATTACGCGCAACAAAATCCGCTTTGGCAAGGAGTTAAATCCCGAGTACGTTCGCCTAAAAATCCATCGCTATTGACGTGGCGGCGGCGTTCATGCGTTACTCGGTCTGGACGCACCGCACGGCTACTCTCCGTGCACCACTGCGGAATAAGCCTTTTGCTCCACAAGGCGAAAGACGGGAATTTGATTGACGAATTCGTTTTCGTAGCCTACCGCCGTCAAGAAAAACTTCATCTTCTCCGATTGCTTCTGCTCGTCATTGAGGGCGGGATTTTTTTCAATCAGTTTTTCATAAATCTCTCGCGTTCTTGGCAAATCAATCAGGTTGTATTCATACTCCGTGATGAAGTCTTTTTCGTAACGCAGTTTGCCGGTGAGGTAATTATCGAAGTAATTCCAATGAGCGAGGCTGTCGTCGCTATCGGGCTCGAGCAATCCTGCAACCACGTGCGAGGCGGGTTGGCTCATGGGCACAATAAAATCACCCGTGTGAAATTCTTTTTCAATCGGGACGCGCTCGACGGAAATGGTTACTTCGCGATGCCCTTGAAAACACTGCTCGGAAACCTTGACGTCGTTGACTTTGAAGTATTCAACCTTCGCCGTGAACTCGCGCAAGAGCGTTTCAACGGCGACACCGTGCTGTTTGAGTTTTCTAATGATGCGATGCTCGGCTTTGGGGATTAGATAAGCAACAGGACGCGCCACGCTTCGTGTGATGCGATACTTTCCGAAGTAGGGTGCGGAGTAAAGTTTCTTCTTGTTCGTGGGTAAGTAGGTTACAGTGCCGTCGGAATTTTTTTTCTCTTTGATTTCGTAGCCGATAACGGTAACAGGTTTTTCAAAGGCGATTTTCTCGATGTCAATTCCAATGATGTTTTTCTTCGGGTCGTAGACGGTGCCGCGCTTAATTGCGTCGAGTTCGGCTTCGCGCACAAGGGCTTTGATGCTCGAAGCATTGCGGGCAGTAAATTCCAAACATTCACGCATGAAGTGATACGCCGCAGTGATACGCCGTTTGAACGAGACGTAGGAGTAAGTTTCCATCAGAATAGCGATGCGATTTTGCAAGCCGCCGTAGGAAGCGCCGTAGCGGGCATGGTGCGAGTAAGTTGCCCAGCCTTTTTCAGGGTGGCGGAAGTCGACGAAGTCGGCGTAGTAAAACATCTCAATCCCAGTATCTTTCTTGATTTGCTCGCGCACAGCGGGGAGCATGGTGTCGCGCGTGAAGTCGATGAGTTTTTTGTAAGCATTTGGATTTTGCGGAAAGCCGTAGGTAAGGTCGTAGCCATGTCGTGAGCCGTCGGTGGTGTGTCCGTCGATAATCACGTCGGGCGACCATTGCACATAGACGTCGCGAATGAGGTGTTCGGTTTCTTGGGCTTCGATTTTCATGTAGTCGCGATTGAGGTCGAGTCCCAGCGCGTTAGTGCGAACGCCGACGCCTTTTTCAGGACCGACTTGAGAAAGCCGATTGGCTTCGCTCATGCGCTCGTTGCCGTCAGCATTGTAAATTGGAATCACAAGAATAATCAGGTCTTTCAAGAGCGCGTTCAAATTGCCAAAGACGAGTTCGCGCATCAGCATCATCGAGGCTTCTTTGGGACAGACTTCGCCGGCGTGAATGTTGTTCTGCAAAAGCACAATCGGCTTTTGAGATTTCAAGGCTTGAATCGGCGAGTAAATCGGCAAGTCAGAAAATACTGCCATCAGCAAGTTGCGCCCTTCGGTCGTTTTGCCAAACGTGTGAAGCGTCAGTTGCGAACTGTGAGATTTCAACTCGTAAAGAAATGTGGCGACATCGTCGTAACGAGAAGTGGCGTTGTAGTTGCTTTTTTCAGCGACGGTCAAAAGGTCGGGAGAAATTCTCGATGATTTTTTTGGACTTGGCATTGGCGAAGTGTTATGTTTTTTCAAATTCAAGAACTGAAATTTAAGCAATGACAGAAAGACAATGACGCAAAGAGAAAAAGCCTTTATACTCGGAACGCTGATTGGCGATGCGCTCGGCTTACCCGTTAATCACAAACCCCACCACATTGTTCGAATGTACTTCAAAGGCATTAAAGGCTATACCGATGAATACTACTCAACCGCCACGCCGACGGGCTTACGCAAAGGGCAAAATTCTAAAGACGTTCTGCCGCTTCTTCTGCAACTTCCAAGCGAACAAACAATTGAGGCATGGACGAATATATTTTTCCCGACGTCTGTAAACGCCCGTCTTTCCTTGCTTTTTCGGGCGATTGCCGAACAAGGCGAACTAAATGCCGAAACGATTGATGCAAGTGTTTTTGGCGATTCAAAAGCGAAAATCCTTAATGCGCTCTTACTTTTTCCGACAGATTTGGTGTTACACTTCGATGAAGCCATGACAGAAAACGATGCGGTGGACTTTGCATTAGCCATGCTGTTGCGTAATCACAACGATTTTGAAACGACGGTGCTTTCAACCATCAACATGGGCGGAGTGACCACTTTAACAGGCGCAATCACAGGTGGCGCAATCGCACTGCTCAACGGTATTCAAAACATTCCGCGCGAGTGGATTGAAGAACTTGAACACTCGAGCGAAATTCTCAAACAACTTTCTCTTCAAGAAATCATCACCACGTAAATGCAAGATGATATGTCAAGCATCGACCCAGCCATACAAACGATTGAGCGAAAACAGCGCCATGTCGAGCTGTGTCTCGAGGGTGATGTCGATTTCAACAAGCGAAGCGGATTTGAGCAATACGAATTTCGCCACAATGCCACGCCCGAAGTGAACTTTCACGAAATTGACCTCTCGACAACATTTCTGTCAAAGAAGATTAGTTATCCGTTGATGGTGTCGTCTATGACGGGCGGCTACAACGGGGCGACGCAAATTAACGCGGTGCTTGCCGAAGCATGCGAAGCGTTGAAGATTCCGCTGGGCATTGGCAGTATGCGTCAAGCGTTGGAGTCGGAAGCGCATCGCGAAAGTTTTTCGGTGGTGCGTCGACTTGCGCCAACGATTCCCATCTTCGCCAACATCGGTGCGGCGGAAGTTGCGGCAGGATTAACGAAAGCGCAAACAAAATTATTGCTCGACCTTGTGCGTGCCGATGGGCTCATCGTGCATCTCAATGCGGCACAAGAACTCTTCCAACCCGAAGGCAATACGAACTTCAAAGGATTTTTAGGACAACTGAAGAAACTCTGTCGCTCGATTTCTGTGCCGGTGATTGCGAAGGAAGTCGGCAATGGTATTTCTGAAAAAGTCGCTAAACGCTTGATAGACGGGGGCGTGCAGGCAATTGATGTTGCAGGCGCAGGCGGCACAAATTGGCAGAAGGTCGAAGAACTTCGTTTCGCTGAACAATTTAATTGCGACACCCGATTCACCGAAGGCGGTTTGCGAGAACTCTTAAACTGGGGCATTCCAACAGCAGTGTGTTTAGAAGAACTCAAACGCTTGCGTCGCTCGAAGGCGTATCGTTCAATGCAAGTGATTGCGTCAGGCGGAATCACAAACGGCGTCGAGATTGCCAAAGCGATTGCACTTGGTGCTGACCTTGCCGCACTTGCTAAGCCCTTTCTTAAAGCCGCATTTGAACCCGAAGGCGCAGATGCCGTCAAGCAATTCGCCTTGCGCCTGATGAACGACCTTCGCGCAACGATGTTTTTAGTGGGCGCAAAAAATCTCAAATCGCTGAAACAAACTTCGCTTGAAAAGAACGCATCTTGAAGACATATATGCCTCAAATTCATCGTGCAGAACGAAATCGCACGCTCACGCTCTCTGAAAACGAGCGCGTCCATTATGCAAAGGCACTTCGAAGATTAAGCGCAACAGTGTCGATGAGCGACCTTGAAAATCAAATTCTTCACCATGATTTATTTGATGTGTTGGACTTCTTACCAGAAAGGTTTGTATCGCTTTTGATTTTAGACCCACCCTATAACCTGACCAAATCGTTCAACGGCACGGTCTTCGAAGCGCGCACCACGTCTGAATACATTCAATACCTTGAATCGTGGTTACCAAAATTGATGAAGACGTTGAAGCCGACGGCGAGCGTTTATGTGTGTGGCGATTGGCGAATGTCGGGCGCGTTGCAACTCGTTTTGGAAAAATATCTCATCGTTCGAAATCGCATTACTTGGGAGCGCGAGAAAGGGAGAGGGGCGATGTCAAATTGGAAAAATTGCTCCGAAGATATTTGGTTCTGCACCGTTTCGAACAATTATGTCTTCAATGCCGATGCGGTTAAACTCAAGCGGCGTGTGCTTGCGCCGTATCGTGAAGACGGACTGCCAAAGGATTGGGAAGAAACCGAAGACGGTAATTTTAGACTCACGGCGCCTTCAAACCTTTGGACCGACATCACTGTCCCGTTTTGGTCAATGCCTGAAAACACTGACCACCCCACGCAAAAACCTGAAAAATTGATAGCCAAACTCATACTCGCAAGCTCGAGCGAAGGCGACCTTGTCTTTGACCCGTTCTTGGGGTCTGGCACAACGGCAGTGGTCGCAAAGAAATTGGGACGCCGTTTCGTCGGCATTGAAAAAGAAGAATACTATGCGTGTTTAGCGGCAAAGCGTTTGGAATTGGCAGCGCAAGATAAAACCATTCAGGGCTACGAGAACGGCGTGTTCTGGGAACGCAACTCGCTCAGCGCGCAAAAGAAAGCGGGCAAATCAAAATCGCCACAATATCCTCAAATCTTCTGACCCGGATATTTGACGCGCTTGTGCTTATTGGCGACAAGCGTTTTGACAAAACTTTGTTTGATGCGCTCCAAATCTGAAAAGGTTAAATCGGATTCGTTGAATTGATTTTCATCGAGCCGTTTGCGAATAACGACGTCAATAATTTGAGAAATGGTTTCTTCGGTCGGATTGGTGAGCGAACGTACGGAGGCTTCGACGCCATCAGCAAGCATGACAATGGCGGTTTCTTTGCGACGCGGCTTCGGGCCAGGGTAGCGGAAGTCGTCGATGTTGAGTTTATCGGGCGGAATCGTCTTCAAGGCTTTGTCATAAAAAAAGTGAATGACGGTGGTGCCATGATGTTCAG
>JBDNCJ010000049.1:0-25890 GCA_046719715.1 Chloroherpetonaceae bacterium | reverse complement strand
TTGGATTCCTCGCACCGCTCGCAATGACTGTATTGTTTTATTTCCACACTTCATTTTGTCCTGCTACTTAAACGAGCGAGAAATTTTTTGTGCTCACGAGGTTTTCTAAATCGCTTCTCACTTCGTCAATCGTTTGATAGCGCGCATTCAAGTCAAGGTGCAGACATCGTTTGACGACGTGCGCTAAGGCTTTCGGCAAGTCGGGGCGCAGGTCGCAAATCGGCGTCGGAGTTCGATTGAAGATGGCATGAATGACCGCCATTTCGTTCTCGCCTGCAAACGGGAGTTGATTGGTGCAGAGTTCATACAGCACCACGCCAAAGGAAAAAATATCGGTTCGGGCGTCAGTTCCCGTGCCTGTAATTTGTTCAGGTGCAACATAGCCGAGCGTGCCGATAATCGTGCCGAGCGTGGTTTTCATTGAGACAAGCGGCGACTTCGACAGTCCGAAATCCATTATTTTGATAACTCCCTTTTCATCGAGCATTAGGTTCATCGTTTTCAAATCGCGATGCACGATGCCGCGCCGATGAATCTCCGAAAGTCCATCACAAATTTGTAAGGCAAGTTGTTGGATTTTTTCAAACGGAAGCGGGTGATGCATGTTCAAATACGCTTTGAGCGTTCCGCCCGATAAGTATTCCATCACGAGGTAGCCTTGTTCTTGGCTTTCCCCGACTTCAAAAACCTTGATGATGTTGGGGTGATGAAAATCGCGCAAGAGTTGTCCTTCGTTGGCTAAGCGTCGGCGGTTTTCGCTGTCGTGAGGCAATAGAGTGTGAAGCACTTTGATGGCAACCTTCTGCCTTGTTCTGCGGTCAATGGCTTGATAGACTTTGCCCATGCCGCCCTCGCCTAAAAGATGCTTCAGTTCATAATGACCGATGTAGCGGCGTTTGCGATTTTCCAAAATGATGTTCCAATTCTGCACCATCCATCTCCCGAAAAGGAACGCGCCGAAGAGCATGGCGGCGTAAGCAAGATACGCCCATTTTGATTTCCAGAACGGGGGCGCAATGACAAATGCAAGCCGTGCAGGCGTTTTGGATTCTACGCCGTCGGCAGTAATAGCGAAGACTTCCATTTCATACTTGCCATCAGGCAAATTGCGATAGACGACATTCGGCTCACTTGTCAGCGACCAAGTTTTATCCGACCCTTTCAAGCGGAAGCGAAACATTGCCCTCTCTGGCTCTGTGTAACTATCGCTTGTGAAAGTGAACGTAATTGTGTTTTGCCAATGTGCTAATTCCGTAAGCGAGGTTGGCGACAAGACTTGAAGCGTATCCATCACCACTTTTGAAATGTGCGCGATGGGTGCTCGGGTTTGCGGCGCAAAGTCGCGAAGCGTTATGCTTATCACGCCGTCGGTTGTCGTTATCCATAACTTATCCTCTTCGCCATCATACCAAAAATTTGATATTGATGATTCCGATTTTGGACGAATGGCAATCGAGCCAACCGAAACAAATCGGGCGTTTATGTTCTCTTCGTTTTCAAGTCGGCATAAGCCACTGCGCGTTACGACCCACAGTTTGCCTGAGGCTTGTCGGAAAGCATATCTGACCGATTCGTGGCTTAATCCTTCTTGCGTGGTAAAGATTTTCTTTCCGCTTTGATTGTAGCGTAAGAGTCCTTTGCTTGTGCATATCCACGCGGTTGTATCGCCTTTTTGATTAACTTCTTCAAAGACGGAAAAGACGACGTTTGATGGCAATCCATCTCTCGCCGTCAAGGTTTGGAATTTGCCGTCTTGAAATTTTGAAACGCCCGAATTGCGCGACGAGAACCAGATTGAGGCGACCCCTTCATCAATCGTTTCAATCATATCGCTTGCCAAACCGTCAGAGAGACGGAAAGTCCTTTGACTATGTTCGTCGATGCAGTGCACGCCCGACCCATATGTAGCAATCCAAAGAGCACTCTGCCCCTCGCCTGAAAGTCCTTTGCTTGAACGCCGTATTGATGACACGCCGTCAGTAATGCGCGACGGTAACTGCTTGTAGAGGTGTTCCCTGTTTTTCAAATTCATTTGAAGCTGAAAAAGGTAGTGCAGTCCTGCAACCAAAAGTGTGTCGCTTTGTTGAGCGAATCCGACCGTGTTGATTTTTTCATTATCGCTGGTGCTTGTTAGAAGCGTGAACATGCCGGATTTGTCAAGGCATGCGACGCCTTGGGTTGTTCCAATCCATATTCGCCCGCGAGAATCTTTGAAGACGACATTTGTCTCATTGCTCGGTAAGCCACTTGCTTTGGTATAGCGTGTTACTTTATCGGAGCGCATTTTTTTGACGCCTTGCCCGAACGTGCCAACCCACAGCGAGCCTTCTTTATCTTCAAATGTGCAGTTGACTACAAACGGCTCTCCATCGTCGATGCATTTGAATTGGGTTTGACCGTCTTTGGCGTTGGGAACAATGAGACGATTAAGCTGTTTGTTGTAAAAGCGATGTGAGGGGCTTGTTTGAAGCAACTCGACTTTTGCGACTTCGTTTTCAGAGAGCGGTTGAAAGGCATGTGCATCAAGTTTCGCCCAGCCTTTCTCGAAGGTCTTGAAATAGATAACGCCGCTTGAGTCTTGGGCAATGGCTACAACGAAGTCTTCGGGCAAGCCGTCTTCGCGGTCAAAGGTCGTAAAGGTTGCGCCGTCGAATCGTGCAACGCCTTTATCGGTGGCGAACCACATCGCGCCGTCTCGGTCTTGAAAAATGGCATTGACATAGCGGCTGGGCAAGCCGTTGGATATGCTGTATGATTTCCACAATCGTTCTTGTGAAACTGCAAGCAAGGGAAGTAAGAGGGAAAACAGCGTTAAGAATACCCTTTGACCCACTTTTCTGTTTTCTTTTTGCGTTTAGCCGATGCGCTCGGCGATAGATTTTCCTTGCAAGAAGTTCAAGAGGTAATCGCGACCGCCGGCTTTGCTATCCGTTCCAGAGAGATTAAATCCGCCAAACGGATGCACACCAACCAGCGCGCCCGTGATTTTGCGATTGAGATACAAATTGCCGACGAAAAATTCTTCTTTGGCGCGAGTCAACTTTTTCTTGTTTTTCGTGAAAACACCACCCGTCAAGCCGTATTCTGTATCATTGGCAATTCGCAAGGCTTCGTCAAAATCTGACGCCTTGATGCACGCCAGCACAGGACCGAAAATTTCTTCTTGCGCAAGACGTGCTTTCGGCTCGACATCGGCGAAAATCGTCGGCTCAATGAACCAGCCTTTGCTTGAATCGACCTTTCCACCGAAAACGAGTTTGGCTTCCGATTTTCCAATCTCAATGTAGTCTGAAATTTTTTTGAAGGCTTTTTCGCTTGAAACGGCGGACATGGACGGGTTCTCGGTTGCGTCGCCAAGCGTGAGCGTGCCGGCTTTCTCAACGAGTTTGTCGATGACTTTTTCATAGATTTTTTCGTTGATAATCACTCGCGAGCAAGCGGAGCATTTTTGCCCCGAGAATCCGAAAGCGGATTGGATTGTGGCTTTGACGGCTTCGTCGAGATTAGCGTCTGGCTCAATGATGATGGCGTCTTTACCGCCCATTTCAGCGATGACGCGCTTCATCCACTTTTGTCCGTCGCGCATTTTCGCCGCCGATTCGTTGATTTTAAGTCCGACGGCTTTTGAACCCGTGAAGGAAATAAAGCGCGTTTTTGGGTGCTCGACCATCGCTTCGCCAACTTCGGCACCGCCGTAGAGCACATTCAGCACACCTTTTGGCAACCCGACTTCTTCCATCAACTCAGCAAATTTCGCCGCCACAAACGGCGCATCAGGCGAGGGTTTAAGGACAACGGTATTTCCTGCTACAAGTGCCGACGTCGTCATGCCGACCATAATCGCCAGCGCAAAGTTCCATGGCGGCAGAATTGCACCCACACCAAGCGGAATGTAAATGAGTTCGTTTTCTTCTTTGCCCAACCACTTCGGCGATTTGACGACGGGTTGCGGCGCACATAAACGCAAGGCTTCTCGTGCGTAAAATTCCATAAAGTCAATCGCCTCGGCAGTGTCCATATCGGCTTCTGCCCAATTTTTAGCGACTTCAAAAATCATCATGGCAGAAAATTCATGTTTGCGTTTGCGCATTTTTTCCGCCGCTTTCAAGAGGTATGACGCGCGTTTCTCGACGGGCGTTTTTTTCCACCACTCGAAGGCTTCGCTTGCCGCACCAATCGCATTTTCAACATCTGTCTTATTGCACAGAGGAAAGGTCGCTACTACCTCGCGATAGTTGCAGGGATTGGTTGAAATGAGTTTTTGTTCCGACGCATCACGCAACTGTGAGCCAATTCGCGCAGGATAATCCTTTCCCAATTCGCCGCGAATTTTTTCAATCGCGCGTTCCATCTCGCGCTTGTTTTTGGGGTTGCTGAAATCGGTCGGAGGTTCGTTTTGAAACGCGGGTAATTTGATAGGCTTTGATGTTTTAGGCATAGCGTAAGTTGGAATCGGTTTTTGAATTTGCTTTGCAAAATACATAGCGCAGGTAGAATCACAACGCAAAAATATCACGATTACCTATCCAACCGTTCAGATACGCCGCCTCCACATCTCGTTTATTGTTTCTCTTTTTCATATTTCTCGTCATCAAAATTTCAATCAGCCTAAAAAAATTAGGGAGATTTGCGCGAAACCTTTTTTAGTTATACTTTTGCGTAGTTTTCTTAACAAAACAGCATTTTTAATCAAATTAACCTAATTTTTTTAATGACCATGACGAAAATCGGATTAAGGCTATTGCTTACTGTGTTTCTGTTCGCCCCGCTTGCCTCTGCACAAGAAAGCGTTGTGCAAACCGCTGCGCCAGCGACGACGGAAGTGGCAACCGCAAGCGCGCCGAGTATGGAGTCGATGATGTCGGCATACAGCGATTTGCGCGTCGGGTTGGATACGGTTTGGGTACTTGTTGCTGCAATGCTTGTGTTTTTCATGAACGCAGGTTTTGCGCTGGTTGAAAGCGGATTGACCCGTGCGAAGAACACGGTGAATATCCTTGCGAAAAATTTCATTGTTTTTGCCGCCGCGTCGGTGTCGTTCTGGGTGCTTGGCTGGGGCTTGATGTTCGGCGATGGCAACGCATGGCTGGGCTTAAAAGGCTTGTGGTTTGTGGGCGGCGCAGATAATTCGCCCGCACTCGGAAGCGATTACAGTTCCGCCAATCCATTTTCCTCAACGGTTTATGAAGGCGACTATTCGGCGATTAATTGGTCGCCCGTTCCGCTGTGGGCAAAGTTCTTCTTCCAATTAGTGTTTGCTGGTACGGCGGCGACCATCGTCTCGGGTGCGGTTGCCGAGCGAATCAAGTTCGGTTCGTTTCTGGTGTTCAGTTTCATTTTGGTCGCGCTCATTTATCCGATTTCCGGACACTGGATTTGGGGCGGCGGCATTTTAGGCATGACGCCCGGAGAGGGAGATTTCTTCGGCAACTTCCGCGATTTTGCTGGTTCAACCGTCGTTCACTCGGTCGGCGGCTGGGCGGCACTTGCAGGCATCATTGTTCTTGGTCCGCGCATTGGCAGATACAAAGACGGCAAGGTGAATCAAATTCCGGGACACAATATGACCTCCGCCGCATTGGGCGTGTTCATTCTTTGGCTCGGCTGGTTTGGCTTCAATCCGGGCTCAACCATGTCGGCGGGCAACGGCTCGGCGATTGCCCACATCGTCGTCAATACCAACATCGCTGCCGCGACAGGTTCGCTCGGCGCGCTTCTGATGGCTCTTATCATCAACAAGAAGTTTGAATTTACGATGATTCTGAATGGGTGCTTGGCGGGATTGGTCGCGATTACCGCACCGTGCGCGTTTGTCTCAATCGGTTCAGGCGCAGTCATTGGATTGATTGCCGGCGTGCTTGTGGTGCTGGCGACCTTTGCGATGGATAAGTTTAAGTTGGACGACCCCGTCGGCGCAGTGCCTGTTCACCTCATCAACGGCATTTGGGGAACGCTCGCGCTCGGCTTGTTCTACAACGTGGATATTGCCAAATCCATCGCCGCGCTTGATACAGGGCTTTCACCGATGGCTCAAACGATTCAACAACTTAAAGGCATTTTGCTTGTCGGCGTTTTTGCCTTCGCGATTTCCTTTGCCATTTGGTATGTGCTTAAACTTGTGATGGGCATTCGCGTTTCCGCCGACGAAGAGCAGGAAGGACTGGACATTGGCGAACATGGCGACCTTGCTTATCCCGATTTCCAAATCGAGTATCATAAGCTTGTCGGCAATAAAATCGTCGATGATAAAGTCAGCGCGAACGGCGAAGGCGTGAAGGCGTAAGTGCTTTCAGGAAAACATTTTGGAATTTCCGAAAAAACGCTACAAATTTCCGATGTAACGAGCCTAATGGTTTCGCCTCATGGTTTCTTAATCCATTCGGACAACGGTTAGGCTCTTTCATCAACTTTAATTTACAGTTTATCGAAACAGAGTTTAATGTGTGAGAAAACCCCACTTTTACCTGAGCAACCTCTTGTAAGCCCTACAAGAGGTTTTTTGTTTCAAAGTTTGTTTCACAAATTGTCGCCTCAGAATTTTTTCAAAACCATGTCGGAAATTCGCAACGCTTTTGCCAAAATCAACCTCACGCTTTACATCACGAATAAACTGCCCAACGGCTATCACTCGATAGAAACGATTTTCGCACCGATTCAGTGGCACGATACGCTCACCTTTTCATCGTCTCCAACGATTGAGCTCACTTGCTCACTTTCATCGCTTCCGACGGATTCGTCGAACCTTTGCTTCAAAGCGGCGCAACTGCTTCAAGAGACGTATCGAGTTGAAAGCGGGATTCGGATTCATCTTGAAAAATCTATTCCTTTTGGGGCGGGATTGGGCGGCGGATCGAGCGACGCGGCGACGGTGCTTTTGTATCTCAATCGCTATTGGCAACTGAATTTGCCTTTGGCTACACTTGCCACACTTGCGCTCAAACTGGGCGCCGATGTGCCGTATTTCCTTTCAACCAACGCTCTAGCTTTTGCCGAAGGCGTTGGAGAAAAACTCACAGATTTACATTGCACGTTTCCTTATTCGCTTGTGGTCGTTTTCCCGAACGAAATGGTCTCGACGGTATGGGCGTATAAAAACTTGCGTTTGTCGTTTCCACGCAAAGCCCCGAACTGCCGCGACGCCTTGAAACGCCTGATAGAGACGGGCGATAAAGCCTTTTTGAACGTGTTTGAAAACGACTTTGAGCCGCTCGTTGAATCGGCGTTTCCGCTTGTTAAATCACTGAAAATAGAGATGTTGGAGCGTGGTGCAGTGAAGGCGATGATGTCGGGAAGTGGGTCGGCGGTCTTCGGCATTTTTGACGATGCGGCGCACGCCGAAGCATGCAGAGACTCATTTTCAAATCGGTTTCCCACGTCTTACACGCCGCCCTGTTTTGCGATGACCAATCCCGATTTTGTATCTTCCTAAAAACTTGTGATTCATGCCCGTTCAAACAACGTTCAACAAACTGCTTGCTTCCTTCCCCGCCTTTCCCGAAAAGCGCGCAGGATTTTTGCTTTTGATTGACCCCGACAAATACGACGAACCCGCGCTTCTCAAACTCGTTGAAGACGCTACCGCGTTTGGCGCAACGGCGATTCTCATTGGCGGAAGTACGATGATTTCAAATCGTTTAGATGAGTATATCCGACATATCAAATCCGTTTCAACTTTACCCGTGATTATTTTTCCCGGAAGCGTCGTGCAAGTTTCGCGCGAAGCCGATGCGATTTTGTATCTCTCGCTCGTGAGCGGTCGCAACCCCGAATATCTTATTGGGCATCACGTCATTGCCGCGCCACTCATTCAGCAACTTGAACTCGAGCCGATTTCTACGGCGTATCTTTTGATTGAATCAGGAAGAAGAACGGCGGTTGAATTTATGTCGAACTCGTCGCCGATTCCGCGCCACAAGCCGGAGATTGCGGCGGCGCACGCTTTGGCGGCGGAGTATCTCGGCATGAAGCTCGTTTATCTTGAAGCGGGAAGCGGCGCGGATTACAGCGTGCCCGAAGACATGATTTCACTTGTTTCAAAAACCATTTCTATTCCGCTTGTTGTGGGCGGCGGCATTCGCACGCCGGAAGATGTGCATCGCAAAGTTCAAGCGGGCGCGCAGTTCGTCGTCGTTGGCAATGCGTTTGAGCGTCGGCACGACAAAATATACCTGCAAGAAATGATTGCCGCAACGCGCCTTTCACGCAACATCGAGCAAGTCTCTCGTTAAGATTCCTCTTCGCGCGCTCGGCTACTTTCTCGGTCGTATTCCATCATTTTCTCGACGGCGTCATACTCAACAATGAATTGAATCACCATCGTTCGCACGCTTTCAAAGTCGGGTTCAACGTCTTTAAAATTCTTGCAACTAAATCGCTGATGCTCGCAGTAGGTTTCCAAAAAATATCCGATGTATTCTTCTTCCGTCTCATCTTCTTTCATTCGAACCGCTTTACGCATTTCCAGCGCGTAGGAAAGCAAATACTCGTTGTCGTGATTAAAGACGGCAAACGCATAGAGGACGGGCGGCTCATCGATGCTGTTTTCGCGCAGTTCGTCAAAATCGACGGGGCACACGTAGCAATCAATGAAATACTTCGGCGTTTCAATCTCTTCTGTTTTTACGAGGCGAGACCAGCGCGGCGTGAGTTGTGCGTTCATAAATGTTCTTTTGAGTTGGCTTTCAAGAGGCGAAAATAGTAAATCCTTTTTTCAAAACGTGCCATTGCTTTTGGCTTGAACAAACACGGAGAAAATCTTACCTTTCAATCTGCTTTTTTCATCAACAATTCAATCAAGGAGTTATGAAAAGTTTTTGTCTATCACTCGTTTTGCTGTTCAGTGCGTTGCCGCTTTTCGCGCAAGAGCGTGTTGAAGAGCGTTTGCGTGAGCGGCTCGCAACTATGCGCGCCGACGAAAAAGTGCGCGTCATTGTTTATATGGCGGAACAAGTTGACCTCAACGCGATGGAGCGCAATTTCGCCGCTCGTAAAGCGGGGAAAGCCGTGCGTCATTACGAAACCGTTTCGCGATTGCGTGCTCTTGCCGAACAATCTCAACGCGGCATTCTCAATGAACTTTCCGAACGCGCCCAACGCGGCGAAGCCGAACAAATTGAGCAAATGTGGATTGCCAACATGATTCTGGGCAATCTTTCCAAACAAACCATTCTTGACCTTGCCCAACGCGCCGACGTGGCGATGATTTACGAAGACGGCTTGCTCGAGCTTGATGCCCCTGTTTCACAAAGCCAAGCCTCTTCCGTTCCGAATGGTTCAGAGCCGGGATTGCGCCGAATCAATGCGCATCGCTTGTGGGAACTTGGCTACACCGGCGCAGGCTCGCTCGTGATGGGAATAGACACGGGCGTTTTCGCTACGCATCCGGCACTCGTCGGAAAATGGCGCGGCGAAGAGGCGGGCGTGATGTGGTATCATGCTTGGCTCGACCAGCGCACCAATCCGTCTTCCATTCCAACCGATTACGGCTCAACCAAACACGGCTCGCATACGATGGGCACGATGGTCGGTCTGCAAGCGAGCACCAACGACACCATCGGCGTTGCCTTCGGGGCAAAATGGATTGCTGCGCCAACGATTGACGTCGGGTTCAGTCCGCATACGAGTTTTACACTTCGCGCCTTTCAATGGGCGGCTGACCCCGATAGCAACGGCATCGATAACGGCGACGTGCCTGATGTGATTGCTAATTCTTATCAAGACCCCAACGTTGCTTCTCAACAATGCAGTGCTACCGCAGGCGGATATTGGACGGTCATTCAAGCCCTTGAAACGATGGGCACTGCCGTCATCTTCTCGGCGGGCAATTCGGGACCAAACGCTCAAACGCTTACGCCGCCCAAAAACAATCCCAACATCTTCACGGTCGGCGCAATTGACGCGAATACAAATGCGATTGCCAATTTTAGCAGCCGAGGTCCGTCAAGTTGCGGCGCTAACATTATTAAGCCCGAGGTCGTCGCGCCCGGCGTCAATGTGCGCTCTGCCAATTCCGCAACGGGCTACGGCAATTTGAGCGGCACATCTATGGCTTGCCCTCACGTGGCGGGCGCAATCGCGCTGCTCAAAGAAGTCAATCCGTCTTTGACCGGCGTTCAAATCCGCGATATTCTTTATGAAACAGCGACGGATTTAGGCGCGGCCGGTCCTGACAATACCTTTGGCAACGGACTTATCGATGTGTGGGCGGCGTATCAATACATTTCCTCGACGATGATTTTCCGCGTCGACGGCTTCGTGATTGATGCACAAACCGGCGATACGCTCCGCAACGCACGCGTTAAAAACCTGAACTCTGATATCGAAGTCACAACCACTAACGGTAAGTTCAGTTTCGCACTGCCCGATACGGGAATGTATCTCTTTGCAACCTCGCTCAATCCGACCAGTCCAACCGGCTACATCTCGCGCGTCGATACGCTCTATGCCCCGACCGATTCTACGATTTACACCATCACGATACTCCTCGAGCGCAAACCCAATCCAACCTTGAGCGTGAGCGCGACGCAAGGCATCACCTTCAACCTAACGGGACTGGACAGCTCAGAAGCCACTTTGACCGTTTCTAACACCGGCGCGCCGTTCAGCGAATTAAACTATCGCTTGGAACTTCAAGGTGGATTGGGCGGACTCAAAAACGACGTGATGGGCTCTAAAACGAATACGCTCTTGGGCGCGAACCGTTTTCGAGGAAATCTCTATACCATTACAGAAACAACCAAACTCAAAGAAATTCAATCCTATCACTTCCTTTATCGCCCGTCGACGAAGTTCAAATTCTTCGTCTATGAAAATAGCACAGCGTCAGGACGCTACGCGAAAGTATTTGAGAGCAACGATGTGGTCATGGAGCCGCCCTTCGACGGTTTCGTGCGTTCAGGACCGATGAACCTCACGCTACAATCGGGCAGGTTCTACATCATCGGTGCCTCTTGGGATAGTTTAACCACGCACTATCAAGGACCGGGCACAGGCAATTTAAGTTTCGGCAATTTCAGCGCGGGCGTGCTCTTGAACACTTCCCCGCCACCCGATTCGCTGACGCCGACGACCTCGTCGCTTCCTTACCACATGATTCTTTCCACCACGAGCGGCAAGTTTGTCTCGGTCTCTCATCTTCAAGGCGATACGCTTCAATCGGGTGCGTCGCGTGAACACCTTGTTCGAGTCAATACGGCGGGGCTTGACGAAACCGACACTTACACCGCCGCCATTCGCATTACGAGTTCCGATACGCTCAATTCCGTTTTCACCGTGCCGATTACGCTGAACTTCACCATGCTTAGCACGCCATCACCCATCACGGAAGAGCGTAGCACATTGCCGAAAGAATTTGCGCTTGCACAAAACTATCCGAATCCGTTCAACCCAAGCACGATTATCACCTATCAACTCCCTACCGCAAGCGACGTGCGCTTGGAACTCTTTGACGTACTCGGGCGCAAAATTTCAACGCTCGTCAATGCGCGCCAATCCGCAGGCTATTACAACTTCACACTGAACGCCGCCAACCTTGCCACAGGCGTTTATTTCTATCGTCTTGAAGCGCGCTCGTCAGGCTCGCAGGCGGGCAATTTCGTTCAAACAAAGAAGATGATGCTGGTCAAGTAATGAATAATGAGTAGCGAGGAATGAGTAACGAGGCAGTTATCGCGCTTCGTTACTCATTTTTCATTGTTCATTGAAACTGATGTTCTGGCTTGAAGAATGGAACGCGGATAAGACGGATAAGACGGGCACTCACAGATAATCCCTTCGCCAATCCGCACTCCGCAAGCGTGGCGGCGGAAAACCCGTTCAACTCTTCACGCATCACTCTTAATGCTTAACTGCGTCGCAAATCCGCACTCCACACGCCACAATCCGCAATCCAAAAATTCGTTCAATCCGTGTTCTCTTGAAATTCCTCGTTCATTGTGCGTTTATCATTCTTGATTTGATTTGTATATTTCAAGCCGCAACTTAAATCGCACCTCTTGTGAGCAACTTTGTTTTTTCATCTTACCGCGACTTACGCGAAAAACTTCTCTCAAAATCCATCTCGGTTGAATCGGTTGTTTCTGCCTACCTTTCGCGCATTGAAGCAAAGGCGCATTTGAACGCTTATCTCGCCGTGTTCAAAGAGTCGGCACTGGTGCAAGCAAAGGCGTTAGATGAAAAACTGGCATCGGGGAAGCCGATTGGAAAACTTTTCGGCATGCCGATTGCAATTAAGGATAACATTGCCATTAAAGGCGAAAAACTAACCTGCGCCTCAAAGATTCTGGAACATTTTACGAGCATTTACAACGCAACCGCCGTTGAACGCTTGCTCGCGGAAGATGTAGTGATTTTGGGAAAAACAAACCTCGATGAATTTGCGATGGGCAGTTCGAATGAAAATTCGGCGTTTGGCGCGGTGAAGAATCCGATTGATGAGTCGTGTGTAACGGGCGGCAGTTCGGGTGGCTCGGCGGCGGTGGTCGGTGGCGATTTAGCCCTCGTCGCACTTGGTTCGGACACGGGCGGCTCGGTGCGCCAACCGGCGTCGTTCTGCAACGTCGTTGGCTTGAAGCCTACTTACGGACGCATTTCGCGCTACGGCTTGGTTGCCTTCGGCTCGTCGTTTGACCAAATTGGCGTTTTAGCGAAAACTGCCGAAGATGCCGCACTCACCCTTGAAGTGATGGCGGGTGAAGACGCGATGGACTCGACTTCTTCCAACAAACCCGTCGAGCCTTATGCCCACGCTACACTTGACGCGGCGCAACTTCGCATCGGCGTTCCGAAAGAATTTTTCACCGACGCGCTCGACCAAGAAATCAAAGTCATGATTGAAGCCGTCTTGGAACGCCTCAAAGCGCAAGGCGCAACGGTGATTGAAATTTCTCTTCCACATTCTGAATACGCATTAGCGACTTACTACATTCTTGCGACTGCTGAAGCCTCGTCAAACCTTGCTCGATACGACGGCGCGCGCTACGGCTATCGTTCAAGCAACATCAAAGACCTGACCGAGATGTATGTCAACTCGCGCTCGGAAGGTTTCGGCAAGGAAGTCAAACGCCGAATCATGCTCGGCACTTACGTGCTTTCCGCTGGCTATTACGATGCTTATTATCGCAAGGCGCAAAAAGTTCGCCGCCTCATTCGCGACGATTATCTCAAAGCCTTTGAGCAAGTCGATGTGATTCTTTCGCCGACGTCGCCCGTGCCGCCATTTAAGTTCGGCGAAAAAATGCAAGACCCGCTCACGATGTATCTTGCCGATATTTACACCGTTCCGATGAACCTTGCCGGCGTGCCCGCTATCAGCGTTCCGATTGGCTTGAATCGTAAAAATCTGCCGATTGGTTTACAACTCGTAGGAAATTTATTTGCAGAATCAACCTTAATTGGCGCATCAAAACTTGTGGAGGCACTACGATGAAAAAGCGACAACTCGAGCTCACCGTTCAAATCTTCAATTCCTTTGAAGAAGCCGACGAATCCGATTTGGATTATTACGCCAATCTCTCGTTGGAAGAGCGATTCAAACACCTACAAAAAATGCGCGAACTTTGCTATGGATACGAAAGCGCTACCAGACGACTTCAAAGAGTTATTGAAATTACTGAACGAGCACCATGTTGATTATCTCGTGATTGGCGGTTATGCGGTAGGTTTTCACGGCTATGTACGCACGACAGGCGACTTGGATATTTGGGTAAGAGCCTCGCAGGAAAATGCCGTAAATCTCTACACGGCACTTACTCGCTTTGGATTTTCTCCATCTTCATTCGCAGAGAAACTGTCTTTAACCGAAAAAACCCTGATTCGCTTTGGTGTTCGCCCGATGCAAGTTAAAATTCTTACGACCATACCGGGCGTAACCTTTGACGAATGCTACCAAAGGAAATCAACAGAGATGATTGATGGTGTCGCGGTCAATTTCATCAATCTCGACGACCTGACAACGAACAAACTCGCAACAGGAAGGCTCAAAGACCGACCGACATAGATATGCTCCAAAAGTTAAAGCGCAAAAGAAATAAGTAGTTCACATTCAAAAAAACCACTTTTCATAATCTAAACCGAAGTTCAACATGAGCATTTTAGTTGGAAAAGAAACGCGCCTTGTCGTGCAAGGCATTACGGGCGGCGAAGGCACTTTTCATGCGTCGCAAATGCTGGAATACGGCAAGCAGTTCGGCGTTGACTACCTTGTTGCCGGAGTTACGCCGGGCAAAGGCGGCATGATGTATGAAGGAAACGAGAAGGACAAATTCAACCGTCCGATTCCGATTTTCAACACGGTTGCCGAAGCGGTGCGCGACAAGAATACGAAAGCCAACACGTCTATCATTTATGTGCCTGCGCCGTTTGCCGCCGACGCCATTATGGAAGCGGCTGACGCCGGCATTGAAGTGATTATCTGCATCACCGAAGGCATACCCGTTGCCGATATGATGAAGGCTTATGCTTTCGTCAAACAAAAAAACGCGACGCTTATTGGTCCGAATTGTCCTGGCGTTATCACGCCTGAAGAAGCCAAAGTCGGCATTATGCCCGGCTTCATTTTCAAGAAAGGCAACGTCGGATTGATTTCGCGAAGCGGCACGCTCACCTACGAAGCCGTCAGCCAACTGACAAAGGCGGGGCTGGGTCAAACGACGTGCGTCGGCATCGGCGGCGACCCGATTATCGGCACGAAATTTATTGATGCGATTAAGATGTTCGCAAAAGATAAAGACACCGAAGCCCTCGTGATGATTGGCGAAATCGGCGGCAGTGCCGAAGAAGAAGCGGCGGCTTACATTAAAAAGAATTTTAAGAAGCCCGTCGTGGGATTCATTGCAGGAAGCACCGCGCCGCCCGGTCGACGAATGGGACACGCGGGTGCGATTGTTTCAGGCGGAAAAGGCACGGCGCAAGAAAAATTCGCCGCCATGAAAAAGGCGGGGATTCACATTGCAGAAAATCCGGCGCACATCGGTGAAGTGATGCTTCAAGCCTTAGGACGCTAATTATCACATTATTTCAGGGCGTTTATCACGCTCGCAAAAGGTCAAGGCGGATTGAGCAACTTGGCGACGCGATATGCCGTTTTGCTTTCCATCTTGACCTTTTTCCATGTTTTTTCACTCAAACCTCTTTTGCAGTTATGACAAGTCCGTTTGATTCGGTTGAATCGGCGATTGAAGACATCAAGAATGGCAAGTTGATTATCGTCGTCGATGATGAAGACCGCGAAAACGAAGGCGATTTTTTGACGGCGGCTCAGAATGTTACGCCCGACATGGTCAACTTCCTTGCAAAGGAAGGTCGGGGGCTCATTTGCGTGCCGATGACACGCGAGCGCGTTGAGCAACTTGAGCTCGATATGATGGTCTCACAGAACACCTCGCTTCACGAAACGGCGTTCACGATTTCCGTCGATTCACGTTTGCCCGGCACATCGACGGGCATCTCTGCCTTCGACCGCGCCATTACGATTCAGCAATTAGCCGATGATAGAACGAAGCCCTCCGACCTTGCACGTCCGGGACACATTTTTCCACTGCGTGCAATGGACGGCGGCGTGCTTCGCCGTGTCGGACATACCGAAGCCGCTGTCGATTTAGCACGTCTTGCTGGCTTTAAGCCCGTCGGCGTCATCTGCGAAATTCTTTCCGAAGATGGCTCTATGGCGCGTCTGCCTGAACTGATTAAACTCAAAGAAAAATTCGGGCTGAAACTGATTACGATTAAAGACCTCGTGGCGTATCGAATGCAGAAGGAAAAACTCGTCAAACGCGCCGTAGAAGTCCGTCTGCCCACGCATTTCGGGGAGTTCAAACTCATCGCATATGAAACCCTTATTGATGATAAAAATCATCTTGCCTTAGTCAAAGGCGATGTGACGAATGGCGAGCCTGTTCTGCTTCGCGTTCATTCCAGTTGCGCCACCGGCGACCTCTTCGGCTCTATGCGTTGCGACTGCGGCGAACAACTCGCAACGGCAATGATGATGATTGAGCGCGAAGGGCGCGGCGTTCTGCTTTACATCATGCAAGAAGGACGCGGCATCGGTCTCATCAACAAACTCAAAGCCTATAACCTGCAAGATCAAGGCATGGATACCGTCGAGGCGAACGAAAAACTCGGCTTCAAAGCCGACCTGCGCGACTACGGCATCGGCGCGCAAATCATCTGCGACTTGGGCGTAAAAAAAATGCGTCTCTTGACCAATAACCCGAAGAAAGTCGTCGGACTCGAGGGTTACGGCTTGGAGGTCGTCGAGCGCGTCCCGCTGGAAATCATTCCGAACAGCATCAATAAAGATTACCTTGAAACCAAACAGAAAAAAATGGGTCATCTATTCAGCGGCGACGCCCATCACGACCAACTAATTTTCAGCAAACTTTTCGGCAAGTAATTTCCAACAAGTCGTTTCACAAGCAGTTTTATGACCAATACACTCACCTACAATGCTCCTGATTCGCGCGGACACTTCGGCATCTACGGCGGAAAGTTCGTCCCCGAAACCCTCATCAAAAATGCCAATGATTTAGAACGCGAATACAATGCCGCTCAACAAGACCCATCGTTTTGGAATGCGTTTAACGACCTTCTTAAACATTTCGTCGGACGACCTACCCCACTCTACTTCGCTAAACGCCTCACCGAAACACTCGGCGGCGCAAAAATTTACTTAAAGCGCGAAGACCTCTGCCACACGGGCGCGCACAAAATCAACAACGCGATTGGACAAATCCTGCTTGCCCAACGCATGGGCAAACGCCGCATCATTGCAGAAACGGGCGCCGGTCAGCATGGCGTTGCAACGGCAACCGTCTGCGCGCTTTTCGGCTTGGAGTGCATCGTTTATATGGGCGAAGAAGATATTCATCGACAAGCCCCAAATGTGGCTCGAATGAAGTTGCTCGGCGCAACGGTCGTGCCCGTCTCTTCTGGAAGCAAAACGCTTAAAGATGCTACCAGCGAAGCCATACGCGACTGGGTTACGAATCCTGACGATACCTTTTACATCATTGGCTCTGTCGTCGGCATGCACCCGTATCCGATGATGGTGCGCGATTTTCAAAGCGTGATTGGCAAAGAAACGCGCTCGCAACTTCTCGAGCGTGAAGGCAAACTTCCCTCGCTTGTTGCGGCGTGCGTCGGCGGTGGCTCAAACGCGATGGGCATGTTTTATCCGTTTCTGAACGACGCCCAAACCGTCAAACTTGTCGGCATTGAGGCGGCTGGCGAAGGATTAAACGGACGACACGCGGCAACGCTCACCAAAGGCAAGCCCGGCGTTTTGCACGGCGCAATGATGTATCTCCTCCAAGACGATGACGGACAAGTTGACCTCCCACACTCGATTTCCGCCGGATTGGATTATCCCGGCGTCGGTCCCGAACATAGTTACTTGAAAGATTTAGGACTGGTTCAGTATGAATCCGTTACTGACGACGAAGCCATGCTCGCGCTCAAAATGCTTGCTCGCACCGAAGGAATTATCTGTGCGATTGAAACGGCGCATGCTGTTCATTACGCCATTCAAATTGCGCCCACCATGAAATCCGATGATACACTCGTCATTTGCCTTTCAGGTCGCGGCGATAAAGACTTGAACACGATTATGAACTACTTTCAGATGTAATTGCGCACAGATTTTTCCTGAACGCGTCTTATTCAATCTCACTTTACAACCACAGCCATGACGACAACACATAAATTCACGAATCGGCTCATCAGTGAAAAAAGCCCATACCTTTTGCAACACGCGCATAACCCTGTGGATTGGTATCCTTGGGGCGAAGAAGCCTTCGAAAAAGCCCGCAAAGAAGACAAGCCGATTTTCCTATCTATCGGATACTCAACATGCCATTGGTGTCATGTGATGGAGCACGAGTCGTTTGAGAGCGAGGAAGTTGCCGATGTGTTGAACACGTATTTTGTTCCCATCAAAGTTGACCGCGAAGAACGCCCCGACCTTGATAAAGTGTATATGACCTATGTTCAAGCCTCCACGGGAAGCGGCGGCTGGCCTATGTCTGTTTGGCTCACACCTGATTTGAAGCCGTTTCTCGGTGGCACCTATTTTCCACCCGAAGACCGCTACGGACGCACCGGCTTCAAAACGGTTTTAGAACGCATTGCGGAAAAATGGCAATCGGAACGCGCCGCGATTGTTAATGTTTCCGAGAATGTCGTTGCACAATTAAAATCCTACACCGCCCAACTCAACGATGCCGAAAAAGTTACGCTGACACCGAAAGTCTTTGATAAAGCCGCCGCTCAATTTGCCAACCAATTCGATTCGGAATGGGGTGGATTCGGGGGCGCACCCAAATTTCCTCGCGCCGTCATTCTGAATTTTTTGCACAACTACTATGCACGCACCGGCGACCAGCGCGCTTTAGACATGTCGTTCTTCACGCTTCGCAAAATGGCAATGGGCGGCATGCACGACCTCATCAGCGTTGAAGGCAAAGGCGGCGGCGGATTTGCCCGATATTCCACCGACAAATACTGGCACGTGCCCCACTTCGAGAAAATGCTCTACGACAACGCCCAACTCGCCATCTCTTACCTCGAAGCCTTTCAACTCTCTCACGACGCTTACTTTGCCCATGTCGCCCGCGACATCTTCAACTACATTCTTTGCGATATGACCGACAAAGTCTCTGACACGCAGGCTCTCGGCGGCGCATTCTTTTCAGCTGAAGATGCCGACAGCCTTCCCTCCTTCGAGAGCGACCACAAAACCGAAGGCGCATTCTACGTTTGGGAACAAAAAGAAATCGATGACATTTTGGGCGAAAAGGCGAGCGAAATTTTTTCTTTTCTCTTCAATGTCAAACCCAGCGGCAACGCACCCAGCGACCCGCACGGCGAGTTCATCAAAAAAAACATCTTAATACAACTTCACACATTCGAGAGCGCGGCGAAGCGATTCAACATGTCGGAAGATGACCTTAAAGCCCTCATTCACTCTGCGAAAGCCAAACTCTTTGACGTTCGCGCCAAGCGTCCGCGTCCGCACTTGGACGATAAAATCCTCGTCTCTTGGAACGGCTTGATGATTTCCGCTTTTGCAAAAGGCTACCAAGTGTTGGGCGATGAAACATATCTGAACGCCGCCATAAGAGCCACAGAGTTCATTTTGAAGACACTTTACAATTCAGAAACGCATACGCTCCTACGCCGCTACCGACAAGGCGAAGCAGGCATTGACGGAAAACTCGACGACTACGCCTTTTTCGTTCAAGCCCTTTTAGACCTCTACGAATCGTCGCTCAATCCGCGATATTTGACCCTTGCGATTCGCCTGACAGAAACCATGCAAACTCGATTTGAGGATAAAGTGCATGGCGGATTTTTCAACTCCCAAGAAGGCGATACTTCCGTGATTTTGCGCATCAAAGAAGACCACGACGGCGCCGAGCCTTCGCCCAACTCTGTCGCCGCGCTCAACCTGCTCCGCCTTGCACAAATGACCGACCGCCACGACTTCCGTACCTCTGCCGAAAACACGCTTCTCTATTTCAGCCAACTCATCGAAAAAGCCCCGACCTACTTGCCGCAAATGCTCGTCGCGCTTTCGTTCTACCTTCAAAAGCCAAAGCAAATTATTTTGGCAGGTGCGCTCGAAACACCTGAAATGAAGAGCCTTCGCAAAGTGATTTACGAAAAATTTATGCCGAATAAAGTCTTGCTTCATGCCTCGCCCGAAGCGGCAACGCATTTGGACTTTCTCGGCACGTTGAGCGCGCAACAGCCGACCGCCTTCGTGTGCGTAGATTATGCGTGCAAACTTCCAACGAGCGAACCTGAAACGCTTCAAGAACAGTTGGGCTAAAAATGCGTCGCGAGAACATCATCGAGAAAATTCGTCCCCTGCTTCTTGACTGTCTCCCTGAGACGCGCTCCTCTTTTGAAACGAACGTCGCCGAGATTAGCTCCGATGAAGCACTCATTGACGTTATTAACACTCTCGCCTTCAATCTCCGCATCACACACCCGTCGCTTTCTTTCGCACTTGCCGACGAATCGCTCGCGCTCAGCAATGCGGTTTCTTACTTGAAGGGCATCGCCGAAAGCCGTTTGGTTCAAGGGCTTTTCTACAACGCCTCGTCAAACTATGCGGAAGCCCACGCCGTTTTGAACGAGTGCCTAACGCTTTTCAGGCGGCTTTCAAATCCCGAACGTGAAGCCTTCACGCTTGGAAATCTCGGCGTTGTATTTGAACGACAAGGCAATTTCACAGAATCATTGAAACTTCATCACGAAAGCCTTTCGCTTTGCAAGCAAATCGGAGATGCAAAAGGCGAAGCCTACTCGATGATTAACATCGGCATCATTCATCAACGATTAGCGAATTTCAACGACGCCCTTTTCTTTCTCACACAATCTCTGAGCAAATGCCAAGTGCTTCAAGACCGACGCGGCGAAGCCTCCGCACTCGTCAATCTCGGAACGGTTTATGACCGACTGCGCGATAAAGAGAACACCTTGAAATGCTACTTTGAAAGCGAATCCATCTTCAAGGGGTTGGGACAACGCGCCGCTCAATCCATCGTGCTTGCCAACATCGGCTTGACTTTGCAGTCGCACAAAGAGTATGAAAAAGCCGAGCATTATCTCTTGACGGCGCTGAGCATTCAAGAGGAACTCCAATTGCTTTCCAATAAAGCCTACACGCTTTCAAACTTAGGGATTCTCTACGAGGACTTGGGCGTATTTGAAAAAGCCGTTGACTACCAAACGCAAAGTTTGACTATTCGTCAACACATTGGCGACCGTTGGGGCGAGTCGCTTTGCCTTTTGAACTTGGGAATCAGTTATCTTCGTCATCATCAACGAAAGCAAACGACCTGATTATGACGCAACGCTCGCCGTCAGCCATAACACCAAAGCGACTGTTTTTTTATGTTGGGCTTGGGTTGATAAGCACGACGCTTGTAATTTTTCTTGTTGGATTTTTAATCGCCCGCGCCGCGCTCTCGAGCGTTGTGAAATCTCGCCTCGCCGACGTCGTCATTGCCTCAACCGACAGCCTCTACACGCTTCAAATTGATTCGCTCTTGATTGATTCCGATGAGATTCGCGCCACCAAAGTGAAACTGGTGCCGTTTAAACTTTCAGCAGTGCAATCTCTTTCCGCCAACTATGAAATATCCCTCGATGAAATTTTGATTTCAAAGCCGAAATGGGTTCATCTCTTAAATCGCTCGATTGAGGTTGAACGATTTGAAATCAAACGTCCGAACTTGGTTCTCAAAACCCTCCAAGAAAACGCGAGCAAAACTTCCTCGAGTGCGACTTCGCCCGCAGTTTCAACGCACGACGCGAGCCGTACTTTTTCGGAAAATGTGTTGGAAAAATATGTCAAGCGTTTTCGCATTAATTCGGTACGAATTGAAGACGCGTCGCTCAACTACATCGAGGGAGGTGCAAAAAGTGTCAAGCGTCCCGATAGCCTCGTAGTCTCTCTTTTTGCGGAAAATATTTCGCTCATGTTTAATGACTCTGATTCAAGGCGGATTCAATTCGATTTCGATGATTTTCGCTTCGTTGCTAATCCATACCGCAGGCAAATTCCGAACACGCTCTATGAAGTCGCCTTCAATGCCGTTTATCTTTCCGTGAAAGATTCAACTTTTTCAGTTGAAGACTTTTCGTTTGCGCCGGCAATGAACGACGATGAGTTTTGTAAGCATCATCGATATCGTCCGACGCTCGTTAAGGTAAAATTTGATTCGCTCAAACTGCACTCGATTGACTACAAGCGACTTCTATTCGGCGGTGAATTTGTTGCACGTTTCGCCGAACTTCATCGTCTCAGTGTTTATGCCATGACGGATAAGCGAATCCCGAATCCGCCACGCATTCCCGACTCATCACTGCCCAACGAAGCCATCGCGAAAATCAATACGAAGTTTCACATCGACAGCATGCGCATTCACAAAAGCCGCGTCGTGTATGCAACGCGCCAACCGTTTGTGCGCGAAGGCGCGATTCGCTTTGAAGCCATTAACGGACTTGTTGAAAACGCCAGCAACTTCCCTGAAAAAATGACCGCGAAAACGCCGTTACGACTTCATGCCTCTACGCGATTAATGGGCGACGCGTTGGTTAAAGCCGAGCTAACCATGCCGCTCCTCTCTCCATCATTTGATATGACGTTCAAAGCCGTGCTTTCGGGATTAGATGTTACCACGCTCAATCATTTTCTTGAACCCGAAGCCCGTGTGAAATTGGAATCGGGAACGGTCTCGATCGTTTCAGTTTATTGCGCAGTCTCAAATGGTGTTGGACGAGGCAAGGTCAGCCCGCAATACAACAACCTGCGAATGCTTGTTCTCTCGGAAGATAGACGCAAAGAGCGCGGTTTCATGGAAGGCTTAAAAACCTTCGTCGTCAATCGTTTCGGCGTGAAGTCGGAAAACCCTGAAAAAAACAAGCCTCTTCGGGAGGCAACAGTTCAATATGTCAGAAAGCGTGATGAATCAATTTTTGAATACATCTGGCAATTCATTTGGGTGGGCATGCAGAAAGTGATGACGTAACTTACTTTTCTTGTTGGAGTAGTTTATTTTCTTGCGATAATTTCTTCAATGAGCGTTGAAAATTCGTTTTGTGCGCGTTGCGCGACGAGTTGCACGTCGTCGTGCGAGAGCGTTTCGTCGGAAAGCCCCGCCGCCTTGTTGGTAACGAGCGAAATTCCCAGCACTTTCATTCCCAGCCGCTTGGCGGTGTGGGCTTCGAGAATGGTCGACATTCCCACCAAATCGGCTCTTAATGTTTGAAGCATTCGGATTTCGGCGCGCGTTTCGTAGGAAGGTCCGAGCAAGCCGGCATAAACGCCTTCGCGAAGCAAAATCCCGCACTTGCGCGCACTTGCTTTGGCAACGCTCTGAAAAGCCTTGTCAAATAAAGGCTCATGAACTTTGGATAATTTTGAAACATCGGGGTTCGGCGTGAACATTAAATTGATGACATCAACAATCAAGCAAAGTTCGCCCGCATCAAAGAGCGGATTCACACCGCCCGCCGCATTGGTGAGTATCAGCGATTTGACGCCGAGCAAGTCGAGCAATCGAACATAAAATGTTACTTCATCGACGCTTCTTCCTTCGTAAAGATGAACGCGCCCTTTCAACAGCACGACGGGCTTCGACTTCACCGTTCCGAAAATCAGTTCGCCGTGATGCCCTGCAACGCTTGGTGTTGGAAAGTGCGGAATTTCTTTGGTGTGAATGACTGTTGGATTTTCCACGCGCTCAGCGAAATTACCTAATCCCGAACCCAGCGTGAGCGCAATCATGTTTTCAGGAATTGAGATACGTGAGCAAACCCACGCTTTTGCTTCTTGAAGTTTTTCTTGAAGTTTTTTCATAGCCGAAGTATTGAACGAAGCAAAATACAATCCTATCTTTCAAATCTATTCAAGAAGTCAACTTTGAGAAACATGACAACGCAACTTGTTCCACCGCATATTCAGAATTTAGAGCCGTATAAGGCGGGCAGAAGCATTGAAGAAATCAAATCGCTTTACGGCTTGCAGGAAGTCTATAAACTTGCCTCGAATGAAAATCCGCTCGGCGTTTCGCCCAAAGCCATTGAAGCGATGCAAAAGGCGATGCACGATGTCAATTACTACCCCGACCCCGCCGCGCTCAAATTACGCGCAAAACTTGCCGAGCGATTTAAGTTGAAGATTGATAATGTCGCCGTCGGTGCAGGCTCGGAAGGCATTATGGCAAACATTCTTCGCACCTTTGTTTCCGACACCGACGAACTGCTCACTTCTGAAAACACCTTCATCGGCTTTTACGTGCTTGCCAACGCAAGTGGCTTAACTTTGAAACGCGTTCCGATGAAAGACGGCTATCGCTTTGATTTACAAGGCATCGCCGACCGTATTACCCGCCACACCAAAGTCATTTACCTTTGCAATCCGAACAATCCAACCGGCACGATTTTCACCCGCGAAGAGTTCGACGCCTTCATGGCGCGTGTGCCGGAACGCGTGATTATCATTTTGGACGAAGCGTATTTTGAATTTGCATCGAGCGATTTGGATTATCCCGATTCTATGTCGTATCGCTACGACAATGTCATCACGCTTCGCACGTTCTCAAAGGGCTACGGACTTGCCGGGTTGCGCGTCGGCTATGGCTTTGCACACGATAAGTTCATCACCAATCTGATGAAAGTTAAACTGCCTTTTGAACCCAATTCACTCGCCCAAGCGGGCGCACTCGCGGCGTTGGACGACGACGACTTCCTGCATCAAACCATCGCCGGCAATCGTCAAGGCTACGCACTCTTCACCGAAGTTTTCACCGAACTTGGTTTGAATTGGATTCCCTCGTGGGCAAACTTTGTGATGATTGACTACGGCAATGAAGCGCGCGTGAATGCGGTTTCCGAATATCTTTTACAAAACGGGGTGATTACACGTCCACTCAAAGCCTTTGGATTACCGCACTGTTTGAGAATTTCAATCGGGCTTCCGCACCAAAATGAAAAGTGCATCGAGTTGCTTAGAAAATTTGAACCTATTTCCGTATGAAGCACATCGCCGTAATTTACAACTCCGTTCCGGATAGGCTTTCGCTTACACACGACGTCAAGTCGGAAATGGGCATTTTAGAAAATGTCAATGCCGTTACCGCTGCGCTCTCGGAAGAGTATAAAGTTAGTCCGCTGGCTTTCACGGGCGATATTATTCTTTTGATGGAGCAACTGATGGAAATCAAGCCTGATGCGGTCTTCAATTTATTTGAGGGAACGTATCGCATTTCAAAAAGCGAAGTCTTTATTCCGATTGCGCTTGATTTACTCAACATTACCTACACTGGCTCACCTGCGAAAACGCTCGAGCTTTGTGTTCAAAAAGCAAAGACGAAAGAAATTCTACTTCGCCGCTCTGTTTCTACGCCGCGCTTCAATGTCTTTAAGCCATCAGAAGCAATTTCTACGTCGCTTCCCTTTCCGCTTATTGTTAAACCTGAACACGAGGACGCCAGCACGGGAATTTCAAATAATTCTGTTGTTTATTCCGAATCGGCTCTCAAAGAACAAGTTGAGATGATTTGGCGCACCTACAAACAGCCGGCACTCGTCGAGGAATTTGTCGACGGGCGAGAGTTTAATGTGGCGATTTTAGGCGATAGCGATTACGAGCATCAACTTGGTCACCCCAATGCGCCTCGTGTTTTGCCGATTTCCGAAATTAGTTTTGAAACCATGCCCGAAGGCTTTGCACGGATTGTAACCTATAAAGCCAAGTGGGAAGAAGACAGCGTGGAATACAAAGAAACGAAACCCATCTGCCCTGCACCGATTGACTCGAGACTTGAACTTGAACTCAAACAAATTGCGTTGCGCGTCTTTAACGCCGTCGGCTGTCGCGACTATGCGCGCGTTGATTTTCGCGTCTCAAAAGAAGGCAAGCCGTTTGTCGTCGATGTCAATCCGAACCCCGACATTTCGGCTGATGCGGGTCTTGCGCGCTCTGCAAAGGTTGCGGGGTTGGAGTATCCCGCCTTGATTCGCAAGATTGCAAGTTTCGCGCTCTCCCGTCAGAATCAAGTTCGCGAGTGAACGCACGAGGACTTGCGAAAGGAGTAGTTTTACCTCACCCTAACCCTCTCCTACAAGGAGAGGGGACAAGACCTCACCCCAACGCTCTCCTGAAAGAAGAGGGGACAAGACCTCACCCCAACGCTCTCCTGAAAGAAGAGGGGACAAGACCTCACCCCAACGCTTTTCTGAAAGGATAGGAGAGAAAAGGCGACGTATTTATCCCTCTCCTCATAGGAGAGGGACGTCTGCGCCAGCAGACAGGGTGAGGTTAAATAGGGTGCGAATGTGTTGAGCAAGAAATCTATGACCTCACCCTAACCCTCTCCT
>JBDNCJ010000048.1:0-25976 GCA_046719715.1 Chloroherpetonaceae bacterium | reverse complement strand
CAAAAGCACTTTGGACGACGCTCGAGCTCGACTTGCAACAAGCATGCGAACAGCTGGCAAAGTCGCATTTAGAGCGGCTCAAACGAAACCGTGTAACAAATACCGCGCTCGTCGTCATGGAAAATCGTACGGGCGAAATTTTAGCGATGGTCGGCTCTGCTGATTACTTCAATGCGCAAATTGATGGGCAGTATAATGTTGCCACAGGCTCGCGTCAGCCCGGCTCTGCGCTCAAACCCTTTACTTACGCGCTCGCGCTCGAGGGCGATTACACACCTGCAACGCTTCTGCCCGATTTGCCACTGTCGTTTCAAGTTCAAGGTCGGCGCGATGAATCAAGCGAAGTTGGTGTCGAGATGTTTTTTCCGCAAAACTTCGACAAAAAATTTCACGGTGCAGTGCGCTTGCGCGAAGCGTTGGCGTGCTCTTACAACATTACGGCTGTTAAGGTGTTGGAGCATATTGGCGTCGAGCAACTCTACAACAGGCTCAAACGCCTTGATTTTACAACGCTTTATCAGGACGCTACCTTTTACGGGCTTGGACTCACGCTTGGCAACAGCGATGTGCGCTTAATTGAGATGGTTCGCGCTTACAGCGTTTTTGCACGCGGCGGAAAAATGATTCAAGAATCCGTTCTTAAAGCCATCATCACAGAAAATGGCGATACTGTGAGAACTCCAACAACAAATCAAACAAGCAAACAAATTTTCTCGCCCCAAGTGGCGTATCTCACGGCGGACATCTTGAACGATAACGCCGCACGTCGCGCCAGTTTCGGAGCAAATTCTGTCTTGCGCTTTCCCTTTGCGGTGGCGTGCAAAACGGGAACAACGAAAGACTATCGCGATAATTGGGCGTTCGGCGTGTCGGAAGATTTCACCGTTGGTGTGTGGTCGGGAAACTCGAACAACGAGCCGATGCGCGGCATTTCAGGCGTCGACGGCGCAGGAAGCTTAATGCACGACGTCATGATGCTCCTTTCCAAACGCTTTCCTGAACGGAGTGGCTTTCACAAAACGAGTTTCGATGTGCCGCAGGGAATCCGTGTGCACCGCATTTGCCCGATTTCAGGCGAGTTGGAAGGCGAAGCCTGCAAGGCAACGATTGAAGAAAAATTTAATGTCGGTAAAGAACCCAAACGCCGATGCACCTTTCACAAGCGGTTTCGGATTGACGTGCGCAACGGACTTTTAGCCACTGACCTTACGCCGTCCGCATTTGTGCGCGAAAAAGTCTTTGTGGATTATCCCGCGCTCTATCGCGAGTGGGCGGAGTCGCAACATAAAGAACTGCCCCCGCGCGCGTTCTCGACGATTGAATCCGATTCGCTACAAATGGCACTTGCTAAAACATCAGAGCAGGAACTTGAAATTCTTTTCCCGAAATCAGGCATGACCTTCGCGCTTGATGGCACGTTGCGTTCGGAGTTTCAGCGGCTTCTTTTTTCAGCCCATGCGCCGATTACCGCCGAAAAAATTCAGTGGAAATTAAACGGTAAAGTAGTTGGAGAATGTGCGCCAAATGAAAAATTTGCGTGGCAACTTCAAGCAGGGACATTTGAACTGCAAGCCGTTTCGGAATCGTTCAAAAGTCCAATCGTTCAATTCTCGGTCGTGAAATAATCAATAGAACTTGCTCAATATTTTGAGCGAGGCAACAATCAGGATTTGTTTTTTCGCTTGACTTCCCTTTTTTTGCAACCCTCAAAAATGAACAAGCCAAGACTAAACGTGTGGAAACGGTTGTTCACGAGTGATATATGAGCATTTCAAACTGAACATTAACGCGATATGGCAACGAAAAAAAGTTCTTCAAAATCTGCGTCGCCGAAAGCGAAAGCGACGTCCTCCAAAAAATTTTCGGACTATCCGACGCCCGACGCCAAAGGCAAGCGTTTGGTAATTGTTGAATCGCCTTCAAAAGCCAAGACGATTAACAAGTATCTCGGCAAAGAGTTCACGGTGTTTGCTTCCGTTGGACACATCAAAGAATTACCGAAAAAAGAAATCGGACTTGATTTTGAGCATCACTACGAGCCGCGCTACGAGATTATCGAAGGCAAAGAAAAAGTCGTGCGCGATATGAAGAAATTGGCGAAAGAGTCGAGCGAAATTTTTTTAGCCACCGACCCCGACCGCGAAGGCGAAGCGATTGCATGGCATATCGCCAACGAGGTTCAAGCGGCGCGAAAGCCGATTCGTCGTGTCCTCTTTAATGAAATCACGCCAAAAGCCGTACGGGAAGCCATTGAACAGCCACGCGACATCGACTACAAACTTGTCCGTTCCCAGCAAGCGCGGCAAGCGTTGGATAAAATCGTCGGCTACAAAGTCAGCCCGTTCTTGTGGAATACGGTGTTGCGTGGTCTTTCAGCTGGGCGCGTGCAATCCGTTGCCCTGCGTCTTATCTGCGAGCGTGAAGCCGAAATCGAAGCGTTCAAACCCAAAGAGTATTGGTCGATTTACGCCGACTTCATCACGAAAAGCGGAGAGACGCTTACAGCCAAACTCGTCAAAGTTGACGGTAAAGATGTTGAATTGAGCAATGAAGCCGACGCAAAAAGCACCGCTGAAAGAATTAAGAAGCGGCTCTACTCAATTCTCGAAATCAAAAAGCGGAAAGTTCGGCGCAATCCGCCTTCGCCCTTCACCACATCCCTCTTGCAACAAGCCGCCTCAAACCAACTCGGCTACGGCTCAAAGCAAACCATGCGGCTCGCCCAGCAACTCTACGAAGGCATTGAACTTGGCAGCGAAGGCGCAACGGGCTTAATCACCTACATGCGCACCGACTCCAAACGCGTCAGCAAAGAAGCCCAAGCCGAAGCGCGCGACTTCATCAGCCGATACTTCGGAAAAGACTTCGTGCCTGAATCAGCAGCACAGTTCAAGACTGCCGAAACGGCGCAAGACGCACACGAAGCCATTCGCCCGACCAGCGTCGACCGCACGCCGAAAGCCGTAGAAAAATTCCTTACCAAAGAACAGTTCAAACTCTACGACCTGATTTGGAAACGCTTTGTTGCCTCGCAAATGTCGGCGGCGGAATTGGAACAAACCAGCGTCGATATCGCCGATGAGCAAAAAGAATTTTTGTTCAGGGCGTCGGGAAGCATCGTGCTCTTCGAGGGATTCCTGAAAGTCTATGGCGACGCGCGCGAACTCGATTACGAAGAAAAAAAATCAACCAAAGAAGACGACGCTGAAGAAGAAAAGGGCTCGCTCCTCCCTAAAAATCTCTCGGAAAGAGACCCGATGCGTCTCTCGAACTTGAAAGAAAATCAACATTTCACCAAGCCGCCCGCGCGATACAGCGAAGCCAGTTTGGTCAAAGAACTTGACAACTACGGTATCGGTCGCCCGTCGACCTACGCGACGATTCTTTCAACATTGGTTGAACGCAATTATGTCGAAAACCGTAACCGCCGTCTCTTCCCAACTGACTTAGGAAAAGACGTTTCAAAAATTCTCGTCGCCAATTTCGCTGAACTCTTCAACACAGAATTCACGGCGAAAATGGAAACCGATTTGGATAAAGTCGCCACTGGTCAAACCGATTACGAAAAACTCTTGGACGAATTTTATCTGCCCTTCGAGAAAGCCTTAGAGCTACGCACCAAAGACCCGATTCTGCCGATTAACGACAACGCCGAAACCTGCGACGTCTGCCACAAAGGAAAAATGATTATCAAGTGGACGAAGTCGGGGAAGTTTCTTGGCTGTTCGCGCTATCCGAAGTGCAAGAACATTAAATCGCTTGCAGTCAAGAAAGCAGCACCGCTCGAATCGGGCGTGCATTGCCACAAGTGCGAAACGGGACGAATGGTGGTGCGCGTCGGAAAATTCGGCAAGTTTCTTTCCTGCACCAATTACCCAACTTGCGACGGCATTTTGAACCTCGATAAAAACGGTCGTATCACGCCGCCCAAAACTCCGCCGCTTCAAACCGAAGTGAGTTGCCCAAAATGCAATGCCCCGATGTATCTGCGCGATAGCAAGCGCGGCTTGTGGTTTAGTTGCACTCGATTCCCGAAGTGTAGAGGCACGCGCACATGGAAGCAATTCGGCGAAGAAATGGGCGAAGCCGAACAAACGAAATTCGAGACGATGTATCGCGCACACGAACGGCAGTATCCGCTTGTTGAAATTAAAATGCTCGACGGCACGCCGCTCGATTTAAGCATCAAGCTCGACGACTTGGTCGCGATTTACAACGAACAAACGCCGAGTGAAACAAACGAACCCGTGAACGCCGAAGCCAGTGCAGACGACAGTGCGCCGTTTTAGTCCCCCTTTTATCCCCGCTTCACCACCGATTCATACTTTACCTCGCACCCGCTTTTTTTGAGCGTGGCTGAAACGCTACAATACTTTTCCATCGAAAGCTCAACAGAGCGTTCCAAATCAGCAAGTTCTGCATCAGGACTGGTGAGTTCATAGCGAAATTTCACCTTCGTAAAAACTTTCGGGTGAGTCTCGGCACGCTCCGACTCAATAAAAATTTTTAAGTCGGTAATGTGTTTGCGCTTTTTGGTGAGAATGTCAATGACATCAACCATTGAGCAGGCGGCGGCAGACTGAAGGAAAATTTCCATCGGCGTTGCCACCTTGCCGCTTCCCCCATGGTCGGGCGAGGGTTCAAAGAGCGTTTCGTTTCCGCGTTCATTGATGCCACGCATCGGATAGGCACCGTTATAGACGACTGTAGCGTTCATAGAGTTCTCCAATGTTTAAGGTTGTAAAGGTTAAAGAACAAACGCCTGTTATTTTGAAGGCGTCGCCATTGAAGTATGCGTTTGAGAAAAACGAATGCTGAACATGCCGCGTAAGTCGCCTTGCTTGTAGCCAACCGCATGGTCGTCGGGATAAAGCGTTTTCAAGACGGCGTAATCTTCGGTCTTCACATCTTTTCCAACCTCGCCATGGCACTTTAAGCAAGTCGGCATGGAAATTTTAATAGGCGAATAATAACTCACAGTAGAGTCGTTGGTTTGCATCAGAATTGGCATGAGTTCGGCATCGGGCTGTTTGAGTTTTTCTTTGAAGAAAGAAAAGACCTTCAATTCTTCATCGTCCATGGCGTCTTTTGGATTGCGCGGTTTATCCGAGACGCGGCGGATTCTTGCGCCGTTTTTTTGCGAGAGCGAATCGACGATAGGATACGCCGCTGCGTTGCAGAAGGTCGCGGCATACTTCACGCCGCCTTTTTCCATTGCACCGACGAGTGCCGTGCTGATGGTTTGCTTTGCGGTTGAAACAAGGTCGTCGCCGCGCTCGAGATACTTCGCCGAGTCTTCGGGCGTCATCATGCGCGGTTTCTGTTGCACGGGTTGCTTGTCAGGTTCAGCGGGCTTTTTTTGCTGCGACGGCGAGCAGGCGGCAAATAAAAAAGCAAGGAAAGATAGCGTGAGAATCGTCATCGATGGGTATTTCATTGGACTCTGACCGTTTAAGTTGTGCTTTGAAAAAGTAAGATGGACCAAAACTGCAATGGTTCATACGAGAAAGAAACGGCAAGTTTGGTGACAGCAGTTACAGAGGCGAAAATTATTGAAGCGACGATTGAATTGCTCGCTCAAACCTGACTTTATCCGCCATTCCGACAATTACCTCAATCACTTTCCCGTTTTTATCAATCACAAACGACGTCGGAACGCTCTCCAAACCGCCTTGAATGAGTTTGCCGTAAATCGCGGAAAGTCCATTGTCCATGGCAATGGGATAGTTCATGCCTTTTTGCGAGACAAACGCGCTGACTTTTTCTTCTTGGTCGTTGATGGCAATGCCGATGAAGGTGAATCTATCTTTATACTCTTTTTGCAGTTCAATCATGTGAGGAATTTCGGCGCGGCAAGGCGGGCACCACGTCGCCCAAAAGTTCACAATCACGCCTTTGCCGTTGAGGTCGGAAAGCGACAAGGTTTTGCCGTCAATCGTTTGAATCGAGAAAAGCGGGGCTTGCGAAAAGGCTTCCGCCGTTGGCTTCGGCTGAAGAAGCGGAACGACGACGTATTTCGAGAGCAACAATCCCGCACCAATCGCAAGCCCAAGCGGCAAAATCCACGAGGCGATTTTCTTCATGAGTCTTATTTTGATTGAGTGTTCTTTTTACCGTCCCAACCCAACAGTGCGCCTATGAGCGCACCGTAGCCCGTGCTGATGTAGGGATTGCTGGTAATTGGACAAGTGCCATTCGCGCAACCAATGAAATAGTAGTAAGCAAATCCACCAATAGCGCCGAGTGTGAAGAACGCGCCGAGTTTAAGCCAATGAATGTTCATCGTTGTTTTTCCTTGCGATAATTTGAATGACAGCGGCTTTGCCCGTGTGATACTTGCCTTCAACGACATCACGCTCGATTTCGTGAGCCATCTCGAACGATAAGCCGTCAAGTTCATGCATCACTTCCTCTAAGGGCATTAAGAGTTCTTCTTGCTTTGGTCCGCCTGTGCCGTATTGTAGTTGCTTTGGCGAATAGGCTTCGAGAAGAAATATGCCTTGTGGTTTCAGTCCTCTAACGACTTGTGCGTGCACAGTTTTACGAAGTGAGGGAGGCAAATGACAGAAAATCGAGACAATCCCACTCCAAGCGCGAGGCGTGATGGTGAAGTCTGAAAGGTCGCAAAGCATGGTCTGAATAGAAACGCCGCGTGAATGTGCCAGCGATTGTGCTTTGCGCAGTCCTACTTCCGAATAATCGACCGATGTAACCGTGTAGCCTTGTTCAGCGAGGAACACGCCGTTACGTCCTTCGCCATCACCGAGACATAGCACAGCACCTTTGGGGAGGATAGGAAAAGATGATTTCAAAAACGCATTGGGTGCTGTGCCGTAGATGTAGTCGGTTTCGCTGTAACGAGCGTTCCAATGTTCAGCGGACATGGGTTAATTATTGGATAGAGATTTGTAGCCCTCGAGAACCGTTTTGTAAGTATCGATGAGTTTGAGAAAATCTTCGGAGAGTCTATCCAGTTCAGTCAGCAAAGCGCGCGCCTCCTCAATCTGACCAGATTCGTGATGTTGCTGAATTTGCGAAGCAAGTTTGTGTAGAAGTTGATGTTGCTCAAGGAACATGTGAAAAATCGGTTCGTGTTGATACTTCCACAATCCGACTTGTTCAATCCACTTGCCAATTTCACTTTGTTCAGGATTATTGGCGTGAACATCTTGCCACTTGCCGGTGCCGTTCAGAGCCGCACGGATGCGCATTTTCCATGTGATATGCATCGCTTTAACTAATGCAATATCAACTGGGGCAGAACGAATGATTGTTGTGTTATTCATTTCTTCTTTCTGAATTAATTTGGTTTGAGAACTCTATACAACATGGCTAAATCCATGATCACGTCATTAGAAGCGCGTGCATATATGCCTGATTCAAGTTCGTGTAGGGCTTTTTGTTTATCGCCCCTTATAATCATCACGAGCACGCGACTTGCTTCGATATGGAAAAATTGATGGTCAAGTCGGAGTTTTTCATAGAGGGAATGGTCGCCGAATTGATGTTTTGCTGGACCGTAAATCCATTTGCCGACTGCGCACTGGTTGTCTTGAGCAATAATATCAGGGTTGAGCGCTTCGGTGATGCCGCTGTCAATCATGGCTCGAAATCGTGCTTTCCAGTTTTGATGACTAATTATGGCAGTATGAAAATTGAGTCCAGCAGCTTCGACTTCGATTGGGTCAATGATTTCAGGTAATAGGTCTTGATGTTCAGCGTGTTTTGTCGATTCAGTAGTATTTTGTTTTGAGATGAAATTTGAAATCCATTGTTTGAACGAAGTGGACATACTTGTTAAAGATTTAAAGAGAATAACAAAAAAGGTTTTTCTTGAAAGTAAAAAACTTCTAAATCAACAAAAGAACTTTGAACAAGGTGAGGTGTCTATGTTTGAGTAGAGCCGCGCCTTGTTCAAGGTGGAAAAAGTGATTTTAAGTGCTTGTGTTGGCAACGATAACATTCTGTAAGTGAGCGCGCTATGAGTTAGTGAGCGAGGATAATTTTTCTACCCAGCAATTCTCTATCAATCAGTTCTTTAAGTGCGCTCTTTGGTAGTGCGCCCGCCGCCATTTTCGGCTGACCGTTCATTGGCACAAAGAGTAGAGAGGGAATCGAGCGAATGCCGAACATCGCCGCAAGTTCTTGCTCCGCTTCGGTATCGACCTTGTAGATGTTGATTTGGTCTTTATACTCTTCGGAAAGTTCTTCCAAAATTGGAGCAATCATTCGGCATGGTCCGCACCACGCCGCCCAGAAGTCAATGAGACAGGGTTTATCGCCTTCGAATTTCCATTCTTTATTGGTTTCAAAATTGAAGACTTTGGTTTTGAAAGTCTCGAGCGTCAGTGCAGTGGTCATGATTGTAAATGTTAAACAAGTTTGAAAATTAAGCCGATTTGAAGTTGGGCGAAGCGTGTGATGCCTCGCCCTGAAAGACCCATCAATACTTACAGCGATTTCTTTACAAGGTAGAAATCAACGACTTCATCGAATTTGCCCGCCAAACGTTCATCAAGTTCTTTTTGCGTTTTAGGCGGCGGCACAATGACTTTATCGCCGGGCTTCCAATTGGCTGGGCATGCGACGCCATTTGTGTCAGCCGTTTGCAGTCCATCAATCGCGCGCAAAACTTCATCAATGTTTCTGCCAACATTCATCGGGTAGTAGAGAATGAGGCGAACGATATTTTTCGGGTCAATGATAAAGACCGCGCGAACCGTTGCCGTCGAACTGACGCTGTGCAACATGCCATACTTTTGCGCAACCGACATGTCCAAATCGGCAATCACGGGAAAAGGAATTTTTACATGAGCTTTTTCGTGAATGTTTTGAATCCAAGCCACATGGGCGTGAATGCTATCGATGCTCAGTCCAATGAGTTTGACATTGCGCTTGGCGAAGTCCTCGGCACGCTCGGCAAAGCCCATGAACTCGGTCGTGCAGACGGGCGTGAAATCAGCGGGGTGCGAAAAGAGTACCGCCCATGAGTCTTTCTTGAACTCGTGAAAGTCAAGTTCGCCATGTGTCGTCATGGCTTTGAAGTTCGGCGCAACATCGCCGATGCGCGGCATTGAATTAATTGTGGTTTCTGGCATACTACGAATCAGTTTAAGTGATTTGTTGAAGATTGAAAAGAATTTAGTGTGGCAACTTGTCTCGGAAATAGCCATAGACCCAAGTGCCAAGAATTGCACTCAAAAGTGTAATCGCAATCACAGTTGCACCCGTTCCAATTTGCGCATAAAGTGGCCCCGGACAGGCGCCCGTCATTGCCCAACCAATGCCGAAAAGCAATCCGCCAATAACTTGACCTTTGTTAAACGTCTTCGGGTGAAATTCAATCGTCTCGCCATAAATCGTCTTGATGTTGAATTTGCGAATCAGCCAAACCGAAATTGCACCGACGAGAACGGCACTGCCGATAATGCCATACATGTGAAACGATTGCAATCGGAACATCTCTTGAATCCTGAACCAACTCACGACTTCGGCTTTCACAAACACAATTCCAAAGAGGATTCCAACCAGAACATATTTCAAGTTGTGATACCACTTGTGCGAGAGATGACTTTCATTAACGCAAATCGCATCAAGCGAGCGCACTTCAAAATCGGTATTCGCTGCATTCGGAACAGTAACGATTGTATTTTCTAATTGTTGTTTTTCAGTCAAAGGTTTCATGGTGTTGAACAATCAAGTTAAAGTTTGAGAATGAAGGGCAAAAGAAAATTCGCCGCTAAAAAGCCGCCGACCATAAAACAAATTGTAGCAATCAGTGACGGCAGTTGAAGCGTGGAAAGTCCCATAATCGCGTGTCCACTCGTGCAACCGCCTGCGTAGCGCGTTCCGAATCCCACCAGAAAACCGCCGCCGACCATCATCAAAAAGCCTTTAAGCGAGAGCAAGTTTTCCCAAGAAAAAAGGTCGCTCGGTACTAATCCGTTGAAGTTCGTGATGCCATATTGGGCGAGTTCTTTTGCCAAGTCTTCGTGAACGGCAATCGGCTTGCCCGTGTCAAGAAAGAGCGTTGCAAGGAGCGCGCCGAGAAAAATGCCACCCACAAAAAAGAGATTCCAAACCTCTTTCTTCCAATCATACTTGAAGAACTTGATGCCAGCAGGCACGCACGACGCACAAATATGCCGTAGCGACGAACTAATCCCGAAAGACTTATTGCCGATGATGAGAAGAGTCGGCACAACCAGCCCAATGAGCGGACCAGCAACATACCACGCCCAAGGTGCTGAAAGAAATTCCATCATTGATGAATTGCGTATTTAAGGTTAATTACGGATTGAATGGGTTAATCAAATTTTCCGACGGCGCAACTGACAAACGACTTGGCTTGGTGCAGGAGCGTGTTGCTTCCTTTTTCAGGATAGCCGAGTTCGGAAAGTTTGCTTGTAATCACGTCGCGGTGCACTTCGCCTTCAACCCGAACGGTCTCGGTTTCCTTCGTGATACTCACGTCTGTAACGCCTGAAAGGTTCATCAACGCTTTCTTGATGGTATTCATACAGCCGCCGCATTTGATATTTTCTACTTCGATGAGATGTGTCATTTTCCTTCTTTTTTTGTTGAGATTTTGAAAGGTAAATACAATGGGCATGAGCCGACGAAACTTGTCAGTGCAAAGATGCCAGCGAGCACAAGTAGCACGATGCCCAGCGTGCCTGAAACCACGTTCGTAAAATAAAGCCCGACGAAAATCGCGGCTAAGACAAGGCGAACGCCTTTATCGAGAGAACCCATGTTTTGAATCATTGTTCGATTTATTTTGAGTTAAGAATGGCGTCAATGTCTTGCCAAGTCCCGCCATTTGTTACGTTCCCAAATCCGTTCTGATTGAGAAATGCTTTGGCTTGTCCGCTCCGATTGCCGCTCCGACAAAAAACGACGATGTGCGATTTGCCCTTGAACTTCGCAAGGCTTTGAGGAATTTTATCGAGCGGGATATTCACCGAGCCTTTGACGTGCCCTGC
Organism: Chloroherpetonaceae bacterium; assembly: GCA_046719715.1. GTDB lineage: Bacteria > Bacteroidota > Chlorobiia > Chlorobiales > Thermochlorobacteraceae > JANWWM01. Next base: position 14,991 of record JBDNCJ010000048.1, on the reverse strand, counting down.
TTGAAACTCTTCGGGTGTGCGCACATCAACGAGATAGGCGCCGTTCTTGACGATATTGGCGAGTTCGGGATTTTCTCCGCCGCCCATAAGACCTTTAAGTAAGTTGAACATTGTAATAACGATTTGATAGTTAATGATTTTGAACGAGTCTACGACTTCATCATTTTGCTTTGACAAACGAAATCGGTTTTGGGAACAGAAGTTTTTGCAATCTCATTAAATCCGCCTTCGATTTCGCTGAAATTGCGATAGCCACGTGCTTGCAGAATTGAGGCGGCAATCATGCTTCGGTAGCCGCCTGCGCAATGCAAGTAAAAATGCTCTTTCGGATTGAGGTCTTTAATCCAGTCGTTGATATACGCCAAAGGCTTGCTGTATGCGCCGTCGACGTGCTCGGCTTCGTATTCGCTTTCTTTGCGAACGTCAATCACAACGCTTTCTTCGGCTTTGAATCTCGTTTCAAATTCTTTGGCGGAAATGCGATTGATGGTATCAATTTCTTTTCCAGATTTTTCCCAAGACGCAAATCCACCGTCTAAGAATCCAATCACGTTGTCGAATCCGACGCGAGAGAGGCGTGTAATCACATCGTCGACGGTGCCGTCGTTACACACCAGTAGAATCGGCTGTTTGACATCGACGACCATTGCGCCAACCCAAGGCGCAAAATCACCATTCAAGCCGATGTTGATGGATTGCGGAATGAAGCCTTTGGCAAACTCTGCGGCGTTGCGCGTATCCAAAATGAGCGCGTTTGCCGTTTCGGCGGCGACTTCAAATTCATCAGGCGAAAGTGCTTTCTTGCCGCGAGACTTGACGACATCTAAACTTTCGTAGCCTTTTTTATTCATCGCCACGTTGAAGCCGAAATACATCGGCGGCGGAAGCAAGCCTGCGGTAACTTCCTTGATAAATTCTTCTTCAGTCATGGTTTCACGAAGCGCGTAGTTGAAGCGTTTTTGCGCGCCAATCGTCGAGACAGTTTCTTTGCTCATGTTCTTTCCGCATGCCGAGCCAGCGCCGTGTCCGGGATAGACAATCACATCGTCGCCAAGTGTCATGAGTTTAGTTCGGAGCGAGCGATAAAGGTGCGTTGCAAGTTGTTCGCGAGTTAAGCCTGTGGCTTTTTGCGCGAGGTCAGGACGACCAACATCGCCAATGAACAATGTATCGCCTGTGAAAACTGCGTAGTCCTTGCCATGTTCATCAATCAAGAGGAAGCAGGTGCTTTCCATCGTGTGTCCGGGCGTATGCAAGACTTTGATTTTGACGTTGCCGAGCTCGAAAATCTGTCCATCTTCTGCGCTGATGCAGTCAAATTCACATTTGGCGTTTGGTCCATAAACGATAGGGGCACTTGTTTTTTTAGAAAGGTCTAAGTGGCCAGAGACGAAATCGGCGTGGAAGTGTGTTTCGAAGATGTATTTGAGTTTGGCGTTATCGGCTTGCAAGCGGGTTAAGTAGGGTTCTGCTTCGCGAAGCGGGTCGATGATGGCGGCTTCGCCATTGCTTTCAATGTAGTATGCACCTTGCGCTAAACAACCAGTGTAAATTTGCTCGACTTTCATGATTTGGACTTGGTTTGAGTTTTCAAATTTGAATACAATCTTACGATGAAAAAAAGTCTAGGTCAGTAACTTTTGTTACATCAAAGCCTGTGATTGTGAAAAAGCTGAATGACGGGGAGGGGAGTTTGAGAGAAACGATTTATACCAAAATTATTTGAAGAGGATAAGGTTTTCAAAGTTTGTCGTTCCGAGGGAAGTGAGGAATCCACTTGACGAGTTTTGGCGAGGCTCGCACATGGATTTTTCTCCTTCACTTCGTTCAAGGTCAGAATGATAATTAATCTTATCCTTCTCAAGTTGTCGTGGTAACACTTCTCGGCGGGTGGGCTTAATGAAAAAGGCTGTCGGTTTTTCGCCAAACAGCCTTTGGAAATGGTCTATCTAATGCACGCTTAGACTTCCATAATTTCTTTTTCTTTTTTGGCGACGGTTTCTTCAATCAACTTTTCATAGCGTTGAGTGAGCGAATCCGCATCTTTTTTTCCGCGATTTTTATCGTCTTCGGTGATGGCTTTATCTTTTTCCGCTTTCTCGATGGTTTGAATCGCGTCGCGGCGAATGTTGCGCAAAGAGACTTTTGCGTCTTCGGCGAATTTCTTGACGAGTTTGACGTATTCGCGTCGGCGTTCTTCGGTTAAGGGCGGAATCGGAACGCGAATCGATTGCCCTTCCGCTGCTGGGTTCAAGCCCATTCCTGACTCGCGAATCGCTTTTTCAACATTGGCGACGACGCTTTTATCCCATAATTGCACCATCAGCGTTTTGGAATCTTTCACGCTCACATTGCCGACTTGTTTGAGCGGAACAGTCTGTCCGTAAGACTCCACTTTGATGCCGTCGAGAAGGGCTGTTGTGGCTTTGCCAGTTCGAATGGAGGCTAATTCACTTTGAATGCTTTCCACCGATTTTTTCATGCGTTGTTCGGCGGCGTGCAGAGTTTCTTTAACCATTTGAAGAAAGTGTTTTTCGTTTTGGACAAAAAAAATGCTCAAAGAGGCGGTTGCCGATTTGAGCATCAATGTTTACGGAGCAAAAGTTACTTAGCGTCTGATTTCGCCGTCGGCTTGGTGAATCGCTTGTTGAAGCGTTCCACGCGACCTGCCGTATCGACGAGTACCTGCTTGCCTGTGTAATACGGGTGAGACGAATTGCTGATTTCCACTTTGAAGAGAGGATACTCGTTGCCGTCCGCCCACTTGATGGTTTCTTTGGTGTCGACGCAAGAGCGCGTGATGAAGGTCGAGCCATCGGTCAAGTCTTGGAAGACGACAGGACGATAATTTTGCGGATGCGCATTCGGTTTCATGCTTAAAAATCTTTTGGCGTTGGCGTTGAATAAAGTTTAACGATTCAAAAAAAGGACTGCAAATATACGGCGCGAGAATTGACTTTCAAAAGCAAAACCCGCTACGAATTACTTCACGGCGTCGAGCACTTTGAAGGTCAAGTCGTGCGATTTATCGCCGTAAAGCACGGGATTGGCGACGCCGCCTTTGTTCAAGACGATGCTGTAGCCGTATTGTTTGGCAACTTTTTCAACGGCTTTCATCACTTTTTCTTCAATCGGCTTCAAGAGTTCGCCAGTTTTCTTTTGCAGTTCGCTTTGCTTTTGATAGCGAAACTCTTCGAGTTGCTGACGCTTGCCGAGAAGTTCTTCTTCTTTTTTCTTCTTGGCGTCTTCGGTCATGGTGGTTTTCTTGCGCTCGTATTCTTCAAAAGCGTCTTGCAAGCCTTTCGCCATTTTTTGCATTTCGGCTTCGGCGCCTTCTTGGAGTTTCTTCATTTTTTCTTGAACGCCTTTGGAATCAGGGAGTTGAGAGATGACGTTATCGGTATCGACATAGCCGACTTTGACGTCGTTTGCGCCGCTTGCGCCCACGCCCAGCATGAAGCCAACGGCAAGCCCAAACCCGACAAAAAAACTTTTGCCTTTTGAAAGCAGAGATAATTTCTTTTGAATGGCTGACATTCTTTTTTGTTCCTCCAATTAAATGATTGAAAATAAATTGAGTGATTTGCTTGTTGGGCGGCTCACTTGCCGCCGCCGCTTTCAACATTTGGCGCGGATGGTGCGCCGCCAGTGCGGTCTCGTTCAGGAAGCGACGCAAGCAGGCGGTCTAAGACTTTTTGCGTCAAGTTATGTGTTTCGTTGGCGTAAAGCAGAAGCGTCTCACTGGCGCGGTCAAAGACGAACTCATAGTCGCTATCGACGGCGACGGCACGCATGGCGGAGTAAAGTTTGTCTTGAATCGGGCGCATGAGTTCGTTTTGTTTTCTGAAATACTCACCATCGACGCCGAACTTTTGGTTTTGATACTCAAAAATGGCTTTATCTGCGTCCATCATTTCTTTGCGCTTTTGCTGTTTGATTTCGTCAGTGTAAAGCACTTCTTTGGCTTGGAACTCGCGCACCATTTTGTCAAGGGCGTCGCGCTTTCGTTTGATTTCGTTTTGCCACTCCACCGTGAGCACTTCCAATCGGCGCTTGGCGTCTTTGGCTTCGGGCAGTTGGTCTAAAATCGCTTGCGAATCAATGAATCCAATTTTTTGCGCCCGCGCTTCGCTTGAACAGATGTTCAAGCCAAATGCCAAAAGGCTTACGAGGAGTGCAAAATAAAGTTGTTTTCGCATTTTCATCTCAATTTAATTGCATCAATTTGAGTTGTATCTCGAAGTTTTGCATAAGGCGGCGAAGTTACGAAAGCGACAGGCGAACATCAAACCGCAACGCGCGCCCCTCGCACGCGCAAGCATCAGTGTCATATACATTTGGCTTCGCGGACGATTTTGACGCTGGCACTTGCGCCGATTCGCGTTGCGCCGTATTCAATCATTTTTTTGGCGGTAGCGTAATCGCGCACACCGCCACTGGCTTTCACGCCCAGTGCGTCGCCGACGGCTTTGCGCATCAAGGCGACATCCTCGACCGTTGCGCCTCCTTTTGAAAAGCCCGTAGACGTTTTAACGAAATGCGCGCCTGCATTTTTGGAAAGCACCGATGCAATCACCTTTTCCTCGTCTGTGAGCAAACACGTCTCCAAAATCACTTTCACAATCGCGTTGGCGGAATCGGCGGCGGCGACAACGCCGGCAATATCGGCTTCGACCAAATCATAGTTCTTGGATTTGAGCTCGCCGATGTTGATGACCATGTCAATTTCCGTTGCGCCGTCTTCACAAGCGACTTGGGTTTCATAAACCTTTACGCGCGCCGCACTCGCGCCGAGTGGAAAGCCAACAACGGTGCAAACTTTCACGTCGGTGTTGCGAAGCATCGTCGCGCACAATTTGACATAGTGCGGATTGACGCAGACCGACGCAAAATGATGCGCTTGGGCTTCATTGCAAAGCGTGATGATTTCTTCGCGAGAGGCATCGGGCTTCAAAAGAGTATGGTCGATATACTTGGCGAAGATAAAGTTCGGAATACAGACCGCTTGTTGATGCGACTCTGCCACGCCAACGCGCTCTGCGCCGTAATCAAGATATGACTTGACTTCGTTGGTGGCTTTTTGAGCGTCAATGTTGGTGGCTTTTCGCAAAACCTGTTGCGCGACAAGATAATTTGGCGAGGTCATGAAGATGTTTTGAAAAAAATTGTGGTAAACGAAATTTATTGTGGTCGTTTTGGCTTTTATCGTGTGTAAGTGTCATTGAGCAGTTACACCCGATAGTTCCCAGTTTCAGTCCGTAGTTCCAGTAGTTCCATTAGTAGTCAGATTCGTCATAATCAGTTTAACACAAAACTACACGATTTGCTATGCAATTCAATTTGCGCTCTTCCGCACTGCGTCGATTTGGATATTATGCTTTGGCTACGCTGATTGCCGCCGCGCTCTCTATTCCATTGGGAATTTTAGCCTTTGTTTTCCTTCCCGTGTTGATTGTCGCCTCGATTCCGTTAGGGCTTTACTTCATCTTCCGCACAAGCGGCAAAGCATGGAACGATTCAGATTACACGAAGGCGACCGAACCCGTTCCGGCGCGCTATCGAAGAGTCTACACGCTCATTCAGCCGAAGCGATTGCTCTCCAATTACAAATCTTATCACTTGAATTAGTGTCCTTGCAGGTCATCTAACTTTCTTGTGTGTGTCATTCTGAACGGAGCGTCAGCGAAGTGAAGAATCCATCAGCGAGCCTCGCCGAGCTCGTCAAATGGATTCCTCGCTTTGCTCGGAATGACCACGATATAATGACCACGATATAATGACCACGATATAATGACGAGCACATTTTTATAGCACTACCTCCTTGCACGAATTCGCGTCGGGACGATTAAAAGTAGCCCTCAACGATTAAGCAATCGGGAAGCACTTTAATTGATGTGTTTTTGAGGTCGATGCTGTCGGAGACTTTCTTCAAGCCGAACTCGCCGATGCTGGATAAGCCGTCGCCGCCGATGAGTTTAGGCGCAATAAAGGCGTGGAGTTTATCGCACAAACCTGCCTTGATGAGCGACGCAAAGAGTTGCGCCCCACCCTCGACCATCACGGAAAGAATTTGCTCTTCATGCAACAGATGCATCACATCAGAGAGATTCAGTGATTCGGTTTTTTCTCCAACGAAAAAAACTTTGACCCCGATTTTTTCCAACGCTTTGACTTTCGGGTGTCGTTTGTTGATGCGCGACGTAAAGACGAGCGTTGGCGCATCTTTGCTGAAAATGTTGGCTTGAAGCGGCACGCGCAGTTGGCGGTCGAGCAGAACGCGCGTCGGATTTCTGCCCTGAACAAGCCGCACGGTCAAGTCCGGGTTATCGGCAAGGGCTGTGCGCGAACCGACCATCACGGCATCGTAGTAATTTCGCAGGCTGTGGGCGTAGGCGCGAGCGACTTCGCTGGTAATCCATTTGGAGTCTTTAGTTTTCGTGGCGATGCGTCCATCGAGCGACTGTGCAAGTTTGAGCGCGACGAACGGCAGGTGACGGCGATGGGATTTCAAAAAGGCTTCGTTGAGTTGTTCGGATTCCTCGCGCAAAACCCCAACGCGCACCTCAATGCCCGCCTCTTTGAGTTTCTTAATGCCTTTTCCTGCAACCTTGCGATTCGCATCGACGCAACCCACCACCACGCGCGGAATTTTTTTCTCGATAATCAAATCGGCACAGGGAGGCGTTTTACCGAAGTGCGAACAGGGTTCAAGATTGACATACAGCGTCGATTGCGAAAGAAGCGATGTATCTTTGACGGAGCGAATTGCATGGACTTCGGCGTGCGCTTCGCCGTATCGCTTGTGCCAGCCCTTGCCGATGATTTCACCGCCTCGAACAATCACACAGCCGACCATCGGGTTCGGGCTGACTTTGCCCGCACCGCGCCGCGCAAGCGCCAAACACTTGGCGAGAAAAAATTCATCTCGAGATTCGTCAAATGCGCGTTTCTTGGTTTTTGATTTTTGGGACATAACGTCAAACTCACATTGCTGATAGAGAGCGAGAAGTTTAATTGCTTAAACTTTCAATCGCCGACACAATATACTTGTTGATGGTCTCTTTCGGCAAAGTGATAAAGAAATCTTCGCTTGATAAATCGAGAAGGCGATAAGAGTAAGTGATGAGCGGCTTTGGGTCTTTGTTGACAATCGAGTCGGTGCAGAATTGATAAATTTTTTTGTCGAGTTCGGTTTCAACCAATCCCGATGCTTTATGCACCAAGTAGCAACATTTGACAGCAACTCTGCACAGCATCTCACACAACTTCAAGTGAATTTCATTTGAGCCGCCCGGCGGCAATTCGTAATAAACGACATATTCCATCACGGCGTCGCGCAAAAATCGCCCCATCGTTTTGAGCATCACGGCTAAATAATTTTCCCAGAAATCAGGCTCAACAGCGGTAAAGGCACGTGTGTAAATGGGATTTTTCATTTGCTCATAGATGTAGAAGAGCAAGGTGTAAGGGCAGTCAGCAGGAACCGACATGGCGCGACTCAAAAGCGTTGCCGCATCTAAGATGAGTTCCATCGTTGCCGTGTCGAAGGGAAGTTGCATTAAAAGCGATGCCAAGCGAAAACTCTTGATGTGCCAAGTTTTGTCAGGGTTTTCGCCTTGTCCGCTTAGGTCGTCGAGCAACGACTCAACTTCTTCACGGAGTTTCAAGGGGTTGTTAATCGCCGCATAAACATCGCCCGATTTAATCAGCAACGCTTTGGCTTCGGTGTCCGCGTGTTCATCAGCGGCAGCGCCAGAGGCATACAAGAAATGAAGCAAGGCAAGGTAGAGGTCTTTTTCAGAATTCGAAAGGGATTGAACTTTCTCAATGACCGCTTTTGTAAGCGCGTTAGTGTTTAAGTCGTATCGTTCTCCCCAGAGCGCAAGATTCGTTCTCAAAGGTCGTTAGGTTTGTTTTGGATGTTGACGGCTGAAAGGAAGATACAAAATTAAGAAGGTTCGACGTGAACTTGAACGAGCCTTACGCCTGAAAGGGAAATCATTTCCAAGATGTTTTCCATTTTGTAAGGTTTGTCATAATAAATGGTTTTAATGCCGACGTTAATGAGCACTTTTAGGCAGTTAAGGCAAGGGCTTGCGGTGATGTAAATATCTGCGCCTTGAATGGCGGTGCCATTTTTTGCCGCTTGTGCAATCGCGTTGATTTCGGCGTGTATGGTGCGCATGCAGTTTTCCTCGACCGTGCCGTCGGGGTGTGTGGATTTATAGATGAGGCAGTTCGGTCCATCGCAGTGCGGCAATCCTGACGGTGAGCCGTTGTAGCCAGTGGCAAGAATGTTGTTCTCGCGCACGATAACAGCGCCGATGTGCGCTCGCTCGCACGTAGAACGACGCGCAATTAAATGCGCCACGCTCATGAAGTATTCGTGCCAGCCAATTCGCGCCTCTTTTTTCTGAGTGCCGCTTGCAATCTCGTTTTGAGTCGATGGCTCTATCATTGGAAATAAAAGGAATTGATGATGTGATGTGTTTCGCCGAAGTTAATGCAATGAAAGGGGATTTTCACTGGCGTGGTTGGTCGCTGAATGATTTTATCGTATTTTCCCAAATACTTCGAAAATGAATCTGTTAAATGAAATGGCAGTAAAAAGTGTAAGAAAGAAATCGTCTGCGCCCTCTGAATCAAAGAAACAAGCCGTTTCGAAAAACGCTTCTCAACCTAACCGTAGTAACACTATGAACACCGCCGAACTCACCAAAGAAAAAGTAACTACCGAAACCACTGGTTATCATCAGCAAGTTCCGAAAGAAACCTTGCGCGAGTGGTATCGGCTCCTTTACACTGGACGACAATTAGACATCAAAGCGGCGGGCTATCTCAAAAAAGGAATGGGGTGGTCGTATCACGCGCCGTATCAAGGGCACGACGGAATCCAACTTGCACTCGGACTTTCGTTCCGAGCAGGCAAGGATTTCCTCTTCCCGTATTATCGCGATATGCTCACGACATTAGCGGCGGGATTAACGCCCGAAGAAATAATCCTGAACGGACTTTCACGCGACGCCGATGTCGCGGGCGGCGGACGGCACATGTCCAATCACTTCGCAAAGCCCTCGATTCGAATTCAAAACGTTTCCTCTTTAACGGGAAACCACGCGCAACACGTCGCTGGCGTTGCGCGTGCGATTAAAAAATACGGCGGAGACGAAATCGCCTTTTACTCCGCAGGTGAATCGGCAACTGCCGAAGGCTACTTTTACGAAGCCATCAACGGCGCCTCACGCGAAAAACTGCCCGCGATTTTCGTGCTTCAAAACAATCGCTATGGCATTTCCGTCCATGTGAGCGAGCAATTCGGCACGCTTCGTCCTGCCGAAGTCTTTCGCTCGTTCCCCAATCTCGAAGTGATGTTCTGCGACGGCACTGATGTATTTGATTCATGGTTCACCATGCAAAAAGCCGTTGAGCGCGTCAAAACGCTTCGCTTACCGGTGCTCGTCGAAGCCGATTGCGAACGCATTGGCTCTCACTCCAACTCCGATAACCATCTGCTTTATCGCACGCCCGAAGAACTTGAAGAAATCAAAAAGCGCGACCCGCTCCCGAAATTCAAACATTATTTGCTCGAACAGGGCATTTTCTCGGAATCGGAACTTGCTGACATCGAGCGCGACGCCGACGAAGTCATTGCTGAAGCCTGCGAGAAAGGCGAAAAAGCTCCAACGCCCAAACCCGAATCCGCAAAGGATTTCGTCTTCCCCGAGTTTCACCCGACAAGCGGAAACGTCATTGACCTTGCCGACCCCAAAAGCGACGGTGAGCCTTACACCACCGAAACCATCAGTTTCTTGCAAGCCATCAACTTCACCCAAATTGAAGAGTTCAGACGCAATCCGAACACATTTCTCTGGGGACAAGACGTCGCCTCAAAAGAAAAAGGCGGCATCTTCAACGCCGATAAAGGTATGCTCAAAGAATTTGGAAACGAGCGTGTCTTTAATGCGCCCATCGCTGAGGACTTCATTGTCGGAACGGCAAACGGCTTCTCGCGCTACCGCGACGACATTTGGGTCTTGATTGAAGGCGCGGAATTTGCCGACTATATCTGGCCTGCAATGGAGCAAGTCGTCGAGTGCTCTCACGAGTATTGGCGCACAAAAGGGCAATTCGCACCAAACATTGTCATGCGCGTCGCCTCCGGCGGCTATATCGGCGGCGGCTTGTATCACTCGCAAAACGTCGAAGGCGCGTTCACAACGCTTCCCGGTCTGCGCATTGTCATTCCTTCGTTTGCTGACGATATGCAAGGGTTGCTTCGCTCGGCATTTCGCTCGCGAGGCATGACGGTGATTCTGGAACCGAAATTCCTCTACAACAACCCTTGGGCGAAAACCAAACGCTTGAAAGAAGACGTCTTAATTCCATTCGGCAAAGCCCGCATTCGCCGCGAAGGAACGGATTTAAGCATCATCACTTACGGCACAACGACGCATCACGCGCTTCTCGCCGCCGAACGCTTGGCGAAGGAAGGGATTTCCGTTGAGGTCGTTGATATTCGCTCGCTTGCGCCGCTCGATACTGAAACAATTTTCAAGTCGGTCAAAAAGACAAGCAAAGCATTGGTCGTGCATGAAGATAAAGTTACAGGCGGGTTTGGCGGAGAACTCGCCGCGCTGATTGCCGAACATTGTTTCCAATATCTCGACGCGCCGATTCGCCGTGTAGGCTCTATTTTTACGCCGGTTGGATTCTCTAAAATTTTAGAAGAATATATCTTGCCAAACGAGCAGAAAGTCTATGAAGCGGCAAGGGATTTAGCGCGATATTGAGCAATAATGAAAGCCATTCAAAGTCGCTTGTAACTCTGTGCAGAGTTGCAGGCGATTTTTAGAAACGACTCACCTGACCCCGAAGCGTGTGAAGGGCGAAAATCCAAAACAGTTAAGCAACAGCATCCATAAACCCCGATAAATACAGGCGCAGATGGATTGCTTCGTCGCTTTGCTTCTCGCAATGTCGCAAAATGTTATCCTTTTAAATGAATTTGGCATTAATTCTCAACGCCTTTCGCAAATCCGAAATCCGTCCAATCCGCGTGCTCTTGAAGTTTCTTCTCTTTTGAGGAGAGGGTTAGGGTGAGGTTCTCTATCGGATTTCGCGATAAAGAATCACGGGATAGGGTTCATCGGAGTAGAAGATGGTTTTTTCGGGCGGAAGTTCGAGAAAGCCGTCGCAGTCGACAAGGTTGGCGAAGTCGCCCGAGCCGTGTCCTTTGATGGGTTGGGCTTCGAGTGTGCCGTTGCGCTTGGAGAAGAGTTTGACGGGCAAAAAGTAAGTCAGTTGCGGCTTGAAAATAATATCGCTCTCGAGCGAGGCATACAGTTGCATTTCAGGCTTGACGCCCATTGAGCGCAAGAGCCACATGCGCACATACTTCAAAAAGCAAACGACGATGGAAACGGGATTGCCGGGAAGCGCAAACACAAACTTCCAGCCTTTTCGCCCGAACCACATCGGTTTTCCCGGACGTTGTTCAATTTTGTGAATGAGTTTGCGCACGGAAAGTTTCGTAAGAACAGACGGCAGAATATCCACACCGCCCGCCGAAACACTCCCCGTTGTTAGAATCACGTCGTATTCATTCAAGAGCCGCGCCAGCACCGTCTCCATCTCGTCGCGACTGTCGTGCAAATGAAACATGTCGGACTCGATTTTCATTTTGGCAAGAAACGCTTGAAGCGTATAGGCGTTGCTTTGGCGAATCTGATGCGGAAGCGGCGTTTGGTCAATCGGCACGAGTTCATCGCCCGTTGAAACGACGGCGATTCTCGGAATCTGATAAACGCGAAGCGTAGATTTGCCGATGCTGGCGGCGACGGCGATTTCGGCTGGCGTGATGCGTGTTCCAAGTTGCACAATCGTTTCGCCTTGCTTGCGGTCAAAGCCTTTGAGATGAATATGTTGCCACTCGCTTTCGGGCATGGCTTTGACCTCGATGATTTTTTGCGTGCCGTTAGATTGAATCTCCACATCTTCAAGACGAATGACCACGTTTGCACCGACGGGCAAGACGGCGCCCGTCATGACTTCAACCGCCAGCGCAGGATTTGACAATGCACTTTCCGGTGCGCCTGCCATTTGCGCATGTGAGACTTCAAAGCGCATTCGTCCCTCACGAATGGCGTCAAAGGCAACGGCAAAGCCGTCCATCGCCACGCGATGAAACGGTGGAAAATCTCTATCGGCAATCAGCGGCTCGGCAAGGATTCGTCCTAATGCCGCTGAAAGTGGAACAGTTGTTTCGCCAAAGTTTCCTAAGTGTGCCAGTAAAATTTGTTCAGCGTCGTGAACGGCGATCATGTGTCGGTCAAAATGGTTAATCGGAATCGTTAGTCGGAATAACGTTCTTCTTTCCAAGGGTTTGCGGTCATCGAGTATCCGAAACTCTCCCAAAGTCCGGCTTTATCTTTTGCAAGAAATTGAAATCCCTTTACCCATTTCGCGCTTTTCCAAGCGTAGCGTTTTGGGACGAGCAGTCGGCACGGTCCGCCGTGTTCGGGGGTGAGCGGTTTGCCTTCCCATGAGTGACAGAGCATGACGGTTTCGTCTTGCAGAACATCGAGCGTGAGGTTGGTGGTATAGTCGCCGTAGCAGTGCACCATCACGGCTTTGGCTTCGGGCTTGATTTTAACAAGGTTTAAAATTTCAGAAATCGCAACGCCCGTCCAAGTTTTATCGAGCATTGACCAGCGCGTGACGCAATGAAAATCCGCCGTCATCGTTTTTTGGGGAAGGTTCATGAAAAATTCCCAGTCAAATTCAAATGGCTCTTCGACCAATCCATCGAGACGGAATTTCCAATTGGCTTTCACGACGTGGACGGTTTCGCCGTAGGTCAGCACAGGGAATTTTTGAGTTACAACTTGACCAGGAGGCAGTTTCAATTCGCCGAAGTCGTTGCGTTTTCCTTCTAATTCAGGCGGCGGTGTTAGGAACGGCATTGTTTCAGGAAGTTAGGTGTTGTTTGAACACGGAACTATTTATGGAAAGATAGAACGAAGTAATGAAAAAATCGCTTTGTGGATTCAGTTTTTCAGCAAACAACAATTCACGACGCCCGTTGCCTGCCAATCAAATGTGAATGGCAACTGTGATAACTGAAGGTGCAAAAATAACACTTAAACCGATTGCCCTTCCAGCTTGCGTCAATTTTTTTCAATTAACTATGTAAAGGAGGAAGAACAATGCTTTCATTTCTTGACCGTGAAAAATCGATTGCGGAACCGGGCTACAATCGGTGGCTCTTTCCGCCTGCCGCGCTTGCTGTTCATTTATGTATCGGGCAAGTGTATGGTATCTCCGTCTTCAACATTCCGATGACTAAACTTATCGGCATCACTGAATCACAAAAAGGCGTGGATTGGACCATTCCCGAAATCGGGTGGATTTTCTCCATTGCGCTTGCGGTGCTTGGACTTTCCGCCGCTGTGTTCGGAAAATGGGCAGAGCGTTCTGGACCGCGCAAAACCATGTTCGTCTCGGCAGTGTGTTGGGCGACGGGCTTTTTGGTCGGCGCAGCCGGGGTCGCAATGCACAACATTTGGGTAGTGTATTTTGGCTACGGCGTGATTGGTGGAATTGGACTTGGACTGGGCTACATTTCGCCCGTCTCAACCCTGATGAAGTGGTTTCCCGACCGTCCGGGCATGGCGACAGGAATTGCGATTATGGGCTTCGGCGGCGGCGCAATGATTGGCTCTCCGCTTGCCGTTGAACTCATGAACTTTTTCAAAACGCCGACCTCCATGGGCGTATGGGAAACTTTCGTCGCAATGGGCTTGATTTACCTTGTCTTTATGCTCTACGGCGCATTTACGGCGCGCATTCCCGCTCCCGATTGGAAGCCCGAAGGCTGGACGCCGAGCGCACAACCGAAAAAAATGGTTACAACCGCCAATGTTACTGCGGATATGGCGATTAAAACCCCGCAGTTCTGGCTCTTATGGGGTGTCTTGTGCCTCAACGTCACCGCAGGCATCGGCGTTCTGGGACAAGCCTCGCCGATGATTCAAGAAATGTTCTTGCTTAAAAAATTCCGCGACATGGGGTTAGATGAACAGCAAGTCGTTAAAATGGCGGCGGCGGCGGGCGGCGGCTTTGCGGCACTGCTTTCGCTCTTCAACCTCGTTGGTCGCTTCTTCTGGTCGTCGCTCTCCGATATTCTTGGACGCAAAACGAACTACATGATTTATCTCGGTCTCGGCACATTGCTTTACGCGCTGATTCCGACCACGGGACAACTCGGCAGCGTTGTGCTCTTCGTGGCACTCTTTGCGGTGATTATGAGCATGTATGGCGGCGGCTTCGCCACAATTCCCGCATACTTGCGCGACATGTTCGGCACCATGCAAGTCGGCGCAATTCACGGACGCTTGCTGACGGCATGGTCGACAGCGGCAGTGCTCGGACCCGTGCTCGTCAATTACATTCGCGAGTATCAAATCAACAACGGTGTTCCCAAAGCCGAAGCCTACAACATCACGATGTATATCATGGCAGGACTTCTGATAGTTGGATTTATGTGCAATTACTTCGTTAAAGAAGTCGAAACGAAATTCCATCATGTCGAAGAGCCTGCCACGAATCTGCAAACACAACGTGCTTAAACAAGGAGAACGAAACCATGTCACAGGCAACTCAATCTAAATCCTACACTTTTCAACTGATTGTCGGCTGGTCTATTGTCGGCATACCCTCGCTTTGGGCAATCTGGCAAGTGATTGTTAAAACGATTGTGCTGTTTCAGTAAGCACACTGTTCATCGCATATCAAAGGCAGCCCTAAAACGGTTGCCTTTTTTATTTGAGGCGACATTACGACTCCTTATTCATCACATCTTGCTCCATCACCTCTTGCCCTTTGTTGCGTTTTTGGTCGAAGTAGCGTCGTAAGGTTTCGGCGGTACGTTTGCCGACGGCTTGCTCCAACTGCTCTAACGATGCCGATTCGATTTGCGCCACTGAGCCAAAG
>JBDNCJ010000047.1:0-25991 GCA_046719715.1 Chloroherpetonaceae bacterium | reverse complement strand
ATGCGTCGAGTTAAAAGTTCGCCTTCATCAAGATGCACGACGATTGAGGACGTGGTCGCCATTTTTCTCGAGGCGGTTTTTCGCGTCGATTTCGTCGAAGTTTTTTTGACGGGGGTTGATTTTGTCGAAGAGGATTTTGACTTGCGTGCGGTCGGGGTTGCTTTTTTTGTAGTCGATGATTTTTGTGCCAAGTGTGTCAAAAGTTAGAATTGGACGTTGATAGATTGACATTCAACTTTTTGAAATTGACGTTCAAGTTACTGACGGATTTCGAACACTGTGAATCGTCGTTCCGCATCGTTTTGGAGCGGCTTGCGTGTCTCCTTAACGGCTTGAACGTTTGCACCGAGCGGACCTTTTTTCATTTCGTTGATAAGCGCATCGAGGCTTTCTGTATCGCCTTCGGCTTCAAGTTCTACGGTGCCGTCGGGCAAATTGCGCACGTAGCCTTTAATGCCGAGTTTGGTAGCCGTTTTTTGAACGAACCATCGATAGCCAACGCCTTGAACGCGCCCTTCGGCAATCGCATGAATGGCTTGAATCATTTGCCCCTTGAAGTATGAACTGAACGTTAGGTTTCGCTTGCGCCGCGTGTGCTTTTGAGTTTTTCAACGGCGGCTTCAAGTTCGCGTCGTTCTTCTTCGCTGATGGTGGTTTTCACTTCGGATTCGGCTAACTCTTGAGATAAATCTTGATTCGTATTGGCGTCGTCCATGTTGGGACGCTTGCCAAGAATGTCCTCAATGTCTTTGTAATTGAGCACTTCTCGTTTCAAGAGGTCGGTTGCCATTTTCTCGAGTTTTTCGCGATTGGCGACAAGTAAATCGCGCGTCGCGTTATGCGCTTCATTGACGATGCGTTTGACTTCTTCGTCGATGAGCCGAGCGGTGTCTTCGCCGTATCGCTTTTCAACGCCCATGCCTTGCAGATACATATTGCTTGAATCGGCGTAAGAAAGGTAGCCAAGTTTTTCGCTCATGCCGTAAATGGCGACCATGCTGTAAGCGATGTCCGTAACGCGTTCCAAGTCGTTTTGCGCGCCGGTGGAGATGGATTGAAAGACGATTTCTTCGGCAACTCGTCCGCCCAGCAAGCCGCAAATGCGTGCAAAGAGTTCTTCTTTCGTCATCAAGTAGCGGTCTTCGAGCGGCATGTTGAGCGTATAGCCGAGTGCGCTGACGCCGCGCGGCACAATGGTAACTTTTTGCGGTGGGTCGTTGCCTTCCATCAGCCAACTGACGATGGCGTGTCCACACTCGTGATAGGCGACGACTTTCTTTTCTTTGGGGTTGATGACCTTGTTTTTCTTTTCCAGTCCTGCGATGACGCGCTCAATCGCGTCTTGAAAGTCAATCATTTCAATGACGTCTTTATTGCGGCGAGAGGCAAGTAAGGCGGCTTCATTGCAGACGTTGGCAAGTTCGGCACCAGCAAAGCCCGGTGTTTGTGATGCAATCACTTTCACATCGACGTCTTTGCCGAGCGGCATATTTTTCGTGTGAACTTTGAGCACGTCGGTGCGCCCTTTGAGGTCGGGCTTATCGATGACGATTTGACGGTCGAAGCGACCCGGACGCAAGAGCGCGGGGTCTAAGACGTCGGGACGGTTGGTCGCCGCCATCATAATCACGCCTTTATCGGTCGCGAAGCCGTCCATTTCCACGAGTAGTTGGTTGAGCGTGTTTTCGCGTTCATCATTGACGCCCATCATCATGCCTCTGCCGCGAGAGCGACCGACGGCATCAATTTCGTCAATAAAAATGATGCACGGGGCTTTTTCCTTTGCCGTCTTAAACAAATCGCGCACGCGCGCGGCGCCAACACCAACAAACATTTCCACAAAGTCAGAGCCAGAGAGCGAGAAAAATGGCACGCCCGCTTCGCCCGCAACCGCCTTTGCCATCAACGTTTTGCCTGCACCGGGCGGACCGACAAGCAAGACGCCTTTGGGAAGTTTGCCACCAAGTTTGGTGAACTTTTTCGGGTCTTTGAGAAAGTCGACGACCTCCATCACTTCCTCTTTGGCTTCATCTAAACCCGCGACGTCTTTGAACGTGATGCGCGGACCATTTTCGTCATTATTTTCATAAAGGGCGGCTTTGTTCTTGCCGATGTTCATCACTTGCGAATTAGGGTTCATGCGTCTGAAAATGAAGAGGTAAATAACAACCAACAGCGCAATCGGGAACACCCATTGCAGAAGTTCCGTGAACCAGTTGCTATCCGAAACCCCTTGAATTTTGACGCCTTGCGCTTCGAGTTTCTCAATAAGTTTTTCATCACGGAAGGTAACTAATGTGTAGAACTTACGCGCATCGGGTTTGGAGCGCATAAAAGAATTTGTCGAGCGATTTTTTTCCTCGATTTGGTAGGTTGGCTTCAAAGTTGCGTAAATGCGCGATGGAGAAATTTGAACGGATTCAATTTTACCCTCATCGAGCATTTTTTTGAACTCGCTATAAGGAAGTTCCGCCGTCGTGCTCGACCAAAAAAACGTGAGTTGGATTCCTATCAAAATCACAATCGCAAGCACATAATAAACGGCTGTAAATTTCGGCTTGTTGTTGTTCTTTTTCTTCTTGTCGTCTTGACTGTTGAACTCGTCAAAAAAATTGTTCTCTGGCATAATTTGTCTTTTGAATAAAAATGAGAATAACTCCTGTTAATTCGTATTTGCTTGCGGGAAAGTTCCAACCCATAATCGTATTTACGTTGCATTTGTGCGTTGCATTTGGCGCAATGACGATGAAGCGAGTTGCGTCAAGCGATTTCTGTATATTTCAGCAGTCGTGAAGTGAATAATAGGCGGAACGCCGAATCTTTACAAATGAAACGTAATTTTACCGCTTTACCAATTCTCGTTTTCGCCGTTGTAACGCTCGTCACAAGTGCCGTTTTCAGTTGTGCATTTTCTCCGCCGCTCCTTGCGCAAAATTCCGATTCGTCCGTCGCCGATTCACTGCTTTCAAACGCGGCGGAATCACAATTTGATTCAACCCTTGATTCAACCATAAAGCGACCTCCGACGTTCAAGGCTTCAACACCGACGGACAGCATCAAGTTTTACAAAATCCTTCCGCCCGTTCCGTCGCTCTTTGCAACGCCTTATCACGCGCTCGATAGCATGCGCGATTTTGCCTACCATCGCCATGTGGAAGATTACTTTGCCCCTGCGCCGAATTTTTTTTTTCGCGATAAGGTCGAGCTCGGTCAGCAAAACGACTTGCTTGTCGGCGGATTAGGGACGCGCTATCAAGCAATTTATCTTGATGATCTTTTGCTCAACGATGTCATTTCCGCACAAGCTTTTTACAATCATCTCTCGAGCGAATCTTTCTCCGAACTCAATCTCTTTGGCGGCTACACGGCGTTTGGACTTTCCGCCTCGCCGATTGCACTTGAATCGAAAACCCAAACCATCGTTGCCGCAAAAGGCTACACAAAGGCGCATTACTACCAATTTTCAGGCTCGACGAATAAAATGGACATCACCTTTGCGCTCAATCTTTCGGAGCGATGGAGTTTTTACGGCGGCTATGTGCGCGAAGGCGCGGAAGGCATCTTTCGCAATTCGGGCGGATTCGGCGGCGACCGCTTTGGCTCATCAAGCGAAGCCAATAAACTGCGCCTGCGCTTTCGCTATCAATACGGCGTGAAAACTTATTTCAACTTCGCGCTCGAGCGCAATTCGCTCAACCTCAAACCCTTCGGCGGCGCAAATCTATTTGAAACCACAAGACTTGGCGGCGACATCTTCTCGCCCATTAACACTATTATCGCCAACGAATTTGTTCAACGCAAAAATGTGCTCTCGCTCTACAAAGTCGAACTGCAAACCGCCTTGCCCTTCATTCCCAAACGCTTTCAGGCGGATTCGCTCAATTTGTTCAAAGCGTGGGTTGCCTTCACAGAATTTTCCAACACAGTCGAACAGCGACGCGACAACATGTTCAGGGACTTTGAATCGGCGTCGCGACTGACACTGGGCGCAACGCAATCGCTCAAACTTTTATTCTTTTCGCTTGGATTGCGCGGCGCATATTCGCTTGAATCCGTCGGCGAAAACAACACGCTCGCCAACGCAAATGCACAGCCCATCAAGCCGAATTTGAATACCGTAGAATTGACGGCAAGCGCGAAAACTTCATTCCCGAATCTGATTTTCGGCGAAGCGTTGGAACTGGGCGCGTCGCTGGCTTCAACAACGAAGAGCATCACAAACACCTTCGGGCAAAATTTCACGACGAGTTTTCTCTCAACGGGCGTAGGTGGCGAAGTGAACTTTCCGCTTGTGCCATCGCGCGAGGCGGTGCTGAAAGTCTTTATGTCGCTTTCAACCACGAGCCGCGTGCCTTCGTTGCGCGAGGTCTTTTCGTCAACCGACGTCAAGGGCGCACAAGCATGGCAAAATGAACGAGTGAGCCAAGCAGAATTCGGTTCGGAACTGCGATACACCGACGCGATTCGACTTCGGCTTTCGTTGCTCTCCTCGCTCGTCAGTTCGCCTTACGCCGTTGTGCAACGTCGCACCAGCGATACCACCCTCGCCCTGCGTTATCAATCGCTCCAATCAAGCACACTGTCATATTCAGGCGTAGGACTTGCCATACAAAGCAAAATCGGCAAAATTGAATCGCACTTGAATGCGACGCTGGTGTTGGATTATTCGTTGTTTTCCAATCCTGACAACGCCTTTACGGGCGGATTGCAACTGCAAGGCGACACGATTGACGCGCGAAGTGGACGCGTGCTGTATGTGCCGCGCGTTTATGCCAACGGCGGAATTTATTTTCGCAGTAAACTTTTTGACGGCGCACTGAATTTGAAACTCGGCATCATGGGTTACGTTCAAACCGACCTTTCCGCCGCGCTTCAAAACAGTGAGCGGCAGTCAGCGTTTTTCTTCAATCTTATTGAGCAGAACGGCACGCTTCGCGATAATAATTTGCAATTCGGCACGCTACGTCCGAAAGCCACGCTCGACGCGCAAATTTGGGCGGGCATTGGAAGCGGCATGATTTTCTTTTTCATTGAGAACGTTTTTGATACGTCAATCTTTCGCGCGCCGTTTTTTCCGATGTATGCGCGGGCGTTTCGCTTGGGCGTCAATTGGGAAATTTTGGATTGAAGTGCCTGTGTGCTACGTTAAATTTAATTTTTCTCACCAAAGACAATATCCACATGGAATCTTGGCTTGGCTCTATCGCGCTCGGCTTATGTTACGGCTTTTTAGCAATGGGCGTGTATATCACCATGCGCATTTACAATTTTCCCGATATTACCGCTGACGGCAGTCTAACGCTCGGCGCAAGCGTAACGGCGACGATGCTTGTGTCTGGTGCGCCGCCGATTCTTGCCGTTGTGGTTGCCAGCGTGATGGGTTTTTTTGCAGGCACACTTACAGGCGTGATTCATACCAAATTGCGTGTGAATGGATTGCTTTCGGGGATTTTGGTTACAACCGCCCTTTATTCCATCAATCTTCGCATTATGGGGCGCGCCAATGTGCCGCTTCTGACCGTTCAAAATATTATTACGCCGTTTGAAAAAACGCTTTCCGCACTCCCGAAATACGCCGTCGCGCTGATGTTCTTCTCGCTCATGATTGTTTTGATATGGGCACTTTTGGCAGTGCTCTTCAAAACCAATTTCGGATTGGCGATGCGGGCGACGGGCGACAACGAAGTCATGATTGCCGCACAAGGCGTGGATACTGACTTCATGAAAATTGTGGGTATCGGGCTTTCCAACGCGCTGATTGCGCTTTCAGGCTCGCTTGTGGCGCAGTATCAAGGCTTCGCGGATATTGGAATGGGCATTGGGATTATCGTCTTCGGCTTAGCGAGCGTGATTATTGGCGAGTCGCTCGTCTTCGGGGCGCGTCGTAAAGTCGGGGTTACAGGATTGCTGCTGCTCGTGGTAGCGGGCGCGATTGTCTTTCGAGTGCTTGTAGCATTTGCGCTCTACATCGGCTTAGACCCGATTGATTTCAAACTTATTACAGCGGTTTTCGTGCTTTTGGCGGTCGGCTTGCCGCAACTGCGTGCAAGGCTAAAATAGCATCATTATACATTCATTTTTGCTTATCTTGTTGCATCAACGATTAGTAGGCATGCACGAAAAAACCATTTTGGTAGTTGATGACGAAGATTTGATGCGAGACTTGCTTAGCGATGCGTTAAGCGATGCGTTCAACATTCTTTCAGCCTCAGACGGCGAAGAAGCACTCAAACTCTACGTGCAACATCAGGAAAAAATCGCCCTCGTTATCACGGATTTAATTATGCCCAAAATGCGCGGCGACGAGTTGGCAGAAAGACTGCGCGAAATAAATCCATCGCTCCCCATTATTTTTATTTCGGGCTACGAGCGCGAAATCAAAACCGACGCACTTCTTGCAAAAGGGCGGGCGGCGTTTCTTCCAAAGCCGTTTGATATTGTCAGTTTGACCTCAACCCTTCACAATGTCTTGACCTAATTTCTTGGTTTAACGCTTGATTTAAACGAAACTTATCCGACCTGAACGGGGTTAGCGTTCCTTGTATTCATTCGGTTTAATATCAGCTCTAACACAAGTGCTTGTCTTTTTTCGCACTTATCACGACATTCAAAAGTTTGTTTTCGTCAAACGTTTGTTTCCTAAAACATTTCAAGACCTTTCGCAACACTATGCAACAACAGCGACACGACGACAATCAGTTCACAAAGTTTGAGCGGCAAATAGACGATGCGTTTGATTACTTACGCGAAAAGACGGGCATTTTTGTCCCCCCAGAAGATATTCACAACTTCATTCGACACGAAGAACTTCCAAAAGAAAGAGTTTTGGAGCAGATGGAGCGCATTGGGCAATCCTTTCACCTTGCCTTGCGCCAAATGCGGCTTTCTGAACCGCAACTTCTTCACGAAAAGGCAAAGCATTTTTTCTTCTTTTCAGACGACGACCTTTGCTTTGCCGAAACCTACGACGACCGACGTAAGGGCGTTAACGCAAAGAACTTCACAACAGCGAAGACGGTATTTCTCACAACCCAAGAAGTCTTCAAAAAAGAGAAGGAACTGAAGGTGCTCGTCTTTGATGGCGAGATGGATTCCTTTTTGGCGACGGAAGAGCATCAGACGCCACTTCGCGATAATCTCTCGCACGAAGAGAGTGGAGACGGTGGACACGGGCATCACGGAGGCGGGCACGGGCACGAAATCGATGTGAAATATCTTTTCGGCAAACTCTTCAAACTATTCAAGGAGGAAAAAAAAGACTTCACGGTGGTGCTGACTTATGCCGTGATTGTCGGGCTAATGTCGCTGGTGGTGCCGCTCTCGGCATCGGCGATTGTCAATTCGGTGATGCTTGGACTGTCGTCGCAGTTAGCAATGCTGTGTGTGTTAGTGGCGATTGGGTTGCTGATTGTTGGGGTGTTTGATGTGATGAAGCGATATGTCGCCGATATTTTGCAACGGCGCATTTTTGTGCGCACCTCGTTTGACATTGCCTATCGGTTGCCGCGCATGACGCAGTCGGCGTTCAATCAAGAATACGCGCCCGAAGTGGTGAATCGTTTTTTTGACGTGCTGACCATTCAAAAAACGATTGGAAAGTTTTTGCTTGATGGAACGGGGTCGGGGTTGGTGGTCATTATCGGTCTCATCTTGCTGGCGGTGTATCACCCGTTTTTCATTCTCTTTGACCTTGCTCTGGTTGCCTTTGTGCCGATTGTGATTTTTGTGTTGGGGCAAAATGGATTAGAGACGAGCATTAAAGAGTCCAAGAAGAAATACGCGCTGGTCTCGTGGTTTGAAGAAATCGCACGATGTCAAGTGAGTTTCAAACTGTTTGCAAAGCCGGAGTTTGTCTATCAGCGTGTGGATTCGATTGCAGTTAATTATGTGGAAGCGCGGCATAAGCACTTTTTGGTGTTGGCACGCCAAATGATTGGGTCGGCGATTTTCCGAACAGCGGCGACGGTCGGCGTGCTTGGACTTGGCGGTGCATTGGTTTTGAACGAGCAACTTACGATTGGAGAACTGGTTGCCGCAGAACTCGTGGTGATTGCCATGCTCGGTGCGATTGAAAAACTGATTGAGCAATTTGAAAACCACTACGACCTCTTCACGGCGATTGATAAAGTCTCGCACCTCGTCGACAGACCGCTCGAGCCCAGCGGCGGCGAGCCTGCTCCGAAATTTGAAGGCTCTGTTTCCATTTCGCTCAAAAACGTAGAGTTCGGATACGATAACCACCACAAAGTATTGAAAGGCGTTTCGCTTGAAATTGCAAAAGGGGCGCGCGTCAGCCTTGTCGGAGCAAGCGGCTCGGGGAAAACGACGCTCGCCAGCTTGCTTTTAGGGCTTCACGAGCCTACACGAGGAAAAATTATGATAGGCGAACATGACGTCAGCCGAATGAGCCTCGAGGGGCTTCGCCAAACCGTCGGCATCGTGCTGGAAGCCAATGAACTTTTCGATGGCACGATTGAAGAAAACATTACGATGGGACGCGACTTTTCCTACGAGCGTCTCGTTTGGGCACTTAAAACCGCTCAACTCTACGACGAAGTCTATGCGCTTGATGACGGACTGAAAACGCGCCTCGTTCCAATGGGGCAAAATGTCTCTATCGGTATGCGCCGACGTATTATGTTTGCACGCACCATCATCGGCAAGCCGAACGTGTTGATTTTAGATGAATGTTTTGGCGGAATCGAAGAAAGCGTAAAACTCGATCTCATTCATTCGCTTTACTGCGAATCTTGTTGGACGATTATCGACATCGCTCACGACGCCGAGCTTATTCGCCGCTCCGAAATGATTTATGTTTTGAAAGACGGCAAAATTTTAGAGCACGCACCGCCTTTTGAACTCGCACTCAAAGATTCATCACTTTTCGCGCAACTTTTCCCTGAATTGGTGCGACAAACCCGCGAAGAAAAAGCGGCAATTGAGATGGCAGTAAAATCCGTTCAACTCAACATCACGAAACAATAAGCACGAAATAACTGCATACCGCACATGATGAGCAAAGAAAGCAAATCCATTACACACGCGAACGGGCAAAACGGACACACCGACGCTTTAACGGTCAAAAACGGACACAGCGAAGTCGTGCCGCAATACGCGGGCGGACTTCCTATTCCACATTATTACACCACCGCGCTTCGATTAGTGAGAACACCGAACAGTGCCGTTCCGCTGGCGCGCGGCGTGGTTTTAACATTAGTCGGCTTCATTATCATTCTCATTGTCGCGCCTTGGATTCAAAACGTGGCGGGGTCAGGGATTGTAACCTCGTTCTCTCCCGACCAACGCCCGCAAACCATCGATGCGCTCATCGACGGACGCATTCAAAAATGGTATGTTCAAGAAGGCGATTACGTCAAAAAAGGCGATACGATTGTCGTCTTGCGCGATATTGACACGAAATTTTTAGACCCCAACTTCCAAAAACGCCAAGAAGTTATCCGAGATAATGAAGTCAGCGAAGCCCAACTGAATGTGGTTGAGGCAAGACGAAAAGTCATTCAAGCCAAAGAAAAAGTCAGTGCCGCCAAAGCCGCTGTAATCAATGCAAACATCGATGCCAGCACGGCGCGCCTTCGCTATGAACGTGCTGAATCGCTCTTTGCGCAAGGATTGGCTTCAAAGCGAGAAGTAGAAACCAACTTACTCGCGCTTCAAAAAGCCATTAACGACTCGGTTAAAGCAGAGACAAGTTACGAGATCGAGCAATTAGCCTACCAAAATGCACAAACTGAGCTAGAAGCAAAAATGCGCGTCGCCGATGCAAAAATTGCCAAAGCCGATTTAGAACTCGGAAATGTAACCAGCCGGCGCGACTTCGGCGTGATGCTCTCGCCGATAGACGGCTACGTGACGCGCATCATGCAAGTCGGCGACGGGCAAGCCGTCAAGAAAAATGATAAACTCGCCATCGTTGTGCCTGAAACCGACGACATCGCGGCGGAAATTTTCGTCGGCAGTCTCGACGCGGCAATTATTGATACAGGCAGAAAAGTACGATTGCAATTTGCCGGCTTCCCTGCCATTCAAGCACCCGGCGGCGGATTCCCCGACTTTGCAATTGGCACGTTTGGCGGAATCGTCAAAGTCGTCGATGCTGTCGATGATGGCGACGGAAAATACCGCGTCCTCGTCGTGCCTGACCCAAGCGACAAGCCTTGGCCTTCGCGCGGCTACCTCCGACAAGGCACGGAAGTAACCGGATGGATACTCTTGAACGAAGTGCCGCTCGGATACGAATTCTGGCGACAACTCAACGGCTTCCCGCCGATTATCCCCGTCAAAGCCGGCAAAGGAAGCGATGGAAAAGCCAAGCCGCCGCTTTCAAAAGTGAAGTGAGAAGTGAAGAAGTATCCTTTTATGACGCTTAACTTTTCATTTTGAACTTCATCGCAAAAACCTGTGTCAAAATTTTTTGCTGGCTTTTTACTGGTTCTTCTTTTTCTCGCGTCGCCGCTCTCGGCGCAATCACAACGCTTCTATGTGATGTCGAGCGATTCCATCACGATTGAGCAGTTTCTCGACATCGTGCTACAAGCAAACCCGACCTCGATTTCGGCGGATTTAGAAAACGATATTGCCTCTGCAACGCTTCGCAACGCACAGGGCGGCTTCGACCCGATGTTCAATTTGCAATATGAATACAAAACCAAAGAGGGCTTACCCACTGCCGACGTGCTTAATGCGGGATTAGAACTTCCGTTCTCAACGCTCTTTGGTCCGAAATTTATCGCCAAATACAAACGCGGCGAAGGCACACGTATCAGCAACGTCGACCGAACGACGGGCGACGGCGAAGCCAGTTTCGGCTTGAAAGTGCCAATTTTGCAAGGCATTTTTACCGATAAACGCCGCGCCTCGCTCGCCAAAGCCAATTTCACGCTCGACCTCGCCAAAGCCAATCAGCGTGAACAGCAAAATGAACTCTTGCGCGAAGCCTCTCTTGCTTATTGGAGTTGGGCGGAAGCCTACGGACAAATGGACGTCGCCAAAGCCGTGCTCGACCTCGCCATCGTCCGATACAAAGGCATTGCTGAACGCGCCCGTCGCGGTGAAGCCGCTCCCATTGACTCCGTTGAAGCCTTGCTTGAAGTTGAAAAACGGCGCGGCGACTTTCTCAAAGCCGAGCGCAAAGCCGAATCCGCCACCATCAAACTCTCGGTCTTTTTGTGGAATCAAGACGGCACTCCCAAACCCGTAACGGCAATGCCAACAAAACTTCCAACACTGCCAAGCATTTCCGCTTTTCAAATTCAAAACGATAAACGATTAGCCCTCATTCAACGCCCCGAAATCGGGCAAATTGAATTCGAGCAACGCTCCGCCAGCGTCGACCTCGCCTTCAATTCCGAGTTTCAACGCCCCTTCATTGAGCTCAGCGCCGAAGCCTTGCAGTATAAATTTTCAACCATCGGCGTCAATGACTACCGATTCGGGCTGACGGTCTCGCAACCGCTCTTTTTCCGCGAAGCCAATTCCAACGTGCAACTCGCCGAAATCAAAGTCCGACGCACCGACCTCAAACGCTTGGAAATCGAGCGAAAAGTTTTGGCAAGCGTCGACGACGCCGTCTCCGCCATTGAGCGTGCCAAAGAGCGCGTCGAAGTCGCCGAGCGTGAAGTGCAGTATGCGTTCTTGGTTCAAGAAGGAGAGCGACGCAAATTTCAAATCGGCGAAAGCACCGTGCTCATTTTGAACCTGCGCGAGCGCGCCACCGCCGAAGCCCAAAATAAACTCGTCGAAGCCCGCGCCGATTACCTCCGCGCCGTCAGCGATTACCTCTGGGCAACCGGGCGAATCCAAGAAAAATGGGTGAGATAGGTTAGAACCTTATGAGATTAGGATTTCAGAGTTTTTTGCCGTCAATCACATTTAACCGTCCTCAAAAATGTTTTCGGAAAAACAAATCAGAGACTTTTTTCACGAATCAGCATGTCTGACCGTGCGCGAATCGCTGTGCATTTTGTAACTTCGCCGCGCCAAAGGACGCGACGTCCGAAAGGCAAGAAGTTCACTAAACCCTAAACGCACGTGCCAACCGACGATTTTTTTTACTACAAAAAAGACCACCTTTATTGCGAAGGCGTCAAGGTGCGAGACCTTGCCGAGACTTTCGGAACGCCCTTGTATGTAACGAGCAAAAATTCCATCATTGCGCAGTATCGCCGATTCGAAAAAGCCTTCAAGCCGCTCAATCACCTGACCTGTTACTCGGTCAAAGCCAATTACACGCTTGCCGTGATTCGCACGCTGGCGCAAGAAGGGAGCGGATTTGATGTGAACTCGGGCGGCGAACTGTTTCGTGCGCTCAAAGCCGGCGCAAAGCCGAAAAAAATCATCTTCGCGGGCGTCGGCAAAACGAAGGAAGAAATTGAATTTGCAATTCAATCCAAGATTTTATTTCAAAAAGTTGAATCGCTTTCGGAGTTGCGCGTCATTGACGAGGTTGCCAAGAAGCTCAAAACCGTTGCGCCGATTGCGATTCGCATCAATCCCAATGTTGCCGCCGAAACGCACCCCTACATTACCACCGGCAACGACGAAAAGAAGTTCGGTATCGACGAAATGCTCGCCGAAGAAATTTTTTCAACGCTCTCAAAGCATAAGCATTTGAAATTGGTCGGGCTGGAAATGCACATTGGCTCGCAAATTTTCGATACGCAGTCTTACCTTGAAGCACTGTTCAAACTGTTAGGTGTGAAGGCAATCGCCGAGTCGAAGGGATTTCAAATCAAGTATCTCGATGTCGGCGGCGGATTTCCCATCACGTATCGCGCCACACAGCCCGCGCCCGATATTGAAGTGTTTGCAGAAAAATTGATTCCGCTGTTGAAAAATCAATCGGCGCAAATTCTCTTTGAGCCCGGTCGGTTTATCGTTGGAAATTCGTCTGTGATTGTAACAGAGGTGCTATACCGCAAGCAAAATCATCGCGGCAAGAATTTTGTCATTGTTGATGCGGCGATGACGGAACTCATTCGCCCAATGCTCTATGAAGCCTACCACGATATTTTGCCGATTGAACAGAAAAATCGCGATGTGATAATTACCGACATTGTCGGCGGCGTATGTGAATCAGGCGATTTTTTTGCATTGGATAGAGAAATCCCCGAAGTCAAAGAGGAAGAGCATGTAGCGATTTTTTCGGCGGGGGCTTATGGCGCGGTGATGTCGAGCAACTACAACGCGCGACCCAAAGCCGCCGAAGTGATGGTCAACGGAAAAAAAGCAACGCTCATTCGCAAACGCGAAACCTACAAGCAACTTATTCAGAACGAGGCGTAGATAATGCATCATTGATAATGGAGAGTGACGATGTGGATTCCTCGCTTCGCTCGGAATGACTGCCTTTGACAAACCCTACCTTGCTTTAATCGATTTTGGGATTACTTATCGACTATCACGGAATCGGAGTGCGTTGTCTGTTGTAAAATTTCCAACGCTTGAAGTTCTAATTCTTTGCGAATGGCGGAAACGAGGCGTCCGACGGTTGAGGGAATGCTGTCCATCGCTTTTGCTTCTTCGACGACGGTAATGATGGGCGTTGCATCTTTGACGTCAAAGGCGCGCACATCGACCGTGAATGTTCTTCCGAATTTTTTCACTGAACCAATCACGAATATAGGCGTATTGGTCGCGATGCAAATCTCGCGTGCAACGCGCTCGGTGATGAACTTTTCTTTTTCGCGTTTGAGTTGGCGCAGGGCTTGACGCATTTCCGACTTAGGCATCACGGTGAATGTGTCGGATTGTTCAAGTGTGGCGATGAAGAGTTTTGTGATTCGGTCGTGCAAGCGTGTGAAGCGTTTATCCGATGTTTCGTTTGCGAAGTCGGCGACAACGATGTTGAGACGAGGGCGTTTTTTTTCCGATTTAATTTTTTCAATTCTTGCTTGAATGTCTTGTTCCGGCGAAGGTTTTGGAATGAGCTCGAGGAGAAGCCAAATAGTGCCGAGTGCGAGTAGGATTGCAAGGGCGGTGTTGCGCGTGCGTTTTTGTTGAAGAAAGAACATGGCTTGCTCCGAGACGTCTTGAAACCAACTTGTCGGAAGCGGGCTGACTTTGTAAATCCCCATTCCAATTGCGATGTTTTTCAATTCTCCTTTGCCAAGCCTTGTGAATTTTGCTTCAACTTTATTTTGAACTTGTCGATACACGTCTTCGGAAACGGTAACGCCGCCCGAATCGGCAACTGATTGAATCCGCGATGCGATATTGACGCCGTCGCCGTAGAGGTCGCCGCCACGCATGACGACGTCGCCTAAGTGAATGCCAATGCGGACTTTGATTTGTATCGTTTCGGGAGAAGCGCGATTGTATTCGTAAAGCGCGGATTGAATTTTAATTGCACAATGAACCGCGTCGAGCGTGTTGTCAAAGCAAACGAGAAAAGCGTCGCCGATAGTTTTGATTTCCTTTCCGTTGAACTCTGAAAAGATGGGACGCAAAATGCGGCGATGTTCCTCTAAGAGTTCAAGCGCGATTTTTTCATTCTTCTGCGTCAGCGAGCTGTAACCGACCATGTCGGTGAACATGATTGCAACCAATCGGCGTTGCTCTTCCAGCATAGCGTTAGGTGATTTGTAAAAGGTTAGGTCAAAGATACGGATTTCAAGATGCTTTCGGCGGGAAATGCAATTCAAATTCGCTTCCTATTCCAACAAGACTTTTCACAAGCACGTCGCCGTGATGCGCGTTCATGGTGTTTTTGACGAGTGCAAGTCCTAATCCGACACCGCCGAGCCGTTTGGCGCGTTCATCGGGCGAGCGAAAAAAGGGTTCGAAAAGACGTGCTTGGTCGGCGGGCGAAATGCCGATGCCGAAGTCTTTGACGGAAAGAACGGCGTGCGTGTCCGTTTTGAACGTCGCAACCTCAATCACTTTTGACTCGCCCGAATACTTCATCGCATTTGAAATGAGATTTTCAATCGCTTGTAAGAGCGAGGGCTTATCGCCTTCGATGAGTAACGGTTCTTCGTTAAAATGCGTCTTGACTTCAAAGCAACCGAGTTCAAGTTGATAGGAGACAGCGTTTAAGGCTTCTTCTGCAAGCGCGGAAAGATTGAGGGTTTCAAAGTGATGCGTGTCAATTCCTTTTTCGGATTTGGCGAAGCGCAAGATGTTCGAGACCATTTTTGAAAG
The DNA here is from genome assembly GCA_046719715.1 of Chloroherpetonaceae bacterium. GTDB lineage: Bacteria > Bacteroidota > Chlorobiia > Chlorobiales > Thermochlorobacteraceae > JANWWM01. The sequence continues at coordinate 10,832 of JBDNCJ010000047.1, read as the reverse complement.
CCGCTCGCTTTCGCCTTCAATCATCGCAAGGTATTTCTTGCTTGTCGGGTCGTCGGTTTTAGCGGAAAGCAGTTCGGCGAAAAGTTTGATGGACGTGAGCGGCGTGCGAAGGTCGTGCGAGACGCTGGAAACGAAATAAGATTTGAGGTCTGAAAGTTCTTGAAGCCTGCGCGCTTCTTCGCTTTTGAGGGCGAGGTCGCGCTGCAATCGGACGCGCGCGAGCGTAACTGCTGTTTGTGTTGCGACGCTTTGAAGCAAGCGAACTTCTTCGGCGTTGAAGGCGAGTTGGGAGTTTTTCTCGCCGAGCAAGAGGTAGCCCATGACGCGCCGCTCCGACTGAATCGGGACGGCGAGCGCGAGCCGCCAACGCTCAAAGCGCGATTCATCGGCAAGTTGATGGTCGACGCCGTCTTCGAGTTGTTCTTTGCGTGCAACAAGTTCCGCTTGTCCTATTGAAGCCGAAAAGGCGATGCTTCGCGGTGCATTGATGATGAAATTTTTTTCAGCATAAAGTTTGAGCCGATTTCCTTCGTGCGTGATAAATGTAATGGCAACCGAAGATGCGTCAAGAAGTGCGTGAAGAGAACGCGCAAGGGTTTCAGCAAGGTCATCTTCGCTCGTTGCGCGTTGTATCTCGGCGGAAAGTTGCGCTTCGGCGCGCTCTGCATTGAATCGTGCCTTGAAGATGTGTTCGTTTGCGAAGGCTTGAACGCGTGCTTTCATCGGCTCAAAAAAAATGAGAACGAGAATCGCGGCAAAGGCGGCAACGAGATACGGCGAGTATGATTCCGTTGAAACGAAGAGATGAGAGAGCAAAAAAACGACTGCGCCGTAAATCGCACCCAGCAAAACCAGCGTTGTAAGAAAAGTAAAACTTTGATTAAACAGCGCGTCGATATCGAGCAATCGATATCGAGTAATTGCAATCCCAAGCATGAGCGGCGTAGGAAGTGCGAGCACGACGGCAAGTTCATCGGGAATAAACGAGCGTTCAAAAATGATACGCGGAAAAAGCGAAAGCAATACAAACGGCAACATACCAATGCTCGTGCCGACGAGCGTCCAGCGCAGTCGCCGCAAGTCTCCTTCGGCTTGGAGGCGTGTATAGGCGCGTGCGAAATTGAACAGCGCGCCGAGCATCAGCATCGAGAAAAAGACGCCGCAGAGCGTTATCGATGTTTGATACTTCTCAAAAGCCGAATATGATTTCTCTGAAATCGCTTCGTGAAAGCGAAGAGTCGCTTGGAGCGAAAGCAGGATTGCGCCAAAAGCAAGAGTAAAAAAAAGAATGCGCGCATTTAGGATTGAGTGTGAGGCAGAGGCTTTCGGAAAAGCTAAACTCCAACGAAAAAAGAAAACAGGCGAAAGCGTGTAAGCCAAAAGAAAGGCGACATGCAAGGCATTCCCAATGGAAAATAAGTGTTGTTCAAAGCGTGCGTGCGCTGTTGCAATCATCACGGCAATCAGCATCGCGGCAAGGCTGAACGGCGCGCTCCGGTCGTCAAAGGCGTTGAAGGCGGACTTTCGCTCAACAAAAAAAGCCCCGAACAAAAACACGGCGCACGCAATCGCACTTCCAAGCATATATAGAACGCCGAAGCGTTTGACCGTTGGCACCGAAAGCGAAAGCGTTAGCGTGTCGCGCACAACGGTCGGAATTACTTCTTGGGTTTCACCGTCAAAAGTGATGCGATAGACTTTCCGCTCACGAAGACGCTCAACCATAATCGGCTTAATCAAACTTGTATCCAGCAAGCGAAAGAGAAACAAGCGATGCGATTCCGATTCAATCGGAATGTTCCAAACGGAAAGTAGCACGTCGCCCTTTTCAAAAGACTTCGGCTCTAAGTTCAACCTCGACGCCGTAGAGACAATGCCCGCAACACACACAGCGCATGCCGTTAAAAAGCAGAGCAGAGTGATTGGCTTGCGCCGGCGGGAGCGGCTCATCGGTCAAAGAGTTTTCGTATTTCGTCTTTTTCTTTTTGCATCTCTTCTTTGGTCTTATCAATCTCGCGCTTGATGTCGTCGGCTTCTTTTTGTTGGTCTTGTTTCAACTGTTCGAGATTTTGTTTGAGGCTGTCGGCGTCGCCTTTGAGTTGGGTTTCGGTTTCGCGGCGTATTTGCTCGACTTCTTCTTTGATTTTGCGCAGTTCTTCTTCGACGGCGCGACGCATATCGTTCACTTCGTTTTGAATGGCGCGTCGCTCTCGGTCGAGAATGTCGCGAAGTGCGAGTTTTCCGGAACGATTGAGCACGGCGACTTCGCCGATACCGACGGACTTCTTTTCACCGCGTTCTGTCTCGAATTCCGCGACATCATCTTTGGCGTCGCTGGCTTCAACGATAAAGTTTGTGGCTTTTCCGTCGGTCGTGAATGAGCCTGTCGTACCTTTAATGGCGGCGACGGCGGTCGGCGATTTGAATCGGAACGGCTCATTCGGATTGGCTTTGACGTCGTAAGTAAGCGCGCCCTTAAACACATTGACCTCGCGGCTGTTTTTTTGGCGCGGAGAGACGAACTCGATTTCTGTGCGTTCAGCAATGCGCAAAATCGTTCCGTCTTCGAAGCGCACGATGGATTGGGCGTTTCGGGCGGTGCGGAGTTTCTCGCCGAAGCGGAGCGTATCGGCGCGTTTTGCCGCCGTCCATGTGTTCGGCGAAAGTGTGCGCTCAACCGTGCCTTTGCATTGAACCACAATCACGGGTTGCGCGACAGAGAAAAGCGGAAAAGAAAGAAAAAGTAGCGTGAAGTAGCCGGTCGTCGACATGGCTTTTTTTGATGACGATAAGTTAAAGACGAGTTTTGAAAATTTACGCTTTTTGCCCCTCGTGTGCTGTATATTTGCGCACCTCTCAAAAAAATTTAAACCTAACTCACTGTGGCGCAACTCTCGGATACAAGTTCGCATTCCGGCGCGTCTTCGTTTGTTCAGCGACTTACAAAATGGACGCTCCAAAAAAAATACAGTGTTTCGTTTGCGATTATCTTCCTCATCATCTTGCTCTACATTCTCTTCAGCATTTTCAAATCCGAAGAGCAAGATTTGATTGAACTATCGGATAAAAACTTCAAGACGCTTTTCAAGGTGGTCAATACCGTCGGCGAAGAATCAATGTCGGTCGGTGAAAATGGCAAACTTGCACTTCAAGAAACGCTCAAGCAAATTTTTGATGCCGATGTTGACGGGTTGGAAGTAATCATGTTCGTCGATGCCAAACAACGCTATTACGCTTACTACGACAAAGCACACTCGGATTTAAGCGGTAAAGAAGTTGACAGCGTGCTTTGGGAAAGCCTGTCGCGCTTCGGCGATTCAAGTTATGTGGAAGGCAACAAGGTGTATCTGACGGATAAAATCGAATACAAAACGGCGAACAAAACGATTTTTCTCGGATACAGCCGATTGATTTTTTCGCTCGACCACATCAACGCGCTCATCGCACGCAAACAAGCAAAAACCCTCGTCATTGGCTTCATCGGCTTCGCCGTTTCTCTTTTGGCAATCAGCCTTTTGACGCTGATTTTAATTCAGCGCATTAAAATGCTCAATAAGGCGACGAAGGAAATCGCCAATGGCAAATTCAATCAACTGCCCGTTAAGGGAAGCGACGAACTTTCGGAATTGACGGTCGCCTTCAACGATATGACCGTTGCCGTTAAGGAGCGGTTGATGATGTCGCGCTATGTTTCGGGCTCGACCATCGAGCAAATTCGGCAAACGCACATCAATGATTTAGCGCTCGGCGGCACGCGCAACGAAGAGTGTTTGTTTTTTTCCGACGTTCGCGGATTCACCACGTTTTCGGAGCGGAACGCGCCTGACGACGTCGTGCGATACCTCAACCAACTCTTGAATTTGCAAGTGGAAATCATCAAGAAGCATCGCGGCGATATTGACAAATTCGTCGGCGACGAAATCATGGCGGTGTTTCGCGGCGAGAAAAAAGAACATCGTGCCGTTCAAGCCGCCGTCGAGATTCAGCAAGCCATGCACGCCCTTTCGGAACGCGAAAGCGTTTTTCAGACGTTGCAAATTGGCGTCGGAATCAACACGGGCGTTGTGGTTGTGGGAAACATCGGCAGTTACGACCGAATGGATTACACTTCCATCGGCGACGCCGTCAATACCGCCGCACGCCTTTGTAGCAACGCGAAAGCGAGCGAAATCATCATCTCGGAAACCGTCAAGGAAAATATGTCGGAGGGCGACTTCGTGCTGAGCGAACCTTTCACCTTGCCGCTCAAAGGCAAACAAACGGCGTTGAACCTTTACCGTGTTGTGTATCAGACCGAAACCATCAAACCATCATGAAACCGATTCTCATTTTCATCGTCTTTTTGACACTGGTGGGCTGTTCTTCAACCAAGCCGATAGCCGAAGTCCCGCTTGCCTCGCAAGATGAACGTTGGGCGAAACGCTTTTCCAAAGAGGAAAAAATTCAACTGCTTCACGAGCGCGCACTGCGGCTGTTTCAAGACGCCAAGCGACTGACAAGCCGCGAGCATCTCGAAGGCGCAAGAGAAGATTATCGTTTTCTCCAACAAGAATTCCGCGACACGCTCGCCGCGCAACGCCTCAAAGAACTTGACCAATACGAGCAAAATGTCATTGCTTATTACACCGCCGCCGCACAAGAGTCCATTGCCAAAAAGCAACTTGCCGACGCCGCAGGCTACTACAAATTGCTTCTCCGCTTTGATTCCTCTCAAAGCGTCGCCACGACGTTTCTCGCGCAAAACCAAACCGAAATAGAAAAAGAAGTTCAAGAAATTCGTGCAACGGGCGATGCTTATCTCAAAAAGAAACAATACGTTAAAGCTAAAAAAGTCTTTGAACGCCTTCAACTCATCGCCTACAGCCCCGACATCGACAGCACGCTTTTGCTCATCAACACCCTCAAAGTACAACAAGACAAACGTCGCCAACAAGCACTCAAAAAAGCCATGCAAAAAGACAACGCCGACGCACCTACTGAACTTGACCGCGAAAAAGTGTATAGCGAGGCGAAACTCGCTTTTGAAAAAAAAGATTATCTCAAAGCACATTCGCTTTTCAGCATTATTGAGCCGAGTTACAAAGACACGTCGCTTTACCTCGAACGCTCCGCCGATAAAATCGAGGCGTTGCAACTGAGCGAAGAGACGAACTAACGCCTTTCAAGAAACGCCGATGACGCTTAAACTCATTTTCGTTCTCAATCGCCTGTCAAAAACTACTTATGAAATTGTTCACGCTCATTTTTCTCTTGCCGCTCATGACTGAATCTGCAACTGCACAATCCTTCGACCACAGCCTTTACAACGAGGCGCTCAAGCGGCACGTCAAAGGCGATAAAGTGGACTACAAATCTCTTAAATCCGACAAGGAGTTTCAGACCTACTTAGACCAACTCTCCAAAGCCAATCCCAACGCCTTGCCGACACGCGAAGAAAAAATCGCGTTTTGGATAAACGCCTACAACGCCTTCACGCTCAAACTCATCATTGACAACTACCCCGTCAAAAGCATCACCGAGTTGAGCGCGCTTGGAAAATTGACGGCGTTCATCGGCAACAGCCCTTGGAAGCGTGAGTTTTTTTCCATCAACGGCAAAAAAATGACGCTCGACGAAATTGAGAAGGAAATTTTACTGAAGACGTTCAAAGAAGAGCGGATTCACTTCGCCGTCAATTGCGCTTCCGCGTCTTGCCCCGTCTTGCGCCCCGAAGCCTACACCGCCGAAACGCTCAATCGCCAACTCAATGAACAAGCCAAACAGTTTCTCAAAGACACGCTTCGTAACCGCATCGACTTGAAGACGAAGACCATCTACATCTCAAAAATTTTTGATTGGTATCAGAGCGACTTCACAAAGCCCGCAGGCTCGATTGAAAAATATCTCGCCGACTACATCGACGACGAAAACATCAAGCGCATGCTGCTTAACAAGGAGTTCAAAATTGAGTATTTGGATTACGATTGGAGTTTGAACGAAGCCAAGTAAAACGCGCTATCTTTGTTGATGTAACTGTTTAATCCATGACCATACCAGAAATTCTTTCCAAGTTCAAAACCATTGCCGTGGTTGGACTTTCAGATAAACCTGAAAAGCCGAGCAACAGCGTTTCAAAGTATATGCTTGAAGCGGGCTACACGATTATCCCCGTCAATCCGATGCACGAAGAAGTCTTTGGCTTGAAATGCTATCCCTCTTTAACGAGCCTGCCTGATGCGTTGAAAGCGTCGGTTGAAATTGTCAATGTGTTTCGCAAGTCCAGCGACGTGCCGCCGATTGTTGAGGAGGCGATTCAAATCGGCGCGAAAGCAATATGGTTACAACTTGGAATCACGCATGAAGCGTCAGCAGAAAAGGCGCGTGCGAGTGGACTTGAAGTCGTTCAGAATCGATGTATTTTGGTTGAACATCAGCGATACTTTTCATAACCTTTCCCCAATCGGCATGCGCGTTTTTTCCAAGTGGTTTTTCGCTTTTGCAATTCTCACGCTTCCCTTCGCGCTTCTTGCACAGCCCAAAGAAAGCAACATCGGCAGAATGTTCGCCAAAGAAGAAACCCTCGACGCATGCGGCACGGTCGTTGACACGATTTTCATTGCGGGCAATGAGCACACAAAGCGGTTCGTGATTCGTCAAGAGTTTCCGTTTCAAGAAGGCGACACGCTCACGATGGAATCGCTGACGATTGCGCAACAACTCACCTACAATCTTCAACTCTTCAACTTGGTGAATGTATCGGCGAAGCGATTTACGCCGTTTGCGCCGGTGCAGATTACCTCGTCGGATACGATTTTGATGCAAGTCTACGAACTCGGGCAAAGCAAAGCCGATGAATTGGGGCAACCCTATACGCTGGTGTTTATTGAGGTCTATGAGCGATGGTTTGTGTTTCCGCAACCGATTTTTGATTTGCGCGGGGTGAGTTTAACCCAGTGGCTTAAAAAACCGACGATGTCGAACGTCAATGCGGGCGTCGCTGTTTTTCACACGAATTTGACAGGCTACAAAGACCGACTGACGATGAGTTTTGGCGTGGGCTTCGACCCATTTTTTCGACTCTCTTACTTCACGCCATATCTGTGGAGCGAAACGCGCATTGGGCTTGGCACATCGCTGGTTTGGCGCGATTTGAACAACCTTGCGCTCGACACGCGCACGGGCGAAGTGGCGCGGTTCATTCAGCGCACGTTCAGCGCGTCGGTTTCAATCAGCGACAGGCTTTCTACCTTCGATTTCATCGGTGCAAGTTTCGGCTACACTACCCTTCGGGTAAGCGAAGAAAGCAAAGCCGCTCAACCGTCGGCAACCGTCTCGCCTGATGGCGTCGATGTGTTCCCCACGTTTTCATTGACCTACACCCACAGCCGGTTGGATTTCAACCAATGCCCGACCGACGGGCTTTACTTTTCAACCCGCCTTCTGAAAGTCGGACTGCCAAACAACCAAAACAAAATTGACCTGACGCGTGTGCTTTTGGACTTTCGCATTTATCGAAAAATTCTCGGCGAACTGTCGCTCGGCTTCTACAATTTGAGCATTCTCTCGCTCAATCAACCTGTGCCGAACCATCAACGGCTTTTCTTCGGATACGATATTCTCTTGCGCGGCTACACCGATAGAATTTTAGAAGGCGACAACCTTCAACTCAATACCGTTGAACTTCGCTATCCAATTGTGCCCCTTCAAGCCGTCAAATTCGATTTCATTCCCTTCGAGCGATTTCAGATTTTTCAGTATGGCATGTTTCTGACGGCATTTCTTGATGCTGGCAATGTGTGGTATAACACGCGCTCGACGGGCTTCGGGCTTCGACAAGTTCAGTATGATTTCAGTAGGAACAAATACGGATACGGCTTCGGCGTCGTATTCGTCGGCGGATACGAAGCAACCGCGCGCCTTGATTTCGCCTTCAATCAACAAGGGCGATTTCAAATCGTCATTGAAAACGAAATTTCATTTTAGTGATGCTGAAAATTTCAATCGTCATTCCAACGCTTAATGAGGCGGCATACATTACGCGCACTCTCGAGGCGATTGCCTCACAAACATTGTCAAACGGTTTGAAAATCGAACTTTTAATTGCGGACGGCGGCTCAACCGATGGCACACCTGAACGCATCGTCGAGTTTTTTGAACATAACGACACGCTTCCCGTCCGAATGTTTCTCTCTGAAAAAGGTCGCGCTCAACAAATGAACTGCGGTGCGTATTTCGCAAGCGGCGATGTCCTTCTCTTTTTGCACGCCGATACGCAACTCGGCGAAAATGCGCTCTTAGAACTTGCGCGAGCAATGGAAAATCCAAATACTGAATTTGGCTACTTCGCCATGCAATTTGATTCCGATAATCCCATCGCAAAGTATTACGCCTCATTCACCAACATCAATTCGCTTCTGACCCACTACGGCGATTCAGGCATTTTTGCACGCCGCGATTTTTTTGAGCGCGTCGGAAAATTTCCCGAACAAGAGTTGCTCGAAGACGTCGAGTTTTTGCAACGTGCCGCACAACACGCCGAACCTTGCCTCATCGAGCGTGCGCACGTGATTACTTCCGCACGACGCTTTGAAAAAAACGGATACCTGTTTCAAATGCTTTCCAATATCGGCATCGTTACACTTTACAAACTTGGCGCGTCCCCAAATTGGCTTAAACAATTTTATCAAGACGAGTGAGGTGAGCGTGAGAATTATTGCTGGAAAATTTCGCAGTCGCCGCTTGAAAACGATTGAGTCAAGCGTTGTGCGCCCGACGACCGACCGCGTGCGTCAAACCATCTTCGACGTCTTGACGGCGCGAGTGGACTTTGAAAACGCCAACGTGTTGGATTGCTTTGCCGGAAGCGGATTGTTGGGCTTTGAAGCCGTGAGCAGAGGCGCGGCGCGCGTGGCGTTCATTGAGCAGAATCCGAAGGTCGCGGCGCACATTTCAGATTCAATTCGACTCTTACAACTTGAAACCCAAGCTACCTTACACTTGACTGATGCTATGCGCTTCGTCGCCGAAACCGCAGAGCGATATCATCTCATTTTCGCCGACCCGCCCTACGACTTTCGCCTATATGATAAGTTTTTGCGCAAAACTTTTGAGCACAATTTACTCTTGCCAAGCGGCTATCTCGTTTTGGAGCACGGGGAAAAACAGTCGTTTGCATCGCATGAGCGATTTGCTTTCCAAAAAAATTTCGGTGCAACAGTCGTGAGTTTTTTTACGATTGAAAATGCGTCGGCGGATTAGGTTTCCGCAAGGTATTGATGCACGAACTTAATCGACATTGCGCCCTCGCCGACGGCGGAGGCGACGCGATTCATTGCGCCGGAACGCACGTCGCCTGCCGCGAAAACGCCCGCGACGCTCGTTTCAAGCAAAAACGGCTCTCGCGTCTTGCGCCAATACTTCTTGAAAGCAGGCTCGACGAGCAGGTCTCTTCCCGTCATGACGAATCCTTTTGAATCTTTGATGACGTCGGGCATGAGCCAATCGGTTGCGGGCTTTGCGCCGATAAAGACGAAGAGCGCGACAGCGTCTTTGACTGTGCGCGATTTGGTTTCGGTGTGCTCTATGACGACTTCCTCCAACTGCTCACCGCCGCAGACTTCTACGATTTCGGAATGAGGAATGAGCACGATATTCGGCGTGCTTGCGATTTGGTCGATAAGGTATTGCGACATCGTTGAGGAGAGGTCGGGCTTACGAATGACAATGAAGACGTTTTTAGCAAAACGAGAAAGATACATTGCCGCTTGCCCCGCCGAGTTTCCGCCGCCGACGATGTAGACGCTTTTTTCTCTACACGCGCCCGCTTCCGTCGTCGCCGCGCCGTAATAGACGCCAGCACCGGTAAATCGATCGATGTTTTGTGCGTCAAGTTTTCGATAATCTACGCCGGTGGCAACGATAAGACTTCGTGTCAGAATTTCGTCGTTGTTCGAGAGGGTGAGCAGTTTATACCCGTCTTGGAGTTTAATCGACTTCACTTCGCTTGGAGAGAGGAATTCCGTTCCGAAGCGCGTGGCTTGGGTGATGGCGCGTCGTGCTAAATCCGCGCCGCTCAATCCGGTAGGGAATCCGAGATAGTTTTCGATGCGCGAACTGGTTCCGGCTTGTCCGCCGGGCGCACGCCGTTCAATGAGCAACGTCTTCAAGCCTTCAGACGCGCCGTAGACGGCGGAGGCAAGTCCTGCCGGTCCTGCGCCGATAATCGCTACGTCGTAAAGCCGTTCCGATGCTTGCCCTTTAAGCCCGATTCGCGAGGCGAGTTCAGAAAGTTCGGGCGAAGCAAGCGCGGTTCCATCTTCAAAAAAAACGGCGGGCAAGGATTTCTTTTCAAGATGATGAAGTTGGAGCAGGGTTTCGGCGTTTTCATTGGAAGAAATTTCAAGCCATTGATACGGAATGAGATTGCCGGCAAGAAAATCTTTTATCGCGTGCGACTTCGGCGAGAATTGATAGCCGACGATCTTAATGCCGACGAATTCCGGCGTGTAGGCGGCAAGCCACTCATCGAGCAAATCGGTAAGAACGGGGAAGAGTTTTTCTTCGGGCGGATCCCAAGGCTTCATCAAGTAATAATCGAGCTTGACGTCGTTAATCGCCTTGATTGCCGCGCCGGTGTCGGAGTAGGCGGTAAGCAATACCCGCTTGGCTTCGGGATAGAGCGGCTTGGTTTGCTCTAAGAAATCGACGCCGCCCATTTCAGGCATTTTTTGGTCGGAAAGAAACAGCGCGACGGTTTCACCCTGTTGCTTCAATGTTTTGAGCGAAGCAAGGGCTTCAACGGCGGAGGTCGTGCTCAAAATGCGATACTCTTTTTTGTATTGCGCCCGAAGGTC
>JBDNCJ010000046.1:0-26466 GCA_046719715.1 Chloroherpetonaceae bacterium | reverse complement strand
GAAGTAATTTCGCCCCTTTTATTTTGACGACGGAAAGTGCAACAATTTTTAGTGAAAGTCGTTTTCATTGCTTGCATGGATAGGGAAAAAATCGTATCTTCGTGTCCTTTTCGTAAGAAAAACATATCGCGGGGTGGAGCAATTGGTAGCTCGTCGGGCTCATAACCCGAAGGTTGTAGGTTCAAGTCCTGCCCCCGCCACAAAGAAAGTCGCACGCAAAACCGTGCGATTTTTGTTTTCCGCGCTTCGTTTCCCTATAAGTCTTCTGTAATTTCGCCCAAACGCCAAACGCTTTTGTGTCAATGAAATCCACGTTGATGTTTTTAATCAGTTGGCTCTGGGGTGTCGGTGTATTGCACGCGCAAAACGTGGTTTATGCCCGTCAAGCCATGCAGGAAGGTCGGCTGTTCGTTCCGTTTGATTCCGTCTCCGAATCTACCTACAAAAATCTCAACGAATGTTATCGGTTCACGTATCAAGATGCAAGCAAGAGGCGGCTCTTGCGCGTCGAGCGATTGTTTCGCGGCGAACTTTCAGATGAACTGAGCCAACTCAACGCATGTAGGGTGAGTTTCAAGTATGACGAGAAAGGGAATTTGATAGAGAAAGCACAGTTTGATGCACGGGGTAAGCCACAATCGTTTATGCGTTTCCGCTACAAGCAAAGGCAGTTGGTTGAAGAATTGCTTTTTGACGGTGGAAATAAACTTTTCAGCAAAACGCGATTTCGCTACGACAGCGCAGGGCGCTTGATTGAAACCGCTTTTTTAGACGATAAAAACCGTCGGCAAAACACCTCGCTCGGCTACGCCACCGAGCGCATTGAATATGATGAAAAAGGCAAGCCTACGCGCATTGCTTGGTATGACCACTTCGGCGACCTTTCCCGAAAAACCTATACTCAATATGACAGCAAGGGCAACGTCGTTGAACTTCGCCATGTCTTTTTTCCTGATACGACCGAAGCCGAAATTCACAAATTTCAAGTCGATGAAGCAGGACGATGGACGGAAAAAATCGAGACCGATTCAAAAAACTCGTCGTTTCGCAAAACCGTACGTCGCTACGACACAAATGGAAATCTGATTGAAGAAGCCTCGTTCGATAATCTCGGACATCTGGTTGATAATGCCGTTGAAATCGCAAAAACCATCACCGATTACCGTGAAAACCGAAGAGTGCGCGAGCGAGGCTACAACGCGCTGAACATTCTGCGAACCGACGTGCAATTCGGAGCATTCGGACAAGTTTTAGAGCGTGCGCAATACGCCGGCGACGGCACGCTTCTCGAAATCAAGCGCAATCAATATGATGCGTTTGGAAATTTGATTGAAGAGCGTTTCTTCAAGCATGACGGCAAGCAAAAGGAAATACCCGTTGAAACGCGCCGCTACGAGAAAGGCAAACTGATTCAAAAAATCCAATACGACAAAAGCGGTAAGCCCCTGTGAGTTTCTCGCAACGAGGTTGTATCTTTGCGCCGCTTTTTAATTACACGTCTATTTTTCACAATCAAACCAAATTCTACTCGTGGAAAGAACACTTACCATCTTGAAGCCCGACTGCGTGCGCAAAAACCTCATTGGCGCGGTGATTGATAAAATCGAAAAAGGCGGGTTCAAGGTTGTCGCAATGAAAATGATGCACTTGACTAAAGAAACCGCAGGCGAATTTTACGCCGTCCACAAAGCGCGTCCGTTCTATGGCGAATTAGTAGACTTCATGTCGAGCGGCGCGTGCGTTCCGATGATTTTGGAAAAAGAAAATGCGGTTGAAGACTTCCGTAAACTCATCGGCGCAACCGACCCGAAGAAAGCCGACGAAGGCACGATTCGTAAACTCTATGCTGATAGCGTCGGAGAAAACATCATTCACGGCTCGGATTCCGTAGAGAATGCGAACATCGAAGCGGCGTTTTTCTTCTCGACCGAAGAAGTTGTCGCAAATCGTCGTTAATGGTTGGCGAAACAAGGGGAGTGGTGCGCGCTCCCCTTCGTTATCCAATACCAAACATGAGGGTGTTTCAAAGCTGATTCTCGTATCTCAACCTGTTATTTCGCCACGCGTTGAATGTCGGAAAGCGGCAGTTGAAGTTTCTCTGCAATCACCTCATCACTGAGCCCCAGTTCTCGCAACAGTGGAACAGTGGCAAGTTTGCCTTCCAACTTGCCTTCCAACTTACCCTCCAACTTGCCTTTCAAAATGCCTTGCGCTTCACCTTCCAACTTGCCTTCCTCAAAGGCTTCCTTGTAAAACGCCGTCTCTTTCAGCCCAAGTTCTTCTTGAATCTTCAACATCTTTCGTATCTCCTCTCTGGTTAAGGTTCTGAATTTGTAACTCAAAATTTGCTCAATCAAATCCAACTCCAACACGCTCGCTCTCTGTGCCAATCTCTGCGCCCGCTCTCCCGCCTCTTCTCCTTTCGCAATCAATAACTCATAGAGCGCCACTGCGTTTGAATCCGTCTTCGGCAACTCGTCCAAATATACGCGCCTGACGCACGCCAACGCAAGAAACTCCGAATACGGCTCAATCCCTTTTTGCTCCACGCTTCGTGAAGGGTAAATCACAACCGCTTGCCACTTTGCCGTTGGATACTGTTTGAGGTAGAGAAAGATTTCGGCGAAGAATCGGGCGTAGAAGTGCTCGTCGGGTTGAAATTGCGCTTCAACGAAATAAGTAACATCGTCGGCATTGGGAATGAAGACGCCGTCGATGCGGAAGGCGGTTTCTTTGATTTCAACGGATTTGAATTGGTAGCGCGAGGCGTCGTCGGGATTTCTGCCGATGAGCGAGAAGAAGCCTTGTGGCAAGAGTTGAAGCAGAAGGTAGATGAGTTTATCGGTGCGCATGGTCAGTATGGCGGGTCAGGTGAGTTCAAACGACTCGAGTTTGGACGGAATCTCGACTCGATGAAAGCCGATTTCCTTCAATCCGTCGCGCAGGCTTTCCGTTGCCGCATCTTCGCCATGCACGAGAAAAATTCCGCGCATTTCGTTGCGGCTGAATGCACCGATATAATTCAAGAGTTCGGCTCTATCGGCGTGCGCAGAAAAATTGTTCATGACAATCACCTCTGCTTTCAGTTTGTAGGTTTCGCCGAAAATGTTGACTTCGGGTTGCCGCTCTAAAATTTTTCGCCCCAACGTGTTTTCTGCCATGTAGCCGACGATGAGAATCGTTGTGTTCGGATTTTCGATGTTATTGGCGAGATGATGGGTGATTCTTCCGCCTTCCGCCATGCCAGAGCCTGCCATAATGATGCAAGGCTTTTTGTAATCGTTGAGTTTTTTGGAGTCTTCGGCGGTGCGCGTGTAGGCGACGTTTTCCAAGTGAAGCGGGTGTTGGTCGTCGGCAATCAAGCGGTTCATTTCCTTGTCGAAGCAATCAGGGTGATAGCGATAAACGTGCGTAACGTCTTGAGCCAGCGGACTGTCGAGAAAAATCGGCATGTCTTTCGGCATTTTCCCTGCGTGATACAGTTGATTGAAAAAGTAGAGGAGTTCTTGGGTACGCCCGACGCTGAAGGCGGGAATAAGAATTTTTCCACCACGCTTGTAAGTGCGTTCAATGACGCTGGTCAAAATGCGCTCGACTTCATCTTTGGGCTTGTGCAAGCGATTGCCGTAGGTGCTTTCGGTAACGAGGTAATGCACATTGCCGCAAAATTCAGGGTCTTTGAGAATTGGCGTATGCGGTCTGCCTAAATCGCCCGTGAAAGCGAAGCGAACGTGTTTGTGCTTTTCTTTCAAATCGAGCACAACGATTGCCGAGCCAAGAATATGCCCAGAGTTGTAGAAAGTGAGGTCGACGCCGTCGCTGATGTTCAGCGTCCGGTGATAAGGCAAGGCAAAAAATTGTTCTGTTGTGCGTTGTGCATCTTCAACGGTGTAAAGCGGTTCGACAGGTGGCAAGTTTTTACGCGCGTGTTTTTTCGAGATGAACTCCGCGTCGCGCTGTTGAAGAAACGCCGTGTCTTGAAGCATGACAACGGCGAGGTCGCGCGTGGCGGCAGTGGCGTAGATGTTGCCCGTAAAACCTTCCTTGACGAGAAGCGGCAGACGTCCGCTGTGGTCGGTGTGCGCGTGCGACAAAACGACGGCGTCAATCTCTTTGGGCTTAAACGGAAAGTTGCGATTAAGCATCGCGGATTCGCTTCGTCTGCCTTGAAACAAGCCGCAATCGAGCAAGATGTTTTTACCATTGACCGTAATCAAGTGCGATGAGCCTGTAACGCCGTGCGTCGCGCCGTAGAAGGTGAGTTTCATATTGAATCGGGTTTGACGGTTTCAAGGTTGACGGTTTCAAAAAGGGCGACGCTTTCGATGTGGTTGGTGTGCGGAAACATATCGACGGCTTGAACCGTCGCGAGGCGATACCTTCCGCTTTCGCAAATGAGTTTAGCGTCGCGTGCTAAACTTACAGGATTGCAACTGACATAAATGATTTTCTTTGGTTGGAATTGCAACATGGTTTGAACGGCTTTCGGGTGCATGCCAGCGCGTGGCGGGTCAGTAATGACGACATCGGGTGCGCCAAATGAAATCAGTTCACTGCGAAGCGTTTCGAACTTCATCAGGTCGAGCATCTTAAACGTACAATTCCGCACTTGGTTTTCACAGGCATTCTCGACGGCGTCGCGAACGGCACTCTCTACAAGTTCAATCCCGAAAACTTTTTGGCAATGCTTTGAAATGAAAATCGAAATTGAGCCTGTGCCACAGTAAAGGTCGTAGACGATTTCGTTTCCGCTCAATCCTGCAAAGCGCAGAGCCGTTTCATAAAGCCGCTCCGCCTGTTCGCTGTTCGTTTGGAAAAAGGAATTAGCGGAAATGTTAAAGCGATACTCGCCTAATTGCTCGGTGATAAAGCCTTTACCGAAGACTATAAATTCTTCTTCGCCAAAAGCAATCGTGTTTTTCTTTGTGGAAACATTATTGACGAATGTTGTAAGCGATGCGCCAAGTGAGTGTTGAAGCGCATGGAGAAGCGATTTCATCAAAGCGACATCGTGCCAACTTGTAACGAGATTTACCATCAGTTCATTGGTGCGAAAGGCTTTTCGGACAACGAGGTTTCGCAAGAAGCCTTCGTGCGTGTGTGTATCATAAATCGTGAGACGATGCTCGAGTGCAAATGCTCGCACGGCGCTTAAAACAAGATTGGCTTCTTCGGGCGCGATGTAACACTGCTCAATATCAATGACTTTATCGTATCGCTGTGGCGCGTGAAAGCCGAGGGCGAAATCATTACGCTTGCTGAAGTGAGACGCATTTATTTCGCTTGGTAAAAGATAGCGCGAAGTCGAGAGCGAAAAATCCACCTTGTTCCGGTATTGATAAATCCGCGTTGCGCCGATGGGCGGGAGCATCGCGATGTTCCGAAATCCGCCGATGTGCGTGAGGGCGTCGAGCACTTGTTTGCTTTTTTGTTGCAGTTGTGCGTCGTAGTTGAGGTGTTGCCATTTGCAACCGCCGCAGATTCCGAAGACTTCGCATCGCGGTTCGGTGCGCAAGGGTGAGGGCGAAAGCAGGTTGGTCAATTCGGCTTCGAGGTAAGACTTTTTGGCTTTGTAAATCATTGCCTCAACTGTATCGCCAATAGCAAGCGTGCCGCGAATAAAGACGCTCATGCCGTCGGGCAATTTGGCGTAGCATTTGTCGCCTTCGGCAAGGTCTGAAATCGTTGCGGTAATAAGTTGTCCTTTTTGATACATCGCACCAATCGCATTAGAGAATTTGAACGGTCTAAGGGTTTGAACAAACAAAATAGGGCAAGTGCGTTATATTTCACGCACGCCGCAAAACGAGGAAACCATTGCTGATGAAAACAAAATCAACATCGAACATAAAAACACACAAAGCGCGTCAGAAGGAGCGATTGAAATCCAATGTGCCTAACACGACAGGCGAAAAGTTTGAACGACTTTCAGAAATCGTCGCGCTCTTGCGCACCGACTGCCCTTGGGATAAAAAACAAACGCCCGATTCGCTTGTGCATCTGACGCTCGAGGAAGTCTATGAAATGATTCACGCGGTTGATTCAAAAGATGAGCAAGAACTCAAAAAGGAACTTGGCGATATTTTGTTGCACATTTGTTTTCAAAGCGTATTAGCGGCGGAGCGTAACGCCTTTACAATCGACGACGTGTTAGACGCGATTGCAGAGAAACTCATCTTCCGCCATCCGCATGTGTTCGGAAACGATGTGGCGCGCGATGAATCTGCCGTCAAAGCCAACTGGGAAAAACTCAAAATGAAGGAAGGGCGGAAATCCGTTTTGGACGGCGTGCCGCGTGCGATGCCCGAACTCTTGCGTGCTTATCGCGTTCAGGAAAAAGCGTCGGGCGTTGCGTTTGATTGGAAGAGTGCCGACGGCGTTTGGGAAAAATTAAATGAAGAACTCTCGGAACTGCGACGTGCCAAAACGGCAAAAGCCCGCGAAGAAGAACTCGGCGACGTGCTCTTTACGCTCGTCAATTTGAGCCGATTCCTCAAAGTCAACCCTGAAGACGCGCTTCGCAAAATGACGGAGAAGTTTTCAAGACGATTTCAAGCAGTGGAAGCGGCGGTTCAAAAAAGCGGCAAATCATGGAGCGACTTGACGATGGAAGAATTGGACGCATTTTGGGAAACCGCCAAAAAGCGGGAAAAAGCAAGAAAGAAGAAAGCGCGTGGTGTTTTGGCGTGAAGAAGATTTTTGTGCATTTTTGTTGCCAGCGTGTTCGTCTAGCGGCCCAAGACGTCGCGTGTATTTCAGCGCGGAAATCGCGGGTTCGAATCCCGCACACGCTACAGCAGTAGTTTGTTCTTTGAGTGCTTTTACAAGCCATTTGCGTCGGTAGCTCAACTGGATAGAGCATCAGACTTCGACTCTGACGGCTGGGGGTTCGAATCCCTCCCGGCGCACAAGAAAATTTTAACGCCGCGTTTGTTTCTTTGCACACTTACAGTATATTTGCGTCCCTTTTCGTTAATCCAAGCACCCGTAGCTCAGTTGGATTAGAGCATCTGACTACGAATCAGAAGGTCTGAGGTTCGAGTCCTCACGGGTGCACAACGATAATTCTATTCAAGTTTGCGATAAGTATTTTACAAGACTGCTTCGCCAACTCATAGAGTTTCAATCTCAACATCACCTTCCTTTTACCCCGCACAAATCAATCCTGATGTTTCCTGTTCTTTCAACTTAATTACAACTTAATTACAACTCAATTAACTATTTCTGAAAAAAACCATGTCAGTGCAACAGACAAAAAAAATCGCTCTAACCTTGTGCATTCTGCTCATGAGCATGAGTGCGTTCTCACAAGAAACCGCGTCGTCGGCAAGCTCCTCGCCAATTACGGTGAGCGGCTATGTCGGAACTTACTATGCGTGGGATACCGATAAATCCGTCGATCCAAACGGCGGATTTCGGCAATTTTCGTTCATCGCGCGGCGCAAAGAAACGTTTGGATTAGATGTCGCGATGGTGTCGCTCAAATACGCGGCGGAGCGTTCCCGCGCTTCCGTGATTGTGCAATACGGCGATGTTACCAACGGCTGGGGCAACGGCGCAACCAGCGCGACGGAAGACTTGTTCGGTCGCTATGTTCAGGAAGCCTACGCAGGATTTATGTTGGCGGATAACCTTTGGCTCGATGCAGGATTTTTCCTCACCCATGTCGGCGAAGAGGGATTCTTCCCAAAGGATAACTTTCTTAGTTCGCTCGCCCTGACCACGCTCTATGAGCCTTTCGGACAAAGCGGCTTGCGACTGACTTATTCACTCAACGACAAGTGGACGGCACAACTGCACCTGCTCAACGGCTACGGCTTGACCTTCGGACGCGCCAACACGTCGGCAAAAGCCGTCGGGTTGCAGATAGATTATCGTTCGTCGAAAGAGTGGGATTTTCTCTACAACGCCCTCGTCGGCGACGGGATTGGATTCACCGATGCGTCACAGGGCAAACTTTTTACCTATCACAACTTCGTTGCTAAATACTTTGGCGCGAAAATTGATTTAGCATTTGGTCTTGACATCGCCACACAAGCGAAGACCAAGCAGGTGGCTAACGGTGAGCCGGAAGGCGCGCTCTATTTTTCGGGCATCGCCGAAGCGCGATTCAAGGTTCATAAACAGTTCAACCTGATGGGACGTGGCGAATTTTTCCAAGATAGCAACGGCATCTTCGGGGTTTTCTCGACGGATAGCGACGGACTGCCCGTCGGTCTGAAAGCCTTCGGCGTAACGGGCGGAATGGAGTTCAAACCAATGGAGAACGCTTTTATTCGCAGTGAAGTCCGATTCCTGAGCCTTGATAAAGACCAAAAAGTCTTTGCATCGGAAAACGACTTCGTCAATACTCGAACGGAAATCATTTTCACAACAGGGGTTTCGTTCTAATTTTATATCTTCAAGGCGGCTTTCGTAAAGAGAGCCGCCTTCATAAATTGTTGTTGTTACCTATTTACCAGCGATTAGCGAGTATTCCACTATCTCCGAAAACTTAAACTGAGAAGAGACATGCCACGTCGCCGATATGCTGAATCAGAGGATACCAAGACGGTTTCCTCTAACGGGTTCGAGAAAAAGAAAGAAGGTTTCTCGATTTTCACGCCCGCCGTCAAGTTGATGAATAACATGAAATACCCCATCAAGTTCACGCTCATCAGTTTGATTTTGGATATTCCAAGTCTGCTTTTGCTCGGATTGCTCACCTCGGTGCGCAACGAGGCGATTGACTTCGGACAAAAAGAGCGGCTCGGGTTGGAATACAACGAACCAGTGAAAGAATTATTGTTCCATGTAACGGAACACCGCCAAGCGGCACTGATTTATTTTGAAGGCGGCGAATCTGATAAAACCGTCGCTAAAAAGTTGCTTCAAGAACTGCAAAGCAAAATTGATAACGACATCACCGCTATTGACGACGTCGATAATCGGCTCGGCGAAATGCTGCAAGGAAAAGAAAAATGGGCGGAAGTGCGCAAACTCTGGAAAGCAACGAAAGAATCCGTTTGGAAAAGTTCGCCCGAAAAAAGTTACGCCGACCATAGCGAAGTCATTGATAAAATCGTGCTCTTGCTCGCGCACATCGGCGACATTTCAAACCTCGTTTTAGACCCCGATATTGATTCATACTACATGATGGACGGCGTCATTTTCCGTATTCCGTTGCTCGTTCAAAAAATTTCAGAAGCCCGCGACTTAGGTCAGCGCGTGGTGTTGGGCAAAGAGTTAAGTTCAGACCGCCTCGCAGAACTCATCTTTGTGCTTCCGGGCATTGTTGAGAACACGTTTGAAGGCATCAAGCTCGGGGTCTCCAAATCTTATGACTTCAAAAACATATACAACGGTCCGAAAGTTAAAGACATCGTCAATCAAGATTTTGATGCGTCGGTCGGAGCCGTCAATGCGTTTTTGGCGCAAACGAAGCCGATTCGCAAAGTCGCCCTCGACAGCACCTTCGATGCAAAGCAGTATGTTGAAGCCGGAAACCTGGCGCTCGCGGCGATGCGAAATCTTTATGCCGCCGAAGCCAAAGCCTTAGACCAATTGCTTGTTGCACGCATTGAAACATTCACGTTTCAAAAGCGGCTGATGCAAGTGGGCGTGCCGCTCATCTGGGCGTTGGTGATTTATCTGCTCGTCGGCTTCTACCGCTCTGTGATGAAGACGGTGAATAGCTTAGACGAAATCTCCAAAAAACTCGTCAAAGGCGATACCGATGAGCGCGTCGAACTTGAAGCTAAAGATGAACTTGCGAGCGTCGGTGAATCATTCAATACCATCGGACAGGCACTTGTTCAGCGCAATAAAGAGCTCGAGGAAAACAAGAAAAAACTCGAAGAAAGTTTGCATCTCTTGGAAGAATCTTACGCCAAGCTCGAAGAAAGCAACGCGCGAATTCAAGAGCAACAAACTCAGCTCATTCAATCCGAAAAAATGGCGTCGCTCGGTCAAATGGTGGCGGGCATCGCGCATGAAGTTAATACGCCGCTCGGCTTCGTGCGTAATAACATTGAGGTGCTGGATAAAAATCAACGCCGACTACTCGACGTGTTAGAGCGGTATCGCGACTTGCGCGACTCGCTCGTCAATGGTCAATTAGACGAACTCGAAGTCAAACTCGTCGGAATCATCGAAGCCTCGAAGAAAATTGATTCGGGAAGTTTCAGCGAAAAAGTTCAAGCCTTGATTGGCGAATCCATTGACGGCATCGACCGCATTCAACAGCTCGTGCTCGACTTGAAAAACTTCTCGCGCTTGGACGAAGCCTCATTTAAGGAAAGCGACTTGAATCAAGGCATTGACTCAACCTTAAAAATCGCGCACAATATCGTTAAATACAAAGCAGAAGTCATTAAGGATTTCGCGCCGGAACTCAAAGCGGAGTGCTTCCCCGCGAGAATCAATCAAGTCTTTTTGAACATCATCACGAATGCCGCGCAAGCCATTGAAGGTCAAGGCAACATTTGGATAAAGACCTACAAGGAAGGCGACATGGCGGTGATTAAAATTCGCGACAATGGCAAAGGCATTCCGCAAGAAAATTTGAAGAAAATTTTCGAGCCGTTCTTCACGACGAAAGATGTGGGGCAAGGCACGGGGCTGGGGCTTTCCATCGTCTATAAGATCATAGAGCAACACAAAGGCACGATTACCGTGCAAAGCGAAGTGGGAAAAGGCACGGAGTTTACGATTAAATTGCCCGTCAAGCAAAGCAAGCAAATCGTCAAGCCGGCGTCGACGCTCGTCTTAAATTAACTCTTTAAATTAAGGACAAGATATGAGTAGCGAATCACACATTCTCTTAGTTGATGACGAGCCAATGGTGCTCAGTTCGCTTTCCCGATTGCTTGAAGACGACTACACCGTGCATACGGCGAACGGCGGCACGCAAGCGTTGGAAATCGTCAAGCGCGAGCCGATTAAAGTCGTCATCAGCGACCAACGTATGCCCGGCATGCTCGGTCATGAAGTGTTGCGTCAGGTCAAACTCATCAGCCCGAACACGATTAGAATGCTCCTAACGGGATACAGCGACCTTGACGCCATTATCAGTTCCGTCAATGCGGGAGAAATTTTCCGCTACATCAATAAGCCTTGGAAAGCCGACAACCTCTGCAACCTCGTCAAACTCGGCATTCAAATCTATGACCGCATTACGCATCTTCAAGCCAAAGAACAGGCAAAAGCGGAATCGCAAAAAATTCCTGCGCGCGTTCATATTGAAGTCGAAGAAAAACATGGCGGCGTGCTCTTTGTTGATTACAACGAAGGCGAGGTCAAAATGCTTGTCGATAAATTCAGCAAGGGATTTGATGTGTCGGGTGTGTCGTCGATTGACGAAGCGTTCAAAGAATTAGCGAAACGGCCGGTGTCGGTGGTCGTAAGCAATGTTAATTTCGGCGATGTCGACGGCATTAGTTTTCTCAACACGATTCGACAAGAGTATCCGCACGTCGTTACGGTGATTTTAACCGAAGTCAAAGATGCGACGCTCGCCGTGCGCTCCATCAATGAGTTGAGCGTCTTCAAGTATCTCGTCAAGCCGGCAAGCGACGACGTCATCGGAAAAACGATTTCTGAAGCGGTTGAAAAAAATAAACTTTACACGAAAGCACCCAACGCGAACATTCGTCAAACCGCCGAAACGATTGCGCCCGAAATGGTGTCGCCCAAAATTGAAGAAAGCGCGCTTCGCCTCAGGCTTCGTGCGGCGCAAGCCTTGCTTTCAAAAACAAATCTTCGCAACGAGTCGTAATAGCGGCGTCATCCTTTATTTGGATTTATTTGGGCGCGTCGACTGCTTTTTTGGCAAGAAGTTGAACGCGCCTTTTATATTCGAACCCATAATGCTTTTCCATACTACCCTTCACTCATGAGCGATGTCTTCGCAAAAATAGACGCCTTGAACGAAACAGCTTGGGAGTGTCGCAATGAGCGACCAAAACACGCGCTCGAGATAAGCGAAAATGCATTCCGACTTTCCCAAAAACACGCTTATCAAAAAGGTTTAGCGTATAGCCAGCGCAACATCGGCGTGTGCCAGTATCTGCTTGCTAATTACGAAGAGGCTCTCTCTGCATCGTCAGATTCACTGATGATGTTTGAAGAACTTGGCGATAAACTCGGCGCGGCGACTGCGCTGAACACCATCGGCAATGTCTATCAAAGTTTGGGTGATTACGCCAACGCCCTCGATTTTCACACCAAAAGCCTCAGCCTTCGCCAAGCCCTGCAAGACACACAAGGCGAATCCATTTCGCTCAACAACATCGGCAATGTCTATCAAAAATTGGGCGACTATCAAAACGCGCTCAACTGCTACGAACAAAGTCTCAAACTCAAACAAGACAGCGGCGACAAAATCGGTGAAGGCGCGGCGCTGATGAACATCGCCAACGCCTATATGCAGTTGGAGCAAAAAGACATCGCCCTCGATTTCTACCTCAAAAGTTTAGAGATTGCACACAACGTTCAAGACCGACGCGGCGAAGCGAGTTCGTTCATCAACATCGGCAGTTTCTACCACAGTTTAGGCGACCACCAAAACGCTCTTGATTGCAACCTCAAAGCATTAGACCTCTTCAAAGAAATTGAAGATAAAAGCAGTGCCATCACGACCTTATGCAATATCGGCATCATTCTCAACGACATGAGCGACTCCGACACCGCGCTCGAATACCTCAAAAGCGCGCTCGAACTCGCCGAAGAAATCAACTCCAAAGAACTCATCTACGATACCTGCAAAGCCCTCGCGGAAACCTACGAACTGAAAGGCGACTTCAAGAATGCATTAGAGTATCACAAACTCTATCAGCAGTTCAAAGAAGAAGTGTTCAGTGAAGATGTTCGTAAGCGGCTTCGCGGATTGGAGGCGAAGTTCGAGCTCGAAAAAGTCGAGCGCGAAAAGGAAATCTATCGTCTGAAAAACGTGGAAATCAAAGCCGAACAGGAAAAATCTGAACGATTGCTCTTAAACATACTTCCAACAGCGATTGCGGAACGTTTGAAACAAGGCGAATACGTGATTGCCGATTATTTCAAAGACGCCACCGTGCTTTTTGCCGACCTTGTCGGCTTTACCGCGCTCTCCGCACGATTCAAACCCGAAACGCTCGTCGTGATTTTGAACGAGATTTTTTCATCTTTCGACGAAATCATGGAGAAGTTCGGATTGGAAAAAATTAAAACGATTGGCGACGCCTATATGGCGGTCGGTGGTGTGCCGATTGTGCGCGCCGACCATGCTGAAGCCGTCGCCGAAGCCGCCTTACAGATGATTAAGGAAATGACGCGCATCAACGCCAAAAGCGATGCGCCCATGAGCCTGAGAATCGGTATCAATTCAGGTCCAGTCGTCGCGGGCGTGATTGGCAGAAAAAAATTCATTTACGACCTTTGGGGCGACACTGTCAACACCGCGTCGCGAATGGAGTCGCACGGCAATCCCAACGAAGTTCAAGTTACGGAGGCGACCTATCAACTCTTGCGCGACAAGTTCATTTTTGAAAAACGCGGCACGATTGAAGTCAAAGGCAAGGGCGTTATGCAAGCGTATTTCCTCAAAGAAAAAATCGAGTGGTAGCGGCGTGAAAATTCTTCACCGACATATTCTGCTCGCCCACATCGGTCCGTTCCTCTTTGGATTTTTCACGGTCATTTTCGTTTTTCTCTTGCAGTTTCTGACGCGCACGCTCGATCGCTTCGTCGGCAAAGGGCTTGAAGTAACGGTGATTATCGAGTTGATTCTGTTGCAAATCGCATGGATGGTCGTGCTTGCCGCGCCGATGGGCGTGTTGATTGCGTGCTTGATGGCATTTGGGAAAATGACCAATGAACTTGAAATCACGGCAATGCGAGCGGGCGGCATTTCGCTCTGGCGATTGATGTATCCGGTTTTAATTGCGGGCGCGATTCTTACCCTCTTGGTCGAGCGATTCGGCAACGTCGTCTTGCCCGAAGCCAATCATCAGGCAAAAGTCTTGATGATCGATATTTCACGCAAGAAGCCTTCGTTTGGACTGCAAGAAAACGTCTTTTCAAACCTCATTTATGGCTATTCCATTTTAGCGCGAAAAACGAGTGAAACGACATCCGACATCGGCGGCGTAACCATTTACGACTACACCCGACCGCAAAGCGAAACCGTCATTACCGCCGAAACGGGCAAGTTCGAATACTCGTCGGATTTTCGCTATCTCATCATGACGCTCTACGATGGCGAAATGCACGAGGTCGACAAAAACACGCGCAAGCAGTATCGACGCGTCGAGTTTCAAAAACACAAAGTCTTGCTCGATGCCTCCGGCTTCGGCTTTCAACGCTCCGATGAAAGTTCGGTGAGCCGCGGCGACCGCGAACTTTCCGCCTCAACCATGCTCGGCATTTGCGACAGCCTTCAAGCCCAAATCGATTCCACCAAAAAACGCATCGTCAACGCGACAAACGACACTTGGGCGTTGCTGTTTTCAGGTACATCGCTTCGGACAGATTCTCTGGTCTTAAATCTTTCATCGCCCGTCCACACCGACAGCACTTTGACCGATACGCTGGCATACTTGTGTGCCCTACCCGCCACAGAATACACAAATACGGTCGATAGAGCCAGCGCAACAGCGCGACAGTTGCAAACACAAACGAGTAACGCACTCTTTTCGATTCGCAACGACCGAGAAATGCAACGCAAGTACATGGTCGAGGTTCACAAAAAGTTCTCGATTCCATTCGCGTGCTTTTGCTTCGTGCTGGTCGGCGTGCCGCTTGGCGTTTTAGCAAAGCGCGGCGGATTTGGCATCGGGGCGGGACTTTCACTCGCCTTTTTCTTGATGTATTGGGCGTTTCTTATTAGCGGTGAAAAACTCGCCGACCGAGCGATTGTGCCGCCCTCCGTCGCCATGTGGGCGGGCAACGTGGTCTTGATTCTGATTGGCGCAGGGCTATTTCTCGCCGTTTCGGGCACCACCTTTCGCTGGCTCACGGGTAGCGGACGGTAGCGATTCGTTTTTTGTCCACAATCTTATCCACAAACGTTGAAAAACTGGCTCTTCAAAACCGTTGAAAAGCGCGTCTTAACCCGACAAGCGAAACTGATGCTATCCACGTTCTGTGTCTTGTTGTTAGTAATTTTGTGGAACGCTCGCAGTTGGGTGTTGATAACTTTGATTAATCCTTATATCGTTGACGAAATACCCACGTCTTATCCACAGTGCGAAAATTTGGTTATGGAAAATTGGACGGGTGATTATGAGATTTTCGCGTTTGCAAAACAGTTCGCAGAAACCACGCACGCGCAAACCGTCGTCGCCACGATGTATGAATCCATTCACAATCACCCACGCTTACGGCAAGCCACCCTGCTCAATGCGTGGAGCGCAGAACTCGACACTACCTCGCTGGTCTTTTTCATCGTGCCGTTTCAAGAGCCGAAGACGCTGAACATTGCCAAAGCCGTCGTCGACTCCGTCCACCGGCGCGGTTGGAAAGAATTTTCACTCGTTACACGCGACCTCCATTCTCGACGCTCGCGCCGATGCTACGAAAAATTCGCCAAGCCGCTCGGCATTACGGTTCACCTGCTTCCTTACGAGCGCGAGTTCAATCATCGAAATTGGGCTGACTCCATCACGGGCTGGACGGTCGCTTTCCCTGAAATCGTCAAGCAACTTTATTACGACGTGTTTGTGTTGTGAAGGGCAATCAACCTAAACGCACATGCGCAAATTTCTCATCGGCAGTTCGCTTTTTGTAACGCTCCTTGCGTCCATCATCTACACGGCTTGCGCCAAAAAAGAGCCGTTCTCGTTTGCCTCGCCCGACTATCGGCTCTCGCTTCCCAAAGACCACGCGGCGCATAACAACTTTCGAACCGAGTGGTGGTATTACACCGGACATCTTCAAAGCGGCGAGCGTCGCTTCGGCTACGAACTCACTTTTTTCCGAACCGCGCTCTCGATAGAAGAGGCGGACGCCTCGCGCAAACAAATTTACTTCGCCCACTTTGCGATTACCGACGAATCCAACAAGAAATTTTACCACACCGAAAAGCAGTCGCGCGGCAACTTCGGCGACGCGGGCGCGTCGGAACAGTATTACAAAACCTTCATCGGAAATTGGTCGGCGCAGGAGTTGGGCAAGTATCATCTCATTCAAGCCGAGACGGATTCCTTCGCACTCGCGCTGATTCTTGAACCTGTCAAGCCGCCCGTCCTGCAAGGCGAAAACGGCTACAGTCGAAAAGGGAGCGACCCGAAAAACGCCTCGATGTATTACTCCTACACACGACTGAAATCCGTCGGTGCGCTCACCGTGAACGGCACACGCTACGCCGTCGAGGGCGAAAGCTGGAAAGACCACGAATTTGGAACATCGCAACTTGATGAGAACGTCGCTGGTTGGGATTGGTTTTCCATTCAACTCTCCGACACCACCGAACTGATGCTCTATAATCTTCGCCTCACCGACGGCGCGAACAGCCCCTATTCCAGCGGAACGTTCGTCTATCAAAACGGCGCAAGCGAAAAACTTTCTGCAAACGATTTTAAGATTGAGGTTTTATCGCGATACACGTCTAAAAAATCGGGCGCGGAATATCCGACAAAATGGACGCTCTCCGTTCCGAAACTTTCCCTCTTGCTGACGGTTGAAGCCACCGTTGAAGACCAAGAACTTTTGACGGAAGAGTCGACGCGCATTACCTATTGGGAAGGAAGCACAACGGTTTCGGGAACAAAGTCGGGCGTTGGAATTTTAGGCAAAGGCTACACGGAACTGACGGGCTACGCGAAAAAAATTACGGCGTTTTAAAAAGGTAAATGACGGATTAGAAAACCTCGCGAACGGCTTTGTAAGTGCCGACGTGCGCCTCGACCGTCAAGTCAATGGGGTTGGCGTAGCCGCCGCCGAGCGCGAGCGAGACGGGAATGCCGTGCGCACGACACGCTTTCAAAACAAGCCTATCGCGTTCTTCCAATCCCTCGTGCGTGAGCGATAGGCGTCCGAGTGCGTCTTCTTTGAGCGGGTCGACGCCGGCTTGATAGAGCACCACGTCGGGCTTAAAGGCAAAAACTTTCGGAAGGTAGTCCTTCAGAATCGTGTGGAAGTCGCGGTCGCCGGTCTCGTCGGGCAGGTCGATGTCAATCGTGGAGGGCACTTTTCGGAAGGGATAATTTTTCGCGCCGTGCATGCTGAAAATAAACACGTCGTCTCTTCCACCGAGAATTGCCGAGTTGCCGTTTCCCTGATGCACATCTAAATCGATAATTGCGACGCGCCGAACTTTATGAACCGAACGAAGATACTTGGCAACAACGGCTAAATCGTTGAAGACACAGTAGCCTTCCCCCGAATCGGCAAAGGCGTGATGCGTGCCGCCCGCCAAGTTGCCTGAAACGCCGCTTCGCAGGGCTTCTTCCGCCGACGCCAGCGCGCCGCCGACCGTTGCCAGCGAGCGTTCAACAAGCGCCTTGCTATATGGAAATCCAATTTTGCGAATTTGAAACTCGCTCAATGTGCCGTTCAAGACGGCATCGAGATAGGCGGGTGTGTGCGCCAACATCAGTATTTCCGGCGAGGGCAAAGGCGGCTCTAAGAGTTCATCATCGCGCACCACGCCATGTTTGAGCAAAGCAAATCGAATGAGTCGATATTTTTCCATCGGAAATCGATGCCCGTCGGGCAAAGGAATCGTGTAGTGGTCGGAATAAAACACCTTCATGGATTACGGCTTTGAAAGCGTTGCGTGTTGAGATGATTAACCACGTTTTGCTTTTGCACGTTTGTAGAGGTCGATGTATTTGCGTGCCGAGTTTGTCCAAGAGAAATCTCGTGTCATGCCGTTTTGTTGAATGCGTCGCCAGAGCGGTTTGTTGTGATAGGCTTCAATGGCACGATGAACGGCGTGAGAGAGCGCGAAGCCGCTTGGCTCGGTGAAAGAGAAGCCGTTGCCGATGAATTGACCGTTGTAAGCGTATTCGTCCCAATCTTGCACGGTGTCGGCGAGTCCGCCGGTTTTATGGACAATCGGCACGGTGCCGTATCGGAGGCTATACATTTGGTTCAAGCCGCATGGCTCGTAGTGCGAGGGCATGAGGAACATATCCGCGCCGGCTTCAACAAGGTGCGAGAGTTCGGTATTGAAGCCAATGTATGTCCAGACCTTGTGCGAAAACTCGTGCGCCATCCATGTAAAAAGGTTCTCGAAACGGTCTTCGCCGCTTCCCAAAATCACCCATTGCGCATTTTTTTGCATGAGCCAGTGGACTTCTTTTTCGATGAGGTCAAATCCTTTTTGCGAGACCATTCGCGAGACGATGCCGATGAGCGGAATGTTCGGATTGTAATTGATGGTGGTTTGGTCGAGGAGGAAGCGTTTATTTTTCTCCTTGCCGTCGAGGTTATCGATGGAAAAATGGAAGGGAATAAATTTATCGGATTGTGGATTCCATATGTTGTCGTCGATGCCGTTGAGAATGCCGAAGAGGTCGCCGTTGCGCCAGTTGAGTACGACGTCCATGCCGTTGCCGTAGTCGGGCGTGAGAATTTCACGGGCGTAAGTTTCGCTGACGGTGGTGAGCAAATCGGCAGTCGCTAATCCGGTTTTGAGGAAGTTGACGCCGCCGCCCCATTCGGCAAGTCCGCCTTTGTCGAGATGCTCTTTTCGCAGTTCGGCGCGAATGCCGGCGTCGCGCGAAAACCAGCCTTGATAGGCGATGTTGTGAATCGAGAGCACGGTGGCGGTTTTTTCAAAGAGCCTATCCCAGCCGTAGTTGTCGCGCAAGAGAAGCGGCATCAATCCCGTTTGCCAATCGTTGCAGTGAATTACATCGGGCTTCCATTGCAAGCGTTGCAGAGCTTCAATGACAGATTTTTGAAACAAGATGAATCGCTCGTCTTCGTCCCAATCCGACGTGTAGATGCGGGCGCGATGAAAGTAGTGCGGGCAATCGATAAAATAGACATCGACATCGCTATCGGGCAGTTTGGATTTGAGCACATGAACAGTTCGCGGAAAGCCGCCAACGCGCACTTGCATTTCTCCGACGGCGAGGTCGAGCCGCATCGGGTATTGAGCGTCGTTGATGACCGAGTATTTGGGAAGAAAGACTTTGACGGTGCAACCCAATTTGGCAAGGGCTTTGGGAAGCGAGCCGACGACGTCGGAAAGTCCACCGGTTTTCGCAAACGGCGCACATTCGGAAGCGGCTATCGCAATGTTCATTGATGAATGGTTTTTGTGAAACTGCGAAACGAACGTCTTTAAGAAAGATATGCTGAAACGTGCTTGATAAGGTCTAAGACGCCTTCGCCGCTGTGCGCGGACACGTCGTCAATGAACTCATAGTTTGAAAAGAACGATTCGGAGGTTTGACGCGAGGTTTCCCGCTCCGATTTTTTTTTAAGTTTATCGACTTTGGTGCGCACAAGTGCAAATCGCCGCCCGTAAAAATACAGAAACTCCGCCATCTGTTTATCATTTTCTAAATCGGGGTGGCGCGCATCGACAAGGAGCAGACAGAGTTTCAACTGCGGTCGGTTTTGCAAATAGGCTTCAAGCAACGCCTTCCACTGCACCTGCTCCGCCTTTGAGACTTTAGCGTAGCCGTAGCCGGGCAAATCGACAAAATAAAATTTTTGATTGATGCGAAAGTAATTGATTTCACGCGTCTTGCCGGGCGTCGCGCTTGTATAGGCTAATTTCTTTTTCATCAGCGCGTTCAGGAGCGACGACTTGCCAACATTGGAACGCCCAACAAAAGCGATTTCAGGAAAATTATCTTTCGGCAAGTCCTCAATCTTGACGACGCTTTTAAGAAACTCCGCCGATGTAATTTTCATCTACTTTCTCTGAAAAAATTTGAGACGAGTTACATCAAAACGATTTGAAAAAGATACCGGTTGTTATTCTGAACAGACCGGAGCGAAAAATCCACTATGAAGATGGATTCCTCGCTTCGCTCGGAATGACCACGATATAATGACGTCATCGTTCATGACATAATGAAATTCTCTCCTGAGACTTACATACCGCAGCTGCAAAAGAAAAGCAACTCCGCACGATTTTGATGAATATGATAAATCGACGTTTGTGAGCCTTCTTTGTTGCGAGAGCGGACGACGAGTTCCATTTTGCCATCGCCGTTAATGTCCATAATCCCCGTCAATTTATGCGAGACGGGAAGGTTGTAATTGCCGTCGTTGAGGTAGAAGTTGGACGAAACGAACAGAATCTCTTTGCCGCGTTTGACAAATACCATTGAGTATTCTCCCGCGTTGGAACTTTCTTGAACATCATTTTCAAAGTAGCGTGCTGAAACGATGAACTCACTTTTTCGGTCGCCGTCCAAGTCAACGCTATATGCCTCAATCTTGCTGATTTTCGGTTTTACGATGCCGTATTCTTTGGCGATTTTCTTCACAGACGGAATGAACATTGAACTTGAAACCAATTTTGGAAGACGAGGGAGCGCGTTCCAATCGCCTCCCATCGCGATGACGCCTTCAATCGGCGGCGAAAATGTGATGCGCCAATTTTCCGCGCATGGCACCGGCGCGGAGGCGGGCGCAGTGCCAACGCATCTGCCCGCAAAGCCGCTCATCGTATAAATCCGATACACTTCGTTGCCCATTAAGCGCGTCGCCGCTTCGGCGTCGCTCAAACGCACGCCGTCTTGCAATGCCCCCATTAAGCAGTTTCCGTCAAGCAAACTGACGATGGGATAAATCGGAGACTGCGTAACCATGTCCGCTTCCGAGCTTTGAGCCGATCCAATTTGAGTGAAGAGAAGTGCGATGAAAACGGCAACCGTAGTTTTCATGATGAAGTGCTATGATGGAATTAAAAAGCCTTACAACACTGTAAGGCTTTTAAAGATAAAACATCACCGATTCAGATTCTAAACTCAGTTCGCATTTTTGACCTCTTCGCCGAAGAGTTCGGGAAGCGAAAGCTTCTTCACCTTACCGAGTTTTTCCAGCACCTTCATATCCAAAGCCGCTTCGTTGCCGATGATAAGGAAGACATACTTGCGATTTTGATAATGCTTGGCATGAAAGGCTTTGAGTTCATCGAGCGTGAGCGTTTTGGATTTTTCATACACGTCGCGGCGCAGGTCGTAATCAAGCCCCATCTTCTTATTGGCTTCGTACTGATAAAGCACGTTGGCTTTGGTGATGCGCTCGGTTTGCAGTTGTGAAACAACGGAAGCGCGCGCTGAATTAAAGAGCGGCTCGGCTTCGGGCATTTTATTGTTGAGTTCCATCATGCCATCAACGGCTTCTTTGAGCTTATCGGCTTGCGCGCCAATGTAACAGAGCACATAATGCGAGCGGTCTTTGCGATTCGGCGTTTGAAAGTAAGCGAAAGTCGAGTATGCGAGTGCGCGCGATTCCCGAAGTTCTTGAAACACGACGCTCGACATGCCCGCGCCGTAATACTCGTTGAAAAAGCGCGACGCGACAGCAAGGTCGGGGTTATACGGCGCGTCTTTCGCTAAGAATAAAATTTCCGCTTGCTTCATGTCGTAATCGACATAATAGACTTGGTTTTCGTTAATCGGCAGTTCAGGAAACTGCTTTGCCGCTAAAACCGGCTTGCGCACATCGGGCGCGCGGTGCAGTCGGTTCAAGGTCTCGACTAAATTTTCTTTGGACATCGCACCATAAAACAAAACCCGATGCTCGTAGCTTGTCAGTGATTGAATGAGCGCGACGAGTTCTTCAGGCGAAAGGGCTTTGAGTTCGGCTTCGGAAAGAATGTTCGTGAACGGCGACTCCTTGCCATACTTGGCGTAGCTTGCCATTGCGCGGTTGAGAATCACGCCCTTGTTCAATTTTTGATTCGCACGCGATTTCAGAATGTCTTGCACTAAGTTGGCAAGCGCGGTTGGGTTGGGTTGTGCGTCGGCAAGGAGCGATTCAAAAAGTTCGAGGGCTTTGGCAAAATTTTCTTGCAATCCTGAAAGACGCACATACACTTCGTCTTCCGACGCAGAAACGGAGAATGAACAGCCAAGTTTGTAAAACTCTTCCTTGATTTGAGTCGGCGTGAGTTTGCTCGTGCCGAGATATTCCAAGTAGGGCAATGCCACCGCAAGTTTCTTTTCCGCCGCCGTTCCCATATCCAAAATGTAGGTCATCTCGAAGAGCGCGTTTTCATCGTTGCGTTTGTAAAAGACGGGAATGCCGTTGCGCAACGTCGTTTCTTCAATGTCACGCTTGAAATCAAGAAAGACAGGCTCGACAGGTGCGGTAGGCTGTTCAAGAATCGTCTTCACAAAGGGCGACATTGCCTCACGGTTGACTTGAACGGGCGTAATTGGAGGCTTTGTCACTTTTTGAACTGTTGTATCCACACCCGTGCGTTTATAGACGACGACGTAGTTGTTTCGATAATGCTTCTTGGCAAAGTCCATCACCTCTTTCTTGGTGATTTTGGACAAGCGGTCAATCTGCGAGATATAATCTTTCCAATCTTGAAAGGTTACAAACGCGGTTACAAACGCGCTGGCGCGAGCGGCGTTGGATTCATATTGCTTCGTGCGTTGCAACTTCAAATCGGTAATGGTGGCTTGCAAGAGCCAATCGGGGAAATTTCCCTTTTTGAGATTCTCGATTTCGGATAAGATGAGCGACTGCACTTCTTCAAGCGATTGTCCTTGACGCGGCTGACCTCTGAATTGATGAATCGAGTAGTCCTGTAAAATCGTCGGACTGCATCCAGCGTTCAAGACTTTTTGGCTTTGATTGAGATTGAGGTCGATGAGTCCGGCGTTTCCGTTTGAAAGCACCATATCACACATGGTTATCATGTCGGCGTCTCTTGAGCTTGCGCCGTTAAAGCGATAGCCGAAAGTAACAGATTCGGCGTCGGGTCCATAGACATTGCGCACAATCGGAGCGCGAAGGTCTTCCTCCTTTGTAGAAACGAACTTCGGCACGTTTTTCGGTTTGAATCCGCCAAACTTCGCGTCAATGAGTTTAATGGCTTCGTCAGGATTGAAATCGCCCGACAGGCAAATCGCCATGTTGTTCGGCACATAGTAGGTGTTGTAGTAATCAATGACGGCTTGAATCGAGGGATTTTTCAAGTGTTCAATCGTGCCGATGGTCGTTTGGGTGCCGTATTGATGTTTTTGGAAAAGGTTCGCATACAGTTCGTAGAAAACTTTGCGCTGGTCGCTATCGAGCGTGCGATTTTTTTCTTCATAGACCACTTCAAGTTCAGTGTGAAACAGTCGCATCACTGGATTGCGGAATCGCTCCGCTTCGACTTCCAACCATTTTTCTAACTGATTCGAGGGAATATCATTGACATAAACGGTTTGCTCGACCCATGTGTAAGCGTTTGTTCCTTTTGCGCCCATCGCGGCAAGCATTTTATCGTATTCATTGGCGATAGCGAATTTTGAGGCGAGGAAGGAAAGGCTATCGATTTGTCGATACAGCACGGCGCGTTTGGCTTCGTCGGTCGTGCGCTTGTAGATGTCGTAAAGACGAATGACTTCGTCGAGATAAAATTTTTCTTGTGCCGCGTCGGTCGTGCCGAATTTATCCGTGCCTTTGAAGAGCATGTGCTCCAAGTAGTGCGCGAGCCCGGTGGCATCGGCGGGGTCGTGTTTGCTGCCGGCGCGCACGGCGATGTAGGTCTGAATGCGCGGCTCATCTTTATAGACGGTCATGTAGACTTTCAGACCGTTTTTCAGGGTATAAATGCGTGCTTTCAAGGGGTCGTTGGGGACAGTTTCATATTTGTAATCATTGGCAACGGCGCCAATTGAAACAAAGAGAAAGAAAACAAGTGAAATCAATCGTTGCATAGCAGAGTTGAATTGTGATTAAAGAGAAATGCGAAACTATTGAATTGCGCCCCGATTACAAAAACAATGGCGCGACTTATATGCGTGCTTGCGCCCTTGATGTTTCAAGGAATTTGTATTTTGCATTTTATCGTCTTCATTTGTTCATCAGATTCTAAATTCAATATGAATTACCTCCGGTCTTTTTGTGTGTTGCTGATCTGTATGACGTTCGGCTTTAGATGCGCGCCGAAGTCGTCGTTGCCGAAGGTCGGCTATGCACAAATGTTCGTTGATGCCACGCTCGATAAGGCAAAACAGGGATTTTACGACGCGCTCAAAGAGGGCGGGTTTGAACATGGTAAGACCATCATCATGATTGAGCGTAATGCGCAAGGCGACAATGCGACGCTCAATCAGACCATAGAGTATTTCATTTCGGAAAAAGTCGCGCTGATTGCGACCAATCCCACCATTTCAACCATTGCCGCCGTTCAGCGCACCAAAGAAATTCCAATTTGTATGATGGTTGCGCCGCGTCCTGACTTGGCGGGTTTGACGGACGAAAACGGCAACGCACCGCCTAATCTTTCAGGCACTTACGAAACCCTCGCCTACATCGACACCAGCGTCGCGCTCATCAAGCAAGTTTTTCCAAATGCAAAGCGCGTCGGCACAATTTACAACAGTAGCGAACCTAACGCCGTTAATGC
This sequence comes from Chloroherpetonaceae bacterium, assembly GCA_046719715.1. GTDB lineage: Bacteria > Bacteroidota > Chlorobiia > Chlorobiales > Thermochlorobacteraceae > JANWWM01. The sequence goes on along the minus strand of JBDNCJ010000046.1, from coordinate 1,964 downwards.
CGTCGGGCGACTGCGCAAGACGTGCGAAAGCTTAGGATTGACGCTTGTCGAGGCGGGTGCGGTCGCTTCAAACGAGTCGCAACAAGTTGCACTCTCGCTTCTTGACCGCAACATTGATGTCTTCTTCGCACTTCCCGACAACATCATTTTCGCCAGCTTTGAAACCATTTATCAAACCCTCATGCCGAAGAAAATCGCTATCGTTTCCAGCGAAGCAGGCTTGGTCGAGCGCGGTGCCCTGATGGCTTACGGGGCGGATTTCTATGCTTGGGGAAAACAAGCCGGCGAAAAAGCCGTGCGCATTTTGAAAGGCGAAACCCACGTGAAACCTGATGAAGTTAAAATTCGCAGACGCATTTACAATGAAAACACATTGAAGGAACTTGGACTATCCGTTCCAAACGGCTTTGAAAAATCATAAGCCGACCACTTTTCTTGATGCAAATTCCTTACCTTTGAAGAGAAAAGATGCTCAATGAGTTCAATGAGTTCAATGAAAAAAGCAGTAAGGAGTTTTTGAAGTATGTTTCTCTTTTATTTTAATCCATCGACCATGGCGGGAACAAAAAAAGTTCTTACCGAAGATACCATAGGCAATTTGCCTTCACTGCGCTACGATGCCTACTACCATCAAATGCCCGACGGGACGGTCAAGCAAATCAATCCCTTTACCGGCTCGGAAGTTTGGGCGGTGCCCGGACGCGGCAACAAACCCATCGATAACGAGATTCCAAAAACGGCGAAGCCTCTCGAGCTGAAAGCAAAAGAAGACCTCTGCTCATTTTGCGAAACGCGCTATTTCGAAACGCCGCCCGAAAAAGCCCGCGTCGTGCGTGAAGCGGAAACTTGGCATACACACTACCAACTTCCAGCCTCTCAATACTTCAACAGTAAAGCCGAATTTCGCCGCACCGGAAATCTCTTCGAAATCGTCTCGCTCGACTACTGGCGCAAGAACTACGACTTCCGAATGACAAAAAAGCAGTTGGAATGGAAAGAAAAATACCTCTCCGAAACCGACGGCTTGAAGCACGTCTTGAACGTCATTGACTTCAAACTCTCGCGCTCTGGCAAAACGGCGGAAGACATTGCGCGCATGAGCGTAGACGAAAAATTGAACATGGCTGACGCATTCTTTGGTGGAAGCCATGAACTCATCATCGCCTCGCGTCATTACAAGCCCAATGCACAATACGATTGCGAACTTTTCAGCTCCGGCGAAATGACCCCCGATGAGCATTATCACTACTTCCTTGCCACGATTGACGCGCTTAAAGACGTCTATGCTAATAACCGCTATGTGCGTTATGTGAGCGTATTCCAAAATTGGCTCAAACCCGCCGGTGCCTCCTTTGACCACATTCACAAACAACTTGTCGGTTTGGATTCGTGGTCAATCTCGATTGAATCGCAAATTCAAATGGTGCGCAAGAGTCCGAACATCTTCAACGAATACGGTCCGAACATGGCGGCGCACTACAATTTGATTTTTGCTGAAAATGATTACGCCATCGCTTATGCCTCAATCGGACAACGCTATCCGACGCTGGCGATTTATTCAAAATCCATTCATTCGCGTCCGCAAGAGCACACGCCCGAAGAGGTTAAAGGCGTCAGCGATTTGGTTCACGCCTGCCACGTGGCGATGGGCAGTCAAATTTCGTGCAACGAAGAGTGGTATTACACGCCGATTGATTCGGTCTATAATATGCCTTGGAAAGTGCTCATCAAGTGGCGTATTAACATTCCCGCTGGGTTTGAAGGGAACACGAGTATTTACATCAATCCCGTTAGTCCGATTCAACTGCGTGATAAAATGGTACCGCGCCTTTACGAAGTGCGCAATCAAGGCTTGATTTCAAAAGGCATCGCGATTGCCGAAGAATGCCTATGCAAGCCGAATTCGCTTCAGTATTATTTGCGCTAACCGTGAACCCGATTGTTATTCTCGCTGGCGTGGGGCT
>JBDNCJ010000045.1:0-27188 GCA_046719715.1 Chloroherpetonaceae bacterium | reverse complement strand
GATTTTGGGCTAAAATGATAGCAACCCACTCTAAAAGTGTTCTTTTAAAGTCTTTAAAATTACTGATATTTGGCTTGGCGGTTTTGAGGTCAAACAAATGAATTTCACCGTTTTGTGTTTCCAAATACAAATCTACTTTTACTGTTTTGAGTTTCTGCATTGTTCCTTTTTGGCAAACTTGGCGTATTCTTTGTATCTCTTTTACTTTATCGGGTTCAGAACCCATAGAAAGTTCATTGATGATAGTTTGAATTTCTTTTTGAGCAAATTCGCTAATCTCGTTGCCCGCTACAAACTGTGCTTTGGCTGTTTTGAAATGAGCAGTGGACAAAGCCACTGCCACAGGTTCAAAAATTGAACTGCCGAAAGTAGTGTTTAAAGATTGGATAAAAGAGAACAAAGCCATTCTATCCTTGCCCAATAAAGCGTGATGAAAAGGCATATAATTGCTTTCAGGTTTGTAGTTTTTAAACTTATTCCGCAAGCAAGTTTTGATAACTTCTTGAATTTGAAATTTTTGGGTGTTATTTAATGGCATATTATTTCTGAATATTATTAGAAATTGCCGAACTAATTATTTCGTACCAATCAATATAATCACCGATTTTATCTTCCAAAAGTTTAATTTCTTCTTCTGTCAAATCTCGGTTAAGTTCTTCATTGGCTACATTTTGTAAATCTTCAACCGTAAGTTGATAGATGATTTTTTCAAGGTTTTGTGTTTCCATTTTTAAGAGTTTGCTTTTAGGTGAAAAATAATCTCCGAATACGCTCCTTTGTCTTTCTCAGTTCGGTTCAAAACAGGACGTTTGTACTGATTGACAATCTGCAGTCCTGCCATTTCTGCAATTTGCGGGTACAATTTGTATTTGTCGTTTGCCACTAAAAAAACATCGTAATCATCAGCCAAAAATCTTTTGCAATTATTCAGCACGTTAGCAATTCCTTTTGAGTAATCTTGTTGGGCTTTCTTAGTTTGTTTTTTGGACATTGAGCCAATTTCTTGCTCGTCTTTTCTCTCAAAACCAAATAAATCGTAGGCGTAGGCGTGCTGTTCGTGATAGTCAATCAAACCCACATAGGGTGGACTTGAAAAAATGCCTTTAATTTTTTGTTTTTGGGCTAATTCGTAAAATGCAGGATATTTTTTTTCTAACTCACCGAAAATATCTATGGTTTCCGAATTGCCATTCAGGCAATATTGAAATGTATTGGTTCGCAATTTTGAAAACTCTGCAAAGCGTTGGATAGTATCTTTGCAATATCTTTCCCACCAAGAAACCATAGAAAACAAAGGCTTGCAAATTTTTCCGTGCTTGGCACAGTAATAAGTAGTTGTCACAGGCTCTATCAAAGTCGCCAAATCTGCGTGAGTAGTAGCCCGGCAACTGCGAATAGTACGGCTCAAAATAACGGTAAGAACTTTTTTTGTATGGGGATTTTGTACTTTTTTGATTTGTTCAAATACAAAATCAATCTCGTTGCGAACTGTTTGTAAATACCACTTACCCAAAAAAGTATTTTGCTTATCTTGTTTAATTTTTATTTGGTATTTGGCTACCAACTTGTTAAACTCCTCTAAAACAATTTTTTCGTGTGCTTCGGTGTAGGTTTTTTCGTCAATTTCTTTCTTTCTCACCTTGATTTTAAATTCAGGCGAAGGGAAATACTTTTTATCGTATTCTGTTAAAAAGTCAGCAAGTTCTTTTTCAAAAGCAATATGTGGTGAGCCATCTACAAACTTTTTGAGGTTTTTACTTATCTGCTCTGTTTCTTGGTAAAGGTCTGCCAAATCCACTTTTGAAACCTTTACGTTGCTAATCAAAGCATTAAAAGCTGAAATATCGACACCAATAGCGTGAATTTCTAATTCATTGGCTTGCACTAAGGTTGTACCACTTCCGCAGAAGGGGTCAAGCACAATATCGCCTTTTTTGAAGAAAGTTTTTGTTTTGAATTCGTCGGTATGGTCGTCCAAAAAGTATTCTACTAATTGTGGGATATATTTGCCTTTGTAAGGGTGCAAACGGTGTACGTGTTTAGTCGTTTCGGCTTCTTTGAGGTGTTCAAAACTCAACGCCCAATTCAAATCACTGCCTAATTTATCTTTCCAGTCCAATTCACGACTACCATAATAGCCTTCATAATACTTGATAAGTTCTTGCTTATCTATCAGAACAGTACCATTATTTCCTGCTTTGGGAATTCTGCCATAGTTCACCAAATAGGAAATATTAGAAATAGTTACATTTTTGTTTATGTATTGACTTGCAAATTCTGCTGCTTCTTTGAGCGTTAGTAAATTTGTTTTCACAATCGTTTTTTTTCTTGTGTTTGTCTTATCGCAAAGTTACTGTTTTTTCTGAGTTTTGTTATCTTTGACGCTTGCTCACCAACGTTTGGCCGCTTGCCACAGTGGAGGATTGCGGAGCACTTTACTGCCAACCAAGCACAAATGTTGATAGAAGCACTGCACTTGATTTAACCACGTCAGCCCCTATTGCGGCAAACGGCTGTTGTGCGTTCGTTGTTCTTTTCTGACGTCCGTTATTACTTGCATTTGCATTCTTCGCATTCTTGTTTTGTCGCAAAACCTTTTTGTGAACAACCACTAAACCAATTTGCTCACATTTATTTTTTTTCTTTGTTGTAAAACCACTTGTTAAATTCTGCTTGACAAAGTTCATTTGTAGGAGGAGTTTCGCTACAAGTAGCAAGTTTTGGGTCTCAGTCCTTTGAACAACTTGATAGTCCTGCTGTCAAAAAAAGGACAATTATTGGAATTAAAATTTTAGTATTCATCGTCTTAGAAATTTAAATTGAATTTAGTAGTGCTAAAATGTCGTCTCCAAACTTCGCTATTTTCTGTCCACCAAAACCTTTAATCTTTGAGAGTTCGTCTAATGTCTGAGGTTTGATTTTTGAGATTGTCAGTAGTTCAGTGTTGTGGCAAACCATAAAACTTGGTATGTTAAGTTGAGATGCTTTGTCTTGTCGCCACTGTTTCAATGTTGCAAAAATTCTTTTCTCCTCGTCTGTCAGTTCGTTCTCGTCTGTTATTGATATTTTGTCGGAAATTTTTTCTTGTTTTTCTGTTTTTTGTTCGTCATAGAAAACTAAAATTGACCAAAAGTTTGGTTGTCCGTTTATGAGTTCGGTTGCAGTCTTTTTTACTGTCACGCTGTCCAAGAAGTTGTTTAAGTTGTCTTGGTCGCTTTGCAAATTCTCTTTTGTCAGTCTGATATGAAAAACTTTTACTTTCATAAGTTCAATTTTACAAATTCTTCGGCTCACTCGTCAGACGCATTGCAGACGACTTTTTTGTCGTCCGATACAATAACGCCCAACTCGTAAATATGCGGAAGTTTTGTCGTAGTGCTTGTATTGTTCTGCTTGTTGATGTCTTGAATTGGCTAAAATTCTCCATGTTGCAATGTTTCGTGCCCAAACTTAGGAAACAAGTTGACTTTCGCGCTTGGTGAAAACTTTTGTCATCAAGCCTTAAAGTCAACGCGATAATGCCATATCGTCAGCTCGACTTTAAGGCTTAATTTCCTTGTGTTGAAAACTGAGAGAGAACAGGGTTTGAAAGCCGAGAAACGGTGAAGGTTCAGCGTTCCAAGTGAATCGCAAGAAGTTTAAGAAAGGAATCGTGCATTTCCAAACATCGAAATTCTCTTTCTGCATATAGCAATCGACACGGCGAAGAGCAGTCGGATTTATGAATGGTTAGTCCGAGTTTGGTTAGAAGTTCACATCGTCTTCTGCATCGTCTAAATCCTCGTCGTCGTCGGCTTGTTCGCTCTGGATAGGTCGTTTTTCGCCGCGCACGTCGTAAATGACATCAAGGTATTGGTCAATGAGCACGCGCTTTTGCTCCATCATCAGTTCGGTGTAGCTGTTGCGTAAGTTGTTGAACATGCGCTCGACGATTTGAGCTGTTGTGGCTTTGGCAAGATATTGCTCGACATAGCCGTAGCCTTGATTCATCAAAAAGCGAATGCAGTCTTGTTTATCCAAGATTCGTCCTTGATTGAACGGGTCAATAAAAAGCTCCAAGTTGTAGCGTTCATATTTGAGCATGAAATGAGCAGGCATATTGACGCCGAAGATGGGAAGCGACAAACGCTCCGCCATAATCAGGACAATCGCGCCGAGTGAAATCGGAATGCCGAGTTTGCGCTCAATGACGCGATTGATGTAACTGTTTTCAGGTTCGTAGTAGTTGCTTGAATTTCCTTTGAATCCTTCGCGGTCAAATATCACATTGCTCATCATAAAAACGCGGTCGATTTCGGCGGTAGTTTGCGAGCCGGCGTATTCAAGTCGGAGCACGCTTTCAATGCGGTTAAGTTCTCGTCGATACTGCCCGACATCGAGCGCAGGATAACCAATTTGCGCAATCAAGAAACAAAATTCTTCAAGAGGAGCATTGTCGAGCAAAGCATGACGCAATTTGGGAGCAAGTCGGTGAAATTGAATCTCATCAATAAACTGCGTAATGCGCTTAGCGGCAAGTTCAGAGACGCTGTCGCGCTTTTCAACGATAAGTCGCATCACTTCAGCGGATTCGGGATTGTCAGAAGAGACAACCTCGCGAAGTTTATGGCTGACGCTTTGAAAGACGGCGGAGTCGTCGTCGTCTAAAAGCGAAATCATGGCGGAAAGTTGCGGATTGAGTTCAGATTTAAGACTCATGTAAAATTTCAAGTTTAGCTGGACGCGCTTTCGTAGCGGCGCAATCCATAATAAAAGAATTTCGTTGTGAGAAACAACATCACAATCGAGACCGTGATTCCCAAAAGAAAATTATGCCAATCAAATCCCCTGATAATCATCGAGGCGGGAAGCGCACCGATGGCAATCATCGGAACGAAGTAAAGCAAAATGTAACGAAGCAAGCCTTTGTAAATCGCTTCGGGCTTCATGGCTAATTGATAAAGGTGATGAAAGCCCCATTGCAAACTCGTTGAGGCATTGACGAAAATAAATCCAAGCGAAGCGAAAAACATTTGAATCGAATACATGGTCAGCAATCCGCAGATAAGTAAAATCAAATAAGCAATCACATCAATCGCCGAGACGTTTGGCGCAAGATGTATCCACGCATAACACAGCAAGCCGAGCGCGAAAAATGAATCGAGAAGCGAGCCGATGGAAATGTCGCGCGTAGTCGCATAAAACATCGGCGCAATGGGCTTCGTGAGGAGCAAATCAAAATCGCCTTTGCGAATGAGGTCGTTCATCACCCAAAGGCTTGATGAAAAAAGCATCATATCGAGCGCATCGATAACGAAAATCGTCGTCATAAAAAAGAAGACCTCATAGCGCGTGTAGCCTGCGATGTTGTCGGTGTTCATGTAAATGACTTCAAAGAAGCCGATATTGACGGCATACCAAACGATATCCATCACGAAAACCAGCACGAAATTTAATCGATACTGCATTTCTTGCGTCAGGCTGTGTCGGAAGAAAGCCAGCCACAGTCGCAAGTATCGGCGGATAAGGTGAAGCATCGCGTTGGAAAAAGAAGACTTGAAATTGCTTTATTGACTTTTGCGTTTGAAGTTCAAACGTCGTCAAAAATATCGTCTTGCACAATGAAAATCATTTCTGACTTTTTGCTCAATCACCCGATTGAAGGCGTGAATTTAAGCGGTCGAACGCTCAAAGAAGAATTGGGCGACTCGCCGAAGTTGCTTGTATTTGTGAGGCACTTCGGCTGTATCTTCTGCCGCGAATTGATTGCTGACTTTCGCGACATTTCAGAAACTCACCATGAATTTCCGCAAATTCTGTTCTTCTATCAAGGCACCGTGAGCGACGGGCGCGACTTCTTTGCGTCTTTATGGCGCGACGCCAAAGCAATCGCCGATTTGCCGAAAATCTTTTACAACAACTTTGGGTTGGAGCGAGGCGGCATAAAGGAAATGTTCGGCGCAGAAGTCTGGGCGTGTGGCGTGAGAGCGGCACTAAAAGGACATTTCATCGGCGCGCCCGTCGGCGACCCTTGGACCATGCCCGGCATCTTCCTCGTCCATCACCACCAAATTTTGTGGCAACATCACTTCAAGCACGCAGGCGACCACCCAACCTTTGATGACCTCACAAGAGCACTCAACAACGCCCTCAACCCACAACGCGAAACAATCTCATGACGACGCTATCTCTCATCGCCATTCACGGAAACGGCGGCGGCGGATTTCGTTTCGAGCGATTAAAACCGTTCATTCCAGCATCGGTGAACTTCCTTGCCCCAACCTTGCCCGGCTTTTCAGACGTGAAACGAGACCCCAACCTGAGTACCATGAAAGATTATGCCTTCAAACTTCGAGAGATGATTGAGCAAGAGCCAAAACCATTGGTGCTACTCGGAACGGGCATCGGCGGTTCAATCGCGCTTGAATTTCTTCAACACTTCGAGCGCGACGTGCAAGGGCTGATTCTCCATGCACCCGTCGGCACACGGCTCAATCAAAGGCTCTTTCCAAAACTCATGAAGCCAATGTTCATCAGGCGTTTCGGGCAGTGGCTTTTTTCTTCAACCCTCGCGCGACCGATTTTCAAACGACTCTTATTTCAATCACCTGAACAAATTCCCGCCGAGTATCTCAAAAAATTTTTTGATGAATACCGACGGTGCGAAGCCTTTGCACAAATGTTCGACATCATCAACGCGGCGTGGTTTCAATCCCTGCGTCCGTCAAACATTCCTGCCGTGTTGCTCTGGGGCGAAAAAGAGCGCGTCCTGACGCCCGACCAAGCCAAAGATTATCAAAGGCTTTTACCCAACAGCACGATTAAACTTGTGCCGAATTGGAATCACTTTCCGATGATTGAACAGCCCGAAGACTTCGCGCGACAAATCCTCGACCTTTCAAACGCACTCATTGAGCAATCTCAACCAATACGCCCATGAATACGCCGCTTGTGTTGCCGCTCGGCGAAAAATTTTCAAAGAACACATCGATTGGAAACAAGGCGCGATTGCTTGACCTTGCGCGCGCAAAAGGATTGCCCGTTCCAAAAGGTGTTATCATAACAGACGAAGGCTTTCAAACGGCGTTGTGCGAAAAAGCCATTGAAGTCAAAAGTGGGAAAGTGCGTTGCGCTAATCCGTATCACTTGCTTGCAGTGATTCGCGTGCCGCCGTTTCGCCGTCGCGTGGCGGTTCGCTCCGCATTTTCAGCCGAAGATAGAGAAGGCGAAAGTTTGGCAGGATTTTTTGAATCGAAACTTTTCGTGCCGCGAGAAACTCCTGAACGCTTTGTAGAAGCCTTGTGCGACGTGTGGTCTTCGGCGTTTCGTCATGAAGGTAAATTTCGCCGCGACGTGCTGGTGATGGAAATGATTGACGCCTCGCGCGCTGGCGTCGCTTTCACCGAGACGGACTACGAAGACGACCTCGTCAATTTTACCGAAGGCACGGCTGAAAAACTCGTGTCGGGACAAGTCGAGGGCAACGCATTGCTTCTTCCAAAATTGAATGGGTATGAAACCGACATTGATAGCGAGCAACTTCCCGGCTGGGCACTGCGCCTGCAACGCTTACTCAAACACGTGCGCAAAACATTCGGCAGAAAAAATTGGGATATCGAATGGGCTGACGACGGAAAAACATGTTGGCTCGTTCAACTTCGCCCAATCACCAAACCAACGCGCAGAAACGATGCTTTCACCATCGCTAATCACAAAGAAATTCTGCCCGAACTCCCATCAAGATTGATGACAAGCATAATCGCGTCATGCTCAAAAAGTCTTTTTAACTACTACCGCAAATTTGACCCGACTTTACCCGAACAGCGTTTGTTCATCGAGATATTCATCGGACGACCGTTCATCAATCTCTCTCTGATGACCGACATGATGCGGCACTGGGGACTTCCAACAACATTAGTTACAAGCAATATCGGCGGCGAGTCTGGAAAAATCTTCGGTCTGAATTGGAAGCGGATTCTCTTCAATCTTCCCGTGCTCTTAAAACAAGGTTTGGCGCAAATGCAAAGTGCGAGTGCGTCAAAAGAGGCAATACGCAAAATGATGCAGGAAGCAGAGAAAAATCCAACAAGTTTTTCACAAGCAATTCAAATCATGCAACGCCACTACACACAGCTTGTAACGGAAATGTTTTCGCTCACAGCGGCGATGAGTTTCCCCTTAGTGGCATTGAGAAAATTCGGAACGCTCGAAGAGCATAACGCGCGTCAAGAAACCATCTCGACCAAACTTTTCTCCGACCTTGAACCCTTGCGCCGAATCGCCTTGAAAAATCAAGCGGTGAGAGACGCATTGGAAAAGCAACAACTGCCAAACGACGCGGAATTTCAATCAGCATTTCAAGCCTATCTTGCAATGCATGGGCATCGGGGCGTTTATGAAAGCGATATTTCACGACCGCGTTTTGTTGAAGAACCATCGCTTTTATTTGCGGCAATTCTTCAACCGTTTCAAAAAAAATTCTTACCAAAGCGCACCTTGGCGGGGATTTTCACGTTGCCGATATGGAAACAAGCAAGCCGTGCAATTCAAGCCCGAGAACGCTTGCGCTACGAAGCCATGAAAGCCTTTCAAAAGAGCAGACTTGATTTTCTTCGCCTCGCAAATGAATCCGTTCAAAAAGGACTCTTGCCCGAATCGGAACGCATTTGGGATTTGACGATTGAAGAAGCCATGCGTCTTGATGAAGGCAAGAAATACGACGAAGGCTTTTTTGCAATGCGACAAGCGGAAATTGAAAAATTGAAATCGATTCCTGCGCCCGACTTTTTCTTCCGATATGATGATTTAGAGAATGCCAACCACAATGAAGCCACTTGCACACGCTTGAAGGGAATCAGTCTGACGAGCGGAGAAGTGGTCGGAGAGGCATGGGTTTTGCGAGAGCCCTTAACAAAATTACCCGAAGGATTTGAGCCAAGAAAAACGATTCTCGTTGCGCGTTCTGTCGATGCAGGGTGGATTCCGACCTTCGCGCTTGTGAGTGGTGTGGTTGTAGAAACGGGTGGAGACCTCTCGCATGGCTCGATTATCTTGCGCGAAATCGGGTTGCCCGCCATCACGAATGTTAAAAATGCAACGAAGCATTTTCATAACGGTGAAACGCTGAAACTCAACGCAAGTCAAGGCGTTATAGAATGTCTCTAACCAAAACCATCTAACTCAACTATGAAAAATACACTCATCATCATTGCCTTGGCACTCGCATTGAACGCGTGCTCAAACAAAGAAGCCGAAGAAAAAATCAAACAACTTGAAAAAGAGAAAGCCGAACTCATCGCTCAAAGCGAAGAGAAAGAAAAATTCGTCGCCGAAGTCATGGAGTCGCTGAGCGAAATTCAAAACAGCGTGAACGCGATTGGAGACAACCAAAATCGCATTAACATCATCAGCGGCGACCTTGAAAAGCAAGGCGTTGAGGGCGCGAAACAAAAAAAGAATCAAATCATTTCTGACCTAACGGTCATTGACAAGAAATTGGCTGAAAACAAAAAAGCCATCAATTCGCTCTCCAAAAAAGTCAAGGACTATCAAGGAAAGGTGGAAGGGTTGGAAAAACTCGTCTCGACTCTTCAACAAACCATTGAAATCAAAGAGCGCGAAATTGCGGCTTTGAAGCAAGAAGTGGCGCGGCTCAACATCGAAGTGGCTTCTTTGCAAAGCACTGTCGAAGAAAAAGACAAAGCCCTCAAAACCGCATACTACATCGTCGGAACGGACGAAGAGCTCGACCAAAAAGGCATTTACAAAAACAAAGGCGGCTTTGTTGGAATCGGAAGAACAGCGGTGCTTTCCGACAATCTCGACCTGACGCAGTTCAAAAAAATTGATGTGGAATCCACACGCGACATACAAATCCAAAAGAAGAGCGACGGAACAGAAGTGAAAGTGCTTTCAACGCACCCGAAAGAGAGTTATGAAATTTTGTCGGTTGGAAAAACGGCAACGCTGCGCATCAAAGATGTGCAAAAGTTTTGGGAAAAATCAAAGGCGTTGGTGGTGATGTTGGACTGACGCATTACCGATTCAGTGCCGATTTCCAATTCTTCAATCGCAAACGAAGTGGTTCGTAATCCGAATCCGATTGAAAGCGCGAAATCCATCGACGAATAAAGACCAGAGCGACGGCAACGAAAAATCCAACAACAAAAATAACAAGCATCATTGTGCCGCGTTTGGGGCTTGTGCGATAAAACGGAACGGAAGCGGAATCCAGCACGACGACCGTCGGCGTGTCGCGATAGCCCTGAACGCGCTCTTTGAAATAAAGTTGTTTCAACAGCGCATAGACTTCTTCGTGGATTTTAACCTCGCGATAGTTGTTCGCATACTCTCGAGAAACGGTTGGCAAGTCGTCAAAGGCAAGCGAGAGTTTGTCGGATTTTCCTTGTGAGGCTTCTTCATACTTTTTCCGATACTCATTGAGCCGTGCGCGGCTTTCAAGCACGACCATGTCGTTGGGTTGTCGGTCTTTGAGCAGTAGGTCAAGTTGAAGTTCTTCTGCAAGCAACTGTGCTTTAATTCGCGAGAGGGTTTCCATTTGAAACCGCATTTGCTCCGAAAGAGCGACTGCTTTATTGGATTTTTGAAATCGCTCGAAGTTTGAATATGCCGAATCAAGTTCGCGCTTGGCAATAGCGACTTGCTCGGCAAAATACTCCGCGTTGTAAAAGGATTTCAGATTTGCTAAACGTCGATTGGTTCTATCCAGAACGGAAATGTAGCCGTTGGCGATTCGCACGGCGCGGAATCGGGCACTGTCGTCATCAACGCTTGAAAAGGAAAATGCCGGCGTTGACATTTTAACTTCAAGTGTAATGTATCCCGCCTTGTTTGTCAGAACCTTTGTTAAGTCTGAAAGTTCTTTGCGGAGCATTTCACGCTTTTCAAACGGACTTTTATCGGTGCGTTCGCTTTCGCTCAAAAACACTTCCTCTAAATTTTCCTGTGCGATGAGTGAATCGGCGATGGCATTGCTTTTGAGCATTTCAGCGAGAATATCCGTCGCATTAGCAGGAGCGGTGAGCGAGCCTAACCCCAACGCGCCAGCGGCTTGCATGAGCGGGTTTTGCTTGTTGGGGTCTTCGGGCGGCATTAAAACAACCTTTGCGGTGTAAGTGCGCGGTATGAGAAACAACACGATGATGCCGAGCAAAAGCACAACGCCCATAAATCGCACAATGAAACCAAGATGTTCGAGCAGAATTTCAACATAGTGCCGAATGAGTGTCGGCTTTTGAGGGGCAGTTGTGTCGGTTGATGAAGGTGTGTTCATTGTGAAAAGTTTCTGATGAGCAGAAGCGTCGTGGCGATGCTTCCTGCGATGACAATCGAGTCGCGGAAAATTTCCCAACTGCGCGTCCAGAATTGGCTCTTGGGTTTTTCTTGAACAAGAATCACATCGCTGGGGTCAATCTCATCGACATCGTCCGCATCGAAGAGGTCGCCAGTGTTCGGCTTCAAAACTTTAATATCACTCTTCAAGGCTCGCTCAGTAAATCCCCCTGCTTTTTGAATATAGTATTTGATGCCTTCGCCTTTGACGTAATTGATGTTGCCTGGACGAGCCACGCGTCCAATTACATTCACATAATCGCGAAAGAGTGGAATCGTAATGACATCGCCCTCCTCTAAAATGACGTTTTGCGAGTCGTCATTTTGGAAGAATAATTTTTTGAAGTCGACGGTAATTCTGCCTTTTGGGTCTTCGCGCTGTCGGGCGACGGCGTATTGATATTCAGGGTCTTCGAGGTCGACTTGCTTGATTGTAGAAAGGTCAATTTCTTTGCGAATGGCTTTCGGACGAACTAAGGAGGCTTCTTCAAGTGAGGCGAGCTCGAGAAAACCACCGGCGCGTTCGATAATGTCGCGCAAGCGTGTTCTGCCTTTCTCAATGCGATAATAGCCGGGCACTTTCACGCGTCCTTGAACGAGAACGGTTTCATCAGGTCGCCAAAGCGGAATGCGGCGCACTTGTATGCGGTCGCCGTCTCGAAGTGGAACATTCGAAGAAGGTGGAAAGCCGCGCACCGTGACGCTAAACGTGTAGGTGTGAAGTTGGTCGGGAAGGTAGCGAATGATGTCGACTGAATCTAAAATCGCGCTTTCAAGCAATCCCCCCGCCAATTTCAAGAGCGTATAGAGCGAATCGCTCTCGATGAATTCATAACTGCCTGGATACTTCACTTCGCCGTAAATCGTAGTGCTTTTCACTTGCTTGCTGACCTGAATGATGTCGTTTTCTTGCAAATAGGGGTTGTCGCTGTTGTCGAGCAAGCGATAGTAACGAAAAATATCGACGGTCATCAGCGTATCGGGATTGGAGCGTTTGAGGCGTATTTGACGAAGCGAAGCATTTTGCAAAATCGGGCTTTGGGAAATGACATCGGAAAGGCGCGTCGCCGCATTGACAAGAAGGCGCGTCGGAACGGAAACTTCGCCGACGATATCGACATAAAAACTTCGTAGAGAAATCAGAGAGACGGTAACATCGGCGGAGCGATAAACCTTTGCGAACTCTTTTGCAAGCAACGTTTGAACTTTGTCTATGCTCAAACCTTGAACAGAAATTTCTTTCAGGCGCGGAATAATGAGCGTACCGCTGGGTGTAACGGGGAGTTGGTATGTGGTATAGGTTTGGGAGAAAATCGCAATCAGGAGAAAATCGCCGGCACCCACGATGTAATTTTTCGGAACGGCATTCGGGAGGGGGGATTTATTTGCATTGGCAAGCGATGTCGTGCTGTTTGGAGCGCCAAACATTAAGTTTGGAAGTGCATTGGGGGTCGCTGGAAGGCTGGCAGGCGAAGGAAGTCCATTCTCTTGAGCAAAAAGAGTCGGATAAAAAAGAAACGCAAAAAATGTGGTCGCAAGCGTGCAGAATTGGCGTAACTTTGCGTTAGAATTGAAACGAATCATTCAGAAAAATGAAATTTATCGCGGTTGCACTCCTCGCAATCGGTCTAATCGGCGCGATTGTCTCGAGCATCAAATATCGTCAATTTCTTGAATGGGAGCATTGGGCTGAAAAACTTACCTACTTGCTCATAACGATTGCCGGGGCGATTTTGACGGTCGCGGGCATTGTTATGTTCATCTTCACAATTCAACTCGAGTAGTCGTCAACGGCTTCACTGACAAGCGTTCCCACGGGTTCTCCTTGACAAAGTCGGAGCAAATTGCCTTTCGTGTTCATGTTCATAACGACAATGGGGAGTGTGTTTTCTTGACAAAGCGTAATTGCGGTTAAATCCATCACGCGCAATCCTTTTTTGAGCACGTCAAGATAGGAAATCTGCGGAAAGAAGTTTGCGCTCGGATTTTTTTCGGGGTCGGAATCATAAACGCCTTCGACGCGTGTGCCTTTGATGATGACATCGGCTTCGATTTCAACGGCGCGAAGAGCGGCGGCGGTGTCGGTCGTGAAGTAGGGATTGCCTGTGCCAGCGCCAAAGATAACGACGCGCTCTTTTTCCAAGTGGCGAATGGCGCGTCGGCGAATAAACGGCTCTGCAATTTGCTCCATCTTGATTGCCGTTAGAAGTCTTGTGAAAATCTCACGCCGCTCCAACGCATCTTGCATGGCAAGCGAGTTAATCACTGTCGCAAGCATGCCCATGTGGTCGGCTTGAACGCGGTCCATGTTTTCTGCCGCCTTTGAAACGCCGCGAAAAATGTTGCCCCCGCCAATGACGATTCCGACCTGAACGCCAAGTTGATGAATCGATTTTATTTCTTCGGCGAAGCGATCGAGCACCAAATTATCTATGCCGTAGCCTTGTGCGCCCATCAGCGATTCGCCGCTGAGTTTGAGCAGAATGCGTTTGTATTTGAGCGGTGCCATATATGTGAATAATTGCGATTAGGCAAAAAAAAGTCTCGCTGTGTTGCGAGACTTTCAGGGTTTTACTTCTCACCGAGTTGGAATCGGGCAAAGCCTTTCACTTCCACAGAGCCGGCTTCTTTGAGAAGGTCGGCAACGCTCTTGCCGCCATCTTTGATGAACGGCTGGTCGAGTAGGACCACTTCTTGATAATATTTTTCAAGCCGACCGTTCACGATGCGCTCAACGACTTGCGCGGGTTTTCCTTCGTTTTGGGCTTGTTCGCGTAGAATTTCGGCTTCCTTTTCGATTTTATCTTTTGGAACCTCGGCGCGGGTTAAGGCAATCGGGGCGGCGGCGGCAACCTGCATGGCGATGTCTTTGCCAATCGTGCCGATATTTCCATTAACGCCCTTCAAATGCACGAGCGACGCAAGTTTTGCGCCGGGGTGAATGTATGATACGACGACGCCGTCGGTGGATTCAATGAGCGAAAGTCGACTGACGGCGATTTTTTCACCCAATCGTCCCGTCATCATCTCAACGGCTTGCGAGACGGGAAGATGATCGAACTCGCTTCCGAGCGTTGCCTTCAAAAGGGCTTCAAGCGTTGAAGCCTTTGTTTGAAGCGCGAGTTGAGCAATGGCGTTGGCGAAATTCAAAAAGCCTTCATTTCGAGCGACGAAGTCGGTTTCGCAGTTGACTTCAACCATAACGGCGCATTTATTGTCGGGCGTTGAAACGATGACAACCGCGCCTTCTTTGGCTTCGCGGTCGGCGCGTTTTGCCGCCGCCGCCGCTCCTTGCTTGCGAAGATACTCGATGGCTTTTTCGATGTCGCCGTCTGATTGCTCGAGGGCTTTTTTGCAATCCGCCATGCCGGCGTTGGTTTTATCGCGGAGTTCCTTAACTAATTTTGCTGAAATTTCTGCCATTGTTTTGAAGATGGAGTGTTTGAGTATTTCAAATTGAGGCGGCACCGAAGTGCAGCGCATCTTGAATTTTACGACAATTCCGATTACTCTTTTGCGGCGACTTCTTCAACAGCATCTTCTTCTTTTTGTGCCGTTGTCGCATTGATAATTGCGTCGGCAAACGCCGAAGTGATGAGTTCGATCGAGCGAATGGAGTCGTCATTTGCCGGAATAATGTGCGTAACATTATCGGGGTCGCAGTTCGAGTCCACAATCGCAAAAATCGGAATCCCGAGCAACGTCGCTTCTTTAATTGCAATGTGTTCTTTTTTGACGTCGACGACGAAGAGCGCGGCAGGCAGGCGCGTCATTTCAGAAATTCCGCCTAAAATTTTGACGAGTTTTTCTTTTTCGCGCGTGAGCATCAAGCGTTCTTTTTTCGTGATGATGTCGAAAGTGCCGTCATTTTCCATGCGCTCAATCGAGTTGAGACGTCGGACGCTTTGGCGAATGGTGGAGAAGTTCGTGAGCATGCCGCCGAGCCAACGCTCTGCAACGAAGGGCATTCCGCAACGTGTGGCTTGCTCGGCAATAATGGCTTTGGCTTGCTTTTTTGTGCCGACAAACAAGATTTCTTTTCCTGTTGATGCAATCGCCTCGACCGCATTCAAGGCGTCTTCCGCCATCGCAACGGTTTTTTTGAGGTCGATGATGTGAATGCCGTTCTTCTCCATAAAGATATACGGCTTCATTTTTGGACTCCATCGTCGGGTCAGGTGTCCGAAGTGCGCGCCTGCTTTGAGCAGGTCTTCGATTTGAAGGCGAGTAGACATAGTTTTGAAAGATGTTTGAGTTAGACCGCTATCGCATTCGCACGGAGAATCTCATAGCCCTTGTGAGACACTCTCTCCGTGCGGCGCATGTCCAAATAGGACTGCAAATGCGATATGTGTGATTAAATGCGAAATTAAAATTAGCGTTTTGAGAATTGGAAACGACGGCGCGCTTTACGACGACCAAATTTCTTGCGCTCGACCATGCGCGGGTCGCGCGTCAAAAGGTCTTCCTTTCTGAGCGTAGCGCGGGTATTTTCATCGTATTCAACGATTGCGCGGGCAATCGCAAGGCGAACCGCACCGGATTGTCCTGTTGTGCCGCCGCCGTGGACATTGACTTGAACGTCGAATTTGCCTAAGTTGTCCGTCGCAGTAAGGGCTTTGATGGCGTTGTCGCGTTGAAGTTGAATCGGAAAGTAATTCTCTAACGAGCGACCGTTAATCGTAATTTTTCCGCTACCCGGCTTTAAGAATGCACGAGCAACTGAAGTTTTACGGCGACCCGTTGCGTTAAGAAGTTCTGCCATACTTTGAAGTCTATTAGTTCAGTTTGAGTTCAACAGGATTTTGTGCGGCATGCGGGTGTTCGGCAGTCGCATATACTTTCAGCTTACGGAAGAGTTGTCGTCCGAGTGAATTTTTCGGCAACATTCCCTTGACGGCGGTTTCAATAACGCGCTCCGGTTTTTTAGCAAGCACGTCGCGATATTTTTCAAAGCGTGCACCGCCCGGATATTGCGTATTGTGATAGTATTCTTTCTTTTGAAATTTACCGCCCGTTACGCGAATTTTAGACGCGTTAATTACGATTACATAATCGCCTGTGTCGGTGTGTGGCGTAAACTCGGGTTTGTTTTTTCCACGTAAAACTTTGGCGACTTCAGCCGCAAAGCGTCCGAGCGTCTTGCCTTCGGCATCGGCGACGACCCACTTTTGCTCAACTTCCCCCGGCTTTGCTGAATAAGTGCGGAAACTTAAAGTGTCGATTTTCATTGTTTGTCGGTTATCAACTTGCAAAAAGAGCCGCAAATGTAGCGGTTTTATGCGAAAAATCCAAGTCGGAGAGAGATTTTTATGCAAAAAAAGAGGCGAAGCCCTCTTGCTTCGCCTCAATCTCTGAACTGACGAAAAGACATTTCAAAACTTGATTTTCTCGCAGTTCTGCTTCACTTCGTTCGCGGATTTTTGCAAGGCGTTCAAATCCTCTTCGTCAAGGCTGATTTCAAGAATTTGCTCGACGCCGTTTCTTCCCAATTTCACAGGCACGCCGACAAAGACATCGTCCAATCCGTATTGCCCCGTCAAGCGAACACAGCAGGGCAGAATACGCTTGCGGTCTTTGACAATGGATTCAATCATTTCAACCGAAGCCGAAGAGGGCGCGTAATATGCCGACCCGGATTTTAGGAAATTGACGATTTCAATGCCGCCGTTGCGTGCTCTATCCGACATGGCTTTGAGGCGTTCATCGGCTTTGGCTTGGTCTTTGTAGTGCATCATCAAGAACTCTTTAATCGGAATGCCAGCAATGGTGGTGTATTTGGCGACAGGCACCATCGAGTCGCCGTGTCCGCCTAAAACAAAGGCATTGACATCTTGCACCGAGACGCCAAACTCCATCGCGATAAAAGTGCGGAAACGCGCCGTATCCAACACGCCCGCCATACCCATCACGCGATTGGCGGGGAAGCCGCTTCGGATATAGGCGACGTAGGTCATCACATCAAGCGGATTGGAGACGACGATGATAATGGCGTTGGGAGATTTGGCAACGACAGAATCGGTTACTTTGCGAACAATATCGGCGTTCATATTGAGCAAGTCTTCGCGCGTCATGCCCGGCTTGCGCGGCAGTCCAGCAGTGATAAGCACAATGTCGGAGTTAGCGGTTTCGTCATAGCCATTGGTGCCAATAATTTTAGTATCAAACAGTTCAACAGGAGCGGATTGATACATATCCAATCCTTTGCCTTGTGGAATGCCTTCAACAACATCAACTAACACAACTTCATGAGCAAGTTCTTTTTCGGCAATGCGCTGGGCGGCGGTTGCGCCAACATTTCCCGCGCCTACTACGGTGATTTTCATTTTTTTTGAGAATGGTTTGGTTACAAAAGATTATAATGCAGACAACTTCACGAGGAAGGTCTTGCAAGATAGCAAAAGACGAGAGAGCGTTCAACCAAACGCAGAAAAAACCACAAGCATAAAAACAAAAGGGCGAGAGTGCTCCCGCCCCACTTTTAATTCTTCACGCTCAACGTTCAACTATTTGACCAGCATCATCTTCTTGGTTTGCACAAAGGCTAAATTAGAAGTTCTACTTGTCGCGCTTGCTTGCAAGCGGTAGAAATACACACCACTTGAAAGGTTAGCGGCGTTGAAGGGAATGGCGTAGTCACCCGGTGCTTGGGTTGAATTGACAAGCGAAGCCACCTGTCTGCCTAAGAGGTCGAAGACATCTAAGCGAACCAGAGCAACCGACGGAAGTTGATAGCGAATAACCGTCGTCGGGTTAAATGGATTCGGATAGTTTTGATAAAGCGTAAAATCTCTCGGAGAAGAGGCGTCTGAAACCGAGAGCAGATTGGGACTAATGATTATGTTGCGAGATGTAGGCGAAAAGTTAGAGCCATCAGTGGAGCCGCCGCTGAGAAATAAATCGCCATTGGGCAAAAGTCCAAGACACGTGTTATAGGCATAGTCTATGGCGTTGAACGAGCCGCGGGGGTCTGTGCGTCGAAGCGTGGGAAGATGAACGGTATAAAGTCTTAAATAGCGATGGTTCGGTGGCACTGCGGCAAGCAAATACATGTTTTGGCGCGTCGCATCATAAAGACCTTGAAGGAAAACCACTTCGGACGAATTGGGAAGCGGTGGCGTAATGTTGAGCCGCGTTACTTCAAGCGAAGCAGGATTAAAAACACCTAACGCGTAACTCATTGTTTGATTGGTATCTTTACCTAATAGCAAAATGTATCGTCCATCGCTGAGGCGCATTTCATCAATCGGACGAGCAAGGTCAGAAAAGACCTGCCAGCCTGGGTCACTTCCAGAAATCACATGGTCTCTGACAACCGAGAATGTGCCTGTAAGGTGATTATATTTTTCAACAACAGTAATTGGTGGCTCACCGGTTGGAGCGGTGCCACCAAGAATCGCCGCACCAGAATCAGGGGTTGGAATCACTAAGGGCAACGACCGCTGGGTGTTCAGTGTCCCCGTCAGGCTAAAAGTGCCAGAAGCAGGGTTATAGATTTCTGCTTGTGTATGCGCATTGTTGTGAACCCACCAAGCCCCAGCCACCAACACGCGACCGTTAAGTAAAACGCCAGCCCCACTTGCCGCTCTGAATAAATTCGTGTTTCCAGTGCTGACCACTTGATTGGTGTTCGGATTAAAAATGCAGGCATCGCTATAATTTGGAACGCCCAAATCTGAACTTCCCCCAAAAATCAAAATGCGCCCGTCTTGCAGACGTGCCACACCTGAAGCGTCAGCAGGATAAGGAAGTGTAATCAAAGAGAAATTCCCATTTTGATACACTTGAATTTGATTGAGTGAGACAAATCCCGTTCCATGCCCACCAATTATGGCTAAGCGACCATCAGATAGTCGCACCATAGAAGCACCTTTGTGGGCAAATGGTGCATTGATAGTGATTTGAAAAGTGCCGCCCGCAGATGAATCAACTTGGGCATAAATAGGAAGACCAAATAGGAGAGTGGAGAGATAAAGCGGTAGGAAAAATAACTTTGTCATAGTTACCTCCAAATGTGCTCAAAAGGTAAAAAGTAAAAATGTGCTTGAAAAAAAGAACAAAAGCATTCAAAACTCCCTGAGCAAATTTAGCAGACTGAATCTATAATTCAAAAGATTCAAACGCTTACTCTCTCAACAAATTGAAGAGCAATTTCACTGCACCCTCGTTCAAGATTTGAATCTGCCGATAGAGCGCAAGACTACAATACGTGTAAGTGCCTTTGCCGTATTTCGCCCAAAGAAGTGAGGTTGAGGGTTGCGCGTCGTCGGTATCGCTCATCGCAAGCAAGCGCAAGTATTTTTCAGAGGTTTTATCTAACTCGGCACTGGGCAAATAGACGCTTCGCTCTTGAATCCAACCGTTCCAATCTTGCACGTCTATCTTATTTGGCGTGTTCAAAAGCGGGTGCGTGGGGAAGAGCATTTTGACAGGCGCATCTTCTTCAGTAACGCGCTCGGACGTGATGAAAATCGGATAAGGCGCGTAGCCTGTGTCGCCTCTGATGTTCCAATCTTGCGGCTTGTGATAAAAGCAAACGACGTTTCCGCCCTTTTGCACATAATCCAAGATTCGTTCATTGAATTTGACCAAATCGCTTCGATAGCCATATACGCGAAGGTCTAAAATGATAGTTGAATACTTCTGCAAATTTTCACGCATTAATTTGATAGAATCCAAAAGCGTAAAGGGAACATCAAAGGCGGTGAGCGCGTCTTCAAGCGTGGCATCGTAAGTTTTGACCAAGCCGATGTTCAGTTTTTCTTTGCGCAAAACATTGAGCGGTTTAAGCGTAATGCGTTTCAATACAGGCGATAAGTCTTTTGCGGCAACGCCCAGTGGTTTGGCTTCAATGAGCAATTCAGAGGAAGTAGGTTGTAAGTCTTTTTCAAGCGTGAGCGTGAGCGTATCGTGAATTTCATGGCGCGAAGTGCCGCTGAACAAATACGGTTTGCGAAGAATGGCTTTGCCATTATGGAATATGGCAAGCGAGACGGGAAGAATTTCATTCGTGCGATTTTGAAGCGAAAGAAAAAGGGTGCGCGTGTAGGTCGGCGATTTTTCTTTGATAAGTTCGTCTTCGGTGGCAAGGGCTTTAAGCAAAACAGAAGGAAAACATTTGATACTGAATTTTGCTGTGGGTTTTTCCGCAAGGTCATCAAGCGCGATAGGTGGACGCATAATCGGTGTAATTCCCCCGAACAAATCTTCTTTGACGAAGGGATACGGCTTATCGCTTCGGACAAGCAAAAACCGTCGAGGCGCATAAAACCAAGCGAAGAGCGACGGCGTGAGTTTATCCATGCCTTGTGAGCGATGTTTGGCGAGAGCCTCTTGTGCGAATTGCAAAACCGTGCGCTCTGAATCAACTTTTGCAGATGTGTTGATTTCTACAAGCGAATCGCGCCAACGCGGATTGCTTAAATCGTCGGGACGAAACAGCCTGAAATAGAGTTTCTTCACCTGCCAAGGTGCAACGCCAGACTTGAACTGTTCAGGGTGAAAGGTGGAATCAGCGGCTTTCTCAAAAGCTTCATATACAGAAATGCCAACGGCTTGATGATTACCATGCTGACGAAAAGGCTTGGTGGTAATGGTGTCGTGATTAGTAATCACGACATCAGGACGCAGTTTGCGAATGTAATAGACAAGGCGTGAAAGAACTTCATCTTTACCGCCCCACATTTGAAAGGTTTCTTTGGCGGTTTTTGAAAAGCCAAAATCACGGAAATTGAGGAAGTAAGTTTCTGCGCCGAGAAGTTTTGCGGCTTCGAAGGTTTCTTGGGTGCGAATCTCGGCGAGGTCGTCGTAGAGCGACGAGCCAATTTCGTTTTGTCCGCCTTCGCCGCGTGTGTAGATGAGGCTATAAACTTTGGCGTTTTTAAGTTTTGCGTAATAAGCCAGTGTTGCACCATCTTCGTCGTCGGGGTGAGCGGCAAGTCCCATCAAGACAAGTTGCGGCTCTTGGGCGAAAAGAGAAATCGGAATAAAGAGAAGTGCAAGCAGAGGCTTCATTGGAAATTATTTGATGAAGGATTCAATGCGCGATTTTCTTTCAGAAGTGGGAAGAGCGGAGACGGCTAATTGGTCGGAATCGAGTCGCTCCCAAAGTGCGACGCCGACGATTGTGCCTGCAATCGCGCCCGTTGCGATACCATAAACGAAGGCTTTGGGATTATTTTCCGTATCGCCTGAAACAATCGCCAAGCCCGTCGCGCCGCCTAAAAGCGCACCAATCGGCAAACCGATTCCGCCGAAAATCCATCGTCCAATTTGATTAGGCGGACGCTCAATCAAGGCAATATCATCAAAGGCGAAACGTTGTGCGAGGGTGTCGGAAATCAGTTCGAGAGAATCAGAAACGCATCGAGCAACATCGCCGCCGAAAACCACTTGGGTGTTGAGCGTAACGATGTAACGCGCGTTTCGCAGGTCGCTACTTTTGGAGAGCGACCCGCACGCACATAAAAAGAGAAGCGAAAAGAAAAGTAAGTATCGCATGAATTTTAGAACTGCATAGAAAGGTCTCGTTCAAACGCCGCGCAATTCTTCGGCACGATGCACGCGCGAGATACCTAAAATATACGCCGCCGTGCGCATTGAAACGCCGCGTTCTTTCATCACAGTCGTAATGTCGCGATAAGCATTCAAGAGTTGCTTTTCAAGTCGCTGGTTGATTTCGTCTTCGTCCCACGAAAGTTGTTGTAAGTTTTGAACCCACTCGAAGTAAGACACTGTAACGCCGCCTGCATTTGCAAGCACGTCGGGCACAAGGTGGACGCCATTTTTCTCGAAGATTGCATCGGCTTCAGGTGTGGTTGGAAGGTTTGCGCCTTCGACAATAAACTTTGCCTTGACGTGCGGCGCATTTTCTTCGGTCAGAACGCCTTCGATAGCGGCAGGCACGAGCACATCGCATGGTTTTTCTAAAATGGCTTCGCCGCTGACGGCTTCGGCGTCAGGAAAGCCAACGACGGAGCGCGTTTTCTTGACGTGTTCAAAAACGGCGTCAAGGTTGAGTCCTTTGTCGTTGTATATCGCGCCGTCGACATCGGAAAGCCCGACAATCGTTGCGCCTTCTTGGGCGAGCAATCGTGCGGCATTCGAGCCGACGTTTCCAAATCCTTGAACAATCACTTTCAAGTCGCGCAAGTCGGTTTGATAATCTTTGGCAAGGGCTTTGGTGAGAATCATCACGCCGCGACCGGTGGCTTGTTCGCGTCCCTTTGAGCCGCCGATTTCAACCGGTTTGCCCGTAATAACGGCGGGCGTGTAGCCGTTGCGTTTGCTGTATTCGTCCATAATCCAAGTCATCACTTGTGAGTTTGTGCCCATGTCGGGAGCAGGAATATCGCGATAGGCACCGAGAATGTGATGGATGCGGGAGGCGTAAGTTCGAGCGATGGCTTGCAATTCGCGTACTGAAAGTTGGCGAGGGTCGCAATTGACGCCGCCTTTACCACCGCCAAACGGCACATTGACGATGGCTGTCTTCCACGACATTGCCTCTGCCAGTGCGCGCACTTCATCTAAATCGACAATCGGACTAAAACGAATTCCGCCCTTGAATGGACCGCGTGCCCCATTGTGCTGAACCCGATAGCCCGTAAAGACTTTCAGCTTGCCATTATCGAGTCGAACAGGAAAATTCACTTGCATTTCCCGAAACGGTGTCTGAAGCAGAAGCGTCGTTTCTTCGTCATAGCCTAAATGCTTGACGGCGACGCTAAAATTATGGCGAATGATGTGGTAAGCGCTGATTTTGGGTTTCATGGTAAGTGGTTTGGTTTTGAAAGAAGAAAAGCCGTTTTTTGCGCTTCTCATTTTCAAAGAAACAAAATTAAACGCGGTTTTAATCGAACTCAAATTATCCAATGCAATACGACCCAATTAAGCGAAGCATCGGCAACGTGGTGCAAAAGCGCGTCGTGCTTCGTAAACTCTTTTACTTCTTGCTCGGAGTGCTCTTTCTGCGCGAGTGGTATGTTAAAAGCGAACTTCGCAAAGCCCTTTCCAAATCGTCAAATGGAAAACTTGTCGTCTATGATGCAGGAAGCGGCTTTGGACAATATGCTTACTTCATCGCAAAAACCTACAAGAATGCGACGGTCTACGGCGTCGATGTTAAAGATGAGCAAATAAGCGATTGCAATCACTTTTTCAAACAAGCTAATCTTACCAACGCAACTTTCGCTGTTGAAGACCTCACAAAAATCACGCACGAAAATAAGTTCGACCTTGTGCTCTCGGTCGATGTGATGGAGCACATTTTGGAAGATGTAACCGTATTCAAAAATTTTTATCGTGCCATGAAGCCGGGCGCAACGCTCATTATCAACACACCTTCCGACCTTGCCGAAGACCACGACGAGCATGACGAGCATCACGAAGGAAGTATGGCGTTTGTCGACGAACACGTCCGCGATGGTTACAGCGCGCAAGACATTACACAAAAACTCACCGAAGCAGGATTTGTCAACATTCGCACCACCTACACCTACGGCTTTTGGGGCAACCTCTATTGGCATTTAGCCTTGAAGTATCCGATGCAGCTGCTTGGTGTTTCAAAAGCCTTTTTCGCGCTTTTGCCGTTTTACTACGCCATCACCTTTCCGATAGCCTTGCTCTTTATGCTCCTCGATTTTAGCGTTACAAATGAAACCGGCACGGGCTTAACCGCTGTCGCCGAAAAGCCAAAAGACAAATGACTCAAACGCAATGATTGAAGAAACAGACCGCGAGCAAACGCCTAAAAAAAAGCCGAAGCGAAAACAAAATCCAATCAACGACCTTGATTTAGAGAACTGGAAATCGCTCACAGAGATTTGGACCGACAGCCTTTGGCTGATTCCTGCACGAGACCGAAGCGGCGCGCACTCTGCCGACTATCACGGCAATTTCGTGCCGCAAATTCCGCGACAAATCATTCAACGCTACACCAAAAAAGGCGATGTGGTTTTAGATGCGTTTCTCGGAAGCGGCACAACGCTCATCGAGTCGCAACGGTTGGGAAGGCATGGAATCGGGATTGAACTCTTGCCCGAAGTGGCTCAAAATGCCAAAGCGCGAATCGAATCCGAACCAAACATTTATGGCATTCAAAACCACATCATTGTTGGTGATTCGTCGAACGCAAGTATCAAAGCAAGCATCAATAACGACTTATTTCAGATAGGAAAAGACGCGCTCGACCTCGTTGTGCTTCACCCTCCGTATCACGACATCATCAAATTCTCTGAAAACCCTAACGATTTATCTAACAAGCAAACCGTTGAAGATTTTTGCGACGCGTTTGGAAAAGTGATTGAAAACACCACCGAAGCCCTGCGCCCAGAGCGTTTTTTGATTATCGTTATTGGTGACAAATACAGCGGCTCGGAGTGGATTCCATTAGGATTTTTTGCGATGGAGGAAGCGATGAAACGCGGATTCGGTTTGAAATCGATTGTTGTCAAAGATATGCAGGGCAATCGCGCTAAGCAGAATCAGGAGCGGCTGTGGCGGTATCGCGCACTCGTGGGCGGTTTTTACATCTTCAAACACGAGTATCTTTTCGTGCTCAAAAAGCGCAAATGATGGTCTGGGAACGCGGGCTTGTACGGATTCAACAACCCTTGACGCCCACACTCCCTCTTTTGTTTTGAATGGGAACAGGGATATACTTGCTGAACTTTTACCGTTGTGCATGAAATCATTTGTCTTCAATCAACTTCCCGCCGCGCTATGTGCGATTGCGATTTTCGCGCAGTCGAGCATACCGGGCGAGAAGATTCCTGCCTTTGAACTCTTTTCGCACGACAAGCTCATTCACATTACGATTTACTTTGTATTTGCGTTTTCGCTTTTGCACGCACTTCGGCATCAAGAGCGGTGGGCGTATCTCTCGGAACACGCGCTGTTGTGCGGCGTGCTGATAGCGACGCTGTATGCGATTAGCGACGAGACGCATCAATTTTTCACGCCGAATCGCTCATCTGAAATTTGGGACTTGAATGCCGATGTGCTTGGGATTGCGCTCGCCGCGCTTGTGTTTTGGAAATTTCCAACGAGAAAGATTTAAGTGCCGAAGATTCTATCGCCCGCGTCGCCAAGACCGGGCAAGATGTATTTATTGGCGTTGAGTTCGCGGTCGAGTGCGGCGGCGAAAATTTGGACGTCGGGGTGATGTTCGGAGAAATACTTGACGCCTTCGGGTGCGGCGACAACGGAAACGAGGGTGAGTTTTTTCGCGCCTTTTTCTTTGAGCAGGGAAGTTGCCATTGTGGCACTGCCGCCGGTGGCGAGCATCGGGTCGAGCACGATGCAGTGAAGCGTTTCGATGTGGGAGGGAATGTTGGAGTAATAAAAATGCGGCGCGTGTGTTTGGTGGTCGCGCGAAATGCCGATATGCGAGACGGTTGCGTCAGGCAGAAATTTCAAGAAGCCGTTCTGTAATCCCAATCCGGCGCGAAGCACGGGTGCAATTAAAAATGATTCGGCGAGCGCGTAGCCGGTAGTGGCTTCGAGCGGCGTTTCATAACTGAAGGGTTTGAGCGAAAACGTGCGACAAATTTCAACCGCCATCACTTCCGAAATGCGCTCCAAAGTGGCTCTAAATATCGGGTTCGGCGTGTGCTTGTGGCGAAGCGTGGAAAGGTCGCGTTTGAGAAGCGCATTATCAAGCTCGACGAAGTTGGGAAAGGCAAAGTTCATAGAAATTGTGTATCTCGTTGTTAGGTTGTCAAAACGAAGATACAAAAACGCCTCGTGCCAAATGGATTTCAAAAAACTTGTGGCGAGGGTCAAAAACCTACTCGCTCAACCAAAGAAAGAATGGCTGGTTATTGAAAACGAGCCGGTTTATGAGTCGCAAGAAATCATTCGAGACTACGCCTTGCCGATGATTTTCGCGACGGTATTTTGGGAATTGGTGATAGTCGGAATCCGCTTGAAGATGGTCTACTTCGCGATTGTGAACTTCACCCTGCTCATGCTTGCGCTCTTTCTGACCATCAGCTTGGTGTATGATTTATCTACGCGATTTCAATCTTATGCCGATAGAAATACGGCGGCAAAACTGGTTGTCTATTGCTCAACGCCGCTGTGGCTTGCGCAACTCATTCAAGCCGATATTGAATGGCTCTTCGTGATGAAGCCGATTGGCGTTTGCGTAGCGGTGTATCTCTATCACACAGGCGTTCCGATTTTAATGAAGCCGGCTGAATCGCGCCGCGCCGCCTATACGACCACCATCATGCTCATTGTGCTATCTATCAATGCGCTGGTTTGGCTCCTACTTGACGGCGCACGACGATTTTTTTCCGAGATGTAATACCAAAATGATTTGAAAAGGATAAGATTGGTCATTCTGACCCTGAACGAAGTGCACGGGAAGAATCCAAAACAGTGAATAGGTGAGAGTTAAGAATTAAGAGTGTAAGCGCTCAACGGTCATCGCTTCACTTTTAACTTTTAACCCTTCATTCTAAACTGTTTGGATTCCTCGCTGCGCTCTGAATGACCGTATTGTTTTCTTTGTCATTCTGAACGGAGCGTAGCGGCGTGAAGAATCCAAATGGGTTCCTCGCTATGCTTGGAATAGAAAACTTTGAAAACTCTATGCTGTTCAATCAAGTTTAGGATAAAGACAAAAGCCGCCCTCCGATAGAAAGCGGCTTTGCCTCACAATCCTTCAACAACGATAATTCAATTTTCCTAATTCAGTTCGCCCGTTTGCAAGTTGATTCTGCCCGTAAATTTCGGTGCGCTCACCCCTGTAATTTCAACATCAACGGATTCGCTGGTGCTATTGCCGAAGGTGATGACGAAGTTGCGTGTAACTTCGCGCTCGCTGTAAGTCTCACCACGTTGGAAGGTCA
>JBDNCJ010000044.1:0-27230 GCA_046719715.1 Chloroherpetonaceae bacterium | reverse complement strand
AACTCGCAAATATGCGAAAGTTTTGTCGTAGTTTTTGAATTGCTTGTCGCAGTTCTTGTATTGTTCTGCCCGTTGGTGTCCTGAATTGGCTAAAATTCGCCAAATCGTCGTTTTCCTGTTCCCAAGCTTAGGAAACAAGTTCTCCGTCAAGCTTGGTGAAAACTTTTGCCGCCAAGCCTTAAAGTCAACTCGATTATGCCTTATTGTCGAGTTGTTTTAGCCTTAAAGTCGACTCGATTATGCCTTATCGTCAACTTGGCTTTAAGGCACAATTTTTTCGTGAGAAAAGCAATGAGAGAGAACAGGGTTTGAACGCTGGGGAACGGTGAAGGCTCAGCAGCGTTCCAGCCAAATTGCGAGAAGTTTAAGAAAGGAATTGTGCATTTGCAAGTCGACGCGTCAGGATTCGCGCTTGATATTTAGGAGCAACATCCTAAAACGGAGTCGCGACGATTAGCCCGATGCCGCGCCGCGCACTTTAAGCAACTCGGCAAGATGAATAAACTCCGACACCGTAAGTTCTTCCGCCCGCCGTTTGAAATCGAACGCTATGCCTGAAAGGTCGTAGTGGGGTTTCAAATTATTCTCCAAAGTCTTTCGGCGCATGGCAAAGGCACGGCGCACGAGCAGACGAAACGCTGTCTCCAAACCGTTTGGCACGTGTGAAACTATCGGTTGAAACGAAAGCCGCACCACCGCGCTATTCACATTGGGTTGCGGCTTAAAGACGTGCTTTCCGACCTTGAAGCAAAACTCGACCTTCGCAAAGGCTTGCAGTTGAACGGCTAAAATACCATAGTCCTTTGTGCGTGGCACAGCAGAAAGACGACGTGCGACTTCCTCTTGCATCAGCAAAATGGCTTGATTGATGTGCGTGCGTTCATCAAGCAGTTTGAAGAGAATTGGGGAAGTAATGGCGTAAGGAATGTTTCCCAAGACGGTAAGTTTTTTTTCATGAGCGAGCGAGGCAAACGAGAGCTCTAACACATCGCCCTCGATTAAATCAACAGTAGGGAATTCGGAGCGAATAAAGTTCGCCAAGTTTTTATCGAGTTCAACCGCCGTGAAGTGCGGAACAAGCGAGGCGATATGCCTGGTAAGCGCACCAAAGCCCGGACCGATTTCAAGCACATTATCGTCAGATGAAAGACGCGCTTCGGCGACGATTTTGCGCAAGATGTTTTCGTCAGTTAGAAAATTCTGTCCGAAACTTTTTTTCGGCACGACTTCGGTCTCTTTATATTTGACCTTCATTGATTCTTCTTTAATGATTTGACCTTCTTTGAACTGTTCAATAAAACAATGAACACAAAACTGCAATCACGCGGCGAGAAAGCCACACGCGCAGGGTTCGGCGAAGCCTTGCTTGAAATTGGAAGCGACGAGCAAGTGGTCGCACTCTGCGCCGACTTGACCGAATCCGTCGGTATGAAAAAATTCGCGGAAAAATATCCCGACCGCTTTTTCAACGTCGGCATTGCCGAAGCGAACATGACCAGCGTTGCGGCAGGCTTAACCACTACGGGCAAAATTCCATTTATCGGCACGTTTGCCAACTTTGCAACGGGACGCAGTTTCGACCAAGTTCGGCAATCCGTTGCATACTCGGAAAAGAACGTCAAAATTTGTGCATCGCACGCGGGCTTAACGCTCGGCGAAGACGGCGCAACACACCAAATTCTCGAAGATATTGGCTTGATGCGCGCCTTGCCGCACATGTCGGTGATTGTTCCAGCAGATTTCAGCGAGACGAAGCGCGCCGTTAAAGCCATTTACAAGCATCACGGAGCGGTTTATTTGCGCTTTGGTCGTCCTGCGATTCCTGATTTTACACCCGACGAAATTCCATTTGAAATTGGCAAAGCCATTGAACTTCACTCCGGAAGCGACGCGACGATTATCGCCTGCGGCGTGATGGTCTGGCGTGCTTTACAAGCGGCATACAAATTAGAAGAGGAGGGTATTTCAGCACGCGTCCTCAATATGCACACGATTAAACCGCTCGATGTGCAAGCAATTTTGAACGCCGCAAAAGAGACGGGCGCCATCGTAACCGCCGAAGAACATCAAATCAACACGGGACTGGGTGATGCGGTCGCTAATGTCTGTGCGCGAAGTTTTCCCGTGCCGATTGAAATGGTCGCCGTCATGGACAAATTCGGCGAGTCGGGAACAGCAAATCAACTCTTGGAAAAATACGGCTTGACGAGCGAGGCAGTGGTTCAAAAAGTCAAAACGGTTTTGAAGCGCAAACAAATGAACGCATAATTGAAGAGAGAACGCGGATTGGACGGATTAAGCGGATAGGGCACGGATTTATGAGTGAAGCAATCGGCGAGAATCAGTTGAATCAGTGTTCCAATTTCAAATGATAGCGATTATGGATAGGCTACTTCATCAAGAAATAACTGATGCTGTCATCAAAGCTTATTATGATGTGTATAACGAATTGGGTTATGGATTTTTAGAAAAGGTTTATCAAAACGCGATGTATTTGGAATTGAAGCGAACTGGATTCAAAGTTGATGCTCAAAAGCAAATCAAAGTCTATTACAAAAGCATTGAAGTTGGCGAATACTATTCTGATTTGGTCGTTAATGACTTGGTGATTTTGGAACTCAAAGCCAACGAAGTATTAGCACCTGAAAACGAATTACAGTTGCTCAATTATCTTCGTGCGACGGATAAAGAAGTAGGTTTACTTTTGAATTTTGGTAAGAAAGCAGAATTCAGACGATTGATATTCACCAATGACAGAAAAAAGCATCTGAAAAATCGGTGAGAATCAGTTGAATCAGTTGAATCAGTGTTCCAAATGAGAGGAACGCGGATTGGACGGATTAAGCGGATAGGGCACGGATTTGTGAGTGAAGCAATCGGTGAGAATCGGTTGAATCAGTTGAATCAGTGTTCCAAATGAGAGGAACGCGGATTGGACGGATTAAGCGGAGAAGACGCGCAGACCGTTAAGAAAATTGTTCTTTTTTCATCAACATTTTAAGGAGTAATAACAATGAACGAAAAAGTTTTAATCGTCGGCACGACGGGCGTGCTGGGGCATCAATTGGTGCCGATGCTGAAAGCAAAAGGCTTTCATGTGCGCGGATTGGTCCGTCCGCAATCTGTTCACAAAACCAAAGATATGCCCGAATTTGAAATCGCTTTGGGCGATATTATGGACGAAGAAAGTTTGATGAACGCCTGCAACGGAATGGATTATGTGATTTCATGCGTAAGTGCAGGCGAAGATAGAACCTCAAAATCGCGTGGTAACGCCGAACACTTCGGACAAATGAAGGTTGTCAATGCCGCCAAAACTGCGGGCGTCAAACAGTTTGTTTTCACCTCAACACTCTTCCCGAAAAATTCGCTGGGATACAGTTTCGTTTGGGCAAAACTGATGACCGAAGAAAAACTGCGCGAAAGCGGACTTACTTACACCATTTTCCGACCGTGCGGATTTTTCTACGAACTCTACTATCGCGGTGAGCCGATTGTCGAGAAAATCGATATGTTCCCGATTCTTGGCGACGGCAACAACACCACGCAAATGCTTGCCGAACAGGACGTTGCCAAAATGTATGTTGCCGCATTAGGAAATAAAGAATGTCTGAATAAAACGCTTGAAATCGGCGGCGGAACAACCATGAGTTTCAATGATTTAATTGCGCAGTGGTCAAAAGTGCGCTTGAAATATGAAGGGCGACCCGTCTTGCCGATGCACATTCCGCTTGCGCCAACGCGCATCCTCTCTGAAATCATTAAACCGTTCAATGAACAAATCTGGGGGCTTGTGCACCTGCTCGATTTTAGCTATGACACCATGATGTGCGATATGACCGAGCCAAAACGCATTCTGGGAATCGACGACATGATGAGCCTCGAGGAATACATCACCCTTGCTTACGAGAAGAAATACGCGCATCGCTTGAACCGACAAAGAGCCGAAGCCCAAATCACCGTCTAAATGAAAGAACTTGTTTTAGCGTCAAAATCGCCACGCCGTCAAGCCTTGCTGAAACTGCTACAAATACCGTTTCGCATCTTGACGGCTGAAACGAGTGAAGACTTTGAACCCTCGCATGCGCCCGAAGAAATTGTAATGGGACTTGCCATACGAAAAGGCAAAGCCGTTTGCAATCTTTATCCCGCCGAAACCGCCGATAAAATTGTGCTTTCCGCCGATACCATCGTTGTGCTTAATGGCGAAGTGCTCAACAAACCCAACAGTGAAGCGCATGCGTTCGAGATGCTTTCCAAACTGCAAGGCAGAACGCACGAAGTCTTCACCGGCTTTGCGCTGATGAAGGGGAAAAACTTGGTGGTGGAAGCCGAGCGCACCGCCGT
Organism: Chloroherpetonaceae bacterium; assembly: GCA_046719715.1. Taxonomy (GTDB): domain Bacteria; phylum Bacteroidota; class Chlorobiia; order Chlorobiales; family Thermochlorobacteraceae; genus JANWWM01. The sequence continues at coordinate 22,883 of JBDNCJ010000044.1, read as the reverse complement.
TACGTTTGCGCCAATGTCGGCTGATGAAATTCGAGCGTATATCCAAGTTGCAAAGCCGCTCGACAAAGCCGGCGCCTACGGCATTCAAGACGATTTCGGCGCGTGCTTCATCGATCGCATCGAAGGGTGCTATTACAACGTCGTTGGCTTACCACTTGCCAAACTTTACAAAACGCTTAAACAATTTGACGCATGAAACTCTACATCTTTCGGCACGGAGAAGCCGAAGACATCGGTAAAAACGGCGTGTTCCGCGATGAAGAACGGCGATTGACCGAAAAAGGACGGCATGACGCAGAAAAACTCGGTGCGTATTTGAAATCAAAAAAGCATCGTGTCCGACTGCTCTTGCACAGCCCGCTTGTGCGTGCAACGCAAACGGCGGAGATATTGACGGCGAATTTAGCGTGCGAAAAAAAATCGGTCAATGAACTTTCAACCGACTTCGGCGTGCGAACGTATCTGGAAGTGTTGAGCAAGCATAAAGATGTTGATAGTTTAGCCGTTGTCGCCCATCAACCCACTTTGACGAAACTCATCTCAACGCTGATTAGCGGGGAGCATCATGCACAATTTCATTTTGAGCCATGCACGCTTGCGGTGGTGCGCATCGGCGCGAACTTAATCGGTGGCGATTTGCAACTGCTCCTTTCGCCGAACGACTTGCCTTAAACGGCTGGCAATTCAATGAAGAAAGTTGCGCCTTTATCTTTGCCTTCGGATTCTGCCCAAATTTTGCCGCCCATCATTTCGATATATTTTTTTGAAATGTAAAGCCCAAGTCCTGACGAGTGTTCGCCCGCCGTCGGTTGAGAGGAAAGTTTTTGGAAGCGTCCGAAAAGTTTTTGCATATCCTCTTCGCTTAATCCTTGCCCTTCATCTTTGACTGAAACGAAAACTGACTCGCCCGACCGTTGAAGGCGTCGCGACGGTTTCTTTTCGCATTTGACGAAAATGTTCTTTCCCGACGGCGTGTATTTAATCGCGTTGGAAATAAGATTTTCTAAAACTTCGGTGAAGCGTTCAGAGTCAAGATTTGCAAGGAGCGTATCGGCGATGTCGGATTGAATGTCTTGCCCTTTGAGAACGGCTTTTGGAAGGTTTTGGACAACGGCATTTTGCACGAGGCTTGAAACATTGGCGATATGTGAATTGAGTTCAATTTTTCCGAGTTCAATCGCGGTGGATTGCAAGAGGCTTTTGACGAGGTTGAACATGCGCTCTGATGCGTTGAAGATGTTTTGCGAAAATTCTTCAACCGCGCTTTTATCGCCCGAAGAGGCTTGAATAAGTTCGGCGAAAGTCATGATGGATTGAAGCGGGGCTTTGAGGTCGTGCGCGGCAAAGCCCATGAGTTCGGTTTTAAGGTCGTTGAGTTCTTTAAGGGCACGATTGGCTTCGGAAAGTTCTTGATTTTTGAGTCGATAAAGTTCGGCTTCTTTTTCTGACTTTTCAATCGCGTTGGTGATTTGTTGATTGCGCAATTTCTTACGAGCCTCTTCGCTCATCAAACTTTCTTTGACGTTCAAAAACGCCTTGTGATGAAAGAGTGCGCTCTTGAAATCGCTCATCTGTTCATACATCTCAGCATAACTGCGATGTACTTCGTAAATGAGAGCTTTGGCTTTGATGGATTCGGCAATCGGAAGCGCGCTATCCAAATGAGATTTGACGAGGGAAAAATGTTGCTCAACGGTTCCACTTTTAAGATAGAGATTCGCGAGTGCAAGCAACACAGAGGCTTCGCCGCGCTTATCGCCGACTTCGCGCATGATGTTGAGGCTTTGTTCATAATGCGAGAGTGCCTCTGACGCTTCACCGATTGTAGCATAAACCGAACCGACGTTGCGCAACGCGACGGCTTTTCCTTGTGAGTCTTTGGTGCGCTCATAAAGCGCAAGGCTTTCGCGGTAGCATTTAAGGGCTTCAGTTTGCGCGTTCAACGTTGCATACACATTGCCAATGCTGACGAGCACAGACGCCTCGCCGCGCGTTTCGCTGATGCTGCGATAAAGTCGTAAACTTTTTTTGAAGTAATCGAGCGCGAGTTCCTGTTCGCCTGAAATGACCGAAATGTGTCCGATGCTCGAAGTGGTTGAAGCAATCCCGATGGTGTAATTGAGGGTTTCGTATTTCGGCAGGGCTTGGTCGAAGCATTCCATCGCTTTGGCGTATTCGCCGAGTTCCATGAAAATGAGTCCACTGGTATTGAGCGTGCTGGCTTCGCCGGAAAGGTCGTTCAACTCTCTGAAAAGGCGGGCGGCTTCGTTCAAATCTTTGAGCGCAAGTTCGTAGCTCGAGAGCCGTTGATGGCAGAGCGCGCGGTTGCGTAGGGCTTTAGCGATGCCTTTCGGATAGTCGGCTTCGCGCGACCACTTCTCAATCAGGTGGCAAAGCGTGATGCCGTGCTTGGGGTCGTTGCGGCTCATTTCCCAAACGGACTCGTTGAGGTTGTCAATCGTTTGTTGCGAGTTGTCTGCGCCGCGTAGGCGCGATTGAAGTTCTTCGGCGGTAATCATTTGTGTTGTGCTGATGCGGTTCGTGATAAGACGGGTTTAAGCGATTTCCATATCGTTTCAGCGACGATTTGATGTCCTTCGGCGGTCGGGTGAATGCCGTCGGGCAAGTTGAGGCGCGGATTTCCGGCAACGCCTTCAAGCAAAAAGGGAATCAGTTCAATCGAGTTTTTCTTTGCGAGCGCGGGAAAAACGGCGCGGAATTTTTCGGTGTAATCTTGCCCCATGTTCGGTGGCGCTTGCATGCCCGCAAGAATGATTTGCGCATCGGGATTTTTCTCGCGCATTTTATCGATAATACCTTGCAAGTTTTTTTGCGTCTCTGATGGTGCAACCCCGCGAAGTCCGTCGTTGCCGCCAAGTTCAATGACCAAGACGTCGACCTTTTGCTTCAAGAGCCAATCAATTCGGCGTAAGCCGCCTGCCGTCGTCTCTCCCGAAAGCCCCGCATTGACAACCTTAAACGGTAACTTTTCTTGTTGGATTTTTTCTTGAATGAGCGACGGGAACGCTTGCGCAACATCAAGCCCAAAGCCTGCCGAAAGGCTATTGCCTAAAAACAAAACAACTTTCTCGTCTTGAGTTCGAAACGCGAAAGAGAACAGCAGAACGCCCAAAAATGCTACTTGCATCGCGAAAAGAAATGCAACCTTTTAAGAAGGTTTCGGTTTATGTGAAGTAATTTAGTGCAGAGCAAAATTAACGAATCAAATCAAAGTCGATAACACCTTAACAAAAAGTTATTCAACGCAAAAAGTTATTCAACGCCTATCGAAAAGCGAGCGTGTTCCTCATGCAACATCGCCATAAAAATTTCTCAACGAATCATCACAACCATGAGCCAAACGATTCTTTCCGTTCAAGACTTAACCAAAACTTACCACAGCGGCGAGCAAACGCTTACGGTGCTTAGTCGTGTCAATTTCAGTCTGAATGAAGGCGATTCGTGCGCGATTGTCGGTCCATCAGGAAGCGGAAAAACGACGTTGCTTGGATTGTGCGCGGGATTGGATAGACAAACCAGCGGCACGGTGTCGCTTTGCGGCGTTACGATTGACGCGCTCTCCGAAGATGAACGCGCCAAAGTTCGCAATCAATTCGTCGGATTTGTCTTCCAAAATTTTCAACTCATTCCAACGCTCACTGCGCTTGAAAACGTGCTTGTGCCGATGGAATTGCGCGGCGAGCGCGTCAATGAAAAAGATGCGATTGAACTGCTTGAGCGCGTCGGTCTGGAAAAACGCCTCAATCACTATCCGACCCAACTCAGCGGCGGAGAGCAACAGCGTGTCGCGATTGCGCGCTCGTTCATCAATCGCCCGAAAATTCTTTTCGCCGATGAACCAACGGGAAATTTAGACGGAGAGACCAGCGAAAAAATCGAGTCGCTTCTCTTCGAACTCAATCGTGAAGCGAATACGACGCTCGTTCTTGTTACGCATAACCTTGAACTCGCCCGAAAAACGGAGCGCATCATTCGCCTGAAAAACGGCTCCGTCGTCTCTGACGAAATGAACGAGATGCAAAAAGAAAATTTTAACCCAACCACGATATGAGGGCAAGTTTGTTTAATCGTTGGACTTGGGTGATGGCATGGCGCGACAGCCGTACACATCGCCAAAGGCTTTTTCTCTTTATTTCATCAATCATTCTGGGCACGGCGGCGCTTGTTGCTGTCAATTCGCTCGGCGAAAGTTTGGAGCGTGCCGTTAGCACGCAAGCTAAGTCGCTTTTGGGCGCAGACCTTGCGATTGAATCGCGCCAGCCGTTTTCAAAAGAACTTGAACACGCCATCGATTCGCTCAGCCAGAAAGCAGAAATTGCGCGTGAAATTTCTTTCGGTTCAATGGTCTCTTTTCCGAAACAATCCAAGACGCGGCTCTCGCAGATTCGCGCCGTTACAGGCGATTTCCCGTTTTACGGCGCGATTGAAACCGACCCGAAATCCGCCTACAAAACACTCAACACAGGGCGAAACGCGCTCATCGATAACACGCTCGCCATTCAATTCGGCGTTGTGCAAGGCGACAGCGTTAAAATCGGCGACGTAAGTTTTCTTGTTAGCGGAATTTTAAAAGAAGTGCCCGGCGAAGCGGCAGTGGCATCGGTGATTGGTCCGAGAGTGTATATCCCGCCGACGTATGTGGATTCAACGAACTTGATTCAAGTCGGAAGCCGCGTGACTTACAAAGCCTTTTTCAAACTGCCGAGTCCAATAAGCGCGAAAGCCGTCGCCGATTCGCTCAAACCCATTCTCAACTTGACCTCTGCTACGGCAACAACCGCCGAAGAGCGTCAGGCAACGCTCGGCAGAACATTGGAAAATCTCTATCGCTTTCTCAACCTTGTTGGATTTATCGCCTTGCTACTCGGAAGTGTGGGCGTAGCGAGCGCGGTGAATGTGTATGTAAAGCAAAAATTGCAAACCGTTGCCGCGCTTCGCTGTATGGGCGCATCATCAGCGCAAGCATTTGCGATTTACTTGATTCAAACGTTCGCAATGGGCTTCATTGGCGTAAGCGTCGGGGCAACGCTTGGCGTGTTGGTCAGCGCATTTCTGCCGAGATTGCTTGGAGACTTTCTCCCGATTCAAGTCGAGTTTTTGGTCTCGATTTCGGCAATCGGGGTTGGTGTGTCGATTGGACTATTGATGTCGATAGCCTTCGCGCTGTTGCCGTTGCTTGCCGTGCGAAACATTTCGCCTCTTCTTGTGCTTCGTGCGTCGGTTGAAGATGAAAAAATCCAACAAGACGGCTTACGTTATGTGGTGTTTGTGTGCATCGCGCTTATTGTGTTGCTCTTTGCGACGCTGCAAACCGATGGCACGCTCTCATTCGGCGCGCGATTAAAGCAAGGGGCGTTCATTACGCTTGGGCTGGGGGTTTCCTTCGGGCTGCTTGCACTCGTTGCGAAATACACGATGTTGGGCGCGCGAAAATTTTTCCCGAAGCGTTGGAACTATGTTTGGCGACAAGGCTTGGCGAACCTTTACCGACCCAACAACCAAACGCTGACGCTGATTCTCTCGCTTGGCTTCGGCACGATGCTGATTTCGCTAATGTATTTGCTTCAAGCCATGCTTATTGCGCAAGTGGAACTCACATCAAAAGAAAATCAACCCAACCTTGTTTTCTTCGATGTGCAAAGCGACCAACGCGAAAGCGTAGAGGAATTGCTTACCGCCATCGATGCGCCGGTGATGCGAACCATTCCGATTGTTACGATGCGCATTGCGTCAGTGAAAGGAAAAACCGTTGCCGAAGCGCGGCGCGACTCCACCGTTAAAGGCGCGTGGCTTTGGGAATACCGCGTCTCCTACCGTGATACGCTCAACGAAACCGAAACGCTTCTCAAAGGCGAAGTGAACAAGCCCGTCAAATCGCCCAACGACAGCATTAAAATTTCCATCAACGAATTTTTAGCGCAATCCTTGCAAGTGGATTTGAACGATGAAATCTCCTTCGACGTGCAAGGCGTGACCGTCAAGTGCTATGTGGGAAGCGTGCGCAAAGTGGATTTCAGGCGCATACAGCCGTCGTTTTCAATCCTCTTTCCGACGGGCGTTCTGGAAGATGCGCCGCAGTTTTATGCTGTGCTTACGCGGGCAAGTAACGACGAACACGCCGCCGACATTCAACAAGCGATGGTCGAAGCGTTCCCGAACGTTTCCGCGATTGACTTAGGGTTAATTCTCTCAACGGTGGATTCGATTTTGGATAAAGTCTCGCTCGTCATTGAGTTTATGGCGCTCTTCAGCATTTTCACAGGGGTTGCCGTGCTCATCGGCTCGGTCTTGATTAGCCGCTTTCAACGCATGCGCGAAAGCGTTTTACTACGGACGCTCGGTGCGATACGTGCGCAGGTGGTTTCAATCATGACGGTTGAATATCTCTTGCTCGGATTGCTTGCCTCGCTTTCAGGCGTGGTGCTGGCGGCGGCGGCAAGCATGATTTTAGCCTACACGGTCTTCAACTTCACATTCGTGCCGAATCTTTTGCCGATGCTCATCACGGCGCTTGTGATGAGTGCGCTCACGGTGGGAATCGGCGTGCAGGGCAGTCGGGGCGTTCATACCCATTCGCCGCTCGAAGTCTTGAGGCGCGAAACATAGTGCTATGGCAATGATGGAAAACGTGATTCTCTTCAAGTTACTTTGGTATTATTTCACGGGCATACCATTGAGCGATTCGTCGCTGGCTTCAATCACGCGAACTTTCCCCGTAGAATCCGTAACGGCTAACAGCATGCCCTGCGACTCAATGCCGCGCATTTTGCGAGGAGCGAGATTAGCAACGACAATCACATGCTTGCCGACCATGTCTTCGGGTGCGTAATGCTCCGCAATGCCTGATAAAATCACGCGCTCTTCGTTGCCGAGTTTTAAGGTCAGTTTCAAAAGTTTATCGGCGCGCGGCACTTTCTCACTCGCCAAAACCGTAGCGACGCGCAAATCGATTTTCTCGAAATCTTCAATCGTAATCGTAGGCTTAACGTCGGGAATTGAAGATTTTTGTAAGGATTCTTGTTGGACTTTTTGTTGCTCCTTTTGCGCAAACTCTTGAACGAGTTTATCGATTTTTTCAAGTTCAGGCGCGATGTCTTTATCCTCAATTTTTCTGAACAGCACTTCTGAAACGCCTGAAAGACGGTGTCCTGCGGGAAGTTTCGGCAGTTTGGCGTTCTCCCAAGCGCGCTCTTTAACATTGAGCATCTTGAAAATTTTATCACAGGCATCGGGCAGAATCGGTGAGAAAATCGTCGCAATCGTGTGGCAAAGATTGAGCGAAAGCGCGATGGCTTTTGCCGATTGTTCGCGGTCGGTTTTGTAAGTCTTCCAAGGCTCTGTGTCGGTGAGAAACTTATTTGCAACGCGCGCAACTTCCATCGCTTTGAAACATGCATCGCGAATGTGAATCCCCTCGAACAAGTTTTCTAACTCGTTAAATGTTTGCTTCCAATCAATTCCGATGCTGTTCCAATCGTTAAGCGAACACTCGGCGGGCACTGCGCCGTCAAATTTTGAGTTCGTGAAATCGATGGCGCGTTTAACGAAATTTCCGAGCGTATCGGCAAGTTCGCCGTTCACGCGATTTTGAAAATCTGTCCAACTGAAATCTGAATCGCGATGTTCGGGATAATTGGCGGCGATGATGTAGCGAAGCGTATCGGCGGGGAATTTTTCCAAAAACTCATGCGCATAAATCGCATAGCCACGCGACTTCGAGAATTTTTTTCCTTCAATGTTGATGAACTCCGATGCGGGAAGATTATCAACGATGATGTATTGCGCATCGGGATTGCCATCGTTCCATGCTTTGAGCATAGCAGGAAACATAATCGCATGGAAAACGACGTTGTCTTTGCCAATGAAGTGAACGAGGCGCGTGTCGGGCTGTTGCCAATAGGTGCGCCACTTTTCAGGCTCGCCGCACTTTTGCGCCCACTCTTTTGTGGAGGAGATGTAGCCAAGCACGGCGTCGAACCACACGTAAATCACTTTGCCTTTGGCTTCATCGCTTTGAATCGGCACGGGTACGCCCCAACTCAAATCGCGCGTAATGGCGCGCTCGCTCAAACCTTGTTTGAGCCAAGTTCGTGCGTAGTTAATCACATTTGTTCGCCAATCGCGCTCGTGTGAAGCAATCAATTGTTCTAAAAAGTCTTGATACTTGCCAAGTGGAAAATACCAGTGGAGTGTTTCTTTCAGAATCGGTGTGTTGCCTGAAAGTTTGCTTTTGGGATTGATGAGTTCGGTGGCGGAAAGGTATGTGCCGCAGTTTTCGCATTGGTCGCCGTTGGCTTCGGGAAATTGGCAGACGGGACAAGTGCCAATCACGTAGCGGTCGGGCAAGAATTGCTGTTTGGCTTCATCGAAAAACTGTTGCTCGATTTTTTTGACAAGCACGCCGCGCCGTTCAAAATCGAGGAAAAACTCCTGCGTGGTTTGGTGATGAATCGGAAGCGAGGTGCGCGAGAAGTTATCGATGGCGATATTGAGTTTTTCAAGAACGGCTTTGTGCAAGGCGTGGTAGCGGTCGACGATTTCTTTTGGTGAAACGCCTTCTTTATCGGCTTGAATCGTGATTGGAACGCCGTGCTCGTCGCTTCCGCCGATGTGAATGATGTCTTCGCCGCGAAGCCGCTTATATCGTACGAAAATATCGGCAGGAATGTAGGTGCCCGTTAAATGCCCAAGATGTAAAGGTCCGTTTGCGTAGGGAAGTGCGGTTGTAACAAGTGTGCGTTTGAATGTGTGATTTGAGTGATTCATATAACTTGGAAAAATTGAAGCGCAAAGTTAAGAATTTCGCCGCGTGCAGTTTGAAAAACTTTCGTTACCTTTGCACAGTTTTGACTGTATTTTTTTGAAGTAACCAAAAAGGAGAAACAACTATGGCACTCAAAATTGCAGATGAATGCATCACTTGCGGTGCATGCGAGCCGGAATGCCCGAACACGGCGATTTACGAGCCGGGAATGAATTGGAGACTATTCGGGCAAGAGCACCCGCCGCTCTCCAACGATTTTTATTACATCGTCTCCGATAAATGCACCGAGTGTGTGGGATTTCACGAAGAGTCGCAATGCGCGGCGGTTTGTCCGGTAGATGCGTGTATCAAAGATGCAAATTTTCCGGAGACCAGAGAGCAACTGCTTGCGAAAAAAGAACGATTGGAGGCTGATAAACGCGCATAACTTCGCGTGAAGAAAATGGAAGTTCCCAAAAAGTTGTTCTCGAAGGGGCGTTCTCGATAAACGGGAACGCTTTTTCGTTTCAAGAAGCGCGCGATTCGCAAAAAGAAAATTCCCCCGAAAGCACTAAATTCCCACAAGAACATTCTAAAACGACTCGCGGTATGAACGAAGTATTTTCTTATCCCGTTACTCAATCCAATTTTTTGTTAGAAAACTATTACATCTTGACTTGGACGGGCGGCATGCTTGCGCTTGGCGTTGCTTGGGCGATTTTCTTCCGATACGGCAATTTCAAATACGGCATTGATTTGGGGTGCTTGTTCAAGACGCTCATCATTATGGTGGCGACCATGCTCGCTGTCGGCGTTCCAAATTATCTCAACGTCAGATACTATGCACAGCACGGGCATGAAGGCGATAAAATCACACTCACGAATGAGCGCGTAACTTATCAGTATCGCAACGGCAAGGCAAAATCGTTCGCGCTCTCGGAGGTGAAAAAGTTCTACAAAGAGCCGATAACCTTTAATCCACCTCCGACCTACTTCGTCGTTGCGATTATTGATTCCATCAAAGTTGATTCGTTTGCCGTGCGGGAAGATTTGCCGCGATTTGAATCGTTCAAGACTACCTTAAACAGTGCCATCGGCGACAAGCCCTTGTGAGCAACCCTAACGAGTGAAAATGAAAGTGAATTTCAGTGCGATTTTTTCTTCCGAGCAGTTGATGCGTCGCTTATCGACTAACTTGCATATCGGAAAGAGCGTTTTTTGTTATGAATCCGTCGGCTCTACCAACGACGTCGCCCATCGCTTTGCCAAAGACGGTGCGCGAAGTGGAACGATTATTTTAGCCGAGTTTCAAACCACAGGGCGGGGCAGAAATGCAAAAAAATGGGTCTCGCAAGAAGGAGCAAACATTGTTACGAGTGTCATTTTACGACCGACGATTCCGCTTGAACACATCACCTACTTCTCGCTTCTTACTGCGCTTTCCGTTGCACAGGCAATTGAAGAAGTTGTCGGAGAACCAGCGGAAATTAAATGGCCCAACGATGTTTTAATTCGCCGAAAAAAAGTCGCGGGCATCTTAGTTGAAACATCGGCGCAATCTGGCGCCGTCGACTACATTGTGGTTGGAATCGGGCTGAATGTCAATCAAACGCAATTTCCCGACGACTTGGCGGAGCGCGCTACCTCGCTCTTTCTTGAAACGGGCATCGTATATGACCAAACCACGCTCTTCGTCAGCCTGATGCGATTTCTTGATGCGAATTATGCCCGCCTCCAAAGTGGCAACACTGAATCGATTCGCTCAATGTGGCGCGCTCACTGCCACATGTTCGGAAAGCATATCACGTTTTATCAAGGTGATTCAAAGCGCGAAGGCATCGCCCTCGACATCAATGAGCGAGGCTTTCTCAAAGTTGAAATCGGACAAAAAGAAGAACTACTCTCCCAAGCCGAGATACAAACGATTCGCTACTGACTGCCTCTTGATGCGCCAAATTTTAAGCATTGACGTTGGAAACTCCCGCCTCAAACTTGCGCTGGTTCAAGGCGAGCAGATTCAATTTCAAATGGAAGCGGAAACAGCGCAATTCAAATCGCTCAAATCGCGTCAAGCCTTCGCCGAATCATTGGCTTCGGAAGTGAAATCACGTGCGTTGCAAATTGAAAAAATCGTGCTTGCCGCCGTTGTGCCAGAAGTGGCGCGTCCAGTCGCCAATACGCTCGAGCGCACGTTCAAAAAGCGCGTTTTAATCGTCTCAACGGAATTGAACTTGCCTTTTGAGCATCAATACAAAACGCCGAACACGCTGGGCGCAGACCGATTGGCTCTCGTGGCATATGCCGTCAAACGCTTTCCAAAATCAGCCGTCATTGCGATTGATTTTGGAACGGCAATCACCTACGACGTCATCACTTCAAAAAAAATGTATCTCGGCGGCATCATTGTAAGCGGAGTTGGTTTGTCGCTCTCAGCACTTCATCGCCACACAGCGCAGTTGCCCGAAGTTCGACTTGCATCACAAACTGCTCTTGTTGGAGAAAGCACAGTCGAGTGCTTAGAGCGCGGCGCATATTGGGGCGCAGTGGCTCAAACGGAATCCTTAATCGCACGATTCAAATCGTTTTTGAAATCGCATCACGGCGAGAAAAACATCAAAGTCATTGCAACCGGCGGCGACGCACGCGTAATCGCCGAGCAACTGAAATTTGACGAACTCGCTCCCGACGCTGTTCTCAAAGGCGCGGCGTATTTGGCGGAATTGAATTGAGGGAAAAATTTGAGAAACTGTTTTTGGAACTCAAACGATGTTGTATCTTTGCGACCCTTTGAAATCAAAATATCGTCTCACGGAGAGGTCGCATAGTTGGTCTAGTGCGCTCGCCTGGAAAGCGGGTAGGGTGTAACAGCTCTCGCGGGTTCGAATCCCGCCCTCTCCGCCATATAGATTCACGCTTAAAGAGAATCCGCCGTTTGTTTTCTGAACGAAAAGCACCTACCTTGTTGTTTTCCCATCAACTTTTGCTGTTGTATAATTTGTCAGTTTGAAGTCAAAAACGTTCAGCGCAAATGGTGTTTGAATTTGATATATCGGAATCGGAATCGCTCGTCTCAATCCGCGTTGAGGGCAATGGCGATTTTCAAAAAGGAATTGCAAGTGTCTTGGCGGTCGCAAACGACGCGCGCTTCAAAGACGGCTTCAATGTGCTCGTTGACTTATGCCGCCTCAATTACCACCCTTCTCTCGTCGAACTGCGTGCCTTCGCCGACGTGCTTATTTCGCTCAAAGACAAATGCTCCGGCAAAACAGCCCTCGTGGTGAGCAACTTTTTTCACTACGGTTTTGGCAAAGTGCTGGGCGGCTTTTTGGAACTGGCAGGAATTAAACTCCAAGTCTTTCGCCAGATGCCCGACGCCTTACAGTGGTTCAAGGCATAGGACGGTCGGAAAGACCCGACGGACGTTCCGACTTACTGCGTGAGATTAACTGTGCGGATTCCAACTGCTCTACGGCTTTTTCTACAAATTCTTCTTTTGCAAAGAGACGATTTTTCCTTGTGTTCCACTCTCTCAATTTGCGCAAGACCGTTTCATAATCGTATTTCCCTTCGCTTTTAGCAATAAAATCAACGCTGGAAAGCAATTCAAGGGCGAAAGCGGAATACCAACCTGAAAGGAATGCTCTGGTTTTTTCCACAATCGCTTTTTGTTCAGGGTATTTCTCTAAAAACGCCAACACGTCTTTTTCGGAATCCATCACCAAATTCAACGCTTCAAAAGGCTTTCTATCTTTATCGCTGTATCCGGCGAGATAACTGCCGTTCAGCGTGTAGAGCAAATGCCGCACTTTGCCCGAATACGGTCCGTAGGTTTGAGGCTTGAAGGATAGCTTCAAGTCCTTTTCCGCGCCGAAGCGTTGGAGAAAGTAGCAAATTTTTTCGCAGGCAAACTCCGAGACGAGTTCGCCCTCTCGCACAAGGTCAAATAAAACCGCAAGTAACATCGCCCGCGCTGGCGTCAGTTTTGCCCGTTCTTTGAGCAATGCGTCTTTAAGTTCCGCATTGGGTTCATAGAGATAAACCTCGCAGTCGACCTCGTGCAAATACCTTGTAATCATCTCACGCACTATCGACCAATCCAAACCTCCGTTGCCTGCTCCAAGCGGCGGAATCGCAATACTTTTCAGGCGGTATTCATTGACGACGCGCACCAAATCCTTCAACCCTCGCTCGATGTATTCATATTCCGACGGCTTGCGCCAATCTGTTTTCGTTGGGAAATTGATGATGAGTTTTTTGCCGTGCAACAGCGACACACCCTCATACACGAACATTTTACCGATTTCAACCCGACCTTCTTTGCAGGCTTTTTGATAGGCTTTGAAGTTTTCAGGAAATGATTTCTTGAACTGCAAGGCGACGCCCTTTCCCATCACGCCGGCGGTATTGACCGTATTGACGAGGGCTTCGGCTTGGCTTTCCGATATGTTTCCCGTTGTCTCGATGAACATCTTAAAAATAATCTTGTGGTCTGATGACGATTTTTTCCTCTGAAATTCCGAACGCTAAAAGTTGGTGCTTCGCATGTTCGTCATAAACAATGTAACCCAAAATCGCTTCAATCGGAATATCTCCCAATACCAAAAACTCCGCTTCTTTGCGTCGTCTCAAATCGGGGTCATCTTCGCTGTTCCAAAACTCCGCATCAACGGCTTGAAAATCAACCAAGTCTTCAATTTCATCTATGCGACCACTATGGTAAATGCGGCTGAGCTTTGAAACAGCATGACCTTCCGTAAAAAAGAAGCGCAAATTTAAGCCAATCATGGCTTGAACGGAACTCACGCAATAAACGATTTCGCTGGCATTTCTTTTCGGCACGCCGTTGAACCCGTTTTGAATCACATACAGCATCGGCATTTTTGTTCCAAAGTAAAACGGCGTGAAGTCGCCTAAACGTCTTCCATTTGCGAGAATGGTTCCTTGCCGCTTTGTAATGAGATTCGTATCACCAATTCCGACATAGTCTCGATTTCGCTTAGGTGAATGAATATGCGTGATTCCATTCATGAGAATATGGGGAATGTTTAAAATGTGCGTGATTCGGTAGAGATAAATTTTTCGCATGTCAAAAGTCTTTGAGATTGAAGGAGCGCATCGCGTAAAATCACTGTTTTGGACGACTTTTTCGGTTTAGACGATTTCTAAATAAACTCCGCAAAAAAAGATGAGTTAGCACGTTGACTTTGGCACATTACCGTGCTATATTGATTGCGAAATGAGTAACAGTTCAAATCTAATCCTAAGGAGGAAGTCTATGAATCATCGTAGCAGCACCCCTGTTCTGGACGCGATTGATGAAGTTTACAATTTAGCGTATTGGATGACGGGAAACGAAGCAACAGCAGGCATGCTGGTGAGCCAAACTTACAACGCGATTGATAAGCACGCCTCACTGGTTTCGCTTTATCAAGCCTTTCGTAACAGCTACTTGAAAGCATTCGGTCAAACGCCCGTGCTCTCGGAGGAAGAAGCGGCGGAAATCGCCGACACCGACGTTGCCCGTGCCGTCGTTGCCTTACCGACCGATTTCAAAATGGCGGTCTTGCTCGCCGACATTGCAGGACTTTCGCATCGCGACATTGCAACGGTGGTAGAAACTTCCGTTGAAGCCGTGCGCGAGTGGCTGCACTGGGGACGCAAGCTCATCACCAAAGAACTTGCAGAGCAGTGGCAAAATTGAGCCGCCTAAGCCAAAAACAAAAGCCGCTTACAAAAGCGGCTTTTTTATTGCCCTGAATGTTGAAACCCCTCAAATGTTCAAGGTTTACTTTTTGCCGAGTATAGAGCCTAATCCGCCAAGCAAATTGCCTGCACCGCCTAAGTTGCCCGCAAGGTTGGAAAGGTCGGGCATTTCGCCGGTTTGCAAAAAAGTTTGCACCATGCCGCCGACGGGTTCAGGAAGTTTTTCTTTCGTGAATCCAGCCACGACTTGAATCGCCAGTTTAGCGGTTTCTTCCGAGATGTTGGCTTTCTCCATCAGGAGTTTGACAAGGTCTTGCATGCATTGATGTGGTTTGAGTTAAAAAAGCGTGAAAGGTTGTAAGGCTTAATCGCCGCCGAAAATGCTACCGATACCAATGCCGCCTTCGTCTTTGCCACCGTAAGAGGCACGCACGATTCTATCTGCTAAGCGCGAGAACGGCAGGCTTTGTAGATACACAAGTCCAGGACCGGTGAGTTTGGCGAAGAACAAGCCTTCGCCGCCGAATAAGACGTTTTTAAATCCGCCCACGAACTGAATGTCGTAATCAACGGTCGGCGCCATCGCAACGAGACAGCCTGTATCGACGCGCAAGGTTTCGCCAGCGGCAAGTTGGCGTTGAATAATCGTGCCGCCCGAATGAACAAACGCCCAGCCGTCGCCTGTGAGCCGTTGTAAAATAAAGCCTTCACCACCGAAAAGCCCCGTGCCGATTTTTTTGGTAAAAGCGATGTCGATTTCAATGCCTTGTGCAGCGCATAAAAATCCGTCTTTTTGGCAAATGAACTCGCCGCCGAGCGACTTCAAATCCAACGGAATGATTTTGCCCGGATACGGCGCGGCAAACGCGACACGCCTTTTGCCTTGTCCTCGATTGAGAAATGAGGTGATGAAAAACGAATCGCCGGTGAACATGCGCTTCAAGCCGGAAAAGATACCGCCTCCCGTAGAGGTTTGCATCTCAATCCCTTCTTCCATATACATCATGGTGCCGACTTCGGCGCGGACGGCTTCATTTGGGTCTAACTCGACCTCAACAATTTGCATTTCGCTACCAAAAATTTGATAGTCAATTTCGTGTGCAGGCATTTGATTTGGAAAGTTAAGAGTTGGAAAAAAGTTTGATTGATGAAGTAAGTTACATGGCTACGGCAGTATGAACGAACATGCACGCATCAAAGTAACGCAAGGCATGGATTCAAGCAAGAAACCGCAAAGCCATTAAACCAACGATTCATTCACTTTCTTCTGCGCCTGTTCAGGGAGCGTTTCAGACTGAATTTCTAAAAACTTGGCTTTCAAAAATTCAATTGCCGCTTCGCGCTCGTGCGGAATAACGCCGTCCAGAATGGCGTTTTCCATTGACTTCTTCAAAATTCCGACGGTGCGTCCTTCGGGAAGATTAAACATGTCCATGATTTCGTTGCCGTTGACGGGCGGACGCCATTTTGCCCACTTGTCTTTTTCGGAGACATCGGCGACCTTTTCTTCAACGCGCGCAAAGTTCGCCAAAATTTTCTGCACTTTTTTCGGATTCTTGCTCGTTACATCGGCGCGACAAAGCGTCATTAAGTCGTCCAAATGTTCGCCGGCTTCAAACATCAAACGCCGAATCGCCGCGTCGCTGATTTCATCGCGCGAGAGCGGAATCGGACGCAAATGCAGACGCACCATTTTTTGAACAAAGGGAAGTTGTTCCATCGGCAATTTCATACGGCGAAACACTTTCGGTAGCATATTTGCCCCGACTGCATCGTGCCCATGAAAACTCCACCCAAACCCTTGATGAAAGCGCTTCGTGCGCGGCTTGCCAATGTCGTGCAAAAGAGCCGAAAGGCGAAGCCAGACATTATCGGTCATCGCGCAAATGTTATCAACAACTTTCAGCGTATGGAAAAAAGTGTCTTTATGCCCCATGCCGTCGACCTGCTCGACGCCTGCCATCACGGGCAGTTCGGGGAAAATGTCATCGAGAATTTTCGTGCGATACAAAATTTCAAAACCGATGGAAGGCTTGTCGGTCATAAGCAATTTGAGCAGTTCATCGGTGATGCGCTCTTGCGAGACGATTTTCAGGCGCGAGCGCATGGTTTCCATCGCAGGTGGAATGGAAGGGTGAAGCGTAAAGCCAAGTTTTGATGCAAAGCGCGCCGCACGAAGCATTCGAAGCGGATCATCTGAAAAAGTGGATTCGGGCTCAAGCGGCGTGCGCAAGAGTTTTTTGTTCAAGTCGTCAAGTCCGCCAAATAAATCAATCAGTTCGCCGAAAGTGCTTGCGTTAAGCGACACCGCAAAAGCGTTCACGGTGAAGTCGCGCCGTGAAAGGTCGTCTTGAAGTGTTCCGATTTCGGTAATCGGCTTGCGTGAATCGGGGTTGTAACTTTCTTTGCGTGCGCCAACAAATTCAAGTTTGAACTCGCCTTGCGCTACATCGGGAAGGCTCAAACGTGCAGTTCGGAATCGCTCGAAAACCGCAAAGCCAAAACCGTTCAAATGCGACTTCACCGCCTTAGCAAAGGCAATCGGCTCGCCAACGACCATCACATCGATATCTTTGCAAGGTTTTCCTAATAACATATCGCGAACAAACCCACCGACCGCATAGCACGGCAGATTCATTGAATCGGCAAGGCGACCAATTTTCTCAAATAGGGGTTCTGAAGGTGTCAGTTTCAAGGTTTTATCACGGATAAAGTGTTCAACAAATTGCAGTTGGTTCGAACTTCTAACGAGAATTATCGGCACGTCGTTTTTTATGGCTCTCAACAATGAAGCATGGCGTAAAGTTACGGCGAAATTTGAACTTTGAAGAAACGCAAGAGATGCAATAAGTATCGAGACGGAATTAGGGTAGCGCTATAAAAATGTGTTCGTCATTCCGAGCGTCGCGAGGAATCCACTGACGAACTCGGTGAGATTCGCTGATGGATTCTTCACTGCGCTACGCTTCGGTCAGAATGATAAGAAAATAGTGCTGTCATTCACAGCCAAGCGACGAATGTCATTGCAAGCGTATCGACAGAATCCATAAACCTTGTAGCCATCTTTAAGATGGATTGCTTGGCTCGACTTCGTCGGTTTCGCAATGACACTGAGGGTCTGTGAACCTGTCGTGAATTTTGAACGCATACTTAGACGCAGTAGACGCAATAGACGGGCTGGGTCAGATGCGGCTGAGAGCAAAGAGTTGAAATTCAGACGTTGATTTTCGAGGCTTAACGAGCAACTCAAAGCATTCAACGTTTCGGGATTCATCGCTTTTGGCGTTCAAGCAAACCGCGAAGAAACGCCACGCAAACGTCGCCGTCCAAACTCAGCGGGTCAAAGGAATCGCCGCCGCTGTATTTGATGTATTCGGGATAGAAGTCGCGCGAGGTCGGAAAAAAGACGAGCGACATGTCCCACCCTTCAAATTCACGCTTCTTGATGCGAGTGAAGTCAATCAAATTGACATTTTTATGGCGCGGGTCGCGAAGAATGGTATCAAAAAGTTTGTTAACGGGCGAGATGCCGCCTTCCAAGACTTGCAGAAATTTGCTTTCGCAGTAAAGCAATCCACCGGAAACTAAAAGTGATTCGTTTTTCAGGCTCGCTTTCGCCGATATGGACTTTACATCTTGAACCGTGAGATTGTCTGCCGCCTCGCTGTAATAGACCAAACGATAGAGTTGCATTGGGTTGATGTTAAGGTGAATGAAAAAATGTTTAGAAAAAGAATTAAACGCTAACGCACAACAGCGAGTTTCTCGATTCGTTCCGCCCGAAATTGCCCGTCCTGACTGCTTAAAATGACTTTGTAAAGGTAAATGCCATTGGCGACGAGGCTGCCGTCGTCGTCTTTGCCGTCCCAAGCGATGTTGATGCGGTGCGCCGCTTGGGCGTCGCGGAGCGTTTTAATCAAACGTCCGGCGACGGTGTAAATTTTGATTTGCACGTTGAGCAAGTCGTTGGGGCGATTGTTTTCGATGACGAAGGTGGTTCGGTCGCGGAACGGATTGGGATAGTTCATGACGCGATTGCCGAGTGTGAGTTTGGACGAATCGGAGACGGTAAAATCCAAGAATTGCTCGACGGAGTTGTTGAAGGTATCCCACGCCTTGAAGCGAAGCGAGTAGCGTCCGTCGCGCAAATTGCGGAACGGATAGCGAATTTCACCGTCGGTGAAACTGCCTTCACGGGCTTGATAAAATTCGTTGAGAATAATCGGATTGCGCTCATCGCCATTGAGCACGAGCGTGATGGCACGCCCAATGCTTTGCGTAAGGTTAATGCCGTTTTCATCGGAAAGTTCGGCAATGAAAGTTGGGTTTTGATTGGTGATGCCGCCCGATGTGAAGGTTCTATCGTTAAGAAAAATGGTCGCATTCGGAGGTGTGTTGTCGGGCTGTGCGTCGGGACTTGTGCCCGTGAAAAGCACTTGTTCAGTTGCCCCTGATGCCGTTGCAAAGAAATCGCCGAGCGATGGATTTTCCTTCCAAGCATAAAGGCTGATGCGACCTGAATTGAGGCTGTCGTAGGAAATATCTTTCGGAACGACGAATTGAATGGTGAATCGTCCGTTGCGTGCATCGACCGTGCCGCGATAGATGAGCGCGTTGCGCACGTTGTAATAGTCGTCGATAATGCCGTCGCCTTCGTGGTCAGCGGGCGTGGGTCGGGCGGCGTCAAAAATGACAGTTGCGACTTTGCCGGTGAAATCCGAAAGCAGACTTCCTTGCGGCGAGCGCACCGAGCCTGAAATGCGCGTGCGGCTGAGTGCCGGAACTGTAAGCGACGCTGTATGAAGTGCAACGCCGTTAATTGAATCAATTTGTGCCACCGCTCTGCCTGAAAGCAGTCGCATAGCGGGGTCGCCCAGCAAGAAGAAAAATCCGACGTCGGAGCCAATCGAATTATTGAGTTTGAAGCGCAAGAGCGAAAGCCCGACCGGTGAAGCAAGACCGTCGGATTGTCGCGCTAAGAGTTGGCGCAAAATTGCGGGTGGTGCGTTTGAGCCGCTCGTTACTAAAATTGCGCGCGATGTGGTGAAAAGTCCGACCGCACCGCCGTTCGGTGTGATGAACATTTGCTCTGCGCCGCTTTGAAAAAATGGGTCGTCGTTTCTGCCGAAGTCGCAAGTTGCCGTAATGCCAAATGTCAATCGGCGTTGATTGTTGAGCAAGCGCAGAGAAGTCGCAGGCTCAAAAATGCGCTCCGCCGTCCACACATTCGGGTTACCATGCCCAATGAAGTTTGTGATGAGCAAGCCGCTGTTGAGTTGGTTGATGATGTCGTTGTAAAGCGCGGGGAAGCGTCTGCCGCCGGCGGCGCTTTCCGGTCGATAAAACGGCGCGTAGAGTTTGACAGCATCGATGTAAGGCGCGCTGATGCGGGCTTGTTGCAAGGTAAATTCACTGTCGCGGGTGAATTGGTCGCGTGCGTGTCCGGGATTACGAACTGCACCGTTTGGATAATCATCGGCAACCAATCCAAATCGGTTGCGCCAATCCCCAAAGTCGGAATTGGTTTCGTAGCCGATGATTTTCTCAACGGCAAATTCGGCTTCTTGTGCAGATTGAACCGTTAGGCGACCGATGGCTAATTCTGGTCGGAAATCTTCGCCTTGAACGCTCACGAAGAAATCGTCAGAGCAATTAAACGGCGCAAGTTCATCGGCGCGGTCGGCTGAAGCAAACACAGGAACTTTCGGATAGGTGCGCCCAACAAGGTTTCGAAAATCCCAATCGCCATCGCCTAAAAGCAAGACATATTTCGGGCGCAAGTCGTTGCTCGCCGCATTGTCGTAAAGGTATTTGATGAAGTTGCGAATCGCGGTGAAATCCTGTTTGCCGCCAGAAAACTCGTTGTAGATTTGCTCGGTTGAAACCATCGCACAGCGCAGCGCAAGCGTGCCCCATCGGGCGTTGTCGCGTCGATAATTGAAAATCCGTGTCGCCGCCGATTCATATTCTTTCGGATAAACCACGATGTATTCAGGACTTTGAGCGATTAAACTGCGAATGTTTTGATTGGTAACCAGCGTCGCTGAAACGGGGCGCTTAAACGAATACGAATTGTCAAAAGCGACATACTCACGAAAGTTGCCCGGCGATTCCTGACGCTGAAACGCACCATTAGAAACGCCTGAAATCATCTCGCTGGACGTCAAGTCCCAAACCATCAGCGACGAGGCGAAGCCTGACAGGCGATATTCTACCACACCCTGCGATGAAAGTCCAACAAGAGAATTAAAAGTTAAAATCCCGCTTTCCGCCTCAAAGCGTCGCCAATAGTTGAGTTCAATCCAATCGGGATAAAGAGAGCCGATGGCACTGTTTCCTGAAAAGTCAATCGAAATGGTTTGAGTGGCTTGCGAAAGCGGTTGAAGGGAAGGCGTATTGATTTGAAAAACTGCGCCCGGTCGGTAAGCCCCAATTGTGCCTCCAAACGAGGAGAACTGTCCAAGAAGCGTGCTTCCTAATCGAAGCGAAAAATTTTCGGCTTGATTGCTGGCAAGCATGAAAAGCCCACGAAGCGAGGCAGAACGGGAAGCATCAATGGAAGGTGTGGCAAGCGAATAGGTTGCATTCCGACGCGAGGAGCTTAGTGGAACATCATAAAAATGAATTCCAAAATTCGTGAAATGAACGCGGTCGTTTTCGACAAAACTTTGCGTCTGAAACGACTGCGGCACAAACGGCGACGGCACTTGCAGCGAAGGCGACGAGGTTAATCGCTTGCCGTTTGCACCATCGAGCGAAAGAAAGGCAAATGATGAATTCGTGAAGTGATTGTTGTAGTGAGAAAGTTGTTGTGAGACGGAATTAAAGCGCAAGCCTTGTGTGCCTTTGACGTAAAAGAGAATGAAATCGCCTGAATCAAATGAGCCATCGGCTTCGCCTGAAACGAAAATGGCTTGCTCTTGCAAATCGGGAACTTTGACAGAATTGACGCGCACGTCCAACTCATCGCCGCCGTTAAAGTAAATTTTCAATTTGCGCGGGTCAATCGTATTCGGATTGATTCCGATGGATTCGAGGTATTGACGGTCTAATCGATACACGCCTTCTTCGCGCAGTTCCAATTTGTAAAATCGCCCTGAACGCAAAACGCTCTGTGTAACGGTGTCGGTGCTGGCATTGCGAAGCGGCGCAAGTTGCCACGATTTTCCAACATCAAAATTAACAAGATGCCCAAACATCTCGTCGGTCTTTGGCGCAAGTCGGCTTTGAAGGGGAGACGATGAAGTAAATCGCTCAAAGGAAATACGGGCGACAATCTTGGAAAACTTTTGAAGCACTTTCGCCTTTGCGTTGTATTGCATCGGCGTAATTTGAATGGTGGAGATGAAGTAACCACGAGCAATTTGTGGCGTTGAGGCTTCAACGAGTTTGGGTTGTGGGGCAGTGTCGAAGTTTGGGGCGCGTTCAAAAATCGCATTGCCATCTTTATCAAAAGCCGGGGTCGGCGCAAGTTCAATGTTTGAAAGCGTAATGCGTTCGGCAGAAAGAATTTCAACGCGCGGCGGTTTCAGAGAGCCAATAAGCATCGAGAAGTAAAAAGTGCGAACATCGGGCAAGCCAAGTCGTTCTGCTCTCGCAACGCCACCCAAAAAGGGAAATTGTTGATACATCTGCCCATTGATTTCAACCGTGTCGACGCCTTGCCACTCCGGCGTGAATGAAATCGTTAGGCTTGTTTCGTCTTTGCTTAAAACTTGCAATCCGTTTTGTGCAAAAAGCGCGTGAGAAAAAAAGAGCAATGCGGCAAGCGACAGAAGAAAATGACCCATAAAAGTGAATGGAAAGTTACGGTCAGTGCTTGAAAAGCTAATTGACTTGGCTGATTTCGCGTCAATATACACCAACAATCAAAGGCGTGTCAAGGCAAGAACTTGGGAGGGAAACTTGGCACTGATGTTGAAAGAGAGAAAAACATTTCACAAATTGAACGCATCATTCTCAATTATTAACCGCAGTTCGTAGTATGTTTCAGTATTCCCGCCGAACCTTTGCCGCATTGGAGCAATCCCAATCAGAGCAATCGCAAACCGCGTCAGCAGAAGCGACAAATTCCGCCGCGCCGATGTGGGCGAAAAACACTTACAACGACTCAAAGAGCATCGTCGCGCAAATCAATTTGGCGTCGGCGTGTCCGTATTGCACAAATTACAATCTCGGAACGCATCATTGCGATTTATACGGTGAGCCGATTCCACAGCGCGAAGATGTGGCGAATCCTTGTAAAGGAAACACGTTCAATCGTAAGCAATACAACGGCAATCGATTGGCACAACTTCGCGCCTTGCGTGGAAATTCCTGAATCCAATGGCTATGCTTGTGGCGAACCTTTTTTGAACATTGACGCCGCAATAATTCCGCCCAGCCCAGCGAAGAGCGGATAAAGAATCACCGTCGT
>JBDNCJ010000043.1:0-27802 GCA_046719715.1 Chloroherpetonaceae bacterium | reverse complement strand
GACGAACGCAAGGACGAACGCAAGGACGAACGCAAGGACGCACGCAAAGAACCAAATAAACAAAGATGGACAAACGACGCATCGTATTATCTTGCAAGACATTTTCGAAGCGGAAAAACTGAACTCAATTTATGCACGCTCAACACAACGCCGTTTCCGCCAACGCGATACAGCCGAAAGCGAAGACTGCACAACCATCATCGACGCTTTTGCATAATCAAAATTCCGACCTTGCCGCGCTTTTTGCGACAACTGTTTTAGATGAATCCGCGCTGACGCAACTGCAAGTGGAGTCGGCGTTTGAATACTGCCGCGAAGTTTCATGGAAGCATGCGAAAACCTTTTACTTCGCCACGCACTTCTTGCCCATGCCGAAGCGTCGGGCGGTTCATGCCGTTTATGCGCTCTGCCGCTACGTCGACGACATCGTCGACCACAGCGAAGATAAACTCTCGCGCAAGTCGCTCACGAAAGACAAAATTATCCTGCTCATCAACAAATGGCGCACCGACATTGAATCCTGCTACGGCGGCGCGCTCATCGACCACCCCATCATGATTGCGTGGCACGATACACTCAAAAAATATCATATCCCGAAAAACTTGCCGCTCGAACTCATCGACGGCGTTTGCATGGACTTGAAGCAAAATCGTTACGAAACCTTTGACGAACTCTACACCTATTGCTACAAAGTTGCTTCGGTGGTTGGATTGATGACGTCGGAAATTTTCGGATACACGTCCGAAGAATCGCTCAAACACGCCATCGAGCTCGGAATTGCCATGCAACTGACGAACATTCTGCGCGACGTCGGCGAAGACGCTCAAAAAGGACGCATCTATGTGCCTCTCGAAGACCTCAAAAAATTCAATCTCACCGAAGCCGATATTCTCAACGGCGTGATGTCGGAAAACTTCATCAACCTGATGAAATTCGAGATTGAACGCGCCCGACACTATTACAACGAATCTGAAAAAGGAATTGCGATGCTTTCGCAGGATAGCCGGTTAGCCGTTAAAGTCAGTCACGATAATTACAGCCGAATTTTGCGACGCATCGAAGAAATTAACTACGATGTTTTCAAACAACGCGCTTTCGTTTCAAATACTAAAAAACTTGCACTTCTGCCTTATATGTGGCTGAAAGTGAGACTGATGTAACGCTTTGGAAAGCGAGGTGGTGTAATTATGATGATTATCGGAAAAGCACACGGACAAGTACTGCTCTCGTCGGATTTAGAGACGGTCTTTCGTTATTTTTCGGACCATAAAAAAATTCTCGGATTCAATCCGCTTTGCAAAGGTGTCGTTGAAACCGACCTTCCCGATGTCTATCGCTGGGACTTTGAAATCACCGACCCGCGCGCACATCCGATACAACTGATTTTCTATGTGAAGCAGTCGTTTCAAGAGCAGACGGAATCCGTGCGCGCTAAGCCCACCGACGACCTGCTCTTGCAGGGCGACTTTATGCGCAACATTTTTTGGTCGGAAATTCCGATTGAACTTGACGGCGCGCCGCCCAACGACCATACCTTTGTCGGACTTGCCTCGGGGCAAATGTCTCTCAAAAAGGTCTCCGAACAATCCACTTTCGTCGATGTCGTTATGCGCGTCGCTGTGGATTTTCAAGTCCCTATTCTGCTTCGCGTCTTTCCCGAACCCATCATCAAAATTATGGCGGAAGTTGCCATGAGCGCAGGCATGCAAACCGTCTCCAATAAAATGCTTGAAAGCATCAGCAAAGACTTCAAGTTCTCCGTCGTCCACGCCAACCATGAAGGCATCGCGAAACTGAATTAAGGCAACCCTCGCCCTGTCTGCTGGCGCAGACTTCCCTCTCCTTTGGGGAAAGCGTCAGGGCAAGGTCGCATTCCCTCTCCTTTTAGGAGCGGGTTAGGGTGAGATCCAAACTTTCAACCCTCAACTCTGCTTAATCCGCCCAATCTGTGTCCTCTTGAAAAAAGGAGCAATAACCGCCCGCCCAAAACCCTTGATTCTACAAGCACTTACAAGAAATCTGAAAAAAAATTTCAAAACCGATTTGAAAATCAATTCGTTTCATCGTATAATTGACACAGTTTTTCACAGTCAAGTGTTGTATGATTTAGACTTGTGAAGTTGGGAGAATAACATTACGAGAACATTGAGAATATTAAGATGAACAAGCAAATTGCCAAGGAGACAATTTGCCGACAAAAAAGATGAGTAGTATATCAGTGCCGTAGTAACGTTGTTCTATTCTGCATTACAGAATCTTACCTCAGCGCACCGCCGCACCGATACGCTTCTCACCGTCGGTAAGTTAATCTCATCGTTTCATAAACGCAGTTCAAGGACTGCACAGAAGTGTCAAGAAGAACGATGCAGAACGCCGCGTTAATTCACAAAAATGATTTTTCAGAGACGGTTAGTAATTACCTTCTCTTGACGAAGCCAACAATTATGCTTTTGGTCGTGCTGTCGGGCGCGGTTGCCCTCTTCATAGAAGGGTCTCTGCTTTCCAGCCCGGTGAAGTGCGGCGCGATTCTACTCGCGGTTTATCTGACAGGCGGTTGCGCCAATGCCCTCAACCAATTTTTTGAACGCGACATCGACGCAAAAATGGCGCGCACCCAAAAGCGTCGCCCACTTCCACAAGGCAAAATTCAACCTTCAAATGCACTCATTTTCATTGTTGCTATCGGCGTCATCGGCGTCTTGATTTTCGGCTTGATGTTCAACTGGCTGAGCGCGACGCTCTCTTTGGGCACAATTCTCTTTTACGGATTTTTCTACACGCTTTGGCTCAAACCCAACACGCCGCAAAACATCGTCATTGGCGGCGCGGCGGGCGCAATGGCGCCGATTGGTGTTTGGGCAGGCATCACGGGCGAAATTACCCTCGAACCTATTTTGGTGTTCCTCATCGTCTTTCTTTGGACGCCGCCGCACTTTTGGGCACTCGCCCTCTATTGCAAAGACGATTACATCAAAGCCGAATTACCAATGATGCCCGTCGTGAAAGGTGAAAGAGAAACGCTCAAGCAAATGTTCGCCTATACGATTCTCACGGTGCTTGCCAGCCTTTGGCTTGCGGTTATTCACAGCGGTTGGATTTACGACGCCGCTTCTGTGATTCTGGGCGCAATGTTCATCAAGCGAAATTGGGAAACCTTGCAAAATTATTCGGAGCAATCCGCCAAAAAACTCTTTTTCTTTTCAATCACCTATCTCTTCGGCTTATTCGCCGCATTGATTCTGGATAGGATTGTTCAGATGTTGTTTTGAAAAATTTTAATCAAACGTTCTAACTCACACTGAAAGCAGTATGGCACAAATTTTTCCGAAGTGGACGAACAAAATCCCGATGTTTTTGATTGCGGGCGTGCTTTCGACAGTCGCGGTGGTCTCGTTCGGGTTTTGGTATTTCGGGTCGCCGAAGTATTTGGAAGTCGGGTATCGCCCGAAACAGCCTGTTCCGTATAGCCACAAGTTGCATGCGGGCGATTTAGGCATGGACTGCCGCTATTGTCATATCGGCGTTGAAAAGTCGGCGCACGCAAGCGTTCCGGCAACGTCGACCTGTATGAACTGCCACACGCAAGTGGCGGCAAAAAGCGAAAAACTCTTGCCCGTGCGCGAAAGTTACGCCACCAATAAGCCTGTCGAGTGGGTGAAGGTGCATAAGGTTCCGGACTTTGCCTATTTCAACCACAGTGTGCATGTGAATGTCGGTGTCGGGTGCAAGAGTTGCCATGGCAATGTGGCGCAAATGGACGAGCGCGGCGTCTCGCAAGTCGAACCGCTCTCAATGGGCTGGTGCTTGGACTGCCATCGCAATCCTGAAGCGCACTTGCGTCCGAAAAGCGAAGTAACAAACATGGATTGGGTCGCGCCCGCGAATCAAAAAGAATTTGCGGCGAAACTCATTTCCGAAAAGAAAATCAATCCGCCCGTTGATTGCGGCGCGTGCCACCGATAAAAATCAGTAACCAATTTTAGTCGTATTTATGAAGCGCACACCGAAACCTATTATCGCAGAAGAAAATCCAAACGCAAAGAAGTATTGGCGCAGTGCCGAACAACTTTCCAACTCGCCTGAATTTCGTCGTTGGGTAGAAAGTGAATACCCCGAAGGCGCGGCGGAGTTGGAACTGATGAAAGACAGCCTCTCGCGCCGAAAATTCTTAACCATCATGGCGGCGTCGTTTGCACTGGCCGGACTTTCCGCATGTCGAAGACCTGTCGAGAAAATCGTGCCTTACGTCAAACAGCCCGAAGAAGTTGTGCCCGGCATCGCCAATTACTACGCCACGACCATGCCGTTTGGACTTTCTGCTTACGGCGTGCTCGTCAAAAGCAATGAAGGACGCCCGACAAAAGTCGAAGGCAATGAAAAACATCCGTCCTCAACCGGCGGCACAAACACCTTCGTTCAAGCCTCGATTCTCGGACTCTACGACCCCGACCGCTCAAAAGCCACTTACAAGAATGGCGTCGAAACATCGTTTTCCGAGTTTGTCTCGTTCTGGCGTGAAGCACATCTGGGCTTTAAAGCCAATAGCGGAGAAGGGCTCGCAATTTTGACCGAATCCTTTGCCTCGCCGACATTGGCGCGTATGCTCGGTGAATTTGTCGCAACGTATCCCAAAGCCAAAGTCGCCGTCTATGAAGCCGTCAGTGATGAAAATATCTTGAACGGCGTTCAAATCGCGACGGGCGAATTGCTTCAACCGATTTACGATTTCAGCAAAGCCAAAATCATTCTCTCGCTCGATGCGGATTCCTTCCTGCGCGAATCTGAAAACGTGATGAACGCACGCGGCTTTGCCGACGGACGACGCGTCGAGTCGGAAAAAGACCAAATGAACCGCCTCTATGTCGTTGAAAGCACGTTCAGCGTTACCGGCGGCATGGCTGACCATCGATTGAAATTGCAATCGCGCCTTATCGGTGCATTTACGGCGGCACTCGCGCTGGAACTCAACGCGCAAGGCGTCAATATCCCTGCGAATGCATTGAGCGGCTATGCCTCACATTCGTTTGATAAAAAATGGATTTCGGCGGTTGCCAAAGATTTAATTCAAAATCGCGGTGCGTCGCTCGTGGTGGCGGGTCGGCACCAATCGGCGGAAGTTCACGCCTTAGTTGCGGCTATCAATGCGGCATTAAATAACATCGGCACAACCGTTTCCTATCGCCCAATGAAAGACGCCGCCGTGCCAAGCCGCAAGAGCCTGACCGCACTGGTTGAAGATATAAACGCCGGAAAAATTTCAACGCTGGTGATGCTCGGCGGCAACCCCGTCTATGACGCGCCGGCGGATTTGAACTTTGAAAGCGCACTTAAAAAAGTCAAGACCACAATTCACTGGGGATTGTATCGCGATGAAACGGCACGCCTTGCCTCGTGGCATATTCCCGCAACGCACTACCTCGAACAGTGGGGCGATGCCATTTCAGCCAACGGCACCATTAGCCCAATTCAGCCACTCATCGCGCCGCTCTACAACGGCAAGAGCAACATCGAATTGCTTGCCTTGATTAACAGTGGCGTTGAACAACTCGGCTATAACCTCGTGCGCGACACATGGAAACAGCGCATCGGCGAGCTCGGCTTTGAAGAGAATTGGAAAAAAGCCCTGCACGAAGGCGTCTTAACACTCGCGACGGAAACGAAGCCCGTTACGCTCAACTCCGACGCGCTTTCACAAGCGATTGCGAGTAATCCATTTTCAACCAAAGCTCCCGATTTGAACTCATTGGAGTTCGTCTTTTTGCCGTCTGAATCCACCTTCGATGGTCGCTTCGCCAACAACGCTTGGCTTCAAGAACTGCCGGGCGCAGTTACAAAACTCGCTTGGGATAACGCCGCGCTCATCAGCCTTAAAACCGCCAAAGAACTCGGCTTGAAAGGCGAAAGCGTTTATGCGCAAGATGGCGACCGCACGCACCTCAACGACATGGATAGGGAAGTCGTTAAACTCACCGTTCAAGGCAGAGAATTGGAAATGCCCGTCTGGATTGTGCCCGGTCAAGCCGATTACAGCATCACACTTCCGCTCGGCTACGGACGCAACGCGGCAGGCAACGTCGGAAACGGCATTGGCTTTAATGCTTACGCCTTGAGAACATCGGGCGGAATGGACGTTCAAAACGGAACGGCGACGCGAACCGGCAAAAATTATCTGCTCGTTACCACACAAAATCAAGGCTCGCTCGACGGACGCGAATCCATCGTCATCGAAGGCACCTTAGACCAATACCTCAAACAGCCGGACTTCGTCAAAGAAAAACTCATCAAGTATGAAGAAGTTGAACTCTTCGAACGTCCATACAAGCACGACGAAGGGCATCAATGGGGCATGACGATTGACCTCAATTCCTGCATTGGTTGCAATGCATGTGCGATTGCGTGCCAATCCGAAAATAACATTCCCGTTGTCGGCAAAGAACAAACGCGCAACGGCAGACAAATGCACTGGATACGCATCGACCGCTATTTCGCGGGCGACTTTGAAACGCCGGAAATGGTGTATCAGCCCGTCGCATGCCAACAGTGCGAAAACGCGCCGTGCGAACAAGTCTGCCCCGTCGCCGCAACCGCACACACCGAAGACGGCATTAACGCGATGGTCTATAACCGATGCGTCGGTACGCGCTATTGCGCCAACAACTGCCCGTATAAAGTGCGCCGATTCAATTACTTCAACTATGTAACCGATAATCCTGTCTGGGACGGCAACGTGCCCGAAACGGTGAAAATGGCGATGAACCCTGATGTAACCGTGCGGTTCAGAGGGGTAATGGAAAAATGCAATTATTGCTATCAACGTATTTCAGGCGCGAGAATCAACGCGAAAAATCAAGGCAGAGAGATTGCTGACGGCGAAATCAAAACCGCCTGCGAGCAAGCCTGCCCAACACAAGCCATCGTTTTTGGCGACATCAACGACCCGAACAGCAAAGTCTCGCAAATGAAACGCCAAAAACGCAACTACGACCTGCTCGCTGAAATCAACGTCAAGCCGCGCACGTCGTATTTGGCAAAATTGCGCAACCCGAATCCGGAATTGGAAAAAACCGTGATTGGATAATCGCATGTGGATTATGAATCATAAACTTGTAACGAACAATGTTCAAGAAATATGATTGGCTCTTCTTCGCGGCAACGCTGATTTCGTTTCTCTTGGCGAATTATCTCTTGCTTCTCTCAAACGGAGCGGCAAGCGCGGAAGAAAAAAAATTGATGCTCGATAGCGCGTTCTTCGTCAGTCTTTGGGTGCCGACGAATTTGATACTCGGCATTTATTTCCGAAACATCGCGACGACATCGCAATCAAAGCAAATGAGGTAACAAGCACATGGCGATTGAATCACTCATACTTGGCGTCGGCGGCTTTGTGTTTCTCTTGATTCTCGTGGGCGCGTTTCTCGCCGTTCAAGAAGCCAAAGCGGGCAGTTTGCATGGGTTTGATTTCTTCTTTTTAGCGGGTATTGCGATTGCCTTTACGGTTGCCAATTATCTCTGGTTTTTTGCCAATGAGCAGGAAGCGGGCGCGTTGGTGGCAATTTGGGTGGCGGGCGGCGTTGCGCTCGCGCTCTATTTCCGAAGCGCGTTTACGCGAACCTTGTCGCAACCGCAAAAGCGGGAAGGAGATTACTAATGAGCGATACGGCGATTTTAATCATTGGCGTATTGGTAACGATTCTGCTCGTGGGCGGCGTCAGTTTCACGGTCGCTGAGTTCCGCAAAATGTATGACGGAAAACCCAACACGACCAAGGCGCAACCGCAAAAGCCGAAAAAACAAGATTTAGAAAATTATTAGGTCAAAGCCGATTTGGCAGATAAATGTCGACGACCGCATAAGCACTATTAACCATCTAACTCCGATTGAGCATGGAAACAGCAACACTCAAACAAGAGCACCACAACGGGCATCACCACGTGTATGTGCCTGAACCCGAGCTCATCAACGACAAGCCACGCTTCAAGACAATTACGGACGTCATCTGTGGCGTTCCCGAAGGAAAAATGCCGCGACTTTGGTGGATTCTTTTCGGAATCTCCTTTGCTGTGATGGTGATGTATTTATGCGTTGTGGGATATTTGATTTGGAAAGGGATTGGAATCTGGGGAAACAACACCACCGTCGGTTGGGCGTGGGATATTACAAACTTCGTCTGGTGGGTCGGTATCGGACACGCCGGGACGCTGATTTCCGCTGTCTTGTTTCTCTTCCGCCAAAAGTGGCGCACATCGATTAACCGCTTCTCGGAAGCGATGACGATTTTCGCCGTTATCTGCGCGGGAATGTTTCCGCTCATTCACATGGGGCGCATTTGGCACGCCTATTGGTTTTTGCCGTTGCCAAACTCCATGCAAATGTGGGTCAACTTCCGCTCGCCGCTGATGTGGGACGTTTTCGCCATCTCGACCTACCTTTCAGTTTCAATTATGTTCTGGTATGTCGGATTGATTCCTGACCTTGCCACGATGCGCGACCGCGCAAAGCCGGGCATTCGAAAAACCTTGCTCGGGCTGTTTTCGCTCGGCTGGCGTGGCGGAAATCGCCAATGGCGACACTATGAGCGTGCCTACATGATTTTGGCAGGACTTTCAACGCCGCTCGTGCTCTCGGTGCATACCATCGTCTCGTTTGACTTCGCGACATCGGTCATTCCGGGCTGGCACACGACCATCTTCCCGCCTTACTTCGTTGCGGGTGCGATTTTCTCCGGCTTCGCGATGGTTGTAACCCTCGTTGTGATTACCTATTGGATGTTCCCGCAAATGAAACAAATCATCAACGAGCGGCACATCGATAACATGAACAAAATCATCATGGTTACGGGCATGATGGTCGGCTACGCTTACGGATGCGAGTTCTTTATCGCGTGGTATAGCGGCAATCCTTACGAAGCCTCGATTTTCATTAAACGTGCGACAGGTCCGTATTGGTGGGCGTATTGGTCAATGATTACTTGCAACGTGCTCATTCCGCAAATTTTCTGGATTAAATCCATGCGCACAAATCTCGCAGTGGCGTTCATCGTCTCGATTTTCGTCAATATCGGCATGTGGTTTGAACGCTTCGTGATTACGGTTACCTCGCTCTCGCAAGATTACTTGCCCTCGAGCTGGAAATACTTCAATCCAACGATTTACGATGTGGCGTGCTTTGTCGGCTCTATCGGGCTGTTTATGACGCTCTTCCTGCTCTTTTTGAGATATATGCCAATGGTGGCGATTTCGGAAGTTAAAGGCGTTTTGCCGCATGCGAATCCGCATCACCCCGAACACGCGCTCAATGGGCATGGCAATGGACACGGCAACGGGCACGCGCCTCAACACGCCGAAAATATCGCAGAACTCGCAACGAAAAATGGAGGGCACTAACCCATGAATGAAAACATGAATGAAATTAAATCGCAATCCGCAGAAGAACTGAAAAAACAAGCCGATAAAGCGGGCGCGAAGGCGTTGGAAATTTTGATTGAAGAAGAAGCCGAAGGCGTCGTTGCCGAGTTTGAAAATCCGGGTGCGCTCTTGGAAGCGGCGGAAAAAATTCGAAACGCCGGCTACAAACGCTTTGAAGTCTATTCGCCCTTCCCGATTCACGGCATGGACGACGCCATGGGCTTGAAGCAATCGCCACTCGGCTTCATCGTCTTTGCCGCAGGGTCAATCGGGTGTATCGGCGCGTTGCTCTTGCAGTGGTGGACGAGTGCAGTGGATTATCCCGTCGTCTATTCAGGTAAGCCGCTTTTTGCTTTGCCCGCGTTTATTCCAATCACATTTGAATTGACGGTGATTCTGTGCGGATTTACCGCCGTTGTTGGAATGTTCGCGCTGAACCGTATGCCGCGATTCTATCACCCGATGTTCTACTCGGAAAATTTTTCCAACAAGGCGGGCGACGACGGATTTTTCGCCGCGATTTTCGTGTGGGACGAGAAGTTCAACGTTCGTGAAGTCAAACAATTTTTTCAACAAATCGGCGGAAAGAATATCGAGATCATTCATCGTCCGCTCGATAGCGAGTTAGCACAACAGAAGAATTAAACATGGAGTAACACCAATGAAAAAAGTCTGGATTGTCATTTGTAGCGCAAGTGTCGTTCTTTCAGGGTGCGCGCGAGGGTTGCCAAAAGAAGACCCGCCCATTCGCCTGCTTCAAAATATGTATAGCCAAGAAAAATATAAGGCGCAGTCGCAAAATCCATTTTTTGAAGACGGCTCGGCAATGCGTGTGCCCGTCTCGGGAACGGTCGCGCGCGGCTACTTGCGCGACGACGTTGCTTTCTACGAAGGCAAAACGAAAAACGGCGATACCGTGCTCGTCGCGCCCGTCGCTTACACGATGGAAACGATGCAGCGCGGACAAGAACGCTACAACATTTATTGCGCCCCATGCCACAGCCGGGTCGGCGACGGCAAAGGCACAGTGGTGGAGCGGGGCTATACGCCTGCGCCGACTTACCACGATAATCGCTTGCGTAATGTTCCCGATGGGCATTTGTATCTGACCATTACAAACGGTATCCGAAATATGCCGTCGTATCGCAGTCAAATTTCGGTCGAAGACCGCTGGGCGATTGTCGCTTACATTCGCGCTTTGCAACGAAGCCAACATGCAACCGTCGCCGACGTGCCGGAAAGCATGCGCCGCGAATTGCAAGTGAAGCAATAGGGTAGAACGGTGAGAAATGAGAGAGAAAACTTAAACCGAGAAACCTTAACTTAGAAACTAAAACGAAACAACTAAAAATGAGCGCTGAAAACTTCAAACTCACAGGCGAAAGCAAGTTCGGCACAATCGCGTTGGGCGTCGGCGTGGCGGGCGTTGTGGCAAGCGTCGCAGGGCTTTTTATTGACCACAAAACATTTTACTTCGCCTATCTCGTGGCGTTTATGTTTTGGATGGCGATTGCGTTGGGCGGTCTCTTTTTCACCCTGATTCATCATCTTGTCGGGGCGGAGTGGAGCATCGTTCTGCGCCGAATCCCCGAAACCCTTGCGTCAGCGATTCCAATGATGGCGATTCTCTTTATTCCGATTGTGCTGGGCATGCACGACCTTTACGAATGGTCGCATGAAGAAGCCGTCGCCAAAGACCCGCTCTTGCAGCACAAATCCGCGTGGCTCAATCCGATGGGCTTTACCATTCGCGCCTACATTTACTTCGGCGTTTGGACGCTGATTGCATGGACGCTCTACAAAGCCTCGCTTGCACAAGACGACGGAAAAGATGTTACCGAAAAAATGCGCGGCGTGAGCGCGCCGAGCATGATTGTGTTCGCGCTCTCAATTACAGCCGCCGCATTTGATTGGCTGATGTCGCTCGACCCGCATTGGTTTTCAACCATTTTCGGCGTGTATTTCTTCGCTGGAAGTTGGTGGACAACGCTCGCCTTCGTCGTGCTCTTTTCCATGTATCTGCGTGGCAAAAGCAAACTCGGCGAAGTGATGACGATTGAACACTATCACGACTTGGGCAAACTCATGTTCGGGTTCACGGTGTTCTGGGCGTATATCGGCTTCTCGCAATTTATGCTGATATGGTATGGTAACATTCCCGAAGAAACGATATGGTATAAGCACCGATGGGAGCACGGCTGGCAATATGTGAGCATGTTTCTGTTCATTGGACATTTCGTGCTCCCGTTCCTCGTGCTTGTCTTCCGCGCTTCAAAGCGAAACTTTACAGTGATGAAAATCGCCGCCGGTTGGTTTCTCTTGATGGAGTTCGTCGACCTGTATTGGCTGATTATGCCGACGTTCAACATCGTCAATCCTGATGCGCATCACGGCTTGCACTTCTCGTGGCAACACTTGGCAACGTTCGTCGGAATCGGCGGGCTGTTCTTGTGGTTCGTTTGGAATCGCCTGACAAGCGCGTCCGTTGTGCCCGTCGGCGACCCGAGAATCGAAGCCTCAATTCACCTCAAAAACGCTTAAACCGATTAGGAGCACACATGACCGAAACAACTGAAACCGTGAAAACGCCGATGCAAAACTTACCCGAAGAACCGAAGATGTTCATGGCGGAAAGCGATTACGAAAAAGAAGACGTCAACGCCCGCGTCATTATCATCATGTTCATCATCGGCACCATCACGATTGGAACGATTATGTTCCTTTTATCCGAATACTTCACGGCACGCAAAGAAGCGCAACTTCAAACGGCGAACGCCGTCGTCTCTTCAACCTACCGCGACGTGCGCGCCCGCGAAGAAGAACGACTCAACGCCTACAAACTCGTCAATGAAAAAGACGGTGTATATCAAATTCCAATCGGCGAAGCCATGAAACTGCTCGCGACCGAAGACTATCAAAAACGGCTAAAAGCATCACAACCAACGGCTGAACCTGCTTCTCCAAAAGGCACAAAGGATAAAGCCAAAGCAAAAACTACGACGGATAAAAAGAGCAAGAATTAGTCGTTCAAATCCGATTTCAAATCACATTTTCAAGAACATTAACCCGTGAGGAGTGCTGTAGTATGAATACGAAAAAAGAAGTCAAGACGGAAAATGAACTACGTAACACGACCGAATCACAATCGCAAAGCGAACGCTCGCACGCCCATGCACAACGCTTGCTCCGTGAACAGCGCGACATGGCACGCATTACGACTTTCGGCAGACGCGATGAATAGCACCATGAGAAAAATCGCCTCGCTGTTCTTTGTCAGTTTGATTGTGATGAATGCGCACGCGCAAGTCGTCATTGAAAACCCAAGCCAACTCAAAGGCATTGATGTGGAAGAGCATCTCGGCGCATCGTTGCCCAAAGACCTTGAATTTACAGATGAGCACGGCAAGGCGGTTAAACTCGGCGATTACCTCGACGGAAAAAAGCCCGTGCTTCTGACGCTTGCCTATTACCGTTGCCCGATGCTGTGCGGCTTAATGCTCAACGGCGTGTGCAACAGCGCGAAAGCACTCGACCTCGCGCCCGCGAAAGACTACCAAATTCTCACCGTCAGCATTGACCCGCGCGAAACGGCGGAATTGGCAATGGCGAAAAAAACGCGCTACGTCGAGCAGTTCGGAAAAGCCGGAATCGAAGAAGGCTGGTCGTTCCTCGTCGGCAGTGGTGAAAACTCAAAAGCGTTAGCCGACGCCGTCGGGTTCAAGTATTTCTATGATGCGGCGCGAGACGAATATGCGCACCCCGCCGTTTCATATTTGATTTCGCCCGACGGAAAAATCGTCCGCTACCTCTATGGAATGGATTACAAGCGGTTCGATTTGAAAATGGGATTGATTGAAGCCTCGCAAGGCAAAGTCGGAACAACCATTGATAGAATCATCTTGTCGTGCTTTCACTACGACGCAAAAGAGGGCAGTTACGTGCTCTTCGCGCAAAACTTGATGCGGCTCGGTGGCTTTCTCATTGTGATGACGCTCGCCGCCGTTATCTGGTGGCTTTTTTCACAAGAGCGTAAAAAACATGTCTTAAAAGGAGAACCCAGTTCAGACGTCAATCTGAACTAATAACTAACGAACCTCGGGAGCAAAAGGCTCTCGGAGAAATTTCTTTGAACCTAATTGAAAGAGGGAGTAAAAAATGAACCCGTTCTCAATGCCCGAAGAAGCATCTAATCACGCCGGTGATGTCGATGCGCTGTTCTTCTTCATCACTGACGTATCGGTCATCTTGTTTCTGCTGATTACCGTTGTCTCTGTCGCATTTCTCTGGCTGTATCGCCGAAAAGGAAAAGCCCTTTTCACATCTCCGATTTCTCACAACAATCGACTCGAAATCACGTGGACGATTATTCCGACGATTCTCGTCTTCGTCGTCTTTTTCTGGGGATTCCGTTCCTACCTTGATATGCAAGTGATTGAAACTGACGCGATGGAAATCAAGGTAACAGGGAAGAAGTGGTTTTGGGCGTTTGATTATCCAAGTGGGGCGAACAGCGTCAATGAACTCGTTGTGCCCGAAGGCAAGCCGCTCAAATTTTTGATTTCATCGGAAGACGTTTTACACAGTTTCTACATACCGGCGTTTCGCGCCAAGATGGACGCCGTTCCGAATCGATACACCGTAGTGGGCACGCGCCCGACGAAGCAAGGCACGTTTGACATTTTCTGCACGGAGTATTGCGGGAAGTCACACTCAGAAATGATTGGCAAAATTCGCGTCGTCTCTACAACCGAATACAATAAATGGCTTGAAGAATCCGAAAGCGGCGGCAATGTTTCGCCAGCGGAATTCGGTGCGAAACTCTACGTCTCCAAAGCGTGCGCCACTTGCCACAGCGTTGACGGCAGTGCTAACACCGGTCCAACTTGGAAAGGCATCTACGGCACAAAACACAAACTGGCGGACGGAAAGGAAGTCATCGTCGATGAAAATTACCTGCGCGAATCAATGCTTGAACCAAACGCCAAAGTCGTCGCCGGCTATCAGCCTGTTATGCCGACCTATCAAGGCATTTTGAAGGATAAGCAAATCGATGCGCTGATTGCTTACATCAAGTCACTGAAATAAATAACGAAAGTAAAATCATTGAAGTAACCGCAAAAGAAAGAGGAGATTAACGAATGACAACCACACAAGCACTGGGGCAAGTTGCGTCCGAACTGCAAGAGGAAAGAAATTACCTCAATTACCCCAAAGGAATTTGGTCGTGGCTGACGACCGTCGACCACAAACGCATCGGCGTGATGTATCTGTTTGCCGTCTTGCTGTTCTTCTTTGCGGGCGGCGTATTTGCGTTGCTACTGCGCTTTGAATTGATTGCGCCGGGAAAAGACATCGTCGGTCCTGATACCTACAATCAACTCTTCACCTTGCACGGCGCGATTATGGTTTTTCTCTTCATCATTCCCGCCATTCCTGCCGCGCTGGGGAACTTCGTCTTGCCGATTATGCTCGGCGCGAAAGACGTCGCCTTTCCACGTCTGAATCTGCTCAGTTTTTATGTGTATGTTTTCGGTGCGACATTCTGCCTCTACTCGCTCGTTACCGGCGGCGTAGATACAGGCTGGACGTTCTACACGCCATACAGCGTCGAGACGAACACGAATGTGATTTCCATGACGCTCGGCGTGTTTATTCTCGGCTTCTCGTCCATTTTTACGGGCATGAATTTCATCGTTACGATTCATCGCCTTCGCGCACCGGGCATGACTTGGTTCAACATGCCGCTCTTTCTTTGGGGAATGTATTCAACCTCGCTCATTCAAGTCTTGGCGACGCCTGTGCTCGCAATTACCCTTGTGTTGCTGATTTTGGAGCGCGTCTGGGGCATCGGCATCTTTGACCCTGCAATGGGCGGCGACCCCGTCTTGTATCAACATTTCTTCTGGTTCTATTCGCACCCCGCCGTGTATATCATGATTCTGCCCGGCATGGCGATTATCTCGGAACTCATCGCCACCTTTTCGCACAAAAAGATTTTCGGCTATGTGCCGATTGCGTTCTCTTCCGTCGCGATTGCGCTTGTGAGCTTCATTGTTTGGGGACATCACATGTTCACCAGCGGACAAAGCGACCTTGCCGCCATGATTTTCTCGTTCCTTACCTTTCTTGTTGGAATTCCATCGGGCGTAAAAATTTTCAATTGGGTGGCGACGATGTATAAAGGCTCGCTGACCTTTCAAGCCCCGATGCTTTACACGCACGCCTTTCTCGCGCTCTTCACGATTGGCGGTCTGACGGGCATTTACTTGGGCGCGCTCTCGGTGGATATTCACTTGCACGATACTTACTTCGTCGTCGCGCACTTCCACTATGTGATGATGGGCGGAACGGTGATGGCGTTCTTGGGCGGATTGCACTACTGGTGGCCTAAAATGTTCGGCAGAATGTATAGCGAACTGTGGGCAACGGTTTCAGCCGCGCTGATTTTCATCGGCTTCAATGTAACCTTTTTCCCGCAGTTCATTATGGGCGCACAAGGCATGCCGCGCCGCTATTACACCTACATCGACCAATATCAATCCATGCACGCGCTTTCCACCTACGGCACATGGATTCTCGGCGTCGGATTTTTAATCATGGCGGGCTACCTCACGATGTCGCTTATCAACGGCAAAAAAGCCACCAAAAATCCTTGGTTTGGACTGACGCTCGAATGGACGACCGCCTCGCCGCCGCCAACTGAAAACTTCCTCGGCAATCCGCGCCAACTCTGGGGACCATATGACTACGATAAAGTTCTGATGGACGAAAACGGACTCGTTATCTTCAATCCAAATGCCCCGAAAGACGACCACCACGCCAAAGGCGAAAACGGAAGCGCAACATCGCACAAGCGCGACGGCAAAACTACAACCATGAAACAAACCGTTTAATCGTTGACAACGTGAAAGAAGCCCCGCGATTTTGCGGGGCTTTGAAACGCAGAAACTCGTGCATTTGACAGCGGTGACCTTCCATTCTCCAACAATCAGCAGCCGTTTGAACTTGCACAAAATTATCCCAATCCGTTCAATCCTTCAACGCGCATCGCCTATCAAATTCCTAAGACAAGCGAGGTTAAGTTAAAGGTCTATGATGTATTGGGAAGAGAAGTAGAAACGCTTGTGAGCGGCGTTCAACAAGCGGGACGCTGTGAAGTGATGTTCAATGCGTCGCGCTTAGCAAGCGGAATTTATTTTTATCGTTTGCAAGCGCGAGGTGTTTCGCAAACGATGCGTATGGTTATTAGTTAAATAAAGTATTTCTTAAATCAAATCACGGAGGCAATCATGAGAAAAGCGATGATATGTGTTGCGGTGTTGATTGGGCTGTGCGTGCCGTTGAAAGCACAATGGGAAAGAATGAATAATGGACTGATGTATATGTCCTACCCGATTAATAGCCCTGGCTTTGCCGTTCACCAAGATACAATTTACTTCATAGGTTCTTCCGCATTACACAAAACCACAAACTTAGGAGAGAGTTGGGAGTTTATATCAATTCCGGGTGCGGGCATTTGGGGTGCGACTTGGTGTATCGACTTGATTGGCGACAGCCTCTTGCTCGGAACACAATCCAGAGGCGTTCTCTCAAGTTATCACGGCTTTCCTCGCTCTTGGATGCATGAAGTAACAATTTCACTTGGAGGAACAACGATAACCTCTTATGAGCCGTTTTCAGAGGCGCGAGCCATCGCACTGAAAGGATTTGAAGCGTTGGTTTTTGCAAACGGTTCACTGTATCGCACGACGGACTTTGGAGGAAACTGGACGATAACAGGATCTCCGCCAACATCGCCGGACTCACGAGGACTATCGATGCTGTATGTTGGCGACACGCTCTATGCGGCAATCGATCGTTCAACGATAGGAAGTGCGTTGGCGAAATCAGGCGATAATGGAAACTCTTGGATAGCAATACCCAACAACATTCCGGGCGGAAGCACTCGGCTTGCAGGGCTTGGGAAACACGGCGGGCATTGGTTTGTCGGGGCGGAAATCGGTGGAGGCGTTTATACCTCGACCAATGCAGAAACCTTTGTGAATTGGAGCGATGGCTTGCCATCAGGAGGCGATACAACGGTCATTGCGTATTCGTTTGCGGTGTCAGGAGGCTATGTGTTTGCAGGAACAAATTGGGGCGTTTTCCGTCGTCCGCTCGCGCAACTTTCCACACCAAGAGGAAGCGACAGAAACGTCAGCGCGTTTGCATTGGCGCAAAATTATCCCAATCCGTTCAATCCTTCAACGCGCATCGCCTATCAAATTCCTAAGACAAGCGAGGTTAAGTTAAAGGTCTATGATGTATTGGGAAGAGAAGTAGAAACGCTTGTGAGCGGCGTTCAACAAGCGGGACGCTATGAAGTGGTGTTCAATGCGTCGCGGTTGGCGAGTGGGATTTATTTTTATCGTTTGCAAGCGGGAGGGGTTTCGCAAACGATGCGTATGGTGATGGTTAAATAAAGTATGCCTATTCTTAAATTTTTCACGAATCGCGGTGCCGCTTGTTTTTTTATTTTTTTCTCGCCGCTTCTGGCACTCGTCAATCTTTCAGCACTCGAAATTCAGCCATATGACGAGGCATATTATGTGTTGCGTGCTAAAGCGATTGTGCTTTTTGACTGCTGGCTCGACCAAACGGATTATGCCGTCGGAGGATTTTACTCGGGCTCGCATCCGCCGCTTTTGATATGGTTGATGGCACTTTCGGGAAAACTTTTCGGACATAACGCTTTTACGGCGCGACTTTGGTCGGTTGCGGCACTCGCCGGTAGTCTTTGGTTTATACACGCATTAGCCCGCCGAACATCAGGGTATCCCGAAGCATTTTTCGCTGTTTTGCTTTTAGGATTTATGCCGCTGGTTATGTGGTTTTCACGAGTTGCCCAATTTGACATTCTCGTGATGATGTTTTCGCTCGCGCAAGTTTTATGCTACACGGTTTATCTCGATACTGAGAACCGAAAATTTTTGGCGTTGGGCGGCGTGATGTTGGGCTTGGCGTTGCTGTCTAAGACGCTCGTGGGCGTCTTTGCCGGACTCGCGATAGGAATGCATACCTTGTATCGTCTTTGGAGGAAGGAGACTTCGCGCAAAGATTTTCTTGTTGATAATGCACTCTTCTTTTCTATTGGATTTGGCATTGGATTATCGTGGTTTGTGCTCGTCTGTGCGACGCACGACGGATTTTTTATGCGTTACCTTGATTGGTATATCATCAATCGCATGCAAGTCAATCAGGTTGGGTCTAATCATTACACCGGGTATTTTTATTACTTGAATGTATTGGTTACGCGCTTTCCAATTTCTCCACTTGGCATCATTTGGGTTCATCGCTTTTTAAGCGATTCCAACTTTCGGACGTCGCATCGTGTTTTATGGCTTTTGTGGTTTATCGTTCCGTTTGTTGTGCTTTCGTTGGCTGAAACGCGGCTTATTTGGTATTTCTTCATCTTCTTACCCCCTCTGGTGCTTGTCGTCAGCGAGAGCGCGGTAATCGCACTGGGAACAATGAAAGATACAATGACAAGAGTGGCTCTGTGCTTTTGCGGCGTTGCAGGCATACACTCCGCAACGCAAACTTGGCATCGCACGATTTTGGATTCCATTTTCAAGACGCATGATTTCTTTCAGACGAATGAGCCATTGCACTTAGCCGTCATTGTTTTGCTGATTGTGCTGGTCGTCGGAATTTTATGGGTGATTTCTCGTAAGGATTATGCCGCGTCGCTTTTTTCATGGCTTATACTTCTGCTCTACGTTATATTTGGTGCTTGTGTTCCCGTTTTACAACACAGCGCAACAATGCGTCCTTACAGCGGTACAAAAGGCGCGAGTGAATGCGTTCATGCTCAATCACCTTCTGCGATTTTTCACTTCGTCGAGCAAAAGATGCTTGATGACAAAATCTATACGCCCCATTTTAGTTATTATTTTAACGGCATAGACATCGACTCGACGCGATGGCAGTCGCATTTTTTTTATCGCAAATTCGCGATTGAGGACTGCGACTCTATTCTTCCATCGTTGTTGCGAACATTCCCCGATGCGGCAATTATTGTTGAGCGCATTTTCCGTCCACAAGATGAATTGCTGTTTTCTAAAAAGGCTGATGCTATCGGGCTTTCGCGGGTATTCTATGAACGCGACTACTCAGTATATATCAGGAAGGATTAAGGATTATCGCCTCGATGCGATTTTCATGATTGTTGTGCTGTGACGATAAAGTTGTAGCAAGATAATTTGAAGAGAGTTATTGTTTTTCGTCAATGCAAGCAATCTTGCAAGCGGCGTGTATTTCTATCGGTTGCAGGCAGGCGGCTTTATACAGACGAAGAAAATGATGCTGGTCAAGTAAGTTGAGAGTGGAGAGTGAATAGTGGAGAATTAAGAGTGGCGGGACAACTTTCAACTCTTAACTCTTATACCCATGTGATTTGAAAAGGATAGGGGGTTTGTCATTATATCGTGGTCATTCCGAGCGAAGCGAGGAATCCATTTGACGAGTTCGGCGAGGCTCGCTATGGATTCTTCACTGCGCTGCGCTCTGTTCAGAATGACGAGAAAAAATAGATAAAACTTTTTCCGACTGCGCGTCCCAATTCAAAACCTCGCGTGCAATACGGCACCGCTCACGATAAAAC
Source organism: Chloroherpetonaceae bacterium (assembly GCA_046719715.1). GTDB lineage: Bacteria > Bacteroidota > Chlorobiia > Chlorobiales > Thermochlorobacteraceae > JANWWM01. Next base: position 7,756 of record JBDNCJ010000043.1, on the reverse strand, counting down.
GCAATCTGATTTGAAACATGCAAAATCGCATTTGCAATTTGCTCCGTTTCCAATGGCACTGCCATGCCAACTTGATGCCGTTCAATGACGCTAATCATTGCGGGCAAGTTGCTAACAATCGGCGGCGTTTGGCAAAGCACATATTCAAAGAGTTTATTCGGCAAGGCAAGTTCGTAACTTTTTGAAATCGGTTCGATGAGCGCAAGTCCAATATCTGCCGAAGCGGTGTATCTTAAAAGTGTGTCGTAAGGAATCGCCCCAAGAGCAAAGGCACGTTTAGAAAGATGGCGTCGCTGAATGTCCGCTCTGGTTTTTTCAAGCAAGACCCCATCGCCGAGCATGACCAAGACAAATGGTTCAGGAAGCACTTCAAGCGCATCAAGCATCTTGAAAATGCCGCGTCCTTCGCCCATCATGCCTTGATAGAGCAAAATCACGTGCTCCGAAGAAAGGTGAAGACGTTCGCGAAGAGCGTTGTTTCGTTCAATCGTGAATCGGCGCGGGAAGTTGTAAATCGTTTGTGGAAGCGGAATGCGGTATCGCGATTGAAGCATCGCAGAATCAAGGTCGCCCGTGGTGAAAACGGTTGCATCGGCGATGAAGAATTCTTCCAAAAGCGACCAGACGGCTTGTTTCATCTTCTTGTTGGAGAGCGCGCCGATGGCGAAATAAAGTTCGCGCGAGTCGTAAAAGAGCCGTGCGCGATTCACCCTTGCTAAGAACGACGCAATCGGCAACGAAAAAACGTCTTCGGCGCAATAAAACGCCGCTTGAATTGAAAAGGCTTTTGGCAAAAGCGCAAGATATGAGGCGAGAAATTTTTTTGCACCGCGTCGCCTTGAATCAACCTTTACCGAAAAGACGGTGCAAGTTTCAAACTGAAATTCACTCTCCGCGTCGCACACTTGCACCAGCGCAAGCCGCGCATAGCGAGAAGAAAGCGTGTGAATCAAGTTTTGCAGTCGCGCATCAAATCGAATGTCGCCGAAGAAAATAAAACAGCCGTCGTAATTCACTCTTTCGTCCGTCATTCCATTGGGTTGAGCGTTCCGTTAAAGAGAAGCACGAAGAGCAATAGTCCGAGCGCAATGCGATAGGCGATGAAAAGGTAAGTAGAATTTTTTTTGAGGTAATTCAAAAGAAACGCGATGGAGTAGTAGCCGACGACGCCTGAAACAATCGTCGCAATCAAGAGATTCAACACGCCGTCGGTGGTTGCGAAAAGTTCTTCACGCGCTTTGATGAGTTGATAGACGCCCGCCGCGAAGATAGAGGGAAGCGAGAGCAGAAATGAAAATCGCGCCGCCGTCTCGCGCGTCATGCCGAGAAACAATCCTCCTGTAATCGTAACGCCGGAGCGCGACGCCCCCGGAATCAGCGCAAAACATTGCGCAAGTCCAACGACAATCGCCTCGACCCATGAAAGGTCGCTGAGCACCTTTTGCTGTTCGCCTTTCTCAATGCGTCGTTTAAGTGTTGCTTCGGCGAGCATGAGCATGAGTGCAAGGGCAATCAGCGTTGCGGCAATCACATAAAGCGAGCGGAACGTGGTTTCTATGTAAGTTTTTAGAAGCAACCCTAAAATCACAATCGGAATTGTGCCAATCACAATCATATAGCCCATTCGCGAATCAAAACTTTCAAACGGTTTGCCGCGAAGCGTGCTTTGAAGCGTTGCGGTGGCAATGCGAAAAATATCGGCATAAAAGTAATAGAGAACAGCGGCGAGCGTACCGATTTGAATGACGGCGGTGAACGCCGCGCCCGGGTCTTGCCAGCCAAAGAGTGCCGGCACAATGCGCAAATGCGCCGTGCTACTAATCGGAAGAAACTCGGTTAAGCCTTGAACAATGCCAAGCACAATGGCTTCGAGAATGGACATTCGAGGTGAGCGTTAAAAAATTTTTGTTGGAAACCTGTTTTGAAAAAGCGTGCGAAGTTACGAAAGCGGAAGGCTAAAAAATAAGAAACGGACGCATCGGCGTTCTGCTTCTGCGTCCGTTCTACCAAGCGACCAACTAAGAAAGAACAAAAACGATAGATTACTTCACCAACATCATTTTCTTCGTCTGCACGAAATTGCCGGCGTTCAGCCGATAGAAATACATGCCGCTTGAAAGGTTGTAAGCACTGCCGTTCAGGCTGAACGAGTAGTATCCAGCAGTCTGCCAAGCGTTGATGAGCGTTGCGACTTTGCGTCCCGTTACATCGTAGAGTTCCAACTTCACGGGACTGTTTTCAGGAAGTTGATATTGAATAATCGTCGTCGGATTAAACGGGTTCGGGAAGTTTTGCGCAAGCGCGAACTCCGTTGGCTTTAAGGTTTCGGTGGTATGGACGTCGATGGCTTTATCGCTGTATTCGTGAATTGTGCCGTCGAGGTCAAACGAGCGGAGCACATAGCGATATGTTTTGCCTTGTTCGGTGCGTGCGTCGGTGTAGGCGTATTGGGTGGGTTCAAGCGTCGTTCCGCGACCGCGCAGTTCGGGCGTGTTGCGATAGTGGGCGATGACTTCGGTAATGCCGTCGTGCGAGCGTCGGATTTCAAAGCCGAGATTGTCTTGTTCGGTGGCGGTTTCCCATGCAAGTTTTACGCCTTCGTTGGTGGAAGTGCCCGTGAAGGTGGTAAGCGAGACGGGAAGCGGCGCGTCTTCCGTCGTCGTCAGAAGGAACGGCGAAAAGGAACTGACGCCCGTGATGCGAATCGTGTCGTTGGTGAGGTCTTGGCTGTCTTTGGTTTTTCGTTCCCAAACTGTGCCCGTCCAGTGGTAACACTGCATTGCGCTTTCGTTGAATGTGAAGGGGAAGTCGCTTGCGTCGTATGTGAAGGCGATGTCGGCAGTAACGCCGCTTGCGTCAATATCCCAATATCGCACGGCTCTGCCTGCCACGCCTGAAAGTCCGACTTGTGCAGGAATCGGGAGCGAGTCGTTGCGAATATAGCGAATGGTTGCGCTGCCCGTGCCGCTTGTTGCCACCATACGCAGTGGGCGGAATCGCGTGGAGTCGCCGATATACCAAATTCTACCCAGTGCATCTACCGGGCGGCGCAATCTGCCATTAACGCGCGACGGAACAGGCTCGGTCAGGTCGGGAATGATGTTGTTCGTAACGGTTAGCGTGCGCGGCTCAACCATGTTGAGCAAGGTTCGATTTCCGAAATCCAAATTGCTGGTAATGACGTCGTTCTCAATAGCAATGTTGACGAATCCATCTTGAATGAACAGCGTGTTGGTAATCGTCGGCGGAAGCGAAAGAAACTGTCCGTTTGCGGCAGGGCTGATTTGCACGTCGATTGCGCTGCCAGGCGGAGGCGAAATCAAGCCGCCGAAGTAATTGAGCGTCGTTGGCACGAGGTTGTTTCCGCCGACGAGCCTTCCGCCGTTGAGGTTTACCGTGCTTGCCGTGAGCGGTGTGCCGAGTGTGAGCGTATCGGCAGAGGTGCGCGAAAGCGTCAGCGATTGAAGATTCTGAAATCCCGGCTGAAAATTGATTGTCCCAACGTCATTTAAGCCGGTAAAGACTAAGTTTGATACAGAAATTCCGCGCAATAGCCCCGTTCCCGTAACGATGGCGTTATCGAGTGTGAGCGTGTTGCCGCCGATTGCCAAACTGCCATTGATGAGATTGAGCGAGTTCTCAATGGTCAAATTTCCGCCCAGCGTCATAAATCCGCTCGGACGATTGACGCTCAAACTGCGGAGCGTGTTGACGGGAGAAAGCAAAAGATTGACGGTGCCCGTGCTATCCCCACAAACGAAACTCGATGAGGAATTGTCGTTGTGTATGGTCGTCGTAACGGAGTGGCGAACGGTGAGCGTTTGTCCGTTAAGCGAGAGTTGACCTGATGTTTGAAGAAGAATATTTAGCGTCAGAGGGGTTGTCATCACGGCGAAATTGCCGGGAGATTTGTTGATTTCAAGCGTTGCGAAAATGCCGCCGCCGGTGATGTTGGTTGAGGTTGTGCCCGACATTCTGATTTGTCCCGCGCCTGAATGAATGCCGGCGTTAAAGAGGTCGGCACTGCCGCTGTAGGTGAGAGCAAATCCATTCGTATTTAGGCCAATCCCTGAATTGATGTTGAACCCCGCATTGGCTGTTAATGTGCCGATGTTGAGCGTTTTAAATCCGCTTCCAGCAAACGTGAGATTCGCACAGTTTGTCAATCCGATAGGAAACCCAAGATTTTGATTTCCGGCGCGATTGAAGATGTAACTCGCCGTCGTATTAAATATGCGCGTGCCGGTAACGGCGATTGCGCCCGTAACGCCGCTTGGGTGTTGTGTCGCCAGCGTTGCGCCTCCTGAAAGCGTGAAGTTCCCCGATGAAACCACGCTGTGTGAGCTATCGGTTTGCATAAAGCCGTTCACGGTCAAAGTGAGCGGCGAGAGAAGCGAAAGGTTGCCGTTCTGCAAATACAGCGTGTCGCCTGCTAATGTGGTCAAGTTGCTGTTCAGCGCCACACCGCCAGCGCGGTTGATGACGAGATTCCCAACCTGATTGCTTGTAAAAAATCCGTTTGGGAAAGAGGCGACGCCGTTGTTGACGAGCGTTCTATCCGCCCCGACATTCACCGACCCTTGTGTGTAGGTCAGCGTGCCGCTAAGAATGAGCGAATCACCGACGTTGATGCGTCGCACGGCAAAATTCGGATTCATAAGAAGGTCGTTTGTAACGGTCAAACTGCCGTTCAGTGTGAGGTCGGCGTTGTTGCACTCGAAGCGACAGCCGAATATGACATCGTTTTTGAATGTATTTTCAGGGACGGTTAAGCCCTCGAGAAATTGAACGGTGCCGTTTGTGGCATCAACCACCCCTTGTGTTTTGGTGATGGTGGGGAAGGCGCTGATAAAATCAAACTGTAAGCGAGGGATTGACCCAATTTGAAATTCAAGGGTTGAACTTGGAAAGTTCAGTTCCAAATCGCGAAGCAATAAGGGAGACGCCCCGCTTGCAACCACATTGCCGTTTCGTGCTAATCGAAGTCTGCGAATGCGCTCGAATTGAAACCATGCAGGATTGAGCGTCAGTGCGCCCGTGCCGCCAATGGCGAGTGTGCCGTCGGAAAGGTCGAGTCGCCCTTGTATGACGCTAAGCGAACCGTTCAAGGTGAGCGTATCCGAGCCAACGATGAAGAGGTTGGCGACGTTGCCGAAATTCACTCTGAGGCTGTTGTCAACGGCTAAACTTCCGCCCGTTAGTTGCGCGCTTCCGATGGTTTCTAAAATCAAACCAAAAACGCGGTTGCTGGTAAATGATGCTGCCGGAAGCAAGAGAGTTGCATTGTCATTAAAACGCACATGTCCACCGCCTGCGGTGGAGTTGATGAATCCGTTGGTGCGGGAAAATGTGTTGCGAATGGTCAGCGTGTCGGGGTTATTGACGCGCACCGTGCCGTTGTTAAGGTTCAGTGAGCCAATCGTATTGCCGACTTGGAGACTTCGCGAGAGCACAAAGGTTTGACCAGAACGGTCCATGGTGAGTGTGCGCACCGCAGAGGGCGTTGTGAGCGCGTTTGAAATCGTGCCTGTGCCGCCGATGTTTAAAATGCCGTCGCCGTCGTTTGAGGTGAGCGTGGCGTTGCCTAAAATTGGTCCGTTAAGCGTAAGCGTGCCGCCGTTGTAAAAATCCGTTGCTCCGCCAATAAACTCCGCCGAATCTGCGACCGTAACCGAATTTTCAATCGCGAGCGTGCCCGTGTTGCTTTTAACTAACTTTTGGCAACTGAACGCCCCGAATCGCGGAACTTGGGTTATCGTGCCGTTAAACACGACGCGCGAGCCGGGGTTATTGAGCGATACCAGTCCAGTGACACCAATTTGCCCTGAAGAAGGTGAAACGGCAATGCCACCGCTAAACTCTACCGTCGCATTGTTGGATAAGGTGAACGCGCCCGAGCCTGTGATTTGATTGCCATTTGGGATATTCAGCCGCCCATTGACGGTGAAGGTTCTGCCACTGCCCACGACGGGATTGGCATTGAGCGTGAGAATGGTCGAGTCGCTGACGGTGATGTTGCTGTTGCTCGCATTCGGTAGGTCAGAGCCGCACGATTGGTTTCCATTTCGGCAATAAAAAATTTGAGAGCCGCTGGTATAGGTGCGATTAGCGATTGGGACACGGATATTACCCACTAAAGTGCCTGCTATCCCTGCCGCCGAGCCGACGCCAAGTCCGCCCGAGCCACCAAGCACGAAAAATCCCCCCGAGCCGCCAATAAAAAAGTCAAACATAAACAGCCCGCCATTGACGGTAAAGGTTCTTCCCGATGCCATTGTTACGTTTTCGGATAAAATGCGCGTGGCGGAGCCAATCGTGATGTTACAGCCAAATGCCGCCATTTCGGAGATGTAATTGCCGGTGGGATTGATGCCCGAGCCGACATACAGCACGGTTGTTCCAGTAGTAAATGAGCGATTAGCAACAGGAATGCGAAGCGCGCCGGTCGTGGTGTTGTCATTGACGCCGTCGGGGTGTCCGGTGCGGAAGTCGCCGTCGGCAATATTGAGAAACCCGTTTCCGCCAACATAGCCTGCAAGCGGTCGGAACGAGCCGGTGCTTGTTACCGTAACATTTGCGTCAAGCAAGAGGTTGGTGGCATTCACTAATTGAAATGTTCCCGTGCTAGCGATTGTAAGGGTTGCGGAGGCAGTCGCCGTAAAGGTAACATCATCGCTTGGGCGATTAAGTGTAATGTTGCGTGCAGAATTGGCTCCGGCAAAAAGTCGCACGGTGGCGTTGCCGGTGCCATTGAGAATAAAATCCGCTTGTGTGCTATTGAGACGAATCACACTTGTAGCGCCGAGGCTGATGGATTGGTTTATCGTCGTCGTAGATGTGCCTTCAAGCACGATGGTATTGGTGCCACCTACGACATTCAGCGTATTGCATGTGAGGTTGCCGCCCGAAAGGGTTTTGGTAGAGGTGTTGCCAAAGGAGATGATGTTGTAATCGGTGCGCGGCGTAATCGTTTGGGCTAAAGCAGAGTTATAAAAAATATCGGAATTTGAGCCAAGCGTGACGGTTGGCGAATTGGTATTAACAATCGTTGTTCCCGTTCCACCTGAAAAACCGTTTGCATTGGTTGTAAGAAATCGCCCTTGAACATTGACGGCGCCGCCAGTGCCGCTAAATGAGATAGTTGAACTTCCTGCCGAAAAATAAGAAGCCGTGTCAATAGTCAGCGTTGCGCCTCCTTGAAAGGTTGAACTTCCTGCCAATACTTTGGGACTAACAGACGTGCCGGTAACAATCACATTTCCATAGCCACTAAACGCAGTAATGCTTTGTGAAGCATTGGCGGTGTAAACAATCGTAGAGGTCGCACCCAAAGTGATTGAGGGTAAATTGGTGCTATTAATTGCCGCCGATGTATTTCCGCTGAAGCCGCTTGTATTGGCAGTTTCAAAGCGACCGAGAATGTTAACCGATGACCCGGCTGCGCCAAAACTAATTTGAAACGCTTGCGCGTTGAGCCGTGCGGCGTTATCAATCCCAAAATTATTGCCGTTGTTGATGGTCATGTTGCCATCAAGCGTTTTTTCAGAGATACCGCCAATGGCTACACCGCCAGCATAAGTGCCGCCATTGACGGTTTGATTGCCTGCTATAGCATTGTAGCGAATCGTAGAAGTCGTGCCTAAGGTAATCGTTGGCGAATTGGTATTGCTGATAGCGGCGGTTGACGACCCCCGAAAGCCATTTAAGTTTGAAGTTTGAAATTCGCCGTTAATCGTAACGCTTCCGCCGGTGCCTG
>JBDNCJ010000042.1:0-27940 GCA_046719715.1 Chloroherpetonaceae bacterium | reverse complement strand
TCATGGACGCGGCGGCGCGAAGCACGATTTATCGCGCACAACCCAACGCAAATTTGAAATTCACCGCCGCACAAATTGAGCCGCCGAAGAAAACACCGCCCCCGACTTCGGAACTGCTCCACCGCTTAAAGTCGGTTCAAGATCAACTGAAAAAGGATAGAAACCAATGAATCGTCGCGAATTTCTCTCTGTGGCCACTTCCATTGTTGGAAGTTCGCTCTTTGTCGGGTGTGATGCATCTTCTTCGTCCGCACTTCCTACACCGAAAGCCCCTACTGACATTTCAGTGCGAGATTCGCTAAGCGACATTGTCGTTTCGTGGAGTGCGGTTACGATGAACACTGATAATTCTTTGCTTACAGATTTGCAGAATTATCGCGTGTATCGCGCTCAAATTCCATCACGTCCTTTTGATTTCGTTGCGAATGTTCCACCAGATACGCTTTCTTGGAGAGATACTTCTTTACAGCCCGGAGATATTCGTTACTACAAGGTCAAAGCCATCAATGCTCGTGGCATTGAGTCGGACTTTTCGCCTGAAAGCCAGTCTATCAGTCTGTCGATTCGGGTTCAAGCGGAGCATTTGCCATCGGTGGGTCAGGCGCTTTTTCTCAATCGCAATGGAGCAATCGTTCCTTCGGGCACGCCGCGCTCCGACCTGACACTCACACGATTTGGTGAAATGTTCATTGCACTTTCACGCTTCTGCACACATGCAGGGTGCAGCAATATGCGTTTTGAAAATTTAGTTTGGACATGCTTTTGTCATGGGTCGCAATTTTCACAACAAGGACAGGTTCTCGGCTCACCTGCACAAACCGACTTGGAACGATACCATGCCACCCGTCAGCCTGATGGGAGCGTCATCATTTCATTTTCAGTCAATCGCGATGAATAAATCAAAAAGCCGACCTGCTTCAGTCGGCTTCTCGACACTTTGTCCAACATCTTAATATGCGCCCCCGACCTTTCGGCGATTCAGTCTCACATCGGAAAAACTGGGTAGCATTGCTGGTTTATCGGTTGTGCCGGTGGTATCCGTCAGGGTTTTAAGGAACGCAATCAGGTCTTGAATTTCCTGTTTGGAAAGTCCCAGCGTGTCTGACGGAAGCGTTTGGTTGGGCAAATCAATCCCGATACCTGCGCCGCCGCCCATGTTATAAAATTGCATGACCTCTTCGAGCGTGTTGTAGACGCCGTTGTGCATATAGGGCGCGGTCAGTTCTACATTGCGTACCGTTGGCGTTTTGAACATATACTTGTTGAGCTCAATGCCGTTGATCGCCATTTTTCCGATGTCGGGGTCAATTGTGGCGTTTTTCCATTTGGCTTCTTTTGGCACGCCAATCACTTCGGCTTCGGTCTCTAAAAACATTGGCGGCACAGTTCCATTGAAGAGCGGCATAAAGTGGCAAGTTCCACATTTGGCTTTTCCCATGAACAAGTTGAATCCGTGAACTTCTTGCGGCGTCATTTTAGATTTATCACCGCGCATGTATTGGTCAAAGCGTGAGTTAAATGAGCCGATAGAGCGCATATACATTCCAAGTGCCATTTTCACATTTTCTTCATTGATTGCGTTCTGCGCTTCGCCACCAAAGGCTTTCTGGAACAATTCCAAATAGCCTTGACTTCGTTTAAGTTTTGAAGCGACTTCTTCAAGAGAGCTATTCATTTCCTCGGCACTGTGAACGACGAGGGCGACTCGGTCTTCAAGCTTTTGAGTTCTTTGGTCATATGAGGAGCTTTCTTGATATGCGGCATACAGCAGTGTCGGTGTGTTACGAAGTTTGTCCTTTTGTTTCTGCATCGTGAGTGCGCGAGGCAGGTTGTCAACAAATGCCTTTTCAGGCTGATGGCAAGAGGCACAAGCGCGCTTTCCGTTTTTGGAGAGAATAGGGTCATAGAACAGCAGTCTTCCGAGTTCTATCTGTTCAGTCCTCATGTCTTTGGCATAATGCGGTGCATATACGAGCGGATTGAATGCTCCAACTTCAAAGAGGGTTGCGGCGGTCGGATTAAACAAACGGACATGCTTTGCAGGTTCGATGCTCATCTTTTCACGAGCCAAATTCAGCGATACGGCAAGTGGGTTGACGTAATCAACAATAAACTCTGCACGGTTGAAGGTATTGAAGTCAGTGTTGTTTTTGGAGAGATACGTGATTGCTTCTTCAAATTTACGATGAATGTCGCCGTAAAGCGATTGCTCTTTTTGTTCCAGTGCGGTCTTGTAGTATGAGAAAGCCTCTTGAAGTGATTGCATCGAAGCTATTGCTTCGTTGACGGAGTTGTAAGCCACAGGCGAATCATATCCTGATATTCCAAGCGTGATAATCCTAACTAACTGCAATTTGATGGCGTCATGAATTTGCGTGGGCTGTAGTGGGCGTGTTGAGAACAGAGTATGCACATGACGCAGGTTGTTGCGCAATTCACGTGTTTCTGTAATTAAATCGCGGGTAGCGGCTGTGTCTACTTCAGGGAAAAGATGCGACTCAATGGCTTGAAACCCTTGAGGTGCAATCCGAAATTGATTGGGGTCGTTGTCTTCAATGCGCTCTAAGGCGGCTCCGTTGATTTCTTTTGAGGGAAAGTAATACTCCGTTAAAAATTCCGTTCGCTTAAAGACGTCGCGACACTCTAAAAATCGTTCTCGAATTTCGTTCGGCGATTGAACAAGTCTGCCGCTTTGCAAGTCCCTGTGAAGTTGAGTCAGGAGTGTATCCAATTTTTCTAACCGAGTCAGGAGCAGTTCCTGAACACTCTGCTCAGGTGTTTTGGTATCTATCTTTCCGGAGCAACCAAGGAAGAAAAAGTTGCAAAGGGTTGTGAAGATTAAAATTAACCCAAATGAATACTGCGTCATAATCACTTACATTGAATTTTGATGGATGGAGGCGGATAGCGTTCGAACTAAAAGTGCCGCACAATTTGGAATTGCGCGGCACTAATGACTTTCAATCTGTTGAAGCGAGCTTATCGCGCAATGCCCTTGACCAGAATCACTTGGCTGGCTTGATTTTCAATCACACGAAGGCTTCCGCCGTCAGCACCGCTGTATCGGCCACCGCGCCATCCGTGAGGTTGTAAGCATACCAAGAAGGCATCAGGTTGTCCAATGATTGAAGAAACATCAACCATTGCGCCATACTCCCATGAGCCAAAGTTTCCCGCGTTGAGGTTGCCCTTGACTTCGGGTGCTCCTCCAGCTCGGAAGTGATTCAACTCGATAATCGCTTTGAGTTCGCCAGTGGCAAGATTGTATTGATAGATGTATCCATCATGTTGCTCGTTGCCATAGCCGTTGGCATCCTCTTGCAAATAGAGATAATTTTGCGTGGCACAGATGTTATCCAAGTTGGTGAAGCACTTTTCAGTTGCTGCGCCGTTTGCACCCGCTTTTTCACGCGCTGTAACCTCAATACGTTCAGAAGGGTCAATAACGCCATTGTTGTTGACATCTTGGAACGCATCGCCATCAAGAATAAGTTGCATTGTTGCCTTCAGCGTTGTGGTGAAGTCGGCTGGGAGAACGAGTTTGTAGACGCGTCCATACTTGGTTTGATTATATCCACTTGCAACGCTGTTGAACCCTGTGTTTTGGAAATAGATTTCACGTCCAACGCCGTCTTTGCGATAGTCAAGGTCTTCAACACGTCCAAAACCAACCGGATTCAATGCACCTACAGCGGCATTAAACGTATTGAAGTCCATCGTTCTAGCACCAACGATTTCTTTGAACGTTACATTCACATTGACGCCTTTCTTCAAGTCTGTCTCAATTCTAGAACCGTCATCACGGGTGAGGACGTAAAGTTTTCCGTTCTCAAAATCGCCCACTGCGTTAGAGATGTAAACGGCTACTTGGCCAAAGTGCGATGATGAACCTGAATCATCGTCGCCAATAATCACGACTGTTTTGCCGGGATATGCCGTTTTCGGAAGCGGAAGCGCATTCTCAGCATTCCAATATCCTAATGCTGGTTTGATGGTGTTTTGGGGACGAACCGGTCCGTTAAGGTTAGTAATTACATGTGATTGGGAAGATGCGCTGCTTTCTCCACAAGTCAAGAACGCGTCGTAACCATGCTCGGCTTGTGTAGCGAGCGTCGCAGAGCAAAGGCGGTATCTTCCTTCATCTGAAGTTAATAGATACTCTCCCTTGATTGGCTTCAAGTTAGCATCAAAGGTAACACGCGACACAGCGAAGTTGTCTTCATGATTCGTGAGCATCACGAAGTTGTCGCCATTTTTGTAAAAGCCCATACCATCTGCACTACCACCGAATACGAAGCCGGGCGATGCAGGAATATCCATATCGCTGTGGAATAGGTTTTGAATTGTGATTCCGGGAACAATGGCTCGGGCAAACGGCAATTCAGATGGCGTTTTTGGTGCTGTCGGTTGAGGCACTGTCGGTGCTACCGTGTCTTGCTTTGCGTCTTCTTTACAAGCAGATAGAATCATTCCACCAACAACAAGGGCAGAAAGTGACTTTAAAAAGAGATTGTTTTTCATTGTTTGAGATTGTTTGAGATTGTTTGTTCTTACAGTGTGATTAAACTTCTTCTATGCAGAGGTTAAGAAGGGTGTCGCCGATAGAATTCTGCATAAAATTGATGCAAAGATATTGGGGTGTGTGTTACGAGAAGGTTAAAGGGGGATTAAATAAAAATTAACAGAATTTGGTGCTACGATTTGCGCCAAACCAGCACGCCCGATACCACCAGCGCAAGCAGAACAACGGCATTTGCAAATATCGCCAATACTTTGCCCGTATTAAACGCCTTTGATTCATACACGAACCTTACCGCGTGTGCTCCTTTTGGCACAACGACTCCACGAAAGGCGTAGTTCGTTTTGTAGACCGTTACTTCTTCTCCGTCCAGCAAGCACTTCCAACCTTTGTCGTAAAAGATTTCGCTCACGAACAGAAACGCATTGGCGCTTGTCTTCACGCTCAATTCGAGATGATGAATGCCTGAACTCTTTACTTCAACGCTTGAAAGGCTATCGGGTGCGTCAATGGTTGGCGCATCAATTTCAACGAAGGCTTTTTCTCGCGGATTAAAATCTTGCCGCTGAATGTGTCTCAAAATGTCAGGCACCGTTGCTTTTTCAACCGACTTGACCAGCCATGCGCGTGGCGTTGGGTTTTCACGCGCCATCACGATTCGGCTTCCTTCAAAGACGGTCTTGAATCCTTCAAGCGTCATCGGTTTATCGACAATGGTGTATTTCAGGTTCAGCAAATCCATCATCACGGCGTTGGTAAAGAAGGTCGGCGCTTCGGTGTTGCCGTTGCCGAAGAGTTCAATCAAATCTTGATAGATGCGCATTTTTGCACCTTGATAGCCACCGACGGATTCTAAACGAAAGTAAGCATACCAATTCGCGTCGTTATCGCGCAAAAGGGGCAAGATTCTGAACTTTGTTGTGTCTTGTTCAAGGAAGGCGACGTAGTCAGGCTTCTCGAAGACTTTCTTTTCGGCTTGCTTCGGCTGTGCGCCTTTGAGCAACTCGGCATCGACGCGCCAAAAATCCACAACGACGATGAGAAGCAACGCGCCTTGAAACACCTTTTTCGGAATCGTGCCCGCAATGAAGAAATAAGCCAGAAGCAGTGTTGCCCCCATGATGAACAGCGACATCGTCATGTCCGACTTTGCCATGTCAAAAATTTTGAACTGAGACTCATAGGCTTGAATCACTGACGGGTTTTGATACTGCGCGATGAGTTGTTTACCTCTCTCGCTCTTGGCAATCTGTTCAACATAATCTTTTTTGCACCCTGAAAATCCCAAAATACCGATGAGCGCAATCGCAACACTTGCATAACTGATTTTTTGAAAGAGCGATTTTGCCGCGTCGCTTCCTGACTCGCGCAGGTCATAGATTGCCTTCACACCGTAGCCCGCAAGAATGCACGCCGAAAGTGCGGTTAAAATCAAAATCATCGATGGCGCGCGGAACTTGTTGAAGAACGGCGCGAAGTAAAAGAGCACATCATAAACCAGCGAAAAGTATTTGCCGAACGAAACGACGAGCGCAAACGCGCCAACTGCAAAGACGGCTTGCACGAACCTATCGCGCCAATGCGTTACAAGTCCAATCACTGCAAAGATGAGAATCACCACGCCGAAAAATTGCGGACACATCGTAAAGGGTTGCGGTCCCCAATAACTCGCGTTGCCGTATCCGAAATACGACGGCGCGAAAAAGGTCAACACTTCCTCAACGCCAAACGACCAACTTGTTGCGTAATCGTAACTCAATCCACCTTTTGCGTCGGCTTTGCTTTGCGATTGCGCTGGCTCGGTTGACAGTTCGGGATACGTTGCCGTTACGCTTGCCGCGCCGCGAATGGAATAGGGTGAGTATTCAGCAACCGTAAGGTAAGTATCGGCAAACATCATCACGGCGAGCAATGCCGCAATCGCCATGCCGCCTGCGGAGCGAAGCCATGCCGCAACAGGCTCTTTTTTGACCAGCGCGTAAATGAGTTCCACCAACAGGTAAATGCCCGCAAAGAGCCCGCCGTAGTAAATCATCTGCACGTGCGTTGAGCCAAAGAGAAGCGAAAGCACAGACGCGAGAAGCGCAGTATTAAGCATCATGGATTTCCAGTTCTCAGACTGACGCAGTCGCTCTGCAAACACGAGCAAATACGGGTAGAGCGAAGCGGCAACGACTTTCGTATTATGTCCGACCGTAATCCACACCACTGAAAGCGTCGCCATCGTCGCGCCAATTGCGCCAATGAGCGATTGAAACGGGGTGCATTGTTTCGTGCGCAAGAGCCAATAGACGCCCGCCCCAAAGACGAAGTAAAAAAGCACAATCGACGCGCCGTCGGGATTCGCCGTAACTATCGAGAAAATTTTAACCACGCCTTTCCAAAGCAGGGTGTAAGTCACATCATACCAACGCTCCGCTTGAACGAAGAGACTGCCCAGCGACGGCATACCGCTGAACACAAACGGAATCCACTGCGGCTGAACGCCTTCACTTTTAGCGTCATTGATGAAAGTTTGCGTCGCTAATGAGGCGGTGTTGTCGGGCACAACAAAGGCTTTGCCTTGAAAGACAACAGGCGCGAAAAAAATCAATGTGAGAAGCAGAAGAAATAAAACGGCGGCAAGGTCTTGATAGCGTTCAGGAATGAGCGCAGTTTCAGGTGCAAGTGGCTTTTTGAGCTTCGATGATTTCGGTGAGGCGGTTTTCGGAGACGACGATTTTGGATTTTGCGACTTCGGTGATGATTGCGACATTTGCGTTTATCTTGATGACTGCAACTTGATGACTGCGAAAAATTTGTTCAGCAAATCTACGAAAGGAATCTTTCATCGCGTATTTTCGCCGCTCCAAACTTCAACAAGTTGAGCAATTAGACTCTTAACTATCCAATAAACCCCAATATCATTCCGAGCGATGCGAGAAATCCACTTAGGTTTTTCCCCTTCACTTCGTTCAGGGTCAGAATAACAAATCTTATCCTTTTCAAACGATGTTGGTCTGGCTCACTTCGATGCAAGTTTCGGCGTTACGCCAAGGTTGTAGAGCATAAAGGCAAAAACATCGGTCGTCTCTTCAATGGCTTTTTCAGTCGAACTTGCGCCGTGCCCTGATTTTACCGCAATGCGAATCAAAACAGGGTTATCGCCTCGATGCTTTTCTTGCAGAGTTGCGGCGAACTTGAATGAATGTGCAGGCACAACACGGTCGTCATGGTCAGCCGTTGTAATCAGCGTGGCAGGATACGAGACGCCTTCCTTCAAATTGTGCAACGGCGAATAACGATAGAGGTTTTCAAATTCTTCTTTGCTGGCTTCGCTCGAGCCATATTCGGCAATCCAGTTCCAACCGATTGTGAATTTTTGGAATCGAAGCATATCCATCACGCCCACAGCGGGCAATGCCACTTTGAACAGTTCAGGTCGCTGACACATTACTGCACCGACGAGCAAGCCACCATTTGAACCGCCTCGCATCGCTAATTTTTCAGGGCGCGTGTAGTTTTCCTTGATGAGATATTCCGCCGCCGCAATGAAATCATCAAACACGTTTTGCTTGCTTTGTTTCATGCCCGCCTTGTGCCATGCTTCACCGTATTCGCTGCCGCCGCGCAAATTCACCTGTGCGTATATCACGCCTTGCTCCAAGAGCGCAATGTTGAGCGGATTAAACGACGGCAATAAACTCGCATTGAATCCCCCATAGCCATACATCAAAGTCGGATTATTCCCGTCTTGAACGATGCCTTTTTTATGGACAAGAAACATGGGCACTTTTGTGCCGTCTTTGCTTTCAAAAAAGACTTGCTTCGTCTCATAGTCTTCGGGATTGAATTTGAGTTCAGGCTTTCGGAACACGGTAGATTGTTTCGTTTCGATATCGTAGCGGTAAATTGTCGGAGGAAAGGTAAAAGAAGTGAAAGTATAGAACACAAACTTGTCATCAGGCTCACCGCTAAAACCGCTTGCCGTGCCAAGTGCGGGCAGTTCAACCTCGTTTTCAAGCGTCCCATCGAGTGCATGCACATAGACACGCGTTGAGACATCTTTCATATACATTGCGAAAATTTTTCCGCCTCCGGTTGTAACCGCCTGCAACGCTTCGGACTTTTCAGGAATTACGACCTCCCAATTTTTTATATCTGGATTTTTCGCGCTGCATCGCATCACTTTTTCATTTGGCGCATCGTGATTGGTTACGATGAGGAAGTCGTCTCCGATGTTATCGACGATGCTGTAAGAGAAATCAGTAATCTCGCTCACGATGGGTTTGAAGGTTTTTTCGCCGCGTCGTTTGAAATAGAGTGCGTTGCCTTGTTTGCCTGTGCCTCTGTCGGAAATGCTTAAAAATGTGAATTGCTCGTCGTCGCTGGTGAAAGCAAAGTGAAAGCGTTGCGGGTTGGCTTTGTCTTCATAGACCAGAATGTCTTCTGATTGTGGCGTGCCGACCTTGTGATAATAAACTTGATGGAATTCGTTTTTTGCTGAAAGTTCCTTTTTATCTGATGGTTCTGGGTAGCGGCTGTAATAAAATCCGTCGCCTTCCCAAGCAATGCCAGAGACCTTCACCCAGTTGAGTGTATCGGCAAGTTTCTGTTTCGTAGCCAGTTCCATCACGAAATAGGTCTGCCAATCCGAGCCGCTTTTGGAGACGCCATAGGCGGCATACTTAGCGTCTTTGGAAGTGGCAAATGAGCCCAAGCGTGATGTGCCATCTTCGGAAAAGGTGTTTGGGTCTAAGAGCACTTCTGGCGTGCCGTTCAGCCCTGCCTGCATATACAGCACGCTTTGATTTTGCAAGCCGTCATTTTTGTAGAAGAAAAAGTAATCGCCTTTGCGGAACGGCGCGGAGTATTTGGGGTAGTTGTAAATCTCGGTCAGGCGTGCTTTGAGTGCATTGCGAAACGGGATTTGCTCCAAGTAGGCAAAGGTTACTTTGTTTTGTTCTTCCACCCATTTGGCAGTCGCGTCAGACGTATCGTCTTCCAGCCAGCGATACTCGTCGCGCACTTCTGTGCCGAAATAATTATCGACTTGGTTGACTTTTTGAGTTTTCGGGTAGTTGATTTTTTGAGACGAGCAATTGAGTGTGAGCAAAGCAAGTATAGCCATTAGCGAAATTCGAATGCACATTGTGATTTAAGAATGACGAAGTTGTTTTGCCGCTTCTATGGCAAAGTAAGTAAAAATCAACTTTGCACCGGCGCGTTTCATGGAAAGGAGCGTTTCCATCATGACGCGCTCGCCGTCAATCCAGCCATTTTGCGCGGCGGCTTTTATCATCGAGTATTCTCCTGAGACGTTATAGACAGCAATCGGCGTTTCAATGCGCTCTTTTGCACGGCGGACAATATCCAAATACACCATTGCGGGTTTGACCATCACAATATCCGCACCTTCGGAAATATCGAGTTCAATTTCGCGCATGGCTTCGTCGCTATTGGCGGGGTTCATTTGATACGTTTTCTTGTCGCCGAACTTCGGCGCAGAGTGCAAGGCGTCGCGAAACGGCGCGTAAAAACTCGACGCATATTTTGCCGAATATGCCATAATCGCCACGTCGATGAAGTCGGAATCATCCAATGCCTCACGAATTGCGCCGACCCTGCCGTCCATCATGTCGCTGGGCGCAACTACATCAGCACCGCATTCTGCATGAGAGCATGCCATTTCGCAAAGCACCTCAACGGTTTCATCGTTCAAAATTTTTCCATCTTTTACTAAACCGTCATGCCCATGCGACGTGAAAGGGTCTAAGGCAATATCGGTCATCACGCATAGGTCGGGAAATTCTTTTTTGATTGCTCGAATTCCTCGTTGAATTAAGCCTTTTGGGTTGAGGGCTTCCGAGCCTGTTTCGTCTTTTTTGGCAGGAATACCGAACAAGTCAATGGCTTTAATGCCAAGCGTCTGCAACTGTTCACAGACTTTAAGTGCGTTATCAATCGAGTAGCGAAAAATGTTCGGCATGGAGGCAACTTCTTCTTGCTTGTTATTGCCCTCCAAGAGAAAGAGCGGAAAGACGAAATCGTCGGTGTGGAGCGTGGTTTCTTGAGTTAAATCGCGAATGGCTTTTGAGGCGCGAAGTCGGCGTGGTCGATGCGTGATGTCAAGCATGGGTTTGATAGAGTCTGCGTTCTTGAATGTATTTGAGAATGGCTTGCGGCATTTCGCCACTTGGATAAATGCCTTTTGAGAGTTTTGCTCGAAGGTCGGTTGAATTTTCATCAATTGCCAGCGGAATGCGATAAATACGCGCATTTTCAGGCGGCGTGAAGTCTAACGGCATGTTCAAGTTCGGTCGCTCAAATACGACAAGTGTTGCCCGTTCTAAAATTTCCTCATAGCGTTTCCAAGTTGAAAAGGTGCGAAAATTATCTTCGCCAATGGCAAGGAGTATTTCTGCTTGTGGGTAAACTTGTTCGAGATGCTCGAGCGTTTCAATCGTGTAAGAAGGTGCGCTTCGGCGCAGTTCCCAATCGCTCACTTCGGCAATGTTTCCGGTGGCATTGAGTTCATCGGCGAGCAGGCGCGTCATGGCTAAGCGATGTTCGTCAGCAATTTCAAAAGCAGATTTGAGCGGATTTTTTGAAACGCTAAGCAAGAGCTTATCGGGCGAAAAACGTTCGCGCAAGATTAAGGCAAGTGCAAGATGTCCGTTGTGAGGCGGATTAAACGAGCCACCGAAAAATGCAAGTTTCATGGATTGCATGATTTAGTCTTCAGCAATCTGAGCTTGTTTGGAGGCGGCAATCGCATCGCTCATTTTTTTGCGCATCTGCTCAACGCGAACGCGCTTTTCAGGGAAAGCATCGGCGTAGCGGTTGATGTCGTATTCGGCGTCGTCCCATTTTTCGCGAATAATGAGCGCTTCAATTTTTCCAATGAGTGCAGGTTCAGCGTATTTGGTGTCGCCGAATTTGGACAGCACTTCTTCGTAATACATCGTTGCCGCACGATAGGCTTGCAGTTGAACGTATTGCTCCGCCGCGTCAAAGAGTTTCTTTGCTAATTTTTCTCGACACACTCTGATACGCTCTTCGGCAATTTTCACTCTTTCAAAATGCTTTGACTTGTTTTGAAGCCTTCGGATTACATCTTCGACTTGCGCTTTCTTGTCTGTTTCCTGAACGTTTTTTAAGAGTTCTTGCGCTTCGGCGATTTCTTCGGCAACACCGGTCGAGTCGGGAAGTGGATAGGTATCAATGTAACCTTGATATTGGATAATGGCACGGCGCGTGTAGTCTTGGTCGAGTTGCGGCTCGGGCGACATTTTGTAATAACACTCCGCGATTTGAAAATACGCTTCTTGCGCGTAGGGCGATGAAGGCACATTGCGCATCAACGTTTGAAAGGCATCAATGGCTAAAAGGAATTGGTCGCTTTTGAAGTAACTCATGCCCAAAAGAAACTGCACGTCGTCTTCGTATTCGGTGGCGCGACTGGTGTAAGTGAGTTTTGAAAGTTCAAGTTGCGCGCCGAGATAATCTTCTTCATCATATAGTTTTTGCGCTTCACGAAAGAC
This sequence comes from Chloroherpetonaceae bacterium, assembly GCA_046719715.1. Taxonomy (GTDB): domain Bacteria; phylum Bacteroidota; class Chlorobiia; order Chlorobiales; family Thermochlorobacteraceae; genus JANWWM01. The sequence goes on along the minus strand of JBDNCJ010000042.1, from coordinate 15,898 downwards.
GACGGGGAGCGACATGCTTTCGTCGGTTTTAGACGAGGTGCATGCGCCTAAGAGCGAAACAAGTAAGAGCGAAATAAGGAACAAGCCAAAGAAAAAGCGAGACATTCGGATAAAATTAAAGTTAATTGCTTCTGACACTGAAAAAGAGATACACAATGATTCCAAGCGAGAGCGTCGTCAAGGTCGGCACAATGGCTTTATCCAACCAAGTTCGGGGTTGTGCAATGGTCGTTTCAGGATAGCGCGTGTCGCTAAGCCGTTCAAGGTCGCTCCGTGAAAGTGAGTCAATGCGTTCCGCCGCTACAAGTTTCGCGCGTTTGAGTTCGCCGCCGCGCTGCTGCTTGACGAATACGGCAAGCGAGACTTTTCGCAACCATTGTCCGTTCATTTCCTCGACGCTCACGGTTGCCGATTGAATGTCGTATTGCAGGTTTTGCGCCTCTTCCGACGGTGATTCGCGCACGGCGATTCCGTTTGAGAGCAGATGCGATTGCAGGCGTAAATCCAATTCGCGCTTGAACCCGACATTTTTTTCAGGAACGAAGATAATCGGAGAAAGCGTCTCGGTCAATTCCTTCATGACGCACTCGGAAAGGCAGTCGGCATATTGCTCAATGGTCGGCTTCGGTTGCGCCAACATTAGTTGCGCGACCAAAACCCACGACGCTGGAACAATTCCCAAGAAGCGAAATAGCCTTTTCACAAGTCAACTCACAGGAAATTGAAGACGGGTTGAACTTCAAACAAGATGCGGAAAAAAATTTGCAAGTCAGATGTGTTGAAACCTGCCACATTGTTGGCATTGCGTCGCCACACTTGGGTAAAGTTCAGTTCCGTATTGAAGGAATTATTCGGCTGATAGAAAAATCCAATTGTCCAAGCATAACGGTTCTCCACTTTTCGGTCGCCGGTGACGAATGGCACTGGCTCATTATAGCCGTCTCGGATATTGTAAATGAAATTTCCGTTTTCGTCTCTATCGAGCCAAGGCGTGGTGAAGGGTCCGTAAAGGTTGTCTTCGCCTTTGGCGATAGCGAGCAAATTGGTCGAGATGCGCAAATACTTTTTGAACCAATGGGAAATGCCAAATTCTGCCGAGAGAAAATCCGTGCCGAGTGGGTGCGCGATGGGATTGGCTCTGACCACGCCGCGTCCGGAGTTATTGACCGTGAGGCGTTGGTCAATGAAGCGGTTGTGGAATGTGCGGTTGCGCGTGCGTGTGAGTTCGAGAAATAAATCCGTTCCGTAGATGTTTAATCCTTTGAGCACGTTGGCGGCGCGAATGCCGAGCGTTCCTGCCCAAAGATTCGGCTCGAGGTCTTCTTGGGTTTTCTTTTCGGCTTGCCAATCGTCAATTGTCAGGCTTCCGTAGAAGTTCATATCGAAGGCGTAGATGCTGAAATCTGCGCCGATGAGCGGGTTGGTTTCTTCGAACTGTTCCGCAAACGAAAAGAGAAACGGGTTGATGTGTCTTAAATCGGCAGGTCGACGGACGCCGCTATGCAAAGTGGCTTGATAAATGCCGAGTCGCACTTTGCTCGCGAAGAGGTTTAAGTCGACGCGCGAGGCGGCGAGATAGCGCTCTAAGTTTCCGTCTTGTCGAAATCGACGCGAGTTCGTGTCGTATTTATCCAACTGTGCGAAAAAGTAAGTGAAGCGAAGCGTTTTGGAGACGAACTGAAATCCGATTTGGTCTAAGGGTCCGGCGGTAAAGTTTGTGATTAAACTATTGCGCCCGTATCCCCACTGAACATAATCGCGCCCGAACTTTGCGCGGAAGTTTTTGCTGTGATAGGCAATAAAGGCTTGCTCCGTGAAGCCGGTCGCACCTGCAAAATCTCTTGCTGGCACAAGCGAAAAGACGCGCTCGGATTGTAAGATGGAGTTGTTGTAGATGGTGAAGTATTCGCCGAAGTGAAGCGTAAATCGGAAGCGATTTCGGAATCGGGGTCCGAAGGTGTTTCCGCGCTCTTCGGGAAATTGGAATTGGGGCAAGTTGCCGTCGCGCTTGTCGCCAATCAATTCGGGACGCAATCCGATGCGAAGCGCGCCGTCAGGAAAGGCTTCATCGCGAAGCCAATCGAGTTCGTCGGTGAGTTCTTGCTCGAGTTTGTTGAAGAGCCAAAGTGTTACGCGGTCTTCAATCAGGGTTTTATCCGTTTCTAAAATCGCGCGGGCAACATCGAGCCGTTCATATGGCTTTGCCACGTCGTAGAGGCGCGGCAAGTGTCCGCGCACGACCAGTTGCTCGATGATGTCGTACGCCCAGTGTCCCGCAGGAAAGGTTTCGCCACCGTAAGAGACGCGAGCACGGGTTGAAGCCGAACCGATTGTGAAAATGAAAAGCAGTAAGAGAATTGAGCGAAGAAAAATTGATGTGGTGCGCAAGGCAAATTTGTTTTTTATGTGAATGGAATTTCTTTGAGATTGAAGTTACACAACGCCGCCGTAAGCGCCAATAGACGCACTTGTTCTCAAATTACGCCGATTTGCAACCGTTCAAATAGCGCGTGCGCAAGATGTGAAGGTGATGCAATTCGTGCCCTGCGGAAATATAGGCTAAGGCGCGCACGCTCACAGGTTTTCCGTCGGCAACGCCCACGCGAGTCCACTCCGCTTCGTTGAATGTGCGATAGAGAAACAGATTGGCTTCTCTGACGCAGTTTAACTCGTCGAGCAAATCGCCGTAGTCTCGCGCTTGAAATCGTGCAGTTTGCATGTAGGCATTTTCGTCATAGCCCGGAAGGGCGGTCTTGTCGGCACGCGCAATGCGTAGGGCGCGATAGGCGAAAATGCGCTCCGCATCAATCAAGTGCCCGACGACTTCTTTGACCGACCACTTGCCTTCGGCGTAGCGATGAGAAGCGCGAGATTCAAGCGAGCGCAGGAATGAAACAGTGTCGGCTAATTGATGCGTCAAGATTTGCACAATGTCGCCGCTTGGGACGCGCTCAATATAGGCTTGATAAAACGGCGCGTATTCGTTGACAGTCGGTCGTTCAGTCATTTACTAAAATTGAGTAAGAATGTGTAGCGTTTGTAGCGGCGTCATTGCCAGCAATGCCAAGCTCGTCAAAGTATGGAGACAAAACAAACGATTGTTTTTAAGTGTCATTGAGAACGGAGCGAAGGGGAAGAATCCTAAACAATGGGTAGTGAAGCGTTGAGCACGCCACTTTTAACGCTTAACTTTTCATTCGCAACTCGTTTGGATTGCTCGCTTGTCTCGGAATGACCACGATATCATGACGTTTCTGTTCGCACGCTTTACACTTAATTTTGTATCGATACTTATCCAAGAGAGTGATGCGCCGAGTGCTCAGTTCACAGGGCTGAGGTTTTTAGCCACATCGGTGCGATACGCTTCCACAGCGGGAAGAAGCCCTGCTAATGCCCCAATCAGCGTAACCACAACCAACAGCCCAAGTTCCACCGGCACGACGCCAACGACGCTCCACAGCGACACAGAAATTTCAATTCCCGTTTTCTCCAACACGAATCCTTTCAGCACGAGTGCGAGCACTTTGCTTAACACAACGCCGAAGAGCGCGCCGAAAAAGGAAACAAGTGCCGCTTCAAGCGCAATGATGCTGAAAATTTTTGAGCGATGCGCACCCAAAGACCGCAAAATGGCAATCTCGCGGCGGCGTTCCGCCAAAGAGTTGTAAAGCGCAACCATCACACCAATCAGAGCAACAACAATCACTAACGCCGTGATGAAGAGAAACGCCCAATCAATGTTGCCGACAATATCAAAGAGATTTTTGATTTCATTGACCGCAAACGCCGCTTGCGCATGTGGCTCTCGATTGATTTTGTCATAGAGTTGAAGCGAAAAAATCGGGGCTTTGGCTTTGACCAAAATTGCCGTTACATCACCTTCGGTCGGAATGGGACGCGCATCGTGGTGATGCTCGCGCTCGTGAGCGTGGTCGTGGTCGGCGTGCTTATCGCCATCGGTGTGCGGCGTGCCGTCGGAATGTGTGTGTGTTTCGTGGTGATGGTCTTTTGCAGACAGTTGAAGTTGAATGGTATCTTTTTCAGGCTTGCCGTAAATGCGCTCGACGACTTCTTTGCGTGTTGCGTCATTGTCGTCGTGATGCGTTTCTTCTTCGTGAATTGCCCAGACAGTCGGAAGTGAAGCATAAATGGCTTTATCGGCAGGGGTGCCACTTTTTTTGAGAATGCCCACAACGGTGAATTGGTCGTGCTCGTGTTGTTTGCCAATGTCGCCGCCCGATTCCTGCAAGCCGTGTGTGGCGACGAATTTATCCCCAAGTTTTAAGCCTGTTTTTTCCGCCACATCTTTGCCCAGAACGGCGGCATAGAGTTCATCGTCGTTGAACAAACGTCCTTCGGTGAGTTCGTAGCGTTTATCTTTGGCGTAATTAAACTTCGTGAAAAAATCGGTTGTGGTGCATACAATTCGAAATCCGCGATAGTTATCGCCCAAGCCCATCGGAATGGCGTAACTGACAAACGGACTTCTGCGATACATCTCGTAAGTGCTGTAAGGCAAATTCCCAGTGGGATTCCCTAAATGATAAACAGTGTTCAAAACGAGTTGAAGCGGTGAGCCTTTGGCGCCGAGAATGAGTTCATAGCCGACGCTCGTTTGGCTGAATTTTTCTTCGACCTGCCGCTTGATGTCAAGCGTGGCGGCGATGAGTGCGACACCGAGCGCAACCGAAAGCGCTGTAAGAAATACCGAAATTTTTCGCTGTGCGATATTGGATAGGACGAGAGAAAAAACGCTCATAATGCGGTTTGTAAATTTTGAACTCTAAACGTAAGACTTTTGATAACGAAATGAAAAAAAGAACCCAACGACAATGGGCGCAGAACATTACGAAACATGGAACTCATCGTTATCACGATTGCGTCGCTGATTACATCGGCACTCACGCTCTTTTCGGGTTTTGGACTTGGCACGTTGCTCATGCCTGTCTTTGCGCTGTTTTTCCCGATTGAGTTAGCCGTTGCTCTAACAGCCATCGTGCATTTGCTCAATAACCTTTTCAAGTTGATGCTGGTTGGAAGATGTGCGGATTGGGAAGTCGTTATCAAGTTTGGCGTGAGCGGAATTATATCGGCATTTCTTGGCGCAGTTCTGTTAGGTGCAATGTCGACGGTTGAGCCAATTTACAAATATGAGGTGCTGAATCACACGGCAGAAGTAACGCCCTTAAAACTGCTGATGGCGGCACTGCTCTTGATGTTTGTGTGGTTGGAATCACGTCCGACGCTGGAAGGCGTGAAGATTGAACGCAAGTATCTGTGGCTTGGCGGTCTGTTGTCGGGCTTTTTCGGCGGACTGTCGGGCAATCAAGGTGCGCTAAGAAGTATGTTTCTGCTCAAATGCAATCTGACAAAAGAAAGTTTTATTGCAACCGGCGTTGTAATTGCTTGTTTGATTGATGTTACGCGACTGCTGGTGTATCGCGAGCGATTAACGCTTGCTCTTGCAGCAGAAAACACAACGGTGCTTTGCTGTGCTTGTGCCGCCGCTTTTCTGGGGGCATTTATCGGTTCAAGGCTTGTGCCGAAAATGACCATGCACGCTGTTCAACGCATCGTAACGGTTATGTTAATCCTCATTTCAGGGCTAATGGCAAGCGGAATCATTTAAGCAATAAACATTTCCTAACTTTGCACCTCATTTTAACACACACTATCAATGACGCCAAGAGAACTTGGATTTGCAATGCCGCCAGAGTGGGCGCATCACACCGCCACATGGTTTTCGTTTCCACACAAGCCTGAAACTTGGCCCGATAAGCCGCTTGAACCGATTTGGGAAACCTTCATCGAGTTTTTCCGATTCCTTGCGCCGCACGAGGAAGTCCATATCAATGTGCTTGATGAAAAAATGGAATTTGACGTGCGCGAAATGGTCGCTAAAAGCGGCATTATTCGCGACGCGGTGCCGAACATTCACTATCACCGATTTCCAACCAATGATGCATGGTGCCGAGACCATGGACCGATGTTCGTTCTGCGTCGCAATGGCGACAAAGTTGAAAAAGCCATTATCGATTGGGGCTACAACGCGTGGGGCGGAAAGTATCCGCCGTTTGATTTAGATGACGATATTCCGACGCGAATTGCGGAATGGAAACAACTGCCCGTCTTTTATCCTAACATCGTGATGGAAGGCGGCGCGATTGACGTCAACGGCAAAGGCTGTTTGCTGACCACAACCTCGTGCCTTTTGAACCCGAATCGCAATCCGCATCTGACGCAATCTGAAATTGAAACCTATCTCAAAGACTATCTCGGCGTTACAAAAATTTTATGGCTCGGCGATGGAATCGTAGGCGACGACACCGACGGACATGTTGACGACATCACGCGCTTTGTCAGCCCCGACACCATCGTAACCGCTATTGAAGACGATAAAAGCGACGAGAATTACGAACCCTTGATGGAAAATTACAAACGACTGAAAACCTTCACCGACCAAGACGGCAAGCCGTTCAACATCATCACCATTCCGATGCCGTCGCCCGTTTATGAGCAAGACCAACGCTTGCCGGCGAGTTATGCCAATTTTTACATCGCCAACAATGTTGTGCTGGTGCCGACCTATCGCTGTGCCAATGATGTGAAAGCGTTGGAGATTTTGCAGAAGTGCTTTCCGACGCGGCGCGTTCAAGGCATTGATTGCACCGACCTCATTTGGGGACTTGGCGCGATTCACTGCGTAACGCACGAAGAGCCTTCGCTGGAAGCCATTGCCGATATTCACATCAACTAACACTGTTCCAAGTTTTAATGCGACCGTTTTCAACTTCAACTGCTTGAAGCGAAGGAACATTGCCTTTCTTGACATCGACTTGACGAACTCGGCGAGACTCGCTCATGGATTCTTCACCCCGCTACGCTTATTCAGAATGATAAAACTTATCCTTCTCAAAGTAATATTCGTACAAGTTTGAAGCCGGGTTATTCGCTTCAAGCGAGGGATTATTCGCGGGAAACTTGCGCTTCGTAGTCGCGCCGATACTTTTCGAGTCCTTCAAAAATCGCTTCGGCGATTTGATTTTGTCCCGTTTCAGAGACTAAAAATTTCTCTTCGGCAGGATTGGAAATGTAGCCGGTTTCAATCAAGATGCTCGGCATAGAGGGCGTCCAGAGCACCATGAAGCCGGCTTGCTTGACGCCGCGATTTTGACGGGCGGCGCGCCGCGCAATGTCGTTGCTGATGATTTCCGCCAACTTTTCCGATTGATGCGCAAATGCATTTTGCGCCATCGTAATCATAATCAAGTTTTCTTCGGTGAAATTTTTATAGCGTTCTTGGTAATCGCTTTCCTCGACCATAACCGCATTTTCGCGTTGCGCTACTTTGAGGGCGGCGTCGGTTTTATGCAAACCGAGCAGATAGACCTCCACGCCATCGACTTTGCGATTGACGCTGGCGTTGCAATGGACGCTGACGAATAGTTTGGCATTGTTACGATTTGCAATTTTGCCGCGCTCGTCCAGTTCAATGAATTTATCAGAATCGCGTGTATAGATAACTTTGACGTCGCTCCAATTTTTCTCTATCAATTTTCCAACCTTTTTAACAATCGCGAGCGTAACGTCTTTTTCATAGTTTCCACTTGCCCCGATTGCGCCGACGTCCTTGCCGCCGTGTCCAGCATCGAGCGCAATGACGTCCAACTTCCACTTGCTTCGCTGTTCATCAAGCGTCGCGTTGATTTTAAGTTCTTTATCTTCCTGTTCAATGATTTCCTGAACATTGACATCGCGCAATGCAAGTAAGATGAAATTGTTCGTCCCTTGTTCGCGCGTCATATCGGTGGATTTGATGGTGTATTTCTGCGCGTCAAATTCGAGCGTCAGTTGCAGACTGCCTCTGAGCGAAACGGGCGTGATGCGTCGGAGAAATCCGCTTTTGAAGGTTTGAGAAAGGGCTTGCATATCGCCCGTCGCGCCGACGAACGTGAGATAAGCAAGCCCGTTTTTATCGGGCGGAATAAATTCATACTTGACGTCCGGCTTCGTGGAAATAATGCGCACAATCGCGCCATTGGCTTTTTCCTCGACAATGGCGGTTTGAATCGTGTGCCGAGCAATTATCTCAATCGGCGCGAGCGTTTTGGCGGTATCAATCGAGAACGGCTGTGCGAAATTGAACGAGAGCGTTCCGCCGAGCGTGTCGCTCTTTGCATCGAGAAGCGTTCCGAAAAGCAATCGCGCTTGATGCGGTTCGAGATAAATTTTATCGCCGTAAAGAATCAGCGGCGAATTTAATTGCACGATTTTATGCGGCTTGTTTTCGCTTGTGTTTTGAATTTTGATGAAGTGCGTATTGGCTTTGAGTTCAAGCACAAGTCGCTGCTGGGTTTTGCTGAATGTTGAAACGCTGACGCTTTGGTTTGTCAGCGTCGGCGTAATTTTGAGCGCGTTGCACACATCGACGGCGGTTACGACGAGTTTATTTTGCAAAGAGTAGGTGGGAATATCGTCCGTATAAGCGCGCCCGCCTTCCAATCCGACGGCGACGCTGAGCTTCGTCTGCCCGAAAAGCGAACCGAGTGACAACAGCAAAAACACGAGAGAAAGCGTATATTTTCGCGCTGGAGAAGACGACAAATTCATCAACATTAGATTAGTTTGGTTTGGGAGAATCTCTTTGAATGATTCCATTCCCCTAACGATTATGCAATTGAACAGTCAACGACTTTACGCCTGCCTGCTCTGCCTATGCTTCGCCTCTTCAAGCAAGCACATTGAGGCACAAACGCGCGACGCCTTGAACAGCGCGAATTTAGTTACAATCTCTGCCCTTACCAACTCAAGCACGCCACTCGCCGACAGCATCAACTGTATTCCTCAATTATTTTTTCAAATTGCAACTTTAATTGACCAACACAGCCAAATCACTTCGCGACGCCAAACGGAAAATACGCTAATCAACAGCGTTGAGAAATTTGCTTTTGTTGCCAAAGGGGTCTTCAAGACAGACAATACGCTGAACATCAAAAGTTATGAAGTTGCCATTACAGAGGACTCTCGGGCTGGACGCTTCGCGCTCTACATGGATAGCAACTTTCAACTTTCCCTCATCACTATGCGCTGGCGAAAAATTAAAGATGGCTCGCACTTCACGGTCAAACATTTGGTTTCATCTCATGTCAAAGAGGAAACTTTGCGCCTCGACCGTGACGGAAGCGGTTGCTATGAACTGGCAATGGATAGAAAAACCATGCTCTTTTTGAAATGGGACGCATCGGGAAACATCACGACACACCAGCGCGAGTAGTGTAGCCTTCGTCGATGGGCAAGTTCGGCTGTTGCGCGGCGGCAACGGCGAGCGCATCGCATCGCTCGTTTTCTTCTACGCCTGAATGCCCTTTCACCCAAATAAATTCAACATCGTGCCGCTCGCATAGCGCCAATAGACGTTTCCATAAATCCACGTTTGGCGTGGGTTTATTTTGCGAATTGCGCCAGCCTTTTCGTCGCCAACTTTCAACCCAGCCTTCGCTCATTGCATTGACGACATAGTTTGAATCGGAATAGAGTTTAACGTTGCACGGCTGTTTGAGTGCGGCGAGGGCTTCAATAACCGCAAGAAGTTCCATTCGGTTGTTGGTGGTGCGCTGGAATCCGCCGGAAATCTCTTTGCGCTTCTCGCCCCAAAGCATCACGACGCCGTAGCCCCCGCGTCCGGGATTGCCTTCACACGCGCCGTCCGTGTAGACGACGACGTTCGGTTTAGACGGTGCTTTTTTCAATCAATGATGTGTTTGAACTTGAAGAGCGTCTATTTACAAAAATCGAGTGCAAAAATTCAACTTGCTCGAACTAACGCCATGAATCTGCAAGGCGACGACTTGAAACTTTTGCTTTTTTCTTTGCGTCAAAGCATTATCTTTTTCCTCACTTATCGTTCATTTCAATTTAACTTCAACTCGAACCAACAAGGAGAAGCACACTTGAATCGTAGAGATTTCATTCAACTTGCGACACTTGGAGCAGGTGCCATGCTCTTGCCGCTACCAACTTTCGGCAAAGAAGTTTCCGAGACGGAACTCGTTACGCCGATTCTATCCACTGCCGATAAAAAACGACTTGCCGATGTTGCGCTCAATACGGCAAAATCAAACGGGGCAAGTTACTGCGACGTTCGAATCGGTCGCTATCTGCGCCAATTTGTTTTCACAAGAGAAAACAAAGTTCAAGGCATTCAGAATACGGAATCCTTTGGCGTTGGTATTCGCGTGATTGCCAACGGCACGTGGGGATTTGCCTCAACAAATCGCGTCACTGTCGACGGTATTAAGAAAGCAACAGAAACCGCCGTCGCCATCGCAAAAGCCAATTCCAAATTTCAGAAAGAACCCGTCAAACTCGCACCGACAAAAGCACTCGGGGAAGTACGTTGGAAAACGCCGATTGAAAAAAACGCGCTCGAAGCACCCATCAAAGAGAAAACTGATTTTCTGTTGAGCGTCAATGATGCGGCAATGAAAAACGGCGCGAACTTCGTGAGTTCCTCCCTCTTCCTCGTTAATGAGCAAAAGTATTTCGCCTCGACCGACGGCTCCTACATCGACCAAGACATTCACCGCACTTGGCCGACCTTCAATGTAACTGTCATTGACAAATCGACGGGCAAATTTCAATCGCGCTCCGAACTTGCCGCTCCAATGGGCATGGGCTATGAGTATCTCTCGGCGCGTCCCGAAGGCAAATATCAACTGCCCGAAGGCGTCGTTGGATACGGCAAGTATTACGACATGATTGAAGATGCCACGCTCGCCGCACAGCAAGTTCAACAAAAACTCAAAGCCAAATCGGTTGAGCCGGGTAAATATGATTTAGTTTTAGACCCTGCACATCTCTGGCTAACGATTCACGAATCGGTTGGACACCCGCTCGAACTTGACCGCGTGCTCGGCTACGAAGCCAATTACGCCGGCACCAGTTTCGCCACACTCGATAAGTGGGAAACGAAAAAGTTCAATTACGGCAGTCCCATTGTCAATCTCTTCGCCGATAAAACCCAACCGACTTCGCTCGGTGCCGTCGGCTACGACGACGAAGGCGTTAGCACGAAACGCTGGGACTTGGTTAAAGATGGAATCCTCGTCAACTATCAAGCCATACGCGACCAAGCGCACATCATTGGTGAAAAAGAATCGCACGGCTGTTGCTACGCCGATAGTTGGAGTTCGGTGCAGTTTCAACGCATGCCGAACGTTTCGCTTGCACCGGGCAAAACAAAACTTTCCGTTGACGAGATGATTGCGGGCGTCGACAAAGGCATCTACATCGTCGGCGACAGTTCCTACTCGATTGACCAACAACGCTACAACTTCCAATTTACAGGGCAACTGTTTTATGAAATCAAGAACGGCAAAATTGTAGGCATGCTTAAAGATGTTGCGTATCAATCCAACACCCAAGAATTTTGGAACAGTTGCGTTGCCATTTGCGACGAAAGCGACTATCGCTTAGGCGGCAGTTTCTTCGACGGCAAAGGTCAGCCCGGGCAGGTAAGTGCGGTGTCGCACGGCAGTTCGACCACGCGCTTCAACAACGTCAATGTGATTAACACGGCGCGAAATGTTTAAGCCAAACGCAACAAGTAGATTTAAGCAATTTTAACCTACGGTGAGTCGGAGACGATGCGCGCTCAGCATTCCGACTTCCGAAATTCAACATCAAACAATGTCCGTTTTATCAAAAGAAGAGGCAAAAAAAATTCTTGACAAAGCACTTTCGTTCTCAAAAGCAGAAGAGTGCGAAGTGAATTTGGGCGGCAACGTCAGCGGCAACGTGCGCTACGCCCGCAACACGATTACAACCAGTGGATTTAATGAAGACGTCGGTTTGAACGTCAGCGCGAAATTTGGTCAGCGCGTCGGTAGTGCTTCAACGAATGAACTTGATGACGCTTCCATCGAGAAATGCGTGCGCCGCGCCGAAGAGCTCGCTCGACTTGCGCCTGAAAATCCCGAAGCCATGCCGTTTTTAGAGCCGCAGACGTATCTCGAATCGAAAACTTACTTTGAATCGACCGCACGCATCTCGCCAGAGTATCGAGCCAATGTCGCATATGAAGGCATCTCACAAGCGGAAAAACTCGGCATGACGGCGGCAGGCTTTTTTGAAGACGGAACGAGCTTTTCCGCAATGGCAAATTCCAAAGGGCTTTTCGCTTACAACCAATCAACGGGGCTTGAATTTACGCTTACGGTGCGCACCAGTGACGGCACGGGGTCGGGCTACGCGGTCAAAGATTACAACGATGTTACGAAGTTCCGCCCGAAAGAAGATTCTGAAATCGCTGTTCGCAAAGCTGAACTCTCACGCAATCCGCGTGCGATTGAGCCGGGCAAATACACCGTTATTCTTGAACCTGCCGCGCTTGTGTCAGACGAAGGATTGCTCAACAATCTTGTTTTCTCGCTTGGCGCACGCGCCGCCGACGAAGGCAGAAGTTTCTTTTCCAAAAAAGGTGGCGGCAATAAAATCGGCGAAAAAATCGTCGACGAACGTATCACCATTTATTCTGACCCGACTCACCCCGATATTCCTGCACAAACATGGCAAGGCAACGGGCTTGCTCGCGAAAAAACCGTCTGGATTCAAAACGGCGTGCTTCAAAATCTTTTCTACGACCGCTATTGGGCGGCTCAAAAAGGCGTTAAACCTGTCGCTTTCCCAAGCGGCGTCATCATCGACGGCACATCGGCAACAACGGAAGAGTTAATCAAAGACACCAAAAAAGGAATTCTTGTAACGCGGCTGTGGTATATCCGAAGCGTCGACCCGCAAACCCTGCTTTATACAGGGCTGACGCGCGACGGCACATTCTATATTGAGAACGGCAAAATTCAATATGCCATCAAAAACATGCGCTTCAACGAAAGCCCAATCATTATGCTCAACAACCTTGATGCACTCGGCAAGTCGGAACGCTTGAACGGCAACCTTGTGCCGCCGATGCGCATTCGCGACTTCACCTTCACGAGCTTGAGCGACGCGGTTTAGTTTGAGCGACATGGTAACTCGTCAATCCAATCCATGAGGGCGGATTGAGAGATGTCAGGGCGGCGGCGAAAACAGCCGCAACAAGTTCAGCACCAAACAGATTTTGACGCGTGTTTTGTTAGCACGACGTTGCAGCGCATGAGGTCGCTTTTGCTTGTGGTCGGTTTCACCCGCCCGCCAAAGCGACTTGCCCGCTACGACGAGGGCGATGGGTGGCGATTCGGGTGCGTAACTTTCGCGCCTTCTCGTCCCTTGTCGGGCGTTGGGTCTTTGACGAGACCGTAAATTTGCCGTCCTTCGTGCTCTTCGGGCAAGTATTCCGTAATCGGCAACCCTTCTTGATTGACGAAGAGCAAGCAGTGGCAATATTTGTAGCGCTTCATTTCTTCGCAAGCACAAATCCACTCGCGCTTTTGGGCTTCGGCTTTTTTATCAACGTAAAAATTGCACGGACACAGCGGCTTGCCGAGTTCATCGACATGTTGCGCCAAACCTTTGACGACGACTTCCGTTACGGATTTATCGGGGTGCGGAAAGGTTCCTGACTTCTGCCAGTAGTGTTCAACATACTTCCATATCTTGTTCAGCGAGGCTTCGGTTGGTTCTTTTGCCATGTTGGTTTGATTTTTTCAGGTTTGATTTCAGTGATTGATGGCTACGAAATTTTTCGGTCAAATAAAAATCGCAAAACATCGAAAAAGTTTTTACGTTTGAGCAACAGTAACCTTCTTCACCTGCAATCTAGTTCAAGATTTACTTTGTGCTGCTGCCCCAAAAATAACAATATCCAATCGTCTCAAGTCGGATAGTCCCTTTGAAATTCATCACAAAAACTGGTTTTTGTTATGGCATTATCTCAGATTGTTTCTTTGCAGTCGCTTTCATCGTTTAGCACGGAGCGTTCCGCATCGCAAGGTTCGGAAAAGACGATAAAAAAAGTATTGGTGATTGCTTATTACTTCCCGCCAATGGGGCTTTCGGGCGTTCAACGCACGCTCAAGTTCGTGAAGTATTTGCCCGAATTTGGCTGGAAGCCAATTGTGCTCACGATTACCCCCACCGCTTACTACGCCTACGACGAAACACTTCTGAGCGAACTCGCCATGTCGCAAATCGAGATTCATCGCACAGAAACGAAGGACGTTACCAAGACGGCGGCATCACTTTCGAACTCGCGACAGTTCAACATGCCGAGCGAATTGATGCGTCGCCTCATGAACCTTGCCAGCCAAACGTTTTTCATTCCTGACAATAAAATCGGCTGGAAGAAATTCGCCTTGCAAAAAGCCGATGAAATCATTGCCGCGCATGGCGACATTGACCTGATTTTTTCAACCGCGCCGCCGTTTACTTCACACTTGATTGCCCTTGAACTTCGCAAGAAATATCAACTTCCGACCGTTGTGGATTTTAGAGACCCTTGGGTTGAAAATCCGCTTCACGTTTATCCGACGCCGTTTCATCGTCGTAGGCATCAACGCTTGGAAGAGCAAGTCGTTTTAGGCGTAGATAAAATCGTTGCGGTGAATCGCGCCTTGAAAGAGCAGTTTTTGCGTCGTTATCGAATGCAGTTATCGCATAAAGATATTGCTATCGTCCCGCACGGCTACGACGCACAAGATTTTGAGCATGTGCCGAAAGTGCGCGCCAATACAGGCAAGTTCCGATTTCTTCATTCAGGCACTTTGCATAGTTCGGAACGCTCGCCGAAGCCGTTCTTTTTGGGATTGAAAAAAGCGATTGAAAAAAATCCCGAACTTGGTGAAAAAGTCGAAGCACGTTTTGTCGGATTGTTTCCGACAGAATACATGAAATTTGCAAAGTCGTTGGGGCTTGATGGGCTGGTTCAAGTCGAGGGCTACAAATCGCATCATGAGGCGCTGGCAGAAAATTTTCAAGCCGATGTGCTTTGGGCGACGCAATCCGATGTCAAACATATTGAGACCATCACACAAAGCAAACTTTTTGAATATGTTGCCTGTGAGCGCACGCTTTTTGGGATTATGCCCGACGGCGCATCGAAGCAGTTTATTCTTGATGCCAATGGCGTTGTGGCTCACCCGAAAAATCCCGATGAAATTGCTGACAGAATGCTTGAACTGTTTGAGAAATGGCAATCAGGCACGCTTCCTGTGCCACCGAAAGAGGTCGTTGAAAAATACGAGCGTCGAAATCTGACCATGCAACTCGCGCGCGAATTTGAACAGATGCTGTTTGTATAAACACAAAGCCGCTCATGGGGGATAGAGCGGCTCTGAAGGCATTCGCCTATTTTGTTCTCATAAATTCTTTTAGGCTTTGCTCGTCTTGCGGGAGTTTTGCAAGCGCATCGTTTAACGTTCTGCCAAGTCCCTCTAACTCTTCACGTTCCTCAAACGTGATAGGATGAATGTCGTAGTAGGGACTGAATTCGAACTCTTCTTGAAGCCAGTTTGCTACAGCGCAAATTATAGGTTCATCGAGTTCATTAAACAAGTAACATTTACGTGACTCCTGCTTAGACTCTCTTATCACTATTACTAATCTCGCTTTTTTGTTGAAGTAATACTCTTGAATATCATAGCCAGAACCTCCAAATGTTTCGAGGACTTTAATCTTTACCCCTCTTTTCGTCACCCACATCGTAATCTCTCTTGACACATCAATAAAAATATCTCCCTGCTCCGACAAGAGAATCTTCTCCAACAAGACGCGGCCTTTTGAAATCTCTTCGTCTATCTGATTTGCAAAAGATCTAGCCTTGTTGAGTTGAACGCGAAGATTTTTCTGCGCGCTTGCGTCCAGAGAATGCCCAAACCCCAAAAATGCGACGAGAGCAAAAACAAGTGATTTCATAATTGATTATCTCCTTTCAGGCACAACGGATACTTGCTCTGCACAAGCC